>NZ_SMDQ01000027.1 GCF_012911975.1 Nodosilinea sp. P-1105 | reverse complement strand
CCGCAGAGCTTTTCTTTACAAGTATCTATTGATACACGACAATTAACCCCTTAACGTCCCGCCTTGTGGAGTGCTCCACGAATTTTACGACAAATCATCAAACCTCAAATTCCTTGAAACCTGCTTTAAGCACTTTATTGGTCGTGCCCTCAAAGACACTGAGGAAATGCATCAATATTGCGACATTCTTATGCGCCAAGGCCCCAAAGCACTCATCACTGAGCTGCTAGATTCAGAGGCCTATCGTCAGCATTTTGACGGTTTTACTGTTCCCCACGCTTGGACCGAAGCCGTCTATCCATCTCCCAAAACCTTTTTAGAAACCGATGTGCTGTTACATGAACTGCACGGACAGCGGGGTTGGACCCTGCCTACGATGATCTGGCACGATCTCCAGCTGAACTGTGAGGGGGGCCATTGTGCTCTGCCGCCAACATCCAACCAATCCACGGCCCATCCTTCCCCCTCCCTCAGTACTACCCCCGGGTACAGCACCTTACACGACGTACTCCGTACCATGACCCAGCAGGACTTGGAACAATTTGCCCAAACCCTATCCACCGATGAACGGGAAAAACTATGGGCTGTGCTGATGCAACCTGCGGCTAGCTAGGGCACCAGGCGCGTAAATCTTTTCTTCCCCACCTGCATGACCTTATCCACCAACGGGGCAGAGGTATCAAATACCTGGTTAGGATCTGTCAGCTTTTGACCGTCTAACTTCACGGCCCCCCCTTGAATCTGGCGGCGGGCCTCACTGCTACTGGCACAAAGTCCTGTAGCCCCAACTAAGTAAAACGCCTTGGCCGGGAAGGTGACAGCCCCCAGGGAAAATTCAGGCACCCCTGTCGCCGCCGCTCCAGTTCCTTGCACTAGGGCGATCGCCGCCTGTTGTGCCCGCTCAGCCGCATCCAGACCATGGTACTGCTGGGTGACCGTCAGGGCCAGCTGCTTTTGGCAGTCCCGGGGGTTATCTGGCAAGGCCTCCAGGTCAAAATTTGTCAGCAGCTCAAAATAGTCGCGAATCAGCGTATCGGGCACCTTCTCTAATTTGGAGTACATGCTCAGGGGATCTTCCTGTAGCCCCACATAATTGCCCAGCGACTTCGACATTTTTTGGTGGCCATCCGTCCCTAACAACAGGGGCATGAGTAGGCCAAATTGGGGGGATAAGCCAAAATGTCGCTGTAGGTCACGACCCACAGCAATATTAAATTTTTGATCGGTACCCCCTAGCTCCACATCTGATTGGACCGCCACCGAGTCATAGCCCTGCATCAGCGGGTACAGGAACTCGTGCAAAAACACTGGATTTCCCTTGGCATAGCGCTCTGAGAAGCCTTCTTTAGCCAGCATTTGCCCCACGGTCATGGTGCCCAGTAACTCTAAAATTTTGCCTAAGTCTAAATCCGACAGCCATTCCGAGTTGTAGCGAATCTCTAGCCGCCCAGGGGTCTCAAAGTCGAGGATTGATCGCACTTGGTCCAGATAGGTTTGGGCATTGGCCTTCACCTCTGCGGCGGTCAGCTGGCGACGCACCTCTGATTTGCCTGTAGGGTCGCCAATGCGAGCGGTAAAGTCACCGATGATCAACACAGCGGTGTGACCAGCGTCCTGAAATGCCCGCAGCTTGCGCACTGGAATGCTATGCCCGAGGTGAATCTCAGCCCCAGTGGGGTCAATGCCTAGTTTGATGCGGAGGGGACGATCGCAGCTGAGCAACCGTTCCGTCAGATTTAGGTCAGGATCCTCAGATTCAGGTTGATGGGGAAACACTTCACTCACCCCCCGGTAAATCCCCTGCAATGACGCAGGCAAAGCGGTCATATCGGCTGAAACAAGCGAGGGGGTATCCACCATGGATTGTCTAAAAAAACATCAACTAACGGTGCAGGAGTTCTCTGGAACCTTTAGGTCTTCCTTACAAAAGTTTGCCAAGATCAACCATAGTCTGGCAAAGCCAATAACCAGAGGCCACCTAGGGCATTACCCGCAGCCATCAGACCACAGGTCACCACATGGGGAGACTTGACAGGGCAGAACCCCAGCCAAAACTGGCCAAGGACTGATTATAAACGCCATTATCCCCCTAGGGAATGGTCAGCCCAGTCAATTTTTTGCCCGTTCCCCTGAGCCAGTTGAGGAGCCGCCCACCCACGTAACCCAATTACCAAAGTCTGCGCTATAGTTCCAGCAAATCTGCGCATCTGCTCTGGGTAAAGCTCACTATAATTTAAGGACTGTATAATCCACAGGCATTGAATTCAGTCATAATGCCCTCTTACCCTGATTAACTGCACACACTGCATATCCCCTGACCCCTGTCGTTTTAGTTATCTTTGATAGTCAGCGTGTCTACAAATACCATTCGCCACAAAAGCCGCTCTCAACCGCGTCCCCTACGCCGGGGCACCAACCTCCTGAAGTACATCCAAGATGTGGGGCAGGTGTCAGCAGCAGCCCTGCTGGGAACAACGATGATTGCCAGTGCCGTTGTGGCTGGGGGTTTAGTGGGGCTAGCCATTAGCTTCCGCAATCTGCCCGATGTCAGGGTACTGAGGAACTATGTGCCCAGCGAAACCAGCTATATCTACGACATCAATGGCACCCTGCTGTTTAGCTTGCATGACGAAGCTAACCGCGAAGTGATCGACATTGAGGACATGTCCCCCCACCTCAAGCGGGCGGTCCTAGCCATTGAAGACAGTTACTTTTACTCCCACAATGGCATTAACCCCAGCAGCGTGGGTCGGGCGGTAATGGCCAACTTCCAGGCGGGGGCCACCGTGGAAGGGGGGTCCACCATCACCATGCAGTTGGTGAAAAATCTGTTTCTCACCCCCGAACGGGCGATTAGCCGGAAGGTGGCCGAGGCGGTCCTGGCCCTGCGGCTAGAGCAGATCTTCTCTAAAGAAGAAATTCTAGAGATGTATCTGAACCAGGTGTATTGGGGGCATAACAACTACGGCGTGGAAACCGCCGCCCAAAGCTACTTTAATAAGTCGGCTCGCGATCTTAACCTGCCCGAAGCGGCGATGATGGCGGGGCTGATTCAAGCCCCAGAAAATTACAGCCCCTTCACCAACTACGAGTACACCAAACAGCGCCAGGCGATCGTGCTGAATCGCATGCGTCAACTGGGTTGGATTACCCCAGAAGAAGAGGCAGAAGCCAAGGCTGCCCCTCTACTCATTGGCGAAATTAAGTCCTTCCGCAGCAGTATTTCCCCCTATGTCACAGAGGCGGCGGTTCAAGAACTGAAGCAGCGGTTTGGCCATGACGCGGTGCTGAAGGGGGGGATGCGGGTGCAAACCACAGTGGATCTAGCCATGCAAAACATGGCAGAAGCCACGGTACAGCGTCACAATGCCCGCATTCGTCACATTGCTGATCAGATGTCCCTGGTGGCGATTGACCCTCGCACCCATTTTGTTAAAGCGATGGTAGGCGGTGTCGATTACCAGGAGAGCCAATTCAACCGCGCCATTCAAGCCCATCGTCAACCGGGATCGGCCTTTAAGCCGTTCGTATACTACGCGGCCTTTGCCACTGGGCGCTATACCCCCTCTAGCAGCATCGCTGACACCCCGGTTAGCTATCCAGACGGTTACCGTTCCTATAGCCCCAGAAACTATGATGGAACGTTTATGGGAAATATTTCGATTCGGCAAGCCCTGGAAGTGTCTCGAAATGTCCCAGCGGTCAAATTGGGCCAGGCGGTAGGCATTAACCAGGTGATTGAGGTGTCTCGTACCCTGGGCATCCGCAGTCCGATGCAGCCAGTCACCTCGTTACCCCTAGGCGCTGTGGATTTAACCCCGATGGAAATGGCCGGGGCCTATGCCACCTTTGCCAGCAATGGGTGGCACTCTGACCCCACCTTCATCGTGCAGGTGACCGACAGCACCGGTAATGTGCTGCTCGACAATACCCCCCAACCTCAACTGGTGCTTGACCCCTGGGCAGCTGCGTCGTTAACCGATGTGATGCAAGGGGTGATTGCCCGAGGAACTGGCACGGCGGCTCAAATTGGCCGTCCGGCAGCGGGTAAAACCGGCACCACTGACTCCCAGCGGGATGTGTGGTTCGTGGGCTATGTGCCACAGCTATCAACGGCGGTGTGGATTGGCAATGACAATAATACTCCGATGCGGTCAGGGGCCACTGGCGGTACCTATGCAGCCCCGGTATGGCGAGACTTTATGCAGCAGGCTCTGGCCAATGTGCCAGTGGAAAACTTTAGGCGCCCCTCAGAGTTTGTGCAGCCTTAGTACAGCGTCAAGACTTGAATTTAGGGTTTCCAGATGTAGAGATTTGGTAGCATCAAGGTCCGAAATCCCCTCCTTTGGAGGGGTAGGGGTGAGTCAAGCAAGCCCGAAGGAACCCACCCCGCCCTCCGGGCACCCCTCCAAAGGAGGGGACCACCCCGGACTTTCCTGCGGAACGCTTTTCCTCGGAACGCTTCGCGAACGCGAACGGGTACCCCTCCGTGGGAGGGGATGAAAGGTCCTGATGTGTTGAAGCAACCTCCCTGAAGATTAAAGGGCTTTTGCAAAGCACTTACCCTGATTTTTAGTCTTGACAGACCACTAGCGTACTGCCTTCATTTAAAGGCTCGCTTCTTCCACCTGGGCCAGCACCCGCTCTCGGAACTCGGGATCGCTATTGGCTAGCCCCAGCAGTTCCCAGTAGGCTTGCAAGGTAAGGTCGTGATCTTGGATCAGGGCGATCGCCTTGGCCTGGATCTCCTGCTGCATTTGCCTTGATTCTGTGTCAGTTTCAGCCCGCTGTAGACTGGGCTCTTCTGATTCAATCAGCTTTACTACAGCCAAATAGGCCTTGACAAACCGGCTCACAGTTTCGGAGGGAATATCACTGGCATCCGGCTGATTGCTAGGTAGTGCGGGTTCGGCAATCTCGCTGTCCGGTTCAAGGGGCGCCGGAGCCGCCCCAACCGGTATCCCATACCCCAGCCCCAAACCCAGTATGATTCCCAGGGATAGCAGCCACCGCTCCACTGCGAGGATCCAAGCATATCGGTTGCATCTAGCCATGGTTGGAATTCTCCAAAAAGCTTACCGGAACTGAAATAACAGCCTATAGTTATAGATAGATAAGCATAAATACACAACCCACAGGAACAGTATTTGGTATGGCAAGCAACGACACATCTCCAATCCATGGTCAGGGAAGTCTTTCTGATCGGGAGTTGCAAATTGTTGAGCTGGTGGCGTCTGGGCTGACCAACCAAGAAATTTCTGAAAAGTTGGAAATCAGCAAGCGCACTGTTGATAACCACATCAGCAATATTTTGACCAAAACCGCAACCGGCAACCGGGTTGAACTGTTTCGCTGGGCCTTGCAGTCGGGTAAGGTATGCATTGACGAAATCAACTGTTGTGTCTTGCCCACTCCCGATGGGGTAGAAAGCCAGGAAGCCTAGAGGGAAGGGGGAAGGCAGAAGGCAGAAAATAGGTGTTAGGTGTCGGGTCTTGGGTGTCGGCATCCCCTCCTGGGAGGGGCAGGGGTGGGTTACGCAGGTGCCGGACAAGCCGCAAACCGCAAACCGTGCCCCTGCGCTAATCATTAATCTTTTGTTGTCATCATTAAATCCATGGAGCTGATTCAATCCCTGCCGGGAGTCGAAGATATTTTGCCAATCCCCCAGCAGGTGGGGAAAGATCTGAAAATGGCTGATAGCCAGGTCTGGCAATGGGTAGAGGCCACTGCCAGGGAGATTTTTCGGCGGGCGGCCTACCGGGAAATTCGCACCCCTGCCTTTGAGCAAACCCAGTTGTTTGAACGGGGGATTGGGGAAGCAACCGATGTGGTCGGCAAGGAAATGTATACGTTTGTCGATCGGGGCGATCGCAGCTGTACCCTGCGCCCTGAGGGTACAGCTGGGGTGGTGCGCGCCTACATTCAACACAGTCTCTATGCCCAAGGGGGGGTGCAACGGCTGTGGTATGGCGGCCCCATGTTTCGCTATGAACGGCCCCAAAAAGGGCGACAGCGCCAGTTCCACCAGATCGGTGTGGAGGTACTGGGTAGCTCTGACCCCCGCGCTGATGTGGAGGTGATTGCCCTGGCCACCGACCTGCTCACCACCCTGGGGCTACAAGACCTGGTGTTTTACCTGAACTCGGTGGGGGATCGGCAAGACCGCGATCGCTACCGGCAGGCGCTGGTAGACTACCTCACTCCTTTTAAGGCCGACCTAGATGCCGACTCCCAGGATCGCCTTAGCCGTAATCCCCTGCGCATCCTAGATAGTAAAGATCCCAAAACCCAAGCGATCGCCCAAGATGCCCCCAGCATTTTGGACTATCTCGGTGATGTCTCGCAGCACCACTTTGAACGGGTATGTCAGCAACTGAGTGATCTGGGGATTACCTTTGAACTTAACCCTCGGCTGGTTCGGGGGCTCGACTACTATACCCATACCGCTTTTGAAATTCAGTCCAATGACCTCGGGGCCCAGGCTACGGTGTGCGGCGGCGGTCGCTATGACGGCCTAGTCCAGGAGTTGGGTGGCCCACATACCCCCGCCGTGGGCTGGGCCATTGGCCTAGAGCGCTTAACGCTGCTGCTGGCAATGCTGACCCCAACGTCAGCCACTGCCCCCGATGTATACCTGGTATCCCGAGGCGATCGGGCTGAAGCCAACGCCCTGCAATTGGCTCAAAAGTTGCGCCAGAAAGGCATCGCTGTCGAGCTAGACCTGAGCGGAGCCGCCTTTGGCAAGCAGTTTAAGCGGGCCGACCGCAGTGGGGCTGCCGCCTGTTTGATTGTGGGGGATGACGAAGCGGCCCAGGGCACGGTGCAAATCAAGTGGCTGGGGTCAGGGGAGCAGTCTAGCTTGGCGCAGGCGGCTCTGCTACAGGATGCAGACGCCTTTCAACAGCAGCTGCGTGCCGCCCAGGGCAAGGGGTAGGGGTTTAAATGGGGGGATGGGGGGATGGGGTAGGGGCGGACCTGTGTGTCCGCCCTGGCCAGGAATGGCGGAGGTGGGGAGATTTTGGATTTTGGATTTTGGATTCGTAGCGTGGGTTAGGCGGTCGGGGTTAGGCGGTCGGGGTTAGGGCGATCGCCTGGTCACTCCAGTCCCGCCGTAACCCACGGGTGAGGGATGGGGCTGTACCAAGTAGCAGCAAAATGGATGGTAACGGATTTTCGTTCTTCCGTTTTCGTTTTTCGTTTTTCAGATGCGGACCTGTGTGTCCGCCCTGGGGGAGCATGATAATGAAGTGGATGCACAGATAGGGTGGCAGCATTTCTGAGAGAAGTTAGTTACAATTATTTACGTCTTTGAAATTTCTTTTGAGAAAATAATTTTCCAAGTCGTATGCCTGACACATTGACGAAGCTGGCCTATCAGACCTTCCAGCAGGGTAAGCAATACTTTGGGATTACCCACAAGACCCTAAGCAACAACCTGATGAAGACGTTTCAGCCCCCTAAAAACGTCGAAACCCAGGAAGTGGACCTGAAGACGCTACAGCGACTCCAGCAACGGATGGCAGCGTTGCTAGAGCAGGACTGGCAGGATGCCGAAGCAGGTGTCTATCCTAAGCAATTGCTGTTTGACAACCCCTGGGACGATTTCTTGCGCTTTTATCCCCTGGTATGGCTAGATTTACCCAAAATCTGGCAGCGGGCTACTGACCGCAATCACCATAGCTTTGCAAAAGACATTGATACCTCTGGGTATCCCCAGTATTACTTACAAAATTTTCACCACCAGACCGATGGCTACCTCAGCGATTTATCGGCCCACCTGTACGACTTGCAGGTGGAGATTTTGTTTAACGGCAATGCCGATCCAATGCGGCGGCGGATTCTACCCTCGCTGAAAGCGGGGGTAACAGGGGTGGAAAAGGCTAAAATTCTTGATGTTGCCTGTGGTACAGGGCGTACCCTCAGTATGATTCGGGCCATGCTACCCAAGGCTTCTCTGTATGGGGTTGATCTGTCCCCGGCCTATCTGCGCAAGGCTAACGAAACCCTATCGGCCCAACCGGGGGTGCTACCCCAACTGATTCAAGCGAATGGGGAGGCATTACCCTTTGTGGATGACTACTTCGATGCGGTAGTCAGTGTCTTTTTATTCCACGAGTTACCCGCCGCCGCTCGCCAAAATGTGATTGATCAGGCCTTTCGGGTGATCAAACCGGGGGGAACCCTAGTGCTCTGTGACTCGATTCAACGGGTCGATTCCCCGGAATTTGAAGTGATGATGGACAACTTCCCGGCCATGTTCCATGAGCCTTACTATCGCCACTATACGACGGATGATCTCAATAGTCGGCTGATTACCGCAGGCTTTGAGGAGGTGACCAATCAAGTTCACTTTATGAGCAAATACTGGGTCGCTCAAAAACCTGCAATCGCTTAGGAATATCCCACCGATAAATCACTGAATCTTCTTCAGATTGTGCTAAGGCCAGGGTATGAGTGGGGGGCCAGTCATCCATATCAAACTGATGAGAGACGATGCGGCTGCCTGGAGGAAGTTGAGTCAACAACCTAGGTCTTAAGCGCAAGTTCAGGTGAGGCAACAAGTAAATCAGCACCACCGTGGCCCTATGCAGGGGGAACTCAAACAGGTTGCCCTGCACAAACGTAAGTTGGCGGTCGGTGTCAGTTTCCCAGGCCCGATCGCGAGCCTGAACCAGCAACTGGGAATTAACATCCACCCCTACCCCCGATACTCCGTAATTCAAAGCGGCTTGAATCAGTAATCGGCCATCACCACAGCCCAGATCGTAGACCTGGTCTTGGGGGGTCAGTTCAGCCAGGGTTAACATCGCGGCCATGGCATCGGCGGGGGTGGGAATAAAGCCAATGTCTGGTCGAGGGAGAGCAGAAGAGCTTAAAGGGTCGGAATTCACAGGAATGACGTTACTGAGACTTGAGCATGGCCCAGTGAGCCTGGATATCGTTGATGGTAAAGAGGGCCGTAAAGGCTAGCCCCTGGTCTTGGTAAAGCTGAGCCCCACCCTGCTGACGATCCACCAGGGCTAAAATTTGATCCACTTGATACCCGGCCCCTTGGAGGCGCTCTACCGCTTGCAAAGCTGATTGCCCCGTGGTGACCACATCTTCTAGGACAGTCACGGTACTGCCAGGGGGTAGCGGTACCCCTTCAATGTAGGCTTTGGTGCCGTGGCCCTTGGCCTGTTTGCGAATAATCAAGGGAAACAGGGGGCGATCGCGGTACATCCCCACCAGACTCACAGCTGTGACCATGGGGTCAGCCCCTAGGGTCAGCCCTGCTACCCCGGCTGCAGCAGGATTGATTTGTTCTAGTAACAGTCGCCCCACCATCAGTGCCCCCTGGGGGTGGAGAGTGACCAACTTACCATTAATGTAGTAGCTGCTGCGCTGACCAGAGGTAAGCACAAAGTCTCCTTCTTGGTAGGCCCCCTGGCAAATTAAATCTAACAGGCGCGATCGCAGCTCCTTTAGCCCCAGGTTTACCAAAGACTGAGCCGGAATATCAAGCAGCAGTTGGGTCATAGATCTCGTCTTACTTACGTGTCCGTTTCTAACGTGTCTGTACTTATCGGTACTCAGAGGTTGCTCTTGGAAATTATTGGCCCGAGGTGTTCCGTTTTGGCTGGGTTGCGCTATAAAGGACGTGGACTGGGAGATTCTGGCTGTATCTACCGCGATCGGGGATGACCCTGGGGCAGTTTAGCCAGATCCCACCGTATCGTACTGTTACATTGGGTTGTTGAGGAGGCTTGGCCATGGGCATTCAATTAAATCACATTTCAGGGATAAGCTTGGCACTGGTGGCGGCAGCGGCGATCGCCGCCCCAGCTGGGTGGGCCCAAGAAGCTCCCCGGCAAACTATTCCCGACGCCATGGACGAGCTCACTTCCACCTACTCGGGGGATTTCTATCGCAATCGCTCCATTAGCCGCCAGGCTGCTCGCATCGTTGGTTTTGGGTTTCCCGAGCGAGAAATTGAGTGGGATAGCCACGCCACCTCCGCCGCAGTTCGGGATCTGATGCTGCTGCAAACCGGGGTCGATCCAACCCTGCGGGTGCCTGACATGGCCACCCCCTTTAACACCAGCCTGCTGACCATGCCAAGCAGCCAGGCTCCAGCGGTCGGTACAGAATTTATTTTTGAGCGGCTTTAATAAAATCCAGGGTGCAGGAGTTGAACCTGCCTAAGGCGAATTATGAGTTCGCTGCCTAATCCGCTCGGCCAACCCTGGCTAAGGTCAATACTATTGTATGGCGTCTCCAGCCAATGGCCAAAAATTTTTGGCTAATTTGTCTAAACATTACATGGCACCTGGACCAAGACATCTCCTGACAAGGGAAGCCTCTCGCTATCCAGCCATTGTCCTAGTCCGTTGTGGCATTAGTCGGCCAACCCTGCTTGATACCTGATACCCGGCACCTGACACCCGACCCCCTCGGCCAGGGGAGTTACATCTCTGCCAGCCAGTACTCATTATCGGAGTCAAAAAAAAGGACTTGCATCCCTAGGATTTATAGGTCAAAATTTGGTTCTATCGATATGCTAGTAGGTGTCCACTTGCCGCAGCCTAGGCTCCACCATGAATCCTGCCGTTGCTTTCACCCTGATTCTGTTGTCCCTGATGATTGGTTCAGGGGTTGTTAGTGCATCGTGGGGATTTACCCTGGGTCGGCAGGCCCTAACGGGGGTGCGCCAGCCAGAGGCTCGTCCATCCAGTGGAACCCCAGTTAGTCGCGACGGAGCCACCACTGGGCAAGGTAGCGTTATTTTGTTAAGCGAAGACGAGATTTTACAGCAGGTGCAAGCTCGTATTAACGGCGGAGGTCAGTAGCGGGCGAGCTGGCTGTTATCCAAGCACCCTCTAGGGAGAGGGCTGACCTTGGCGCCACTTGAGCACCCCGTGGCTATGAACATCTCTCTCCAGGTGTTGGTTGTGGTCATTCCGGAAGAACTGCCGCCCTCTGCGGTTCTGTCCCGATTAATGGCGGTCTTTCTGCTGATTGGCATCAACGCTTTTTTTGTGGCCGCCGAATTTTCTATGGTATCGGTGCGGCGATCGCGCATTAGCCAATTAGTTTATGAAGGTGATCTGCGGGCTAAAACCGTTCAGCAACTCCAGCGCAGTTTAGATCGACTGCTGTCTACCACTCAGTTTGGCATTACCCTCTCTAGCCTGGCCCTGGGCTGGATTGGCGAAAGTACCATGGCTGCCACCCTGGCCTTTTGGATTACCCAAACCCCCCTCAACGCCGCCCAAAGCCACGCCATGGCTCACACCATTGCGGTGCCCGTGGCCTTTATGCTGATCGCCTACTTGCAAATCGTTCTAGGAGAGCTCTGCCCCAAGTCTGTCGCAATGTTGTACCCCGAGCAGGTGGCGCGTTTTTTGGGACCTGCGAGTGTGACCATTGCCCAACTATTTAACCCGTTCATTTGGGTGTTAAACCAGTCCACTCGGCGGCTGCTGCGACTGGTGAATATCCAGTACAGTAACCAATTTAGCTACAGTCGGCTTACCCCAGAAGAATTGCAGCTGATTATCAGCACTACCGCCGAAACCCCCGGCTTAGACGCAGATGAGCGAGAGCTGTTGAACAATGTATTTGAATTTCGGGACTTCACCGCTGGGGAAATTATGATTCCCCGCACTCAAGTGCATGGGGTGCCCCTCGAAGCAACCTTTGGGGACCTGCTGGATGTGTTTGCCGCGACCGAACATTCCCGCTACCCGGTAATCGGCGACTCTTTGGATGACATCCAAGGCATTGTCGATGTGAAGCAACTGCTACAGCCCCTAGCGAAACAAGACATCACCCTAGACAGCTCGATCCAGCCCTGGGTCAAGCCGGCTCGGTTTGTACCCGAGTACACCCCCCTGCACGAATTGCTGGCCACCATGCAGCGCACGGGGCAAGAATTGGTCATGGTGGTGGATGAGTTTGGGGGCACCGCAGGTCTATTGACCCTGCGAGATTTAACCACTGAAATCATCGGTGAAATCAACGAACCTGACAGCCAGGACGATTTGCCAGTGCAATTGCTAGAAGACCAGTCTTATCGGATTAAAGCCTACACCGACCTGGAAGAGGCCAACGAATTATTGGGTTTAGAACTGCCCTATGACGAAGACTATCAGACCTTAGGGGGCTTTTTAATCTACCAAATGCAAAAGATTCCACGGGATGGCGATCGCTTGATCTACGCCAATCGAGAGTGGATTGTGCTGTCTACCGACGGCCCTCGCCTGGAAGATATTTTGGTCAAACCCCTAGATCCCCTAGCCGAAAGCGCTATGACCCATCCTGTCGATCCCAACACTCCGATCTTCTTTCCAGCCGTAGATCGGCCTAAAGCCCCTTAAGCGATCGTCGTGTTCCCTCGAACCAGCTGGAAAACTGCCACATCCTCGTCAATTGACCTAAGACCAGCCGGTACCCTGTTAACTGTGTTCCAGCTCAATATCTTCCCAAGGTTTAGATCTAGCAGGCCAGAAAGGCTACGCTAAATAGTCTCAGTTGGCATAGCGGATAAGTCCGGCTCAAGTTGTTCCCCAGGCCTATGTCTTTTCAGGGAAATAGAAGGCGTTCTATCGTTAGATTAGGCAATTATTCTTTACAGGTCTAAGCATTGTGATACTATCTGGATGAATTTAGCCCTAAAGGGCTTGATTCAGATCCCTCTTCAACCTAGTCCAAGTTCACCAACCGATTTTGTGTGCAAAGAGCTGCACAATTAAACCCTGACTAGGTTACTTAGGGCGACGGTATCGTTTTAACGTATTTTCGTCCCCACAAAGGAGGGACAGACGTGCATCTCCCCCTATCGTCATCTGCCTTAGATATGCATCCATCTCGAAATCAATCTGATCCAATCCGTGTAGGTGTCATCGGTGTTGGCAATATGGGCCAGCATCATACTCGGGTGCTCAGCCGATTCAAGGATGTGGAGTTAGTTGGCATATCTGATGTCAATGTGGAACGTGGCCTAGATACAGCGGGTAAGTATCGGGTCCGTTTTTTTGAAGACTACCAGGATCTGTTGAACCATGTGGATGCGGTGTGTGTAGCGGTGCCCACCCGGCTACACCATGCGGTGGGTATGGCTTGTCTGCAAGCCGGAGTACATGTGCTGATTGAAAAGCCGATCGCAGCCAGCATTGCCGAGGCAGAGTCGTTAGTAAACGCCGCTGCCACCACCAACTGTATTCTGCAGGTGGGTCACATCGAGCGGTTTAATCCAGCCTTTCAAGAACTGCACAAAGTCCTTAAAACAGAGGAACTTCTAGCCCTAGAAGCTCGCCGCATGAGCCCCTATTCCCAGCGGGCTAATGATGTGTCAGTGGTCCTGGACCTGATGATCCACGACATTGACCTGCTCCTGGAATTAGCGGGGTCTTCGGTGTCTACCCTGACGGCTAATGGTAGCCGGGCATCTAACTCGGGTTATCTAGACTATGTGACCGCCACCCTAGGGTTCAGCAACGGAATTGTGGCCACCCTGACTTCGAGTAAAGTCACCCACCGAAAGATTCGCAGCATTACGGCCCACTGCAAAAATTCTCTCACCGACGCCGACTTCCTCAACAATGAAATTTTGATTCACCGACAAACAACAGCGGATTGTTCCACAGATTACGGGCAGGTGCTTTACCGTCAAGACGGTCTGATTGAAAAGGTTTACACCAGCAATATCGAGCCCCTGCATGCGGAATTAGAACACTTTATTAATTGTGTCCGAGGTGGAGAAAAGCCCTCTGTTGGTGGTGAGCAGGCCCTGAAAGCACTACGACTAGCTAGCCTAATTGAACAAATGGCCCTAGATGGTAAGCCCTGGCAGTTGGTTGACTTGGCGACCAATTCAATACCGGCTGAAGCCGAAGTGACCATTGCAGTTTAGGGCTTAACCGCTTAAGGCTTAACAATTATGGGGGTGCCGACCGTGACCCGGCTGTAAAGGCTTTGAATGTCATGGTCGAACATGCGCACACAGCCATGGGATACCGCTTCGCCTATGGAGTCCTCCTGGTTGGTGCCATGGATGCCGATGTGGTAGTCCCCGTCTGTGGCAAAGCCAATCCAGCGGGAGCCGAGGGGGTTGGTGGGGCCTGACTGCACCGCTTCTTTGGTGATTGGGTGTCGCCAGACAGGATCTACCCGCATATCGCGCACCGCAAAGTCGCCGAGGGGGGTTTGCCAATCGTCTTGGCCAATGGCTACTGGGAATTCAGCCTGAACCATATCGTTCTGGTAGAGGATAAGCTGTCGCTGGCTGAGATTAATTTCAATGCGAGTATTGGCTGTGATTAAAGTGGTAGGAGCATGGCTGAGCATCGTGGTCAGCCGGGTGAGGGAGTAGCGCTGAAACGGTTGTCCCACTGGGTTAGGGTTGGCCACATAGTCACGCCAAGTCCCAGCTGCTAAAAAGCCAGCAGCGACATAACACAGCACAACGGCGCAGCGATTCAGGGGAGATGGGGTTTCCATAAGTTAAGAATACTGCGATCGCTGAGGGACAGCACAGGGGGCAAATGTCAAATCTTATCAGCCCTGGGGCTAGGGCTTGTTATGATTAAAGCGCACCCCATTTTTAGACGAATCTGTGACTGTAAAACCAGACTGGTTAAGGGTTAAAGCACCTCAATGGGAGCGGGTTGGGGCCGTTAAGGCGATCCTGCAAGACTTGGGTCTTAACACCGTTTGCGAAGAGGCCTCTTGCCCCAATATTGGGGAATGTTTTAAGGCCGGTACCGCAACCTTTTTAATTATGGGGCCTGCTTGCACCCGGGCCTGCCCCTACTGTGACATCGACTTTGAGAAGCAACCCAAGACCCTAGATCCCACAGAACCAGCTCGATTAGCTGAATCTGTACGGCGCATGGGGCTAAACCATGTGGTAATTACCTCTGTGAACCGCGATGACCTGGAAGATGGCGGGGCCAGTCAGTTTGTGGCTTGTATCCAGGCGGTCAAAGCCCTGTCGCCCCAAACCACCATTGAGGTGCTAATTCCTGATTTGTGCGGCAATTGGGATGCCCTAGCCACAATTTTGGCAGCCCAGCCCCACGTGCTCAATCACAATACAGAGACCGTGCCTCGCCTGTATCGGCGGGTGCGGCCCCAAGGTAAGTACGATCGCTCCTTAGAACTGCTGCGCCGCAGCCGGGAATGGGCTCCCTGGGTTTACACCAAATCAGGGTTGATGGCTGGCTTGGGGGAAACCGATACTGAAGTGCAGCAGGTGATGGACGATTTACGGGCTGTGGACTGCGATATTCTCACCCTGGGTCAGTACCTTTCCCCTGGTTCAAAACACCTACCTGTGGTCGAGTTCATTACCCCAGCTCAGTTCGATGCCTGGCGGGTGGCTGGGGAAGCCAAGGGCTTTTTGCAGGTGGTGTCTTCTCCATTGACTCGCAGCTCTTACCATGCCGAGGAGGTGCAGCGGCTGATGGCTCAGTATCCACGGCCACGCCCCGTGATAGCCCCCCTCAACCGAGTGGAACTGTCGTAGCCTAGGGGACGTCAACCCTAGGGTTACCTATGGTGAGGTATGGGATGGCTGGCAACTTATTTAAATCGTTCGGGTTAGGGGGGGTTAGTTTGGCCCTATTTGCAGGCGGGCTGTGGAACGCTGGGGTGGACCTGGGGGCGATCGCCGCTAGCCAGAGGTTGAGTCCGGCGTTAGAAGTAGTCCCGGCGCAGCACCTGAGCCAAGCGGAGGACCCAGCCGTTGCCGAACTGCTGACCCGAGTGAACCAGGAACGCCAACAAGCGGGGGTGAATCCCCTCAGACTGAATCCCCAGTTGACCACTGCGGCCCAGGGCCATGCCCAGGATATGGCCAGCACAGGGCGGCTCAGCCACACAGGGTCGGATGGTTCAACGATGCGATCGCGGATTGACGCCACTGGCTATCGCTGGCGGGCCATTGGCGAGAATGTGGCCATGGGGCAGCCCACGGCCGCTGCCGTGATGGAAAGTTGGCTAAATAGCCCCGGTCACCGTCAAAACCTATTAAACCCTACCTTTACCGAACTGGGGTTGGGACGGGCGGAAGCCGGGGGACGCCTGTATTGGGTGCAGGTGTTTGCCAAGCCCATGTAGAGACTACTGGTCATACTACTAAATAGTTAATTAATCAGATAGACGTCTATCGGGGTATTGTGGAGGAGCACAACCGCCTGTGGGTTAGTTGGTCTAGCGCAATACCATGCCTGATTCCTCATCGTTGCCTAAGTCGTCTGGTTTTGGGGCGTCCCTGCGTCGAGTGCTACCGATCTTAGATTGGGGACTTAACTACCAGGCTAAGGATCTGCCTGGGGATATGATGGCGGGTATGATCGTGGCGGTGGTGTTGATTCCCCAGGGGATGGCCTATGCGATGCTGGCTGGATTGCCGCCCCAGGTGGGCCTTTATGCCAGTATTCTGCCCTTGGTGCTGTACGCCGCCCTGGGTACCAGTCGGGCCTTGGCCGTCGGGCCGGTCGCCATGGTGTCGCTGTTGGTGGCCACTGGCTTAGGCCCCCTAGCTGCCCAGGGTAGCCATGACTATATTGCCGCAGCCTTAGCCTTGGCCCTGATGATTGGCCTGATCCAAACCCTGATGGGAGTGGTGCGCCTGGGGTTTTTAGTTAACTTCTTGAGCCATGCGGTGATTGTCGGCTTTACCAACGCCGCTGCCCTAATTATTGGGGCCAGTCAGCTCAAACATGTGATGGGGGTGAGCCTACCTCCGGCAGAAGGCTTTGCTGAAACCCTGCACTATTTGGTGCAATCCGCGCATCAAACTAACGGTATCACCCTGCTGTTGGGGGTAGCCAGTGCCGGCCTGCTACTGTTTTTTAGTCGTGGGTTGCCTCCCTGGCTTAACCGCTGGGGGGTGTCCCCCGCCTGGGTCACGCCGATTACCCGTAGTGGCCCATTAGTGGTGGTGGGCGGCAGTATTGGGGTGGTGTGGCTGCTGGGGCTAGACCAGCGCTATGGGGTGGCTATTGTGGCAGACATTCCCCAGGGCCTCCCCTCCCTATCTTGGCCATCTTTTGACTTAGGGCTGTGGCAGGCCCTGTTGCCGACGGCCCTGGCCATTAGCTTTGTCGGCTTTATGGAGAGTATTGCCGTGGCCAAGGGGCTGGCCAGTAAGCGTCGGCAGCGGATTAACCCCAACCAGGAATTGGTGGCCTTGGGGGTGGCCAATCTGGGGGCCGCCTTTACGGCGGGCTATCCGGTCACAGGGGGTGTCAGCCGCTCCATGGTGAACTTTAGCGCCGGGGCCAACACCGGCTTGGCTTCGATCATTACGGCTGGATTAATTGCCCTGGTGGTGCTGTTTTTTACTCCCCTGCTGTACCATCTGCCACTGGCCACCTTAGCGGCGGTCATTCTGGTGGCGGTAATGAATTTACTGGATATCAAGAGTGTGCGCCATCTGTGGCAGGTGTCGCGCTGGGATGGGGTGACCGTGGTGATCACATTTTTGGCCGTGTTAGGCATTGGGATTGAAGCGGGAATTGTGGTGGGGTTGGTGACCTCGATCGCCTTTTACCTGTGGCGCACCAGTCATCCCCACATTGCCGAGGTGGGCCGTATCAGCGGCACCGAGCACTTCCGTAACATTCAGCGCCACCCGGTCCAGACCTGTGAGGGGGTACTGGCCATTCGTATTGATGAAAGTCTCTACTTCGCTAACACTAAATATCTGGAAGATTATCTCCTGGGGGTTGTGGCCCAGCACCCTAAGGCTAAAACGCTGCTGATTATCTGTAGCGCTATCAACCACATTGACGGTAGCGCCCTGGAGACCCTGGAACGGTTAATTGAGGGGTTAGCAGAGGCAGGGGTGACCACCTACCTGAGTGAGGTGAAAGGGCCAGTGATGGATCAATTGCAGCGGGCAGGCTTTGTTGACCACCTAGGGGGACGCGATCGCATTTTTCTGACCACTCACCAAGCCATGCAAGCCCTAGGGTGTACCTAGAGTAAGAGGCATGTTAAAAAACGGTAGTGTAGACTACCAATATTGCGATCTGTAAACAAAGGTAAGGATACACATCAATTGCTGGCTCCAGGAGAAAGGGAGGCTCAGTATAAAGGTGGAGGACTAAGCAATTATTCTTACTTTGTTCTAGCAGGCGGCTGGTCAGACCAGTGTCCCAAGCTTGACGAGTTCAGTCAGCCCCTGCCCCTATCGTTTTGGATTGGAGAGCGAATCGTTATGACGACTACCCTTCCCACAACCCAGACATCTACCCTGCACTACACCCTACAAATGCTTTGTGATGAAGCTAAGCAGTTGGTTGACAGTGGGTTGGTCAGCCGCCAACAGCCTATTTTTACCCTGTGCCGCTATATTGCTGCCCGGGAATGGCCCCTGATTGAGGCCGAACTGGAAGAACATGACTATCTGCTGCGCGATCGCATCGCTGACTTACTGACCCACGAAACTTGGACCAATGACTAGTAGCGCGGCATAGAGGCTGGACTGCCCGCAGGTCTCTGCACTAACCACTGGGTACCCACCTGATTTAGGGCGGTCATAATCGGCTGCACCTCTCGCCCTTTCGGTGTGAGAGAGTACTCCACCCGAGGCGGTACCTCAGGGAATACCGTGCGCTTGACCAAGCCATAGCTTTCCAACTCTCGCAAGCGAGCCGTCAGAGTTTTTGTGCTGATGCCTGGTAAGGCTGCCAAAAACTCATTGGTGCGGCGGTTCCCTTGAAACAGTTCTCGCAAAATTAAAATTGCCCATTTGCCGCCGATGTACGACAGAACCAGATGAACTGGACAATGGGGCAGCTTACCGTTAGTACCGTAGTGGGGTTTGGGCATCGGCATCGCTCCATATTGAGGATGTCGATTCCTATTGTGAAGGATTATTTTTTTGCTGGTGGTTACCTTGGCATCATATCTCCAGAATTTAATCTTTTCTTCAGAAGCGCAGTCTTGACATCAAGTCGCTTCCCTCCTGTGTTACCAGTCCAGAGGTCTTGACAGCCGCTGAAAGAGGAATTTTAATGCTCTATCAATATGACAGTAGCGGGTTTACGGTATGAGGTTTAAGGCGAACCGTGAACCGCGAACCGTAGACCGTGAATCGAAAACCCTGTCAGCCCCTCACCTTTAGCTCGATAGATCATTGGTTGGGGTTGACCCCCCAGAGGCACGGTAATCCCCCCCGGCCTCTTCGGATGTTCCCCCCTTCAGTGGATGAGGAACCTTTTAACACTTCGTTACAATCTAGTTAATGCGGATGGCCAGCGCTACAGGCTTGCCCATCCCAGTGTTCGATAGCGAGGTGCCCCATGAACGGCAACTTACGGGTAGGAAATTTATTTGGCATTCCATTCTTTGTGAATGTGTCTTGGTTTTTAGTGCTGGCCTTGATCACCTGGGACTATGGTGGTGGCCTGGCCCAAGCCTTTCCCCAGCTGGGAGGCAGTCTGCCCTGGCTGCTAGGACTTGGGGCCGCACTGATGCTGTTCGCTTCGGTACTGGCCCACGAACTGGGTCATAGCTTTGCCGCCAAACGCCAGGGCATCGGTGTAAACTCCATCACCCTGTTTTTATTTGGTGGCTTAGCCGCCCTAGAGAAAGAATCTGATACGCCCAAAGGGGCATTTTGGGTGGCCATTGCTGGTCCCTTAGTCAGCTTTGCCCTGTTTGGTCTATTCTTTAGTGCATCGCAACTATTGCCTCTCACCGGCCCAATCGCAGCCGTGACGGCTTTACTGGCCTACATCAACCTGGCCCTGGGAGTGTTTAACCTGATTCCTGGGCTACCCCTGGATGGTGGTAATGTGCTCAAGGCTTTGGTGTGGCAAATTACTGGCAAACCCTACAAAGGTTTGGTGTTTGCTAGCCGAGTGGGTCAACTGATTGGCTGGGCTGCAATTATCACTGGCGTTGGTTCCATCCTTGGCCTTAGCCCTGTGGGCAATATCTGGACCCTGCTGATTGGTCTATTCCTGCTGCAAAATGCGAACCGTAGCGCTCAGTTTGGTGAAGTTCAAGGTCGACTAACCGGTTTCACCGCTGAAGATGCTGTGGTTGCCAATAGTCCGGTGGTGACGACGGCCATGTCCCTGCGCGAGTTTGCCGATACAGCCCTGTTGTCGGGCACTACCCCCTGGCGCAAGTTTTTAGTGGTGAATGAGGCTGAGGAACTGGTTGGGACAGTCTTAATCGACGCCCTAAAGCAGGTGCCCCGAGAGAATTGGTCGACCATGTCCGTTGACACGATTATGGACTCTGCGGCCCCCACCACCGTGAAGCAAGATCAGCCCCTACTAGAGGTGATTCAAACTCTGGAAACTGAGAAACTACAAGCCCTGGCGGTGGTGCGACCAGATGGTTCGCTGGTGGGTCTGCTGGAAAAAGCCGCGATTCAGAACCTACTGAGCCAACCCCAAGCCCAAGCGGCTTAGGGCGCCGGTACAGTTCCCAACCGATCCTAGGGTTACGCCGTGGGATACCCCAAGGTTCATAGTCCATCAGCCGGGGAGTGCAGAGTTGCGCTCCCCGGCTTTTTGGCTACCGTAAATCCCTAGAACGCCGGTACAGATCCCAGGGTTCTGCCCTCAGATACCCCAAAGTTCCTAGCTAGTCAGCCCAAGACCCCTGGGATCTTGACATACTGTACCGATGCACTAGTCCAATAAACAGGTCAGGGTGACCTCGTAGTCTTGGTAAGACTTCACCCCTGTCAGGGTCTCCTGTAAGTCGCCGTCTTTAAAGAACATCACCGCCGGAATGCCTTGGAGGCCGAATCGCTTAGAAATCTGCCGATTGGCATCAAAGTCCATGGTCATCACCTTGACCTGATGGCCATAGGTTTCCGCTAACCGATTGATCAATGGCATCACTTGCTTGCAAGCGCCGCACCAGGATGCCATACAGTCGACCACCAGTACAGAGCCTTTCGCCAGTAGTTCATCCAGCTCAGCTTCATCTTGCACCCAACGGATTGCCGTTGGTGGGTCGTTGCCCACCTGGGCCAGATCCCGGGCCACCTCGGCAGCTGATAGGCTACCGTTAACGGTTTCGAGTTGTCCCTGCTGCTGGTAGTAGTCTAGAAGGGGGGCTAACGCCGCCCCATGATCGTCCAACTGGCGGCGAAGTAGCGGGATAGGCTGTTGCTGCCCGCCCTGATTCCACAGCCGATTTAGCAACAACTCAGGAATTGCCTTCAGGTAAACCACGGTAGGGGCTGGTTGTCCCACCGCTGTCAGCCAGTCGCCCAGCCCTTGCGCCTGGGCCAGAGTGCGCGGGAACCCATCCAGCACCCACCCCTGCAACATGGCATCGGGTTGCTCTAGTCGGCGGCGAAGTAGCGTCATGGCCAGGGCGTCAGGGATCAGGGCATCCGCGTCGACATAAGGGCGGATCTCAAGGCCAAGGGCAGATGGTTGCTCGGTAGCCTTACCCACCAGCTGGCCCATAGAAATATGGGGAATATGCCAGTGCTCAGCTAGGGTATGCCCTTGCTCCTGCACCTCCACTCCCGGCAAACCCAATAGGATAAATTGCTTGAATGTCATAGCACACACCAAGTCAGCTTAAAGCAGGGGCGTGACATCTTCGCCACAGTCATCCGCCAGATAGGATAAAGCCCGAAATCGTAGGCCCACTAACTGCTCATAGAGGGGATTGAGCTTGCACATGGGGGGAATGTGCACCAGCTTTTTGTTAAACAGCACCACATCCCGCTCAAACGGGCATTGGGAAGGAATCAGTTTGCACACAAACCTAGCCAGGCGGGGATCATGTACTTCTAGCTGGTCTAGCCATTCTCGGGCCGGTTTGAGCGGGTCGATTTTACCACTGTCGGCAGGAGGGCGCAGCCCTTCAGCCACCTCAGCATTGTCAGGGCTAAGGCTATAGAGGGTCGATCGCACCGATGTCAGGATGTTGTCCTCTAAGTTCAGCACCTGACAGAAGGCTTGTAGTTGCTCATCCTCTTCAACAGAGTAGACCCCATCGGCCAGGGCAACCATCACCGCCATTCGCAGAAAGTTTTCGGCCACCTGGGGATCATCCCCTAGGGTTGTGCCCAGTTCCTCTGGGGTGACTGGGTCAAAGTGGTCAAAGTCAATGCAAGGGGCCAACTCTTCCTGGGTCATGTCGGCAATCAAGGCTTGTTCATCTTGATCAAAATCACCGTCGGCCCAGGCGATGGTTAACAGCCCCCGCAGCCAAACTTTAATTTGCGCTTCAGTATAGGGAGAATTAGTGACTGTGGGCATAGGATTTATGAGGTTGGCATCACATCGGCATTGAGGTGCTAAGCCGTAATATACCAAGTTCAGCTCGGGATCTGGCGTTTTCTCACAGGCAAAACCTGAGGTCTGGACTTGGATTTGGTTTAGACCAAGTTCAGCTCGGGATCTGGCGTTTTCTCACAGGCAAAACCTGAGGTCTGGACTTGGATTTGGTTCACTTCGATTCTAACGTCGTCAGCTCGTCCCGGGACCTGAATCAGCCTGATTTTCCAGAAGCAGCGATCGCACAATCCGAAAGCCCACATCCCGCTGGCGGCTGTGGGCGGTCAAGCCCGTGCGGTAAGCGGACCGACAGTGGTGAGGGCGACTTTGCCAGGACCCACCGCGAATCGCCCGTACTGGCGGTTCGACATGGGGCCGGGGGGTGTGGGATGGATCGGCTTGAATTAACTCGGTGGTTGGGGGCTCATCGGCTTGACTGTCGGTCTCTATGTCTTCATCGATAGCTTCAGGGACCTGCTGCGTCCAAGCATCCGCACACCACTCCAGCACATTACCGTGCATGTCGTAGAGGCCAAAGGCGTTGGCATGGCCCAGGCTGCCTACGGCGGTGGTGGTGCCGCGCAACGTCCCCACGGGCTCTTGGCGGTAGGGATAAGTGCCGTCATAGTTGGCTAAGGCTGTGGTCAAGGTTTCGCCGGTATGAAAGGGGGTCGTGGTTTTGGCCCGACAGGCATATTCCCACTCGGCTTCGGTGGGTAAGCGAAAGGGGGATAGCCCTGGTTGGGCTAATCGACTGAGGCGATCGCAAAATTCTACGGCCTCCATCCAGGTCACTTGCTCTACCGGGCGATCGTCGTCGCCTTTAAAGTGGGCCGGGTTCGTCGCCAGTGGGCGGTTCACTTCTGGCAGCTGGGCCACCGCTCGCCACTGGGCTTGGGTGATGGGGTAAATGCTCATCCAAAAGGAGTCTACCGTGGCAATGGTTGGCTGCAGGTCAGCGGCGGCATGACCGGGTTCAGCAGCTGGGGCTCCTTGCAAAAACTGTCCCCCCGCGATCGCCACTAATGGCAACAGGACAGTGCCAGTTGGCGTTTCTAAGGAAATCTCTGTGTAAGCCTGAGTGGCGACTTGGGCCTGATGGCGTTGCCGTCCAAACTCGTCCACCGTCACCGAGACAAATTCATAGGCATCGGTGCGATCGCTAGACAGGTCAGTGGCAGCCGTCCAAGCCCGCTGCAGTCGATCGGGCAGCGTCGCCAGGGACGGCAGTGGGGCCGCAATCCGGTTAGGTGTAAGCTCCTGGAGTGACTGTCTCCAATGACGCACGGCCAGCGTTGAACTTCCCCCCATCAGCCCCAGCCCCATCAGCCGTAACCACCGCCGCCGGGTTAGAGGCCGAGGGGTCGGCTCTTGAGGGGACTTGGCCGCGGTCAAAGCCGCCGCCAAGTCATCAATCAACGCCCCATAGGGAGACGACGGTGCCCCAGCCGGAGGCGTTAACCGACTAAACACCTCTTCCAAACGTTGAATTAAGCGATCCAGGTCCCGATGAAAATCGGGGTCATGGCGTACCAGAGCGCTTTGACGATAGACCAGACCTCGTAAACTGTCCGGCAGATCGGTATCCTTGGGTATCGATGCCCCGCCTACTAACACCGGAATCACCAGACTGTCTCGTTTCAGGGCGGCTTCAATTTCGACCCGTACCCAATCAGCTGGATCGTCAAGACGCCGCTGCCCTTGTTTGTCGGTAATGGTTAACCACTCAGGACCAATCACCGCCAGCAAGACCGGGCAATGGCTAACTTCCCGCTCTAAATGCTGGCGAAAATTTACCCCAAAGGGAATGGAATCAACATCTTTAAATACGCTGTTGGCGCCAAAATACGCCACTAGTCGGTCATAAATTCGCCCTACGATGTCGATGCTATCGCAGCGACGGTAGGAGATAAATATAGCTTTGGCAACAGTCATAGGATTTAGCTACCGAAACGTAGAATGCACACCCAGAAGCTTTGATGGGCTTGCCAATCAAAAGGATTCCGAGTTCCGGCTAGATTCGTGAATTCATTACATGACCGGTGGCTAAATCCTTAAATCATGAACTTTGTGTATGTCATTGGGGCCAAGGGGCTGTGCCAGGGAAACCTGTAGGCCTAGTCACGCCATCCGAATAAAATAGAGGGATACGCCACCCTCGCGATTGAAAACAACAACACCGCTGGGCAAACAAAGTTTAAATGATTCAGGAGACGCAGGAAGATTGATTGAGTTGAGTCTAGGATAAGTAGCGAAAACTAAAAACAGGCGTCATATGGACTCCATTCAAGAGCAAGTCGTGGTTTTGACTACTAAAGTTGACGCGCTGCACCAGATGATTGATCAAATTAACAGTCAGGTCTCCACTGTTTTAGCTTCAGGCTATCCATCATCTAGCGATATCAGTAACTTTAAGGTGGGGCAGCCAGTCAACCGATACACTCCAAAATCCAATCCCAGTCTGCTAGACACCGTCTGTGAGCACAAAGATATTCTGGTGGATAGCAGCTACCTAGATCTAGAACGGCAGAATAATGAGGCCAACATTTCTCAGGATGTGCAGATTCAGCGCCTGACGGCCCAGCTCACAGCCGCTTACCACCGTATTGCCGCCCTAGAAGAGCAGTTACTCGCGGCCCGTGTCCATTAGTCCTGAATGTAGGGGGCGTTGGTGTTGAGAGCAGCCTCTGCTCGCATAAACTCCCGCCCTAGATAGGCGGCATGATCGAGGTAGCTAATCGGGCAGGGGGTGCCAGCATCTTCGAAAATGGCGATACACAGTTCTTTGGCCGTGCGGCCGCTGTAGGTGTGGGTGGGTACTCGTTCTACAGGGCCTCGCACGGGCAAGGGTTTGCCGGTGACTGGGTCGCAGGCGAGGCCTTTTTCGTTAATCGTGTTGGCAAAGTGTTGGGCGTAGATTAAGCCCTGGGTGTTATCGACATAAATTAAAAAGTATCCCCCTGGGTCCAGGGCGATAAATCGCTTAGACAGCTGATCGTCTAACGCCTGACGTTGGACGTTGTCTAAGGGTTGAGGGGTAGGCGGTATCGTCATCACAAAAGTGGGGCTTAGAAGGTGCACTACAAACCATAGGGCGTGGCCTTCTATGGTATCGCACGGTATCGCACTTGCTCCCTAAGGCCGTTTCAAAGGCAGCTCGGCATTAATGGCGTCGATTTCTGTTTGCTCTAGCTGATTGACTTCAGCAATATAGCGAGTCAGCAGGGTTTGTAAGCGGGGCTGGTAGAATCGGTGCAAACTATAGTTGCCCAGGGCTGGAAAGCCTCGTCGCTTTTTGTGCCGCCCCCCAGCCCCGGGGTCAAATAGATCAATGCCATTGGCGATCGCCCACTCGATCGGCGCATAGTAGCAGGCATTGAAGTGCAAGTTGTTCACCTCCACCCTAGAACCCCAGTAGCGACCATAGAGGCGATCACCCTTAGTCAGGCAAAATGACATACCAATCGGATCGCGATCGTCGTCGTCATAGGCGGCGAAAAACACCATACGATGGCGATAGTTATGGTGCAGCAGCTGAAAAAACTTGCGGCTGAGGTACTTACTGCCCCACCAGCCAAATTTGTCGCAAGTGTCGCCATAAAAGTCGTACATCAGGTTGCACAGGGGCTTACTGATGGCGTCGCCAGTCACCGCCTCTAGCCGCAGACCCGCCGTAGCCATCGCCTTACGTTCCCGCTTGATATTGCGTCGCTGGTTGGCATTGAATTGACTCAGGTAATCATCGAAGTCGTCAAAGTTGTGGTTTTGCCACACGTAGCTGTGGTGCAACCACTGGGAAAAGCCCAACTGGGTCATGGTCGCCCGCCATTGGGGATCGACGTAGAGAAAATGACAGCCCGAAATATTGTTGCGATCGCAAAATCCATCAATCGCTTCTACCATGGCCAGGGTCACAGCCGCTTCATCTTCCCCTGGGGCAATTAAAAAACGATAGCCCTCCGCTGGGGTAAAGGGGGACATGCCCAACAACTTCGGGTAGTACTGCACCCCCAACCGCTCCGCCAGGTCAGCCCACTGATGGTCAAACACAAACTCACCATAGCTGTGGCCCTTCAGGTACAGGGGGGCTGCCCCTATCAAGGTCTTACCCCGCCACAGGGTCAGGTGGCAGGGCAGCCAGCCCGCATTCGCCCCGACGCTGCCAGAGCGCTCCATATTGTGCAGCCAATGCCATTCCAAAAACGGCGTCACCAGGGGCTGAGCCAACTCATCCCACAGAGCCTCTGGTACCTCCTCAATGTGGCGAATCCAGGTGGCAGTCAGCGGCGGCACAGACGGATAGCCCATAGATCATCAGCCAGTAAGGAACAAGGATTATTGACTAGGGTAAAGGAATTTATCCCTGCCTGCAGCTCAGCCTTTAACCGTCAGGTGGCAAAACCCGATAGTGTAAAAACACTTCGTCCTCCACTGTTCGATGGGACAACAGTTTCAACCGAGGGGCCACAGCCGCTAAAAACCCAGGTCCATCCACCGGGGTAGGGGCGGTGACTCCCCCCAACAGCAACGGACAAAGGGTGAGGTAAATTTCATGCACACAGCGGCAGCGCAGCAATTCTGCCGTCAGGGTGCCCCCGCCCAGCAGCGCCAGGGTGTGTATTCCCTCCTGTTGCAGCTGAGCTAGCAGCCAAGGCCAATCCCAGGGGTGAGTGCGCGATTCTGGCATCACCCAAATGCGCTGAAACTGCTCTGAATCCCAGTTGCGGGCCCCCATAGCCGTGGTGATCAACCCCCGGGGGATAGGTTGCCGAAAAAACTGAGCTTGGGGGTCCAACTGACCCGAGGGGGACCAAACCATTTGTAAGGGCTGAGGCGGCTTTCCCCCTTGTTGTCGCTGAGCCAATAGGTGCGGGTGACGCACGGACAAGGCGGTGCCATAGGCCCGCAGGGTACCCCCCCCAAACAAGACCCCGTCCACCGCCGCCACCCGCTGTTCTAAATGGGCCAAATCTGCCGACGACGAAAACCGAGCCGCCCCCCGCTGGACATCGGCAATTTTGCCATCCAAGCTCATGGCTAAAACCAGGGTGGTGTCAGGAATGGGTGCTGGGGCAGACATTAGCTAAAGAACGAAAAGAGAAGACAGAAGAACGCAGACACCCCCAGTGTACTGACCGCTGACGACAAGCTCAGGCCGAACGACAGCGACCCAAAATGAGAATTGTTGTGAGCAGAATCAGCATTGGCATCAGGGAGCAGGGCTACTGTAGGGTGGGCTGCGCCTGCCATTGGAAAGCCTATTGTCCAGCCGTTGCCTTAGGTGGCGGCGATCACCTGGACCGTGCCCTCTAGGGTAATGGCGGCGGGGGTCACTGTCAGGGTTTGAATATCGGTTTCAGGGCCTAGATCAAACCTCACATCGTCTACAACTATGGGGTTCGCTGCCCCAGAACAGGGGTCAGGTGGCTGCAGGGTCAGGGTTGGTTGTTGCAAACATAGCCAGCGCCCATCCACCAGGGTTAAGCGGGCTTCCATGGCCAGAAACTGATCAGCCGCCACGGCCCAGACCAGGG
The DNA here is from genome assembly GCF_012911975.1 of Nodosilinea sp. P-1105. Classification (GTDB taxonomy): domain Bacteria; phylum Cyanobacteriota; class Cyanobacteriia; order Phormidesmidales; family Phormidesmidaceae; genus Nodosilinea. The sequence goes on along the minus strand of NZ_SMDQ01000027.1, from coordinate 39,419 downwards.
TGCACTGATCAGCCCCCAACTGTATCTCCCGAATGCTGGGGGTCGATTCTCGAGTAGTCGATGCCACAGTCGACCACTGATTTAACTCAGGGCGACTGTGCCACAGCCGTTGCAGCAGGTCTTGCAGCCCATCGCCCAGCAACGCCGAGCCTAAGGACGCTTGTAAATCGGCCGCTTGCACCGCTATCTGCCCACTCACCGGGAATGACCGCAATAATTTCAGGGGCTTGCCTCGCACTATCTGCCCCAAATTGACATAGATATCGGTGGCCGCTACAGTCACCTGGCTGACGTGCAACCCCCGATAAATCGCCTGCTGGGCTGACGCCGTCACCTGGGGCACATGACCCGACAAAATCTGGCGATCGCTACCGTTAACCCGAAAATCAAGCCCTTCAATATGGTCCAGCTGGGTCTGCAACCAAAGGCGAATCGCCGGAGACAGGATCCGGCTAATCAGACGGCTGCCTCGCCCGGAGGTCACTGATGAAGTCGAGCGGTTATCCGCAGAGCTAATCGAGTTGGACGGCATCGATCATCAAATCCTCAAGGAATGCGTAGGCTGGATATCCTTCCAGACTTTAACAAAGATGTCGCACACACCCCGCCGAGATCAAAATGTTTTTAATTCATGACGTAAATACACTCACGGGGATCAAAATGTCATGATATTTTGACATTTTGATCCCCGAACCCCTTAATCCTCGCTGCAATCACCAGAAAAGCCTTGATAGAGGGTTGATCCCAGCTTTCTTTTTTGTCATAGTACCTGGCAAAGATTGATCCCCGCCTTGGCTCGGGGCATCCATCTTAGGTGATTGCAGAGGACTTTTGGATCCCATTGGTCTCATTGCTCCAGTTTGCAGCTTGTCCACAGGTCAGTTGTTGGGTTCCCATCTGTTTGACTTCCAACTCTTTAGCCGTAGGGTGGGCACTGCCCACTACTGGGGAGAACGTTTTCTAGAGGTCACCCTAGGGCTCAGCGTTTAGTTCCAAGTTGTTCAGTTCCCATAGGAGAAGCGTGTCTATGTCTCAGCCTCGTCCCCCCCTTGAAGAAATGACACTGCGGCAACTCCGTAAGGTTGCCAGCGACTATGAGGTCTCTCGCTACAGCCGCATGCGTAAGACTGAATTGATCGCGGCTATTCAGGCCGTGGACGCGAAGCGGGTTCAGGAGCAGGTGCCCCCCGCTGCGGCCCCACCCCAAGCCGCCACCACCCCAGCCGCCGCCCCGGCTATGGCGCCAGCCCCAACAAATACCCTGGCTAGCGTGGATGATGGCCTGGCGGATTTACCCGGTGGCTATGGCGAAAGTCGGATTGTGTTGATGCCCCGTGATCCTCAGTGGGCCTATGCCTACTGGGATGTGCCCCAAGACCATAAGGAGGTGTTGCGGCGGCAGGGGGGCGCCAAGCTGGCCCTGCGGTTCTACGATGTCACCGATATTGACCTCACTTACCAAGCGCCCCATAGTTTGCAGCAGTATGAATGTGATGAAATGGCACGGGAGTGGTATCTGCCAATTCCAGTCAGCGATCGCGACTACGTGGCTGAAATTGGCTATATCACTAACGATGGCCGCTGGCTGGTCCTCGCCCGTTCCCTGCCGGTTCACATTCCCCCGGTGTACCCCTCCGAATGGGTCGAAGACCACTTCATGACCGTTGACTGGCAGGCTGACCTGCGCGGTAAGACGCTGATGTCCCTGAAGCATCCCAGTCAGCGCCTCAGCGACCATGGCAGCCCGATCTACGACAACATCTTTGCCATGACCCAGGGGGCCGAAGCCCAGCGGGTAGCCGGATCTCTGTTTGGCTCAATGCAGCATGTGCCCGGCTCAGTGATCAGTTCCTATGCTTTGCCAGCGGCACCGGTTAGTTCCTATGTCTTCCCCTCCGGGGCTGGGCTGTGGGCTGTGCCTGGGGCTGTGCCCGGTATGGTGCCCAACATGTCTGGGTTGACCATGTCTGGGGTTGGCTTTTCGGCCTCGGCCCCACCGATTCGCCCTCGCCAATTCTGGCTAGTGGCTGACGCTGAGTTGATTGTCTACGGTGCCACCGAACCCGACGCCACCGTTACCATCGGCGGCAAGCCGATCAAACTCAACTCCGATGGCACCTTCCGCTTCCAGATGTCCTTCCAAGATGGCAATATCGACTACCCGATTATGGCCGTCGCCGCCGATGGTGAGCAGACCCGATCCATCCATATGACCTTTGATCGGCAGACCCTCTCCCGCCGCACCAACACCAAAGAAGATGCGGTGCTAGAGTGGCTGCCCTAAGTCGTCCGTTTGCTTAACGCAGAATCACCTGTCGAGGAGTACCCCTTGGGTGCTCCTTTTTTTGGTAAAAAGGGTACGGCTCCCCGCATAGAATGAAACATTGGTGATCCGTACTAGGTTGAGACTCTCCAGCTGTGAAATTATTTCTGTACCACACTCCCGAAGAAGTGCCCGGCGATGGCAGCCCAGCTTGCGCCGTGGCGATTGATGTGCTACGGGCCACCTCCACCATGGCGGCAGCCCTTGAGGCTGGGGCTGAAGCCATCCAAGTGTTTAGTAATATTGACGACCTGCTGTCTACTGGTGCCAGTTGGCCTGCGGATAAGCGCCTGCTAGCGGGGGAGCGGGGTGGTGCCAAAGTGGATGGGTGCGACTTGGGCAATTCTCCGCTCGATCACTCTGCGGAGCGCTCCCAGGGAAAGCGGTTGTTTATGAGCACCACCAACGGTACCCGCTGTTTAAAGCAGATCGAACATGCGCCGATGGTGATTACAGCGGCCCTGACCACCCGCCAGGCAGTGGTCGACTTTCTGCTCCACCATCAACCCGCCACGGTTTGGCTGGTGGGTTCCGGCTGGGAGGGCACCTATTCGTTAGAAGATACAGTGTGTGCTGGAGCGATTATCCACGGGGTGATTGCCGCCACAGGCCAAACGTTTAAAGACCTAGCCGGTAATGACGCGGCGATCGCATCTGTGAGTCTATATCTGCAATGGCAGGACCAACTGCTAGATTTGATGCACTACGCCAGCCATGGGCAACGACTACTGCGCCTAGATAACGAAGCCGACCTCAAATATTGCGCCCAGTTGGATGTGCTAGATGTTGTGCCGATCCAACAATCCCCCGGGGTACTAAGTCGCTAGCACCAGGAAAATCAATCAGGCAGAACCTTTGGTGATCTACAGGAAAGATTTTCCCTTAACGTAGGCTGGGCAAAGGGTCTTGCCCGTGCCCAGCTGGGCTATCGGTCGCTGGGCAAAGCTTGCGTGCCCAGCCTACGGAGGTATTTTTTCATCCAAAAGTCGCCTTAGAGCCTGCACCAACCTTCTAGCTGAAAACGTTTGTCAACAATTCGTAGGGAAAGGGACAATCACAAGAAAACTTCATGTTTTTTGGTTGTTTCCTTACGAAACTTAATTTATAGTTGGCTTGAACCGTAGGGTTCTTATGTAGACGGTACTATACAGAACACGTTATATCGTAGCAATGGCTCTCAATCGATGGGTTGGGGGCCATTACTATGGCATCTTAGATTTTAGGACTTACCCGTGGCTCTACCCCGTGTGATTGTTGCCCCTGATCAGGTTACTCCCGATCAGATTGCCCTCACCCAAGACCAGCAGCACTATCTTCACCGGGTGCTGCGGCTAGTCACTGGGGATCGCTTTATTGCTCTAGATGGCCAGGGACAGCAGTGGGTGGCTCAACTTACCACCACCCCTGATACCGCCGCCATCGTTAACACCCAGCCCCCCCTACAGCCATCAACCGCCCCCATTACCCTGGTAATGGCCCTACCTAAGGGCAATGGCTTTGACCAGGTGGTGCGCCAGGCGACGGAACTCGGGGTAACAACAATTCAACCGGTGATTAGCGATCGCACCCTACATCATCCCAACCCCAAAAAGCTAGATCGCTGGCGACGCATTGCCGCCGAGGCCACGGAACAATCTGAACGACTGCAATTGCCTCAGGTTTTGCCTCCCCTACCCTGGGCCGACTACCTACACCAGCCCGGGGAAGGGTACCGCTGGCTGTGTGTGGCCCGCTGCGGTGAGCCCCACCTACTAACCGCCCTGCAAAACTGCCATAAGCCCCTACCCATAACCCTGGCTATTGGTCCCGAAGGGGGGTGGACAGCCGCTGAAATTGACACCGCGATCGCCGCAGGGCTACAGCCCGTATCCTTGGGGCCACGCATCCTGAGAGCTGTTACGGCCCCCCTAGCGGCCCTGGCCTTAATTACCGCCGTACAAGATCTTTCTGCTGACTTTGCCGCCGCCCGTCTTCGGACTTATTCTCAATAAGAAAAATCTATTGCAAACAGCCATCAAAATTCGCTACTATTCTCAACAAGGGTAGATTATTGAAATTCCTTGGGAGGATTTGAGCTATGGCAGCATATACTCCAACAGCTCTAAAGGCAGAGCTCAATGAGCGAGGCTGGCGCATGACTCCCCAACGGGAAACCATGCTCAAAACCTTTCAGAACTTACCCGAAGGCACTCACCTGAGTGCTGAAGATCTCTGTGACTTGCTTGACAAAGAAGGGGAACCCATTAGCCTATCCACGATTTATCGCAACTTAAAGCTAATGGCTCGCATGGGAATTCTGAGGGAACTGGAGTTAGCTGAGGGGCAAAAACGTTACGAAATTAACCAACCCGCCCCTCACCATCACCATCACCTGATCTGTGTGCGGTGCAATAAAACCATCGAATTCAAAAATGACTCGGTGCTGAAGGTGGGGGCAAAGACGGCAGATAAGTCAGGCTATCACCTGCTGGATTGTCAGTTGCTCATCCATGGTATTTGCCCCCCCTGTCAGCGTTCAATCATACCGACTTAGAGCACTTCATGGGTATATTTGTGCTGCTTAACGTTGTCAGCTAGCGACACCTTACGCTGACCATTCAACACCCGCTTCTTTTCCACTGAGAAGTTAATATCATCCCGCAGGGTACCAAGGGGTAATAAATTGATGGCCTGGGGGCGGGTTTGGTAGGTGCGGGCCGCCGCCAAAAGCCGTTCTTCAAAATCTAGACAGGGTTGAGCCACAGCCACTTTGTCGGTCGAGAACCCAGACACATCTAAGGCTAAAGCTTGGCCTAAAGTAGTGCCACAAATAGCGCTGTAAGAGGTGGCCACCCCTTTAAATACCGCCTCCAAGTAAGCGGAAGGCACTGGCTCGAATACCTGGATTTCTTCCGTCTCACCATCTTGCTGGCGGTAGCAGGTGGCCAGGCCCAAGGCCACGTAACTATCGGCCGGAAGGGAAACCGTCTGGGCGTTAGCTTGAACCATAATCCTTGGCATGAATAACAGCAACATTGAGAGCGTGTCGATCGCCGCCACAAGACGGGTATCTTCTTGACCGCATCCACTGTTTTGAATTCTAGCGGCTAGGTTCAGCAGGACTTAGGTCCACCCCTCAGAACTGTCACAAAACAAAATCTCCTCCCAGAGAATTTAACGCTGATTCATGAGACCTAAAGAAACTACATAAGCCATCTGCGTACAAACCCCGAGAAAACCAACCAAATCCCACTTAAGCCAGAACCCCCCCCGAGAAATCTACGTCCTTTTGCGGTTTAGCCAGCTTTAGGTTGGTGGGAGTATGGCAGTACATCAGGCATGATTGATATCCCTTATGCCAATTCATGTCTGGATAAGTCAGGAATCTTGCTGATTTATGCCCTAGTGCAAGACAACCCAATAACTGCCACACCCATGGCCTGGATCAATCCACTATTAATGCGACTCTATAGCCAGAAATCGCAGGATTACCTCTAACCCTGTCAGCGATGGACTATCGAGCCGGTTAAGCACACCCGTAATCGACAGGACCAATCATGGACATCTACCAACACCCTAGGCGCACAGCAACGGCAACGATCACCGCTCCTGCCCCCAACCCCGGCAGGGTTGCGGTTAAGCCAGTCAGGCCATTACCCATGGCTGTCCCCGACAATGTAATCAGCCAATCTGCCCATCGCGCTATTCAACGCCAGCAGTATGACTGGGCCCTAGCCCTGTTGGACCAGCTGATTGACCGGCATCCCCAGCGAGCCGCCTACTACAGTAACCGGGGGCTGGTGCAGTTGTGGAGTGGCCATCACCAAGCGGCGTTAGCTGATTGCAGTCGCGCCATTCAACTCGATGCCAGTCTAGATCAGGCCTATAACAACCGAGCCAGTTGCTATGTTGCCCTCGGCCAAAAGATGAAGGCCGTGGATGACTATGAGCAGGCCATCGATCTGAACCCGTTTAATATCAAAGCTCGCATTAACCTGGGGATCACTCTGCGGGATTTGGGAAATTGGGATGGCGCCCTGGCTCAATTTGAAGAGGCGTTAATTTTTCATCAACTACCGGACTTTGTTTACGCTGAACGAGGCCGCACCTATCACCTACGGGGTGACTGGAACTGTGCGATCGCCGATTACCAACGAGCCCTAACTGCCGCCAGCCTGGAACCGTCCAGCCTTCAGCGACAGCACATGATAGAGCGGGTGCAGCGGTGGACAGCAGCATTACTACCTGCAGCCTAAGCCATTACAGAAATCTCCTCGACAGACCCCTAGGGTTGTCGCAGCCCTCCGCCTGCAATTAGTCAATCGTAATGGATTGAGGCCCATCGCCATTGCGATGATTGTCGTGGTCGCTGGTCATAATGCTGGGGTTAACCCCCTGCTTCGCTAGCCAGGACTTAACGGGGTCGTCGTTTAAGCTTAAGCGCAACAGACCAGAGGCCAGTCCACCCAGGAAAGGTACAGGATGGCTGGCAAGTTCTCTGGCGAAAGGAGAAAGTTCGTCTAGAAACATAGGGGTTTAATCAGTGACGTCTGCTAGAGCCTTGGTACAGTATGTCAAGATCCCAGGGTTCTTGGGCTGATTGGCCACGTTTTTTGGGCATCCAGGGACAGAACCCTGGGATCTGAACCGGCGTTTTAGAGCCTTGGTACAGTCGGCCAAGATCTCAGAGTGCTTGCCTAGAGTATTGCTCCAAACATTATTACAGTATGCCAAAAATCCACAGCTTGCTGCCCCTTGGCTCACCGTTTTGACATAAACCCGATCTAAGTCCAGACCTGGAGTTTTGCCTGGGGGACAACTCTAGATCCCGAGCTGGACTTGGGATAGTCCCTTTGCCAGGGACGGACTAGCGGCCAATGGCCTTAACCATGAAAATGCCACCAAAGTAAAGAAATAGCACCGCCCCCCCGAGTAAACTTTGGGTAATTGGGTCCGTCGATGGTGTCAGCACTGCCCCCAGCACCGCTGCCCCCAGTAACACGTAGCGCCAACCCGACAGCATTTGCTTAGAGCTGACAATACCCAACAGTCCTAGCAACAGCTGCACCACTGGAATTTGAAAGGCTAGACCGGTGCTAAACAGCAGCAGCAGCACAAACTCGAAGTAGCGATCGATGGACCACAGCTGTTCCACCACGTCGGCCCCATAGCTGATAAAGAAATTCAGAGCCGCCGGGATCAAGGCAAAGTAGGCGAAAAACAGCCCAGCAAAGAATAGAACACTGGACCCTAACACCAGCGGCCCAATCAGCCGCCGTTCGCGTCGGGTCAGCCCTGGCAGCACAAACAGCACCACCTGGTAAAGAATAAACGGGCTGGCGATAACAATGCCGCTATAGCCTGCCACCTTTAGGGAAACAAAGAAATACTCCCCAGGGGAAAGCTGTAAAAACTTCGCTCCTTGTGCCGGAATCTCCAGCAGGGTGACAATGCGATTGACTTGCCAAAAGCACAGGATAATCCCAGCCAAAACGGCAATCAGCGAGTAAAAAATGCGCATCCGCAGTTCTTCCAAATGGTCGAACAGGGACATTTCCACATCGTTGGGGACTTCGTCCAAGTCAGCCTTGGGGTTGGCGGTGGCACCGTTGGGGCTAACCGTCTGGGTCTCGGCGGTATCAAGCTCGGTGGGCGGTGTCATAGGCGTGGCAAGTGGGCTATGGACGCAATGGTTTTATTGTAGAGGAGCGATCGCTCCCACGGCTCAACCTGGCTGGGCTTAGGGAGATGTTGCCAGGGTTTCAGCCCCCGACTCTGGGGTCAACGTCAGGGTGCGCACATCCCCAGAGTTGCCGAGTTCCACCGGGTCATCCCCATTTACCGACAGCTCTACGCCCCCAGCATTGCCAGTGGTAAAGACGAGGGTATCTTCAGCCGTCCAGGTTTCCTCAAACCCGATTTCGGGGGTGCCTTCGTAGACGTTCGAACCATCAGCCACGACGCTCAACCAAGCCCGCTCGCTCAACCGGGCCGTAACCACAATCGGAGCCTCCAAGGGAGCAGACTCCACCACCACGGTATCCGCTGACGCGGCGTCATCCTCTCCCTCAGCCATGCCTACCCCATTGGCTTCCGTGGCTGGGTCAGTGGGGGTACCCGCTACCGGGGAGGGATCGGTGCGGCCAAATAAGGCCCACAGGCCAGCGATGAGTAGCAGGGCTACAGCCCCAAGCCCCAACCACCCAGGGAGCGAAGACTTAGATTTAGGAGTAGAACGACGAGCCGTAGTTGGCGCAGGGGCCGCTTTTTCCAAGACTCGGATGCTGTGGCGGGTTTTAGGTTCCACTACGCCATCAGTGTCAGCGTTAACCAAGCGTTCAGGACTGGGCAGCACGTCCACCGGGGTAACGGCAAATTCCTGGGAAATGCCTTGGCCGTCAAGCCCTAGCGCTTCGGCATAACGACGGATGAAGCCTTGAATAAACACTGGTTCAGGCAGGGCATCATCGTTTCCTGTTTCCAAAGCATGCAGCAAAGCCGGTCGAATAAAAACTTGATTCGCCAAAAGGTCTAGGGATAACCCTTGCTCTTGGCGCACCTGGCGCAGGTAAGCCCCAATATTTTGGAGCTGTTCGACTTGGGTAGGTGCTAACTTAGCCACGGAACCTCACTGAACTAGGCTATGGGCCATAAGCCCGAACGAAGATATTCTAATGGGAAACGGCTGATAACGTTGCGATGAATATTGCGTTTTAACCCAGACTAACTTACCGCTGTCCCTCCGGGAGGGGAACAACCCCTGCCTACTTTGACCAGCTCAGGACATCGCCTGGGGTCACTGCGCGAGCAGTACAGGCTTTGTAGAGAGGGATAGTTAAGCTATCAGCCCAAGCATGACTCTTGTTCGAACTCGGGGCAAGCTCGGATAAGGTTAGAGGGCGTAGTCTGAGGCGATCGCGCAGAACAGCGGCTTTGTCTCCAACATCAGACCATATTCTAGCCCCTCGGTAACCGCCTGATAAGAGGCCTCAATGATGTTGGTGGATACCCCCAGGGTAGTCCAGCGCTGGTAGCCATTGGTGGATTCTACTAAGACCCGGGTTTTGGCCGCTGTACCGGCGCCACTGTCAATAATTCGTACCTTGTAGTCAGAGAGGTGGAAGTTGGCGATCGCCGGGTAGAAGGTGGTCAGGGCCTGGCGCAGGGCATTATCCAGGGCTGCCACCGGCCCATTTCCCTCGGCAGCGGCCAAAATGTCTTGCCCATTGACGGCCACTTTGATGGTAGCTAACGACTGGCTGTTGTGGTTAGCGCCATTCCCCTGGCGCTGGCAATTAATCTGAAACCCCTTCAGGTCAAAGAAACAGGGCCGTTCCCCCAAAGACTCCCGCATCAACAGCTCAAAACTAGCCTCCGCTGCTTCGAACTGATAGCCGTCATGCTCCAAGGTTTTGAGTCGATTGAGCAATTGACGGGAGGCCGGATTTTGACGATCCAACGTCAACCCAAAGCTGCGAGCCTTGACCAGCACATTGCTCATGCCCGCCTGATCAGACACCACAATCCGGCGGCTGTTGCCCACGGTAGCAGGATCAATATGTTCGTAGGTTTTGGGCTCTTTTTGCACAGCGCTGACATGGATACCCCCCTTGTGGGCAAAGGCAGAGCGACCCACATAGGGGGCATGGTCGTCGGGGGCGAGGTTAACCACTTCACTGATAAATCGACTGGTTTCCGCCAGGGTTTCTAGGCGGGCTGGCGCGATGCAGGGGTACCCCAGCTTCACCTGCAAGTTGGGGATCAAGGTACAGAGGTTGGCGTTGCCGCAACGTTCCCCGTAGCCATTGATGGTGCCCTGGACCATGGTGGCCCCCGCCTCGACGGCGGCCATGGCATTGGCTACCGCTGTACCGCTGTCATTGTGGGTGTGAATGCCCAATTGGGGGCCGGGGCCGGGCCGGGTCTGGAGCCAGGTGTGAACGGCGGCTGCGATCGCCCCCACATCCCCGGGCAGAGTACCGCCATTGGTGTCGCATAGCACCAGCCATTCTGCCCCGGCATTGGCGGCAGCCGCTAGGGTTTGCAGGGCATAGTCAGGGTTGGCCTGGTAGCCATCAAACCAGTGCTCGGCATCGTAGATGATCCGGCGCCCCTGGCTTTTGAAGTAGCGAATCGTGTCATCAATCATCGCCAGGTTCTCGGCCAAGGTGGTTTGCAGCCCAGTGGTGACATGCAAATCCCAAGACTTGCCAAACAGGGTAATCCACTCGGTGCCTGCGGCTAACACGGGCTGTAGCATGGGTTCTGCGGCGGCTTGCCTACCCGGCCGCCGGGTGGCACAAAAGGCAGTTAGTTTAGCTTGGGCCAGGGGCGCTTCTTTCAGTTGCCAAAAAAACTGCACATCCTTGGGGTTGGCCCCCGGCCAGCCCCCCTCAATAAACGGTACCCCCAGGGCATCGAGCTTACGGGCAATGCGAATTTTGTCTTCAATGGACAGGGCTAACCCCTCTCGCTGGGCGCCATCCCGCAGGGTGGTGTCGTAAATTTGGATGGAAGCCTTTGCCTGTCCGTTACGCTGAGCCATAGGGTGCCAAACTATCGGGTTGAATCAACATCTGTCCAATTACTTAGCTTACCCGCACCGTTAGGCTCCCTTGGAAGACCCCCTAGCATAGTGTTATAAAACGTAGATATTTTTTGTACGGCGGGGAAATTTTAGTGCCTGCCGGGTCAACCTCAGATGGAACCTTGTTCTAATAGCCAACATCAAGCCAGTCTGGCGGTCGTCAAAGATGACCCGCACGGGTAGTGTGATTGCCATGGGGTCCAGGGCTACAAAGGATGAGAGTTTCCCCACGAAACTTTCTACCTAACGCCTAGGAGCGTAATTACTTATGACAACCACTTATTTAGACGAATCTGTGGGTGAGTCTGTGGAGTTGGAAGGCATTGCAGAAGGTTATGAGCCTCCCTTTGTTAAGGCTGCCTTTAATGACAGTGACGAGGATGCTGAGACATCCAGTAATGGCTTGATTAGCCAGGATCAAGCGGATGTTGCTGAAGCGTTTGTCGGTGTTGATGGTGCAGCGGTGACGGATGGTAGTCGGTTGGGTTTAGAGACTGTCCCTGGATTTGATCAGAGTGTTCTCTATACGTCCCGCCAAGAGCAAGTAGAAGCCCGAGGCGAAGACAAGCTGCTCGATGTCTGGTATGCCGACCTAGACGATCCGATGATTGGGGCTTTGCTGCGGCAGCCCGATTTTTCTAGCCTGGTCCAGGAAGTGGTCATCGGCACTGATGACCGCATTCAAATTCAAAATACAACCAGCTATCCCTGGCGTACCATTTGCAGCTTACGCATTACCGCCCAAGATAACAGCCAATGGATTGGGACTGGTTGGTTGGTCGGGCACCGTACTGTGATTACCGCTGGCCACTGTATCTACATCCATAGCCGAGGCGGATGGGTTAAAGAGGTGGAAGTGATTCCAGGCCGCAATGGCTCCAGCCGTCCCTACGGATCCTGCCGGTCGTCTAACTTACGCAGCGTTAAAGGCTGGACGCAAAACCGTCGGCGTAGCCACGACTATGGGGCGATTATCTTGCCCCAAACCTGTCAGTATGGTCAGCAGTTGGGTTACTTTGGCTATGGCAACTACAGCAATAGTAATCTGAACAACCTGCATGTCAATTTATCGGGCTACCCTGGCGATAAGCCCACGGGTACCCAATGGTGGCATGCCCGCCGCATTGAGCGAGTCACGAGCCGCACCCTGGTCTATAACATCGATACCGCTGGGGGTCAGAGTGGTTCGCCAGTCTGGCGGCTGCTGAATGGCAAGCGCTATGCCGTGGGAATCCATACCAATGGCTCTAGCTCTGGTAACTCGGCGACCCGCATTACTAAGCCTGTGTTCGACAACATCCAGAAGTGGAAGGCAGAAGGGCAGTCTTAGCGATCGCCCTAGGGCCGAGGTTACACTGCTAACGTCGGCCCAACGTACATTGACAGCTACACCCATGATTTGGATTGGCTTATGTTAACTACTGCCCCCTTCATCGGGAGAGTTGCTGGCAGAGTGGCTTGGTTAAGTGGTCTATGCTGGATGGTAGGAGCGGCCCTTTTATTAAGTTGTCAGGCGCCTTCCTACGATACCTTGCCCCCTTTAGACGATTCTGCGGCCCATGTTCCTGCTTCTGATGATTCAGCCATGACAACAATTACAGGAGAGATTACTGAGGTGATGGAAAGTTGGCCACTACAACTAGTGGTCATGACCCAAGCTGGGTCATACGATATTGCCCTAGAGGCGGAAACGTCAGTTACTCGTGCCGGGCAGGCGGCTACAGCCAATGATCTGTCCCCAGGTCAGCAAGTGCGAATCACGGGAGTAACCTCTGAACCTGGTCAGGGACTAATTGCTCACACCATTGATATGTTGTAAGTCCTGGGATTGGAGATCAGGCGATCGCTACCCACCACCGTTCAAACTGCACCCTCCCCCCCCACCCAAGCTGGTCGTCACCAAGCAAACTTAGCTTAATCAGCAGGTGCAACAGAAATAGTCTGCGTTCGTCAGTCATCTATACTGTGTGCTCAGCACTCTGTGCTCCGTTGACTGCTTTCATCTAAGGCCATGCCCAGCTTGCCCAATCTATCCCCAGAGTCAAAGCCCATAGGGGGTCGCTATCGGCTGATTCAGCCCCTGGGGGCGGGGGGATTCGGCCAAACCTTTAGTGCCCAAGATTTGCACCTGCCTGGCCACCCCCTCTGTGTGGTCAAACAGCTACAACCCCAGGTCACCACGGCTGAAGAGTTGCAGGTGGCCCGGCGGTTGTTTGACACCGAAGCCCAGACCCTCTATCGGTTGGGCTCCCACCCGCAAATTCCTGGGTTACTGGCCCACTTTGAAGAAGACCAGGACTTTTATTTGGCCCAGGACTTTGTCCAGGGGCACGCCCTTGACCATGAACTGGAGGCGGCTCCCTGGTCAGAAGCGCAGGTGGTGACTTTTTTAGGAGATTTGTTGGGCATTCTGGCCTTTGTGCACCACCATGGGGTGATTCATCGCGACATCAAGCCGTCTAACCTGATGCGCCGCCATCGTGACAACCGGATTGTGTTGATTGACTTTGGCGCTGTGAAGCAGGTCAGCACCCAGGCCACCCACCTGCGATCTGGCCTCAGCCACACCATTTCCATTGGCACCCAGGGCTACATGCCCAGTGAACAGGTGGCTGGACGGCCTCAGTTCAGTAGTGATGTCTATGCTGTCGGCATGGTAGGCATCCAGGCGTTGACGGGCTATGCCCCCAGTCAGCTGGTCCCTGACCCCCACAGCGGCGAACTGGACTGGCAGCCCTATGCTCCCCATGTCTCTGCCCCTCTGGCAGCAGTGCTAGACACCATGGTGCGCTATGACTTTCGCAGCCGCTACCGCACTGCCGCTGAAGCTCTGGCCGCCCTGCGGGCCTTGCCCCCTGCGTTGAGCCGTTACATTCCTTCCGAAGCTGGGATTGGGGGAATTGCGGTGCCAACGCCCGACACCCAGGCCCAACCGACGGTGGCGGTGGGGCGCTCCCCTCAACCGACCCAGGCTACGGATGTTCACGCTACGGATGGGCGCTTAACTGGCCAACGACAGAGACAACCAGCGACAGCGTTGTTATGGCCCCTGACAGGGGTGGCGATCGCGGCGGTTGTTGCTGTCGGGCTACTGGTCTGGTCTTTCTGGCGGTTTACGGCGACAGACCCGGCCCCAGAGTCCCCTGAGGTGGCAGTTGATTCAGGCGAGGAGTCTGAGCTGGAGACCGAAGACACTGCCCCACCCCTGTCCCCTGAGCCACCTGAGCCTGAGCCTGAACCGGAGCCGCCTGAACCTGAGTTAACCACTCCCCCAGAGCCGGCTCCCGCAGACCCATCTCCCCCGGATCCGGCCCCTAGTCCTGACCTGACCCCGGCAGCGGCCCAGGCCACGGTGACCACGTTGTACAACCATGTGTCGAATCAGAATTGGCAGGCGGCGCGATCGCAGTTTGATGGGGCCTTGGCCCAACAGTTTGATCCCAACTTCTTTGCCCAGTTCGATCGGGTAACCGTGGAAAATCTGCGGGTGACCGATCAAACCAGCGATCGCATCGAGTTTCTGGGCGAAAACACCTACGTTTACCCTGACGGTTCTACCCAGCGGGAAGAGCGCACCTTTACAGTCCAAACCATCGACGGTCAGCCCCGCATTGTGGCCTCTAGCTTTCGGCGGGTGATAACGCCCCGTTAGTACAGAAAGGCAGAAGGCAGAATGGGAACCATTCTGTATCCCTAACCTGAAGAAAGGGGTTTTATCTGGTTCCCGTGCCCTCCATTTTTCTATAAGTGCCGAGGTTCTGGTTTGGGGTGGACTTGACAGCTACCGAGTGGTGGGCACAGCCCACCCTACGAACGCGACGATTGCCGACTTAAAGTGGGGATCTGCTTTCTCGAAAATCGCCTAAGCACTGGTGATTTCGGTCCAATACTGGTCAAACAAATCGTTGCTAGCCAGATCGATAGACTGGATTCCCTCACTTCTGGCCAAAATATCATCGTCGGGATACAGGTCAGGGTTAGAACGAATCTCCTCGGGTAGGCGCTCGAACGCCGCCTGGTTGGCCGTCGCAAAATATAGGCGCTCTACGGCAGCCTGGGCCACCTCTGGCTCCAGCAAAAAGTTGATCCACTGGTAGGCGGCCTCCGGGTTTGGGGCGTTAGCCGGAATTGCCATGGTGTCAGTCCAAAGAGACGAACCACTGGCTGGGATCACAAACTCAACATTGTCCCCTTCCAGGGTAAGGGCGATCGCATCGCTAGAGTAGCTCATGGCCACGCTCAAATCCCCCGCCAAAATCTCGCTTTCAAACCCTGTGGTCTGAAACGAGGCGATGTGGGGCTGGAGTTCCAGCAGCCGCTGGTAGGCTGCCTCAATCTCAGCCGGGTCAGTGGTGTTATAGGAATAGCCCAACGACTTCAGGGCTGCCCCCAGGGTTTCCCGCATATCGTCAAGCAGGGTAATGCGGCGAGACAGGGCCTCCTGATGGTCCCACAAAAAGTCCCAGTCAGTGGGGTCTTCGGGCACCACATCCCGATTGTAAAGCAGGCCCGTGGTGCCCCAGTTAAAGGGAATGCTGTGGGCATTGTTGGGGTCGTAGGCTGGGTTCTGCCACTGGGCCTTAAGATTCTCCAGCCCCTGCAGGCGGCTGTGGTCAATCGGGGCCAGCATGCCCAATTCCACCATTTCCGACACCATATAGTCTGACGGGTAAAGCAGGCTATAGGCACTGCCACCCCCCGCCTGCATCTTGGTCAGCATGATTTCGTTGGAATCAAAAATGTCAACCACCACTGGAATGCCAGTGCGATCGGTAAATTCTGCGGCCAGGGCATCGTCAGTGTAGTTGGCCCAGGTATAGATGTGCAGAGCCCCATCTCCGCCCCCCTGCCCGGTTGGACCGGCCAGGTTTTGCCGACAGTTGCTCAAGGTTAACCCGACGGTTGCCGCTGCGGCCCCCTGCAGGAAACGCCTACGGGTTGGCCTGGGGCCATAGCGACGAGGGTTAAGGCGTGGTGGTTGGTAACGTGCCATAGTAGTATCCCCAATGCAGCTGGAGCCAGTTAACCAGACTTAGATTTCTGAACCCATACAGGTGAGCTAATGCGTCTTTGAAACCATAAGTCTTTAACCAGAGTAGCGGCTGATCACCCTGGCAACTGCACCCAGGTCAGGGAAATTTAAATTAAATACGGACACCCAGGTCTGCCCCTACGCCATCCCTCATTCATCCGTTTACCAGCGTTTCCATTTCCCCCCCCGGGCGGACACCCAGGTCCGCCCCTACGTCATCCCCCCATTCATCCGTCTACCAGCCCCACTCCTCGACCGTAGGTTCCGGCGGGACTTGAGTGACCAGGCGATCGCCCTAACCCCAATCGCCTAACCCACCCTACGAATCCAAAATCCAAAACCTTCCCCACCCTTCGACTCCGCTCAGGGCTCTGCCTCCCCATCTCCCCATCTCCCCATCTCCCCATCTCCCCATCTCCCCATCTCCCCATCTCCCCCATCTCCCGCCTTACAGAGCCAAACAATCCTCCGCTTGCCAATGGACGTACACGGGTGCCTCTGGGGCAATGGTGCCAGTGGCCCGGTTGGGCTGGAGAACCGCCAAAACATCACCGGAGGTAAGGCGCACGGTGCAGTGCATGTGGGTGCCCAGGTACATGACATGGCTGACCTGACCGGCGTAGCAGTTACTGTCTGTGGTGGGGGCGGTGGTGCTGAGGTTAATTTTTTCTGGGCGCACGCTGACCACCACTGATTGACTTGGGGGGGTATGCTGAGGGGGCTTAGCCAGCACCTGTAGGCCACTCTGGGTGACTACCTGTACCTGGCGGGCATCTTGCTGTTTTACCTGACCCGGCAACAGGTTAGTGTCGCCAATGAAGTCGGCTACAAAAGGGGTACGGGGGCGATCGTAAATATCGCTGGGGGAGCCAATTTGCTCAATTTCCCCCTGGTTCATTACCGCAATGCGGTCTGACAGGGATAGGGCTTCTTCCTGATCATGGGTGACCATAATGAATGTGATGCCTAACTGCCGGTGCAGGTTAGCCAACTCTAGCTGCATTTGCTTGCGCAGTTTCAAGTCCAGCGCCCCCAGGGGCTCGTCCAGCAACATCACGGCGGGACGGTTGACCAACGCTCGAGCCAGGGCGACCCGCTGCTGTTGCCCCCCGGATAGTTGGGCGGGGTAGCGATTTGCAAAGGCGTCCATTTTGACCAGACGTAAGGCATCGGCGACGCGATCGCGCACCTGCCCGGCCCCCATGCGCTTAATTCTGAGGCCAAAGGCAACATTATCTTTAACGGTCATGTGGTCAAACAGGGCATAGCTCTGGAATACCGTATTCACCGGGCGGCGGTGGGGCGGGGTATGGCTCATGGCCACCCCTTGAATCATCACATTCCCAGCGGTGGGGGTCTCGAACCCAGCAATCAGGCGCAGGGTAGTGGTTTTGCCACAGCCAGAAGGCCCCAAAATGCTAAAAAACTCCCCTCGCTGCACCGTCAGGTTTAAGTTTTGTAGGGCCGTATCGGGGCCGAAGGTTTTGATCACCTGTCGTAGTTCAACATCAGCCTCTGTTGCCAATGCCCCAACCCCAACGGTGGGATAAGCAGTTTGAGCCATAAGGCAGTGCCCTCGTGGTACCCCTGATATGGGGAGTGCAACAATTTCCTTTTAAGAATTGTTTCCTAAAAGGCGTCAGGTGGGTTGACCCAGCTGATCAAAGCGTCCTGCTTGCCGCTGGCGATCGCCTACACCATGCCTATAATTTACCCAGACTCGGCTTCTAATGCACCTGAATTAAGACCGCTCCTGGGGCGGCTCTCAAAATGGCTTCATCGTTTGTTCCTGCCAATCGTTATAGGCTCCATCGTCACAGAACCCGTCCCTTGGTGGCGGGGCTGACCATCCTGACCTTAGGGTTAGGGGGCTGCTGGTGGTTTCCTTTCTCAGACGGTCCGCCAGAAAGGCCGCCAGAAAGACCGATAGAAGGGCCTGCAGACGCCCCTTCCGAAACCCCAACCTCCTCAGACCCCTCTCCAGATTCCCCTGCCGCCGAAGCCCCGGCCACAGCGCCAACAGCATCAGAGGCTCCCCTGCCGGATGATCTGGTGCAGAAGTGGGAGCCCCTGAGTAACGTGCTGTTGACCTTTGGCCCAATGACTGTGACCCCTAACCAGGTGCAGTGGGGCAGCGGCCAAACCAGCGATTACACGGTGATTAGTGCCGATGATGGCTACGTATTGGCCCTAACGGATACTCCCAATCTTTACGACACACCAACCCCCTATATTCGCCTGATTCCAAAAACCAGCGAAATGGGTGAAACAACCGCTGTAGAGGTGGCTTTTTATGAGAGCGAAGCCAGTCTGCAGGCCGGGGAGTACATTATGTACGGCTCTTATTTTTTGAACTGAACACTGGCTGGCTCAAAATTCATAGGCTAACTGACCATTCTTTTCAATCCAAATCGTAGAAATCTTCAGCCCTGCCAGGGTAATGGCATGGCGTAGTTGAATTTGGGCATCGTCAAGCTGCCATAACGACCCGTAGTCGCGACAGTTAACCACCAGGGTAGTGTCGGTGGCAAAGGCATAGACCATATTTAAGTCAGTCAATCCAGCTAACGATAGGATAGATTGCCCTAGTTTTTGAGCCTGGCGAATTTGGTAGATTAGCTTCTCAGTTTTTACAGTCATGGTAGTCGCCTCCAAATGTGGTGATGGAAAAGAGGCGCGTTCCTTCGGGAAAATCCCTACTTCCGTCTCCTGCGCTGGAGATGAACGGAGTGACTTGGGGGGGAGAGGAGGGGAGCTCAAGCATCCCAGGGTGTACACACCAGGACCTTCCTTACTCGCAACCAAGCAAGACTGATCTGTCTGTATTCAGTTTTACCAATTTAGAGCCAAAAATCTACTCTGTAGATTATTTGTAAAACTTTTCGTAAATACCCGTAACATCGCAGCGGTTGCTGGTGATTCGCTGAAGCGGATCACAAGTAACAACATCAGTCCGGTAGACCAGACTGATGTTTCGGTGAGAGCGTAAACTCCCAGGGGGTTGAGCTGGAGGAGTGCATCCCAGTTTTGTAAGTTGGCCCACCCTTTCCTGCGGAACGCTTCGCGAACGGGAAGCGCAAGCTCTACATCCCCCAGTCCCTTCTCCCAAAATGGGAGAAGGGGGGCCGGATTCAAAGTCCCTCTCCCGCTCTGGGAGAGGGATTTAGGGTGTAGACGCGGAGCGGCTTCTCTTGAGTGGGCGGCAAAAGTGGGATGCACCCGAGATGAAGTCCCTTATCCCATCGACATAGTGGGAGAAGTTATTACCCAGCCAGATATGCACGCAGGTCTTGTCGGGCAAACCGCAGCTTTTTAATCGCATCTCGCTCAATTTGACGCACTCGCTCGCGACTGACATTGAGTTGCTTGCCCACTTTCGACAGGGAGAGCCCTTCGCCGGTACCCAGCCCAAAGCGGAGAATGAGCACTTCTCGTTGTTGGGGATTCAGCCGATCCAAAATTTTAAGGATGTCCTGTTGCAGGCTGTTGTGGGTGGCAAACTCTTCAGGAGAACGCCCCTGATCGTCTTCCAGCATTTCTCCCAGTTCCGTGTCTCCTTTGTCACCCATGGCCATGTTCAAAGACATGGGCTGCTGGGACTGGGCCAAATACTGCCGCACTTGCTTCAGGGGTAAGTCGAGGTGGTCTGCGACTTCCTCTAGGGTGGCGGTGCGACCTAGATCCTGAGCCAGGGTGCGCTGGGCCCGCTTGATCTTGGTTAGCTTTTCAAAAATGTGGATCGGTAGCCGAATGGTACGGCTCTTTTCGGCAATGGAGCGGGTGACGGCTTGCCGAATCCACCAGTAAGCATAGGTGGAGAAGCGGTAGCCTTTGGTAGGGTCAAACTTTTCTACCCCCCGGTGCAGGCCAATGGTTCCTTCTTGAACCAGATCCATCAGGTCGAGGTTGCGCTTGGTGTATTTTTTGGCAATGGACACGACAAGCCGCAAATTAGCCTCCACCATGCGCAGTCGGGCGGCTTCACCATCTTGCTGCTGTTGCTGTAACTGGTCCACAGATAGCTCTGCTGCCTCGGCCCATTCGTTGATGGTGGGCTTGCGACTGAGGGTGTCTTCTAGCTCGTCAGCAACCTCTGTCAACTGCACTAGCTGCTGCACCTGCTTACCCAGGGAAATCTCCTCTTCTCGCGTCAAGCGAGAAATGCGACCAATTTCCTTGAGATAGGCCTGTACAGAGTTTTGCGTGGCA
Source organism: Nodosilinea sp. P-1105 (assembly GCF_012911975.1). GTDB lineage: Bacteria > Cyanobacteriota > Cyanobacteriia > Phormidesmidales > Phormidesmidaceae > Nodosilinea. The sequence goes on along the minus strand of NZ_SMDQ01000027.1, from coordinate 19,289 downwards.
GATGAATGTTGTGCCATAAAAGTTTTTGAAGAATGATTAACTACAGCCCCCTAACGTGGGCAGCTAATCTTCAATTAATTTTCATCAAAGACTAGCTATTTGATTTAACTTTACTTTCCCAGATGTTTCTGGATAGCGCCTCTATCTATGGGTTAGGGCTGCTACCCCAAGGCTAAAAAAGACTAGAGAAGTGAGGGTGGGTACGGAAATCGCGATCGCGTAACATTTTGAAATCACACCTGGGATAGATGTGATGCGATCGCGATTATCGGTTTGCTGAGTATCTGAGTAAATAATAAGATGAAGTCACAGGACAGCTAGCTAGACTCTTTTACAAGAGATTTCTAGCTTTCTCAGTATCCTGTCTGACTTTTTTCCAACTTATTCTTTTTCCGAAGATTCCGAAGACATCGATTTCAGGTTACGGACTTTGTTTAACTTTTCCTTGAATCGCATTACATTAGCTTGGCGACGGCGGTTTCGTTGGGTGGCGCTGGCCCTGGTGAGTGGGCTGATTGCCCTCACCTATGGTTTGACCGTTTGGGCCCAACAACCAGTCACCATTTCCTTCTTGGTGCGGGCTGTGGAAGCAGACCAAATGCAATCCCTGGCCAACCAGTTTATGGAGGAGAACCCCGATATTCGGCTGGAAATGGTGCGGGGGCCTAACGCCGCAGACGCTGTGGAAGATCTCTATACCACGTCCTTCCTGTTGGGGGACTCTCCCTATGACCTGGTGTTTTCAGACGTGGTCTGGATTCCCAAGTTTGCAGCCGCTGGCTGGTTAGAGGATATTTCCGACCGGGTCAGCGACGAAGAGCTATCAGAGTTTTTAGATGCTGACGTGGTCGCTGGGCTATATCAAGATGGCCTGTATCGCATGCCCTTCCGCTCTGATATGGGCATGCTCTACTACCGCACCGATTTGCTGGAAGAGGTGGGGCTAGAACCCCCAGAAACCTTTGCCGATCTAATTGCGGCTTCACAGGCGATTCAGGAAGAGACTGACACTAACTGGGGCTTTGTCTGGCAGGGCTCTCAGTACGAGGGTTTGGTTACTAATTATGTGGAAATTGTGGCTGGCTTTGGCGGCTTTTGGATTGACCCCGATACCCAGGAAGTGGGGCTTGATCAAGACGCTAGCATCAAAGCTGCTGAATTTATGAAACAGGTGATTAGCGACGGCATTACCCCTGGCGGCGTCACCAATTACCTTGAGGAAGATTCCCTGCGCCAGTTTGAAAATGGCAACGCCGCCTTCCTGCGCAACTGGCCCTATGTGTGGGCCGAGGCCAACAAAGAAGGTTCCCCTGTGGCCGGAAACATTGCCCTGAAGCCGATGGTGCATGACGACGGCCAGCAACCAGCCGCTTGTTTAGGCGGATGGGGCTTTGGCCTTTCAGCCACTACTCCTCACCCTGAAGAAGCCTGGCGGGTGGTGGAATTTTTCACCAGCCCTGAACCGATGAAGGCGTTTGTGATGGAACACGCCTATGTTCCCAGTCGCCGAGCCTTGTTCACCGATCCAGAGGTGCTGGCCGAGTTCCCCCACTTTGAGCAACTGCTGGAGGTGGCTGAAACCGCCATTCCTCGACCACCCATTGGCCAATATGCCCAGCTGTCAGACATCCTACAGCGGTATCTAAGTGCGGCTATTACTAACCAAATGACCCCAGAAAATGCCATGCAAGCCGCTGCCCGAGAAAGCCGCCGAGTGCTTGGCACAGACGGATGAGGGGAAGGTAGAAGGTGCAAGGTGCAAGGTGCAAGGTGTTAGGTGCAAGGTGTTAGGCGCAAGACAGACCCCCAAACCATGAACCGTGAACCGTGAACCGCAAACCGTGAACCGCAAACCGTGAACCGCAAACCGCAAACCGTGAACCGTGAACCGTGAACCGTGAACCGTGAACCGCAAACCCTAGCGATCCAACCATGACCCAAGACTACATTCGACAACGAGAAAAGCGTACCGGCTGGATGTTGGTGATTCCAGCGGTGCTGTTGCTGTTGCTGGTCTATGCTTTCCCGATTTTACGGGCGTTCTGGCTGGGCTTTTTTACCGAAAACCTCAGTACCAACTTGCAGCCAGAATTCAGCGGTTTAGAAAACTATGGCCGCATGATGCAGGATGGCCGCTTTTGGCAAAGTATTGGCAACACGGCCATCTTTACAGTCTTTTCGCTGTTATTTGAGTTGTTGTTGGGGTTAATTATCGCCCTGGCCCTCGATCAAGCTTTTCGAGGCCGGGGGCTGGTGCGTACCATTGCCATTTTGCCCTGGGCCTTGCCGACGGCACTAATTGCCCTGGCCTGGCGCTGGATTTTTAATGCTGAGTTTGGGGTCTGGAATGATATTTTGCTGCGGTTGCAAATTATTGGTAACCCGGTCAATTGGCTGGGGGATCCAAACTGGGCCATGGTATCGGTGATTGCCGCTGATGTCTGGAAGACCACGTCATTTGTGGCGATTTTGCTGCTGGCCGGGCTACAGTCTATTTCCCAAGACCTGTATGAGGCCCACTCCATTGATGGCGCTACCCCCTGGCAAAGCTTTCGGCAGATTACCCTGCCCCTGATTGCGCCCCAGATCTTGATTGCGATGCTGTTTCGCTTTGCCCAGGCCTTTGGCATATTCGACCTGATTCAGGTGATGACGGGCGGTGGCCCTGGGGGGGCCACGGAAATGGTGTCGATTTACATCTATGCCACCGTCATGCGCTATCTGGACTTTGGCTATGGGGCAGCGCTGGTGACCGTGACCTTCCTGATTTTGATTATCGTTGTGGCTCTGGCTGGGCTGGGGCTGAAACGGCTACAGGCCGATACAGAGTAAATCCAGAGATCTAGGGTTTTGGATTGTAGATTTTTGAGCGAACTATGACTACTGCTACGAAGCCAACGACACCCACGCCAGCCTCAACCTCAGACAGCAGTATTCCCTGGAAGCGGATTCTGCTGTGGCTGGCGATCGCATTTACCATCATCTTTAGCCTGGCACCAGTGCTGTGGCAGGTATTAACCTCCATTAAAACCAATGCCGCCATCACCGCTGACCCAACGGTCTACCTTCCAGGGCCTGATCAGCTCACGTTCAGTCACTACATCGACCTGTTTCGAGAAGAACATTTTCATATCTACATCATTAACAGTGCCCTGGTGGCCGTTATTTCTACAATCCTGTGCTTAGGGCTTGGGTCGCCCGCCGCCTACGCCCTGGCCCGGTTAAGAATCCCTGGAGAGCGACTCGTTTTAGGTGCGGTCCTGGTGGTCACCTTATTTCCCTACATTTTGTTGTTCTTGGGTCTGTTAGAGATTGTCCGGGCCTTAGGGTTGGCCAATAACTACCTGGCTCTGATTGTGCCCTACACCGCCATTAACTTACCCCTCACGATTCTGGTGATGCGCAGTTTCTTTCAGCAACTGCCTAAAGATTTGGAAGATTCTGCCAAGGTGGATGGCTACAACACCCTACAGATGCTCTGGCAAATCGTGTTGCCCATGACCCTACCGGCCTTAGTCACCACGGGCATTCTAGCCTTTATCTTTGCCTGGAATGAGTTTCTGTTTGCCCTGACCTTTATGACCCGCGAGTCGATGAAGACAATTCCAGTGGCGGCGGCTCAACTAGGGGCAACCACCCTGTTTGAGGTTCCTTATGGTCCCCTGGCCGCCTCTACCGTAGTTGGGACGTTTCCGCTGGTGCTGCTGGTGTTGTTCTTCCAGCGACGGATTGTACAGGGTCTGACCGCTGGCTCTGTGAAAGGGTAGCTGGATTGACATCAATTTGAATTTTGAGTTTTGAATTTTGAATTAAATACCATGGCCAAACTTGAACTCCAAAATCTAACCAAAGCCTACAGTCAAAAAATTGTGCCGGTAAAGGACTTAAGCCTGTCGGTAGAAGATGGTGAATTTCTTACCTTGGTGGGGCCGTCAGGGTGCGGTAAGTCTACGATTTTACGGATGATTGCAGGGCTTGACCAGCCCACTGAAGGGCGGGTGTTAATTGGGGGTAAGGATGTTAATCCGTTGGCACCGGGCGATCGCAACATTGCCATGGTGTTTCAGAGCTATGCGTTGTATCCCCACATGTCGGTGCAGCAGAACATTGCCTCAGGGTTGAAGCTACGCAATTTGGCGTCTGGCGATATTCAAAAGCGGGTACAAGATGCCTCTCGGGTCCTGGGGTTAGACCCTCTGCTTGACCGTAAACCGGCTAAGCTGTCGGGTGGTCAACGGCAGCGGGTAGCCCTGGCGCGGGCCCTGGTGCGCAATCCCGATGTGTTTTTACTCGACGAACCCCTGAGTAACCTGGATGCCCTCCTGCGGGAGCAGGTGCGGGCTGACCTGAAGCAGATTTTTGAAGATCAGCAGTCCCCGGTGGTGTATGTCACCCACGACCAGACTGAGGCCATGACCCTCTCCACCAAGGTAGCCGTCCTCAGTGATGGCTACTTGCAACACCTGGGTAGCCCCAACGAAATCTATAAGACCCCGGCTAACCGGTTTGTGGCCAGCTTTATTGGCAGTCCCCAAATGAATTTGATCTCCTTAGAACGGGTGAACAATGCGGTATTGCTGGGCGATTCCAAGGTGGATCTACCAGCTAACCTGCCAGCCAAATCCTCCGTGATTATGGGCATTCGGCCGGAACACCTGCGTTTACCTCGGGAAGGCGATCACCAGATTGTGCAGGGCAATGTCTTCCTGGTGGAAAATTTAGGGATGAGCGATCTAATTAGCCTGCGGGTGCATGGCGATGAAAACCTGACCCTACGGGCTCTATTACCTTCTGACGCCACTTGGAGTCGGGAAAATCTGAAGTTGGCCCTACCCCCTGAGTCAATTCACTGGTTCGACACACAGACAGAAGCTCGCCTGAATTAAGGCTCACGCTGACAGGATCAGGCTACACCTGACCCCCTCAGCAATGGTGGTCATATTTTTGTCAGGCAGTACTAGAGCATCGGTTCAGTATGGCTAAAAACCCGGTTTCTTCGTCACTGCTCTAACGACATAATCTGCTGTCTGGCCAAGAAACCAGGTTTCTGTACCGGCGTTCTAGATATACGCTCCTACCTGTCGCCCAGGTCTCAGGAAAAACTCAACCTGTCATCAGGGTAACTTCAGGCTGATTTCCTTCAATGGAGGTGCCCCTGAGCGGGTTAACACCTTAACTCTTAAGGTCGAGATACAAGAAGGCAGCCTAGGGAAGGATGAAGCGATGTCTGTGACCACAGAGCCCACCGTAATTGTGGGGGGAGGGTTTTTAGGGTTGTTTGCAGCGATGCACCTCTGCCATCAGCACCACCCGGCCCCAATTATTTTGATTGATCAAGCGGAACGCTTTGTCTTTAAACCCCTATTATACGAACTTCTGAGTGGTGAGCTAAGTGAGCAGCAGGTGTGGCCCAAGTACGATGACCTGCTCAACTGCGATGAGATCACCTTCATCCATGACCGGGTGGACCAGGTTGACTTGCAGCAGCAGCAGCTCAGGTTGGCCTCTGGCTTGCAGTATACCTATGGCCATCTGGTCCTGGGGGTGGGCAGTACCATGCATGATTTTGGCATTCCCGGGGTTAAGGACTATGGGTTTCCGTTCCGCACCGGGGAAAATGCCCGCCGCCTGGCCCAACACCTGCGACAATGTTTGCAGCGGGCCAGTCAAACCACCGATGCCACTGAGCGGCAGGCGTTGCTGACGGTGGCGATTGTCGGGGCAGGACCGGCAGGGGTTGAAATGGCCGCTACCCTGGGGGACCTGTTGCCCCAGTGGGCTCGCAAGTTTGAGGGGATTCGTTCAGACCTGCGGGTGGTGGTGGTGAATCGCAGTCAGGACATCCTCAAGGGGGATCTGAATGATGGTCTGCGCGACACGGCCAAACAAGCGCTCCGAGAACGGCTGGTACCGGTGGAGATCATGGCTGGTGCCGCAGCAACTGAGATATCGCCCACCGAGTTGACTTATACCCGGGCAGAGCAGTCCCATACGCTACCGACGCAAACAGTCATTTGGACGACTGGCAACCGGGTCAACCCGCTGCTGTCTAGCCTGGATGTGCCGCCAGACAGCCGCGATCGCGGTGGTCGGCTGCGGATCTTACCGACATTGCAACTGCCGGACTACCCGACTGTGTTTGCCGGGGGAGATTGTGCTGTGCTTGACTCTCCTCAACCAGCCACCGCTCAGGTGGCCTATCAGCAGGGAGAGGCGATCGCCACCAACGTGAATGCCCAGGTGCAGGGACAACCGCTGCAACCCGCCCAGGTCACCCTGCGGGGCACCCTGATGAAGTTGGGGCTAGCCGATGGGGCCGCCAATCTGTTTAACCGGGTGGTGATTACGGGCCGTCAGGGGCACCTACTGCGCCAGGCCACCTATTTACAACTACTGCCGAATCCAGTCCACAACTTTAAGGCATCGCTCAGTTGGCTAACCGATGAGCTGCTACAACGCCATACGGTGTCTTCTCGCCCGGCCCGCCAGCGGTCTACCCCGCCGGTTACCCGCTGGGTGGCCAGCACCCTGCTGGGGCTGGGGGTCGCGACCGGGGGGTTGGTGCTGTGGCGCAACGCCAGTCCTGACCATTTCAACACTACCTGGGAAGGAACCGGGCTGCCGACGCTATTGAATCGGGGCGATCGCCCGCATGAACAAGACGACTGATGCCATCTGAGCTTACCGACGTTCTGCGATACCCCTCACCAGAGCCAGAGCCTGGGTTCCTCGCATGGCTGATGCCTTTGGTTCAAAGCTGCTGGCGCTGAGTTAGTTGGGCAAACAAACCGGGTTGATTTGCTAATTCGGCAAAGCAACCCTGCTGTACTACTCGACCGGCCTGCAAAACATAAATCCGGTCAGCATGGCGAATGGTACTGAGGCGATGGGCGATCACGATCCGGGTTACCTTAAGACGACCCAGACTTTCGGTAACAATCGCCTGAGTACGGTTATCGAGGGCACTTGTGGCCTCATCCATCAGCATGATTTGGGGTTGATTAGCCAGGGCTCGGGCAATCAGCAATCGCTGTCGCTGTCCTCCGGAGAGGTTGCCGCCGCCCTCACTCACCACTGTGTGCATTCCCATGGGCAGGGCGCGAATATCTTCAGCAAAACCCACTTGCTCCGCCGCTAGCCAAGCATCCTCTAGGGAAATCAGACCATTCCCAGCAATGTTGTCAAAAATCGATCCGGCGCTGAGGCGACTGGTTTGCAGCACCACCCCCAGTTGTCGGCGGATCGCCACCACATCTAATCCGATCAAATCCTGGCCATCGAAGTACACACTGCCAGATTGGGGCATTTCAAACCCTAGCAGCAGTCGCATCACGGTGGATTTTCCCGAGCCTGATGGTCCTACCAGGGCGATAAATTCGCCGGGTTGGGCCGCCAGGGAAAGTTGGTCAAGGATCAGCGGACCGTCGTCGCGGTAGCGAAAGCCGACCCGATCCAGCCGGATGTTGCCAGAGAGGGGACCGGGATCGCTTTTGGTCAGGTCGATTTCGGGCTGGGCCTGGAGAATGGGGTGCGATCGCCGCCACAGGGGCACCACGTCGATCAAGCTCAATAGGCTATAGCTGAGGGCAGTAGTGCCCCCAATGAAGGTGCCGTAAGCTACGGTAAAGGCAATAAACTGGCCGGTACTCAGGGCCATAACGCTATCATCTCTGCCCCCAACCCACACACTGGCCAGCCAGAACAGGACCAGGGTGGTGAGCGTCGGCAACGCTGTGTTAAATACCTCCACGGCATCTTCCAGCCGTTGGGTACTGAGCGTGAGCCGCAACTGATCGCTGTAGCGCTGCCCCCACTGGTTAAAGGCCCGCTCTTCGGCCCCGGCAATGCGTAGTTTGGCCACCCCGTTGACTAGCTGCACCACCAATCCGTAGAGCTGCCCCTGAATGGCCAGTAGGGGTTCATGTTTGCGGATCAACACCAGACCAGACCCCAGGGTTACCCCCAGAACCAACAGCGCCACCAGTCCAGCGACCCCGGCCAATGGGGGGCTGTAGTAGATCAGTAAGCCCAGATTTAGCAGAGCGAAGGCCCCGGCAAACAGCCCCTGAATAGCCACCTCACTGACCCGGCGGCGGATGCCGTTAATGCTGGATACCCGAGAGTTGAGATCACCAATGGCATACTGCCGGAAAAAGGTGGGTCGTAATTTCAGTAGACGATCCCACACCGCCACCTGAAGATCGGCCTCTGATCGCGTTTCTATGCGCAGGGTGGCGATCGCCTGAGCCAATTGAAAACTAGTTCGGCCCAGGGCCACGGCCAACAAGCCCAGCCCCAACTGAAACAACAGGGAAGTTTCACCGTAGGGAATCACCTGGTCTACCAATAAGGCTGTGGCCTGGGGAACCAACATCCCTAGCAGGGTCGCCACCAGCCCCGTGGCTAAAATCATCAATCCATCCTGGCGCTGCCCCTGGAAGACAAACTTCAGTAGGGTGTCAGGGCGAATCACCGGGGGCAGGGGACGGTAGATCATGGCGGCCTGGGGGGCCAGGCGACCGGCCAGGGTCGGGTCTACGGGCTGGCGATCTCCCCCTTTAGGGTCAAACAGGTCATATCCCCCGGGTTGGGGCAGTAGGGCTACCGGTTGGCCACTATCGCACCAGTTAGCCACCAGGGGGCCATTGTCCTGCTGCCACCAGGTTCCCCGCAGTAATACCCGCCGCAGTCGCACCTGCGAGGCTCGGGCGATCGCGGCTAGAGGATCCTGATAATACTTCTGCCCTGTCCCCTGGGGGGCTGGTTTAATCGTTATTCCCAGGGCATGGCCCACGGCCCCCACGGCCCCTAAGTAGGGATCTTGGGAACTGGCCAGGTCCGAAGGCGTAGGAGATAACACTGTTGTCAGCGTCTGCACCACCTGCTGGGTCAGGCACTGGTTAAGCTGCAACCGTTGGTGTAACCGGTGTTGAGTCTGGCGATCGCGATCCGCCTCCAGCTCTTCCAACAGTTGAAAAAAGTAACGATGCAGCTGCCGCAGTCCCTTCACCAAAATCGTTTTATTTTTCACCTTAGGGGTAGCTCGGGCAAAGAACTCGATGTTGTCTTGCGCCGTCAGAAACATACCTGGCCCCACCGGAAAACAGCCCAACGCCGACTCGACGGGCAACTGTGCCGCACCCATCCAAGCCGCCTGCCCCTGCTGCAACCGCACCCACAACACCTGCGAGGGAGCCGGAATACACACCTGCCCGGCCATCAAAGCAACATAGTGGGTCTCTGGAACCCGTCCTGGCTGAGGTGGTCGTGGCAGCCCCGTCACCTGCCCCAGGTGCTGAATCCAGCCATCAACCAGAGGCGTCAGCATCGCTTGGGAGCAGGTGTCATCCGCCGGAGTAAACGGTAACGGCTGCACCGCCGCTGGTGCCAACGCCACCGCCAATAGCCCCCAGATGCCATCCGCCGGCGCCCCAAACATCGCTGCCCCGGACGACACCGTAAACAGATAGCGTCGCTCCCCTACGGGGTCTCCCTCTTGCAGTCGCACCGCAAATACAGCAATCTGGCCAGACTCGATGAGCCAGGCTTGGTAGGGATCGTTGAGGAACAGTGGGGTGTTAGCCGTGAGCATGGGTGGATGGGTAGCGGTCTTCATGTTTCCTGTTGCAGCAATTCGGCATAGTGCCCGCCCTGGGACCAGAGTTGTTCATGGGTGCCCCGTTGAACCACGGTGCCGCGATCGAGGACGATGATTTCGTCGCAGTCACGGATGGTGCTGAGGCGGTGGGCGACAAGAATGCAGGTACACCCCCGTCGTCTCAGGTTCTGGTCAATGTGGTACTCGGTGGTGCTATCCAGGGCACTGGTGGCTTCGTCAAGGATTAGAATGGCGGGGTTATTGATCAGAGCACGGGCAATTTCCAGGCGCTGACGCTGACCGCCACTGAGGTTAGTGGCCCCTTCCATCAGGGGGGCATCATAGCCACAGGGTTGGGCTAGAATGACGGACTCAATGGCGGCATCCTGGGTGGCACGGCGTAGATCGGCGTCGGGAATTGTACTGTCCCAGAGGGTGAGGTTGTCACGGATAGATCCCTCGAAGATCACAATGTCTTGGTCGACAAAGGCGATGGACTGGGACAGTACAGCGGCGGGCCAGTGGTGGCGGGGGCGACCATCAAAGTAAATGTCACCCTCCCAGGCAGGATAGAGGCCCGCAATTACCCGGGCCAGGGTAGATTTACCAGAGCCACTGCCCCCCACTAGGGCAATGCGCTGCCCCGGTCGAATCGATAGGTTAAAGTCTCGGATCAAGGGGGCGGCCAGGGGTTGATAGCCAAAGGTGAGGTGATGCAGGGCGATCGCTCCGGAAAGGCGCGGAGAATTGAAAGGTGGGGAGGTGGGCGACGCCCTGTTTGGGCCTTGCCCCCAGGCAAGTAAGGGGTCACAGGGGAGACGGGAGGCTGCGGAGGACATTGCCATTTCCTGCCGACGGCTGTCTAGGGTGTCTGCTGGGGCCGTTTGCAAAACATCATCCAGCCGATTCAGGTTGCCCTGGAGAGTTTGCAGGGTGCTGCCAAAGCTCACCAGCTGATTGACGGGGCGCTGAAAGCTTTGCATCAGCAGTTGAAACGCAATCAACATGCCAATGGTTAAGCTGCCGTTTATGACCCGCCAGCCACCGACCAGCAACAGCGCCATGGCCGTCAGAGTGGATATTAGTTCGGGCAGCACCCCCACCAGTCGATTGACCTGACTGAGGGCCTGCTGGGCCTTTAGGGATTTGGTGTAGTAGCCAGACCAGCGGGCAAAAAAGTCGGACTCCAGCCCGGAGGCTTTCAAGGTTTCGATGGTTTGCAAACCTGCGATCGCCACTCCAGATACTTTGCCCCGCTCTTGGGCCAACCGCAGATTGGCATCTACCCGGTGCCGGGCGGCCCATTGCAAGACTAAGATATTGACAGTGGCTAACCCGACGACTAGTAAGGTCAGCAGCCAGTCATACAGAGCCATCGCCACGGCATAGACTGTCGCCAGCACTAAGCTAATCACCGTGGTGGTAAGACGCCCGGACAACACCTGGGCAACCTCGTCGTTCAGGCGAATGCGGCTGGCAATTTCCCCGGCAAAACGCTGCCCATAGAAGTCTGCGGGCAGTCGCAACAGGTGCCAGACAAAGCGACTTGTCATACCCACCGCCAGTTTGATTCGCATGGCTCGTAGATACTGCCGTTGTAGCGCCGTTAGCCAGGCTTGGATACCAGCAGTCAGCAGTAAGACCCCCAACACATAAGGCAACCAACTATCTTGATCACCCACCAAAATGTCATCGATAAAGATTTGGTTGAGAGCTGGCAGGGTCAGTGTTGGCAACACCAGCAAAAGACCCGCCGCCACGGTCAGTAGCAGGGCCCCCCTGGCGGGACTGAGGCGATGCACCAGCGACCTTAGAATCCGGGGATGGTGGCCACCAGGGGTAAATCTCTCCCCGGGACTAAAGGTAAGGGTGATGCCAGTATAGCCCTGGTCGAATTCCTCTAACGTTACCTGGCGAGGACCAGTGGCCGGGTCATTTAAGGCAATCCGGTCTCCTTGAAAACCCTCAACCACCAAAAAATGATTAAAGTGCCAGAACACCATAAAAGGGGGAGGCACTTGCTGCACTCGGCTCAGACTTTTCTTAAAGCCTGCGGCCTCTAGCCCATAGTACCGAGCGGCCTTCAATACATTGGCGGCGGTTACCCCATCCCGCGAAACACCACAGGCTTGGCGCAGTTCTGCCAGGGGCACATAACGACCGTAGTAGCCCAAAATACTGCCAAGGGCAGCAGCACCACATTCCACCGCTTCCATTTGTAAGACGGTGGGGGTTTTAACCCGATTGGGCCGGGTGAAGACCTGCCAGGGGTGGATGTAAATCATTGTGGGATCGCTAGGGAGACTCCAAAAACGGTAAGACAAAGCTCAAGGGGCGCTTTTCAGCCAGGGTGATGCGCCCTTCCACCCCGACCCCGGGTGCCACCATGGCTGCGGGCACCGCTGTCTCGGGCAGAGGCACAATCAGGTCTAAGGGGTCAGGGTCTCGCAGTGCGGCTGTGGCTGGTTGATCGCGCACAGCGGCCAGGGTCAGGGGCTGGCCTGATACCACCGCTTGTACCGCTGCCATTAAAGGGGGATGGCTCAAATCTGCCAGGGGATCTGGCATTAGCGCCACGGTCATGCCAGGTTGTATCCGCCCCCGGTAACGCCCTGCCACAGAAAGGAAGGCCACCGGAGTGCCGTCCTCGCCCTGGACCAGAACCCCAGAGGCCTGGGCCGTCACGGGAATCCGCCCCCACCAGCCCCAGGTCGCCCCCACCCCCAGGAGCAGGGCCATGGTTGCCAGGGGCAGCCAGCGCCGTAGGCTGACGATCGGCATCAACTCATCCAGCCGCTCTGGGGATGAAAGACGCTCCAGAGATTCCTGACGAAAGAGGGGATGAGGTTGCTTTGTCGAGGGTTCAGCCATATCCGCCTCCGAGTTGTTGCAACATCCAGTTAAATTTAGCTCCCCCTTCAGAGAGGGTTTGCAGGGCCTCTAAGTCCAGGGTTTGGTCAGTGTCACCCTCAGGGCCAGCCTGGGTATCAGCGGTGGAAAAATTGGCGATCGCAGCTCTGGGAGGGGCCGCCGCTTTAGCATCAATACCATGGCGATCGCGGAGGCGATCGCGGATGGCCTGCATCAACTCCAAGATCTGCACTGCAATAATTCGGTAGAACCGGGCGGCAAACCCCCTATCAACGTGCAGCTTGGTGACCAACATGTCACAGGGTACCGCCAACAGTCGACAGTGGGTGGTAGTGCGAATGGTCACTGGCAGGGGACTGAAATCCACAAATGAAATTATTCCTGGCAAAGCGCCCTGGCTGATTGTCGTCAGGGCGATCCATTGGCTCGGAGGGAGGTTGAGGTTGGCAAAACAGAGTTGAATGGGTGTAATGCCGGTGGGTGGTGCAGTAATTTCTAAGCAGCCGTCCAGCACAATATAGAAAGCATCCACAGGTCGCCCTGCTCGCAGCAGGGTCTGTTCCGGCCCTAGCTCGTGCACCATACCGAAGGACACCAGCCAATCAATATCGCTGTCTTGCAACTCCCCAAAGACCGACAGCACCTGCCGGACCTGCCCCGGTTGCATCGCCCTGATGCTGCCCTGGTATTCAAATAACCGTCTTAGTCGGTGGGAGAGAACCACGGCCACACAGCGGTAAAGGTGGGCCGCGAAGTCTAGATCTTGCTGCAACTTCAGGTGCAAAGCCGCTAGCTCGATAGACAACACCTGAGCCCCTTTCAGGACGCTGACATGGGCAAGCGGCTCAGTTCCTAGCAGCCCTGAGATCCCGGCCATCTCCCCTGCCGTCAACCTATCTGTGGCGTCCGACCCCTTCGCATTTTGCCGATCTGCCCAGGCTAACTGTACCGCTAACTGCCCCTCTACTAGCACATACAGGTGGGTTTGGGGTTGCCCTGGGGTGATCAGCTCAGTATTGGCTGTCAACTGCGATCGCACCCCCTGGGCTAGTAACCAGTCCAGGTCAACATTTGATAGCGATCGCAATAAAATATCTTCCATAAAACACCTCCCATAAACAGCCAGATCAAAAAGAATATAGAATAAGTAATGACGATTACATTTCAGTCCAAGGTGTTGTGTATTTAACTACTTTTTTAGGTGCTTATCCAAGTACTTGTCAAAGCTTTGCCATAGTTTATCTGATTTTAAGTCTAATAAAATGAGAATCTTTTTATCTGTTTCTCATCCTAGATTCATTCTAATTATTGTCAAGCCATTAGGGTAAAGGTGTTCGAGATTAAGCAATCTAATTGTTGAATTCCAAAGGAATACCTATGACTGAAGATCAAAAAATGCAAAATCAACAAGCCGAACAACAAGAACAAGTCTCTGATGAGCAGCTTGAGAATGTTGCAGGTGGATCGGGTTCATCCAATCCCGATCAACTAACCGAAGAAAATACGACTGATCCTATGGAACGTTTTCGCGAGATGCGGCGCGAAAATCGGGATAAGTAATCCCACGATAGATCAAGGTTCTCGAGTTGTTCCTTTAACTCAAAGGCTCTCTTTAATAGAGAGCCTTTTCTGATCAAATCCTGGTTTTATTTGAAATCAGTGCCCCAAGACTATACCAAGTCCAGCTCGGGATCTAGAGTTTTCCCACAGGCAGAACTCCAGGTCTGGACTTGAATCTGGTTTATAACGATTCCTGGTTGCACGAGGTACGTCGCTCAGGATACCGTCCAGCGAGTGTCCAAGTCCCTCAAGGAAAACAGCGTATAGCAAGCCGCCAGCATAGGCCAAGCCGCAAAAAAAAGCAAGTTGTTGAAAGGATCCAAGTATTGGGGAAAAGACGACAGGGTGGAAATTCCATGGAATACCAGGATGGCACCATAGGTCAGCGTTTTTTGGTAACCTACAACAAACCCAATAATCAAAATCAGTTCTAGGATACCTAAGATATAGAACGCTGTTGGTCCTAAGCCGCCGATAAAGTAGAAGTTTTCAAAAATGGCAGCGGCATGCTCTGGCATAACCAGCTTATCCAGCGTCCACATCAGAAAAACCAGAAAAACACTCAACCTTAGTAACAGCAAGGACAACGAAACTCGTGATTGTATGGAACTCATAATGGCTATGCTGTAACATTCAGGTTTTTCAGTACCATCAAAATGCCTTCTGGGTCCTGACGCTTTTGATAATTAGCATTGACAAACCCATGGGCAATGACGCCATCCCTCCCCACTACATAGGTCGCTGGTAGGGGCAGTTCAAAACTGTCATCACCGTTATAGGCGGGTAGATCAATACCCATCGATTGATAGATTGGCCGTAGGGGCTCGGGCACTGTAAAGACCAAACCGAAGGACTGCGCCACCCGGTTCCCCTGATCACTAAGAACCGGAAAAGATAGGTGGTGTTTTTCTGTGGTCGACAGGGAGTTATCGGGGGTTTCTGGGGTGATCTCGACCAGGGCGGCACCCAGGGCTTGGATCTCAGGTAGGGCCTGTTGCAGGGCGCGCAACTCTAAATTGCAAAAGGGGCACCAACCGCCCCGGTAAAAGCTAATGACCACAGGACCTGACTTCAGTAGTTTAGACACGCTGACCAGCTGACCGGTGGCATCGGGAAGGGTGATTTCCGGGATGCGATCGCCGGTTGACAAGCTGTTGTCAGCGATGCCAGATTCCAGTAAATTTTGAGCAGCCTTAGCCATTTCAGCCTTAGCCGCCTCAGGCAGCTGAGTCTGCATCTGAGCTGCAAGGTTGGCTAGATCTTGGGTTAAGGTCATGGCATCTCTCGATTAACATCATTGTTAGGGATGGTGACAGCCTCAGATGAGATTGCCCTGAGAGCCCTCTAATAAAAAGACCGCTGTCATTAAGGTGGGCCGGGGCAAAATGTCTATGGCCAGGGCCGAGACCAGCGGCTACCCTAACCTCAGAGGGCCTCAGAGGGATGAAAAACCATCAGGAATGTCTCACGAGACACTCATCCCCCATTCAGGTAACCTCGCCATCCTAGAAACAGACTTGATTAGGATTGGCCACCATGAAACCTGCTCGAACCATTGCTATCGGTGCCCTCGCCACCGCTGCTCTAGTCACTGGGGCGGCGATTGTCGAAGCGGGGGGGTGGGATAACTTTAAGCTGCGCTACTATGCCTGGACCAGCATTTTCCACGACCAGACCCAGGAACTCGACGATCTGCGATCGCAGTCCATAGCACCAGAAGCCACCAGCCGGATTGATTTGGCCCAGCTACTCGACGGCGGCCCCCCCAAAGACGGCATTCCCAGCATTGACCAACCCAGCTTTGATACGGCCAGCACCACCCCCTTTGGGGAGAATGATTTGGTGGTCGGGGTGGTGATCAACGGTGAAGCTAAAGCCTACCCCTTCAACATTCTGAACTGGCATGAAATTGTCAACGATACGATTGGGGGGGTGACTGTGACGGTCACCTATTGTCCCCTGTGCGATACCATCGTCGCCTTTGAGCGGGGAGACACCACCTTTGGGGTATCGGGCAAACTCTACCAGAGCTGTCTGGTCATGTTCGATCGCAGCGATGACAGCCTATTTGCCCAACCCTGGGCCCAGGGCATTGCCGGTCCCCAGGTGAATCAAAACCTAGATCGAGTTCCGGCGGTGAAAACCACCCTGGGGGCTTGGCTGGCCCAACATCCCGACAGCCAAATTCTGTCAACCCAGACCGGTCACCGCCGCGATTACCAGCGCTATCCTTACGGTACCTATTACACCGATGAACGGATTATTTTTCCGGTACGCCACCAGGATCAGCTGGAACATCATCCCAAAACCATCGTGAGTTATGTGTGGGAAGCCGACGATCAAACGCCCCACAATCGGTTTTCTGGGGATAGTTATGCCTTTGTCCATGACCAGCTAGCCCAGGGGGGCACCCAGGAGGTTGAATTAGCCGGTTGTACCCTTTTGGCCCGTTGGGACAGCGATCTGGCCACGGTGGTGGTAGAAGATCGTGATGGCCATGAAATCCCCAGTACCACAGCCTTTGCCTTTGTCTACCCGGCCTTCTTTGGTACTCCCTAGGGCATAACGTAGGCGTATTCCTTACGGCGGGAAGCGATGCCTGTAATAGAATTCAGGAGCCAGGAGTCAGAATACAAAAAAGCTCTGGATTCTGGCCTATCCAAAGTTTCCCGGCTTCAATTTCACGCTCATTAAAGGCACAATGATTTTTGACTATTGGTACATGTTTCCCATCGCCATAGCGATCGCCACCGTTGCCATGGCTTCTGGAGTGGAAGGGGCCACTTTTTTTACCCCGCTGTTTATTTTGGGGCTGGGCTTACCCACCGAAGTTGCTGTGGGCTCTGGCCTGATCACGGAGGTATTTGGCTTTTCCAGCGGGCTCTATGCCTATATGCGCAAGCAATTGATTGACTACAAACTGGGCCAGATGCTGCTGCTGGTGACCATTCCATTAGCTCTGGTGGGGACATGGGCGGCTGCCGCCATTCCAGAAACCGTGCTGAAGGGGATTTTAGGGGTAGGGCTATTTGCGATCGCCGCTAGTTTTTTACACACCCCCAATATTCCCAATATTGACGACCTGGGCCTGCTGGACCCAGACATCAACGTCCACCACCCTGCCCATTCCCAGACTTGCATCACCTCGGCCAAAGGACATACCTTCTGCTACACCGTGGCTAATCGCACCGAGGGGCAACTGTTGGCCGGGATTGGGGCCTTGTTTTTAGGCATGACATCCACCGGGTTGGGGCAACTAAATGGGTTCTTTCTGATTAAACGTTGCCGCATCCCCAGTCCAGTGGCTGTGGCGACCAGCGTGTTTGTGGTTGCAATCTCGGCTCTGGTGGCGTCTGTCGGTCACGTTGCCCAGTTTATCCAGGCCGGTGGTGATACGTTGAGTATGGTACTGAGCCTGGTTATCTTTACGGCACCAGGGGTGCTGATTGGTGCGCAATTGGGCGCCATAGTCGCGACTCGCCTGCCGCAACGCCAGCTTGAGCGCGCCATGGGTATCTTATTTGTCATTGTCGGTGGGCTTTTGCTGGGGGAAATTGTGCTGCGATCGCAAACATCTCTCTGAGAATGAGAACTGAGAATGGGAAGCAGAAGCGGTTACGGCGTGGCGTTCAGCATATGGAACCGCCAGTGACGAGACTCGCCACTGGCTCAAGCCATCACAAAAAGACAGCGCTATCCCCAACTGAGCTTAGTTGTGAGCTTAGTTACTGGTGTCATAGAGGTGGATACGGCCATAGCCCAGAAATTGGCCCACCCCATTCTCCCCGGCGGGATAGCCAGTGACCCCAAATAGGTACACCCCACCCCAAGGGTTATAGGCTGTGCGCAGGGTGACCGTCACCGTTTCCCCAGGCTGCACCGGCTGATCAAACACCAGCAACACCTCGTGGGGGTTTTCGGGGACACCGCCAACACTGGCTAGGGATAATTCTGGCCCCCGGGCATAGGCAACCCCCTGCTGAGCCGTACTGGCATCTAGGGTAAAGTTAATCCGCTTAGCATGGTCACGGGGGGTAACAACGATCGCTTCTAGGGCTTCTCCAGCATTTTCGGGTACTTCAATCACAAAGTGATAGCGCCCTCTAGCTCCAGAATGGATATCGCGGGTCGTCGCTTCCACTAAGGTGGGGGGGCGGTCAAACATGACCCGTCCATCTGGCAGCGTTACTGCCTCTACGGACATAGCCGCAGCAGTGCCTAAAATACCTACCCCCAGCGCACTCACCTTTAAACTTTTAGCGAAATTTTTAGTTAGATTATAAATCCAGGTTTTCATCGCTTGATTCCTCATTATGCAACAGGAAGAAAGCTCGGTTTCTGTCCACAGGCTTTCTACAGCGGTAAGATCACGACTCATCCGCTCTGGCTAATTTGTCTACAGCTAACCCGCTCGGAACTCAGTTCAAGCAAGACTTCTTACATCTCGACCGAGCTTGAAATGACAGAAAGAATTTCAAAGAACGTGTAGATTTTTCTCGGGCGGGACTAAAACTATACCGTGCTCAGGCACTGGTTATCACCATCTATTTAGTTAATCAAAAAGCCATACCAAAAAGATGAATTTGCCCTGAGTAAACACTTAAATTTTCCTGAGTAAGCGAATGTAGAGAACTATTGTTAGCCTTGACACTGCACTAATGTTGAGCCCAAAAAAAATGACGGGAGATGTGACTTAAGGTTCACAGCTCACGGTAAGCGGTTTAAAAGTGAGCCCTGTACCGTTTACCGTAGACCGCTCACCGGAAACCCTTCAATGCTAGCTTGACAGACCATTAGCACAGAACCCTGACTGGGTGCATCTCACTTTTGCAGCCCACTCAAGAGAAGCCGCTCCGCGTCTACACCCTAAATCCCTCTCCCAGAGCGGGAGAGGGACTTTGAATCCGGCCCCCCTTCTCCCATTTTGGGAGAAGGGGCTGGGGGATGTAGAGCTTGCGCTTCCCGTTCGCGAAGCGTTCCGCAGGAAAGGGTGGGCCAACTCGCAAAACTGGGATGCACTCGCCCTGACTCCTGACTCCTGACTCCTGACTCCTGGTAGTGAATTTTAGTGCAGGCCAGAGGAAAAGACCGGATGACCTTGCTTGGCCAACTTCTCTCTGATGCAGCGATTGTAGTCATGGATGAATAGCCAGATGGCCCCAATGTGGTTCTCGAGCTTTTTAGAGAACGACAGGGTCTTTCTCACCAGTCGCGCCACCCGCTGCCTCAACGTGTTGTTCAAACGCTCGATGTAACTGGT
>NZ_SMDQ01000026.1 GCF_012911975.1 Nodosilinea sp. P-1105 | reverse complement strand
CCCCATCTCCCCATCCCCCCACCTCCCCATCTCCCCATCTCCCCACCTCCCCATCTCCCCATCTCCCCATCTCCCCATCTCCCCATCTCCCCACCACCAATCACCCCATCCCCGGCCAACTGGCGATCGCCTCAGTAGACCGCACCCGGTGCATGCCAGCCTGGGCGAACCCCTCAAAGGTGGCTTCTGCCTGGTCGGTGAAATCAACCACCCCTGGCACCACCACCGGGCTGGTGCAGTCTTCCAGCAAATAG
The DNA here is from genome assembly GCF_012911975.1 of Nodosilinea sp. P-1105. GTDB lineage: Bacteria > Cyanobacteriota > Cyanobacteriia > Phormidesmidales > Phormidesmidaceae > Nodosilinea. Next base: position 68,250 of record NZ_SMDQ01000026.1, on the reverse strand, counting down.
ACCTTTTGGGCCAAGGTGGGATTCTGGGCCTGAATCGCTTGCAATAAGTCGGCTACCGTCCAGGCCACACAGTGGCTTTTAGCCTGTCCGGCAATGATCACGGCGTCGTAGGCCAATAGGCTCTGGATCAACGGATCATTGGGTTGGGCGATGGTATTCCCCTGACCATCGTCAGTCACCTCGGGGCTCAGTACTGAGTAGTTTTCCGTCAGGGGGTGACCGCCCTTGACTTCAAACTGGGTCTGGCTTTGGCGAGCCAGGTTGTGCACGAAACAGGCCTCTTCCACCGCCGCCACTAGCGCGTGGCCAATCCCCCCCAGCATGGAATGGTAGGGCCAGATGGTCAGTGGATACTTACCCTGGGTATCTAGGGTGCGGGTGTAGTGCAGCGCGTACTCTTGCAGCTGGTCGTAGTGACCAGGGCGCAGACTATCGGCGATCGCCGGATTCACCCGCCACTTACCCTGCACCACATCGTCATAGTGAATCAGGGTCATGGGGTCCGGGGATTGGCCCTGGGCATCCACCCAAAACTCGGCATGGAACACCTGCATGGCCGTATGGGTATCCAGGGTGGGGATGATGGTCGTAATATGCCCCAGGTTTCGGTAGATGAACTGACACAACCGCTGATTATCCTCCACCGCCCCCAGCCCCGAACGACCGCCGACAAACAACTCGAAGTCGGGAATACAGAAGGTATTTTGAACATCAATCAACAGCAAAGCTAGACGCAGCTCATCCTCAGCCGCTGGCACTATGTCCTGCGCCTTGGCCCAGGCCTTAGCCTCCACTGACCGCTGTTGATAGGGCACTCGCCACACGTCCCCAACGCGATCGGGATTGAAAAATTCAGGGATAGGCCATTGCTGCTCAAACATGGCTGCCTTTAATTTGCGTCAACAGGGGAAAGGTTGGCGGTTCACGGTTCGCGGTTCACAGTTCGCGGTTTACCTTGCACCGTATACCTTTCCCCTTACACCTTAAACCCTGACCCCTAGGCTGCACATCCAGTCCTTACCCACTTCCCTCAGCCAACTTACGGCTCTACTGTTGCTAAACTTACTACGGGCACAGTTTCGCTAGCAATCAATTCGGTGCCGTCCAGCAGAGCTAACTCGGCCATAAACACCCCATCATCTTCGGTGATGTCGCCAATCAGGCCGCCTTCTACCGCGTCACAGCTAAAATTCAGACGTTTTTCATCGAAGGCCAGAGTGGCCCCCCGTCCAGCATTGAGGCAGGTGGTGCCATCCGCTAGTTCCACTGAACTGACCATGAGTAGCATGGGTTCGCTACTGGTAATGGTGGTGCCCTCGATAGTCGCTTTTTCTAGGGTGATATCCATACCCTGGTCAATGGTGATATCGCCAATTAGGCCAGCGGTATCGCCACAGGTGTAGTTCAGGCGCTTGCCTTCAAAGGCGAGGGTGGCCCCCCTCCCGGCATGGAGACAGGGGGTACCGTCGGGCAACACAATCGCAGTTTCAGCCGCCTCCGTAGGGGTTGGATCTTCGGTTACCGGGGTATCAGTATCGGCTGCGGGTTCGTCGGGCACAACACAGCCGACTAGGGTACCTAGGCATAGGCCAGCCAGTAAAGCTTTAGGAGTAAACAGGTTGATCATGACTTTCTCCTCACTCAGAATCGAATTAAAGTAACGAATTCACCGAAACATCCATCGTAGTTGGAAACTATATCGCACGAATGGGATCTTGAGCTGAACTGAGTGACAGAACATTACCGTTAACCTTAGCTTTGGCCAGAGAATAGCCCGAGGAAATACTCGTTTCCCGTTCAGGGTTGGGGCCAGCCAATCCTGGCGGGATAGCTGTGATCAAAAAAAAGCTCCACCCGAGGGCGGAGCTTTGCAAGGAGAGAGACAACATCAAGCCAAACTAAAATTGGAAGGTAGCCCGAATGGCTCCATAGAAGGTGGTGTCTTCAGGGCCGCCTAGGTTGGCATCGCCATAAATCAGGGCGGGGGTCAGGGTCAGGAACCGGCTCACAGGGATGCTGTAATACCCCTCGATGAGCCAGGGATTGTCAAGGTAGCCCACCCGCTGAGGCAGCTGACCGCCATAGACCCCAAACTGAGACCCTTCCATTAAGAAGTCATTGAAGCCCAGGCCAGCGGTCCAGCTGAAGTCATCACCACCATTGAAGTCTTGCCAGGCGGCATGGCCAGCGATGAAGAACCGACCAAAGTCCAGGTTCACCAGTCCAGCGAACGTATCCACCCGCCCTGGGTCACCGCCAAAAACCGGGGCCGAACCATCACTGCCCATGTAGGTCAGGGCGGCATTGAAGAAGCCATCCGGCAGGAAATTCAGCTGGGCAATGTACTTTTGCCCCTGGGCAGCGGTGACCCCCCGGGATGGGTCAGTGGCCCCCGAGTTGGCGGAGGCATACCCCAGGTCAAGCACCAGGCTGTCTGTAAAGGCAATATTTAAGCCAGCGCTCACTGAGTTGCCGGTGATGCCCCCGGAACTGTAGAAAGCGGGGGTACTGGGGTCGGCTACGCCAGGGCCATCAAACGGCACAATAGTGCTGGTGACCAGGTTGTCATTAGCCAGGCCTCGGGCCGCGATGGAGGCGTTAATTCGGTTGCTGATCGGGAAGCTGTAAGCCAGCCGCGCCACGGTAACGTTGAAGTTGCCCCCGGTGGAGTTCGCTAACCCGCCAAAGGGCTCCAGGAAGTCCCCATCCCCCCCTTGCAGTCGAATCCGCAGGCGATCGCGGCCCATAAAGCTGCTGTCAAAGTTGAGCCGCGCCCGGGAGGCAACGCTGACGCTATCTTCCACAATGCCACCAGCATCAAGGGTATCGAAAGGAGCCCCAATATGGAAGTCAGCCTGGCCCCGCAGCTTGGTGGTGGTCGAGAACTGCTGCGCCCGCAGGGTAGCGGTTTCCGCTTCCAGGGCATCCACCCGACCGCGCAGGGTGGCCAGTTCTGCCTGGAACTCTTCTTGCAGGCGGCGAATGGTAGCCAAGTCTTCTGGATCAAGGCCAGCCTGGGAAATCAGTACCGCCATCACATCCAAACAGGCGTTGAGACCAGCGGCAAACTCGAAACGGGTCATGCTGCGCTGACCCCGGAAGGTGCGATCCGGGTAGCCCTGGATACAGCCGTAGTTTTCGACCAAGCTTTGCAGGGCTTGGAAGGCCCAGTCAGAGGGCAATACATCGGTTAACTCAGAAACGCTGGTAATCTGGGCCAACTGCACAGAGCCTGACTCTGTTACGTAGGACTCTGAGCCTGAAACGGACTCAACCGCCCCAGCACTGGTACCCAGCAACGCTAGCGCTGCGGTTGCTCCCAAACCCGACATCAATCGCATATCTATCATCACTTTCACTCCTCAACATGGCTAGGATCCGTCCCCATTCCGAGGTCAACCTCACTGAGGGAGACGGCCGAGACAATCAGTCTGGAACCACAGCCATTACGATGAACCACCCCAAACAAGGACATCTTGCTAGACATGTCCCACATTTGAGATAGTCTTCGTTAGCCCTGGCCTAATGACTTAAAATCTCAATAAGGACCATAGCAGGATTTGGAACTATTAGCAATAATTTTCAAGAAGATAGGGCTGACGACTAGGTCCTGTTGAGTCGATGTGTACGTTAGTCAATCGAGGTTGTCCTAAAAGTGTTGGAAGCCAGTGGGTGATGGGGCTAATGGGAACCAACACAAGTCAACCCTGTTGACATTCATACTGATTTGAGTATTCCAGCTTTTAGGGGCTTAGTAAAAACAAGTCCTACGTTTGACGGGGTGTCCGGTTTAACCAGCACAAGGGCAAAACCTAAAATCTAAGCCCGATACTGTGAGCTGAGTTCTCATTCCTGAAGTATCCTTTGCGGAGAGTTCCTGGCAGTATTGAGGCTGGCGATGTCTTCTTTTCCCCAGAGTTAAGATCGGTCCATGGATATCTTGAATTTGCTCACCCGCCTGTTGTTGTGGCTGGGGATTGGTTACTTCCTGTGGTGGGTCTTAAGGAAGTTCATTCCGGCCAACTTCCTCACCTGGTTGGGGGGAGCGATTATTCTGGGGCTGATTGCCGCCTCCTTCATCGCACCGAATGACACAACCATCAATACCTTTTGGCAGTTCATTGCGTTCCCTTTGGTCCCCCTAGGGGCGGCATTAACCCTATTGGCGGTGGCTTTAGGAAAAGGGCTGAAAAAGGCGAATGGGCAAATGGTACTGGCGGCTATCTTGGTTTTGACGGTGAGCAGTACGCCCTTGGTGGCTCGGGCTCTGGTTGAGCAGTCTGAGACAGCTGTACAGCGAGCCTTCGATAATCAGCGGCGCATGTGTAGTGACATTTGTCCGGCGGTGGACGGTGTACCTGTGGACCGAGCTGTAGCCATGGTGGTGATTGGGGAAAACGCAGATTCCTATCAATTGACCAATACGCTACCGAGCCATATCGATAGAAATGCCCAAATTGATCCGGTGTTAGTGTCGCGGTTAAACAGCGCAGCGGATGTCTATACCCGCATCAGCCCCCAAGCGCGTCCCTTTGTCACTGTAACCGCAGGCCCCCGATTTAGTAGCGAAGAGGAGCGACAGCGAATTCAACAGGCGATTGAACAGCGACTGATTGTCAGAGGCGTGCCTGGAGATGCCATCCGAATTACAACCGATGGTATGAATATTCGGGACGTGGTGGTAGAACAACGAAATTTTTTACAGAACCAGGGATTATTTACCCCCCGCGACCCCGATCCCCAAAGCTTAGATCGGGGTAACCGCGAGGCTAACCGAGTGATTTTGGTCGCCCCAGCCCTGACGATGCGCCGGGCTGCTCTGGCTTTTGAAAAGGTTGATCTTCAGGTGGTGGCTTGGCCGACGGAGTTGTACAGTACCCCTGGCAGTCCGCGAGGACAGTCCATTGCCCGGCTGGGAGATTTAGTGCCTAATGTGAATGCCCTGCGCCTGACCACCCGCTACTGGCAGGAACTACTGGCCTCCATTTACTACTACATGCGAGATTGGTTACCCCCTTTCACCATGCAATGGGATGAGGTGGTAGAAACGTTGGATCCTCCCTAGTTGTAACCCCAAGCGGTACCCTGAGCATCCCCAGGACGGGGATGTGAAATTCGTCTAGGATGAAATTCGTCTAGGATAAGGAAGCAGCATCTGCAGACAGTATGGCCCGATCGCAGCTCCAAAAACTTGGCACCTACCTGAACCCCCACTGGCACAAAGCAGCCCTGGGGGTTATTGCTCTATTTATTGTCAACCTGGTAGGGGTATGGATTCCGCTGCTGATTCGCAATGGCATTGACGAGTTGCAGGTCACCTTTAGCTTTGGGCGCATCATGTACTACGCCCTGCTGGTGCTGGTGCTGGCCTCAGTGATGTGGGTGATTCGGATGGTGTCGCGGATTACCCTGTTTGGGGTGGGTCGTCAGGTGGAGTTTGACCTGAAGCAGCGCATCTTTGAGCATCTGCTACGGATGGAGCCAGCCTATTTTGCTCGTAATACCGCCGGGGAACTGATTAGTCGGGCGACGAGCGACGTGGACAATATTCGTCGTCTGTTGGGGTTTGCCATTTTAAGTTTGGCCAATACCATCTTTGCCTATGCCCTCACTGTGCCAGTGATGCTCTCGATTAACATTCGGCTGACGTTGATTTCCCTGGCGGTTTACCCGCTGATGCTGGTGCTGGTACAGATGTTTAGCCACCGGCTGCGGCGACAACAACTGGAGGTACAGGAGCGGATCTCGCGTTTGAGTGACTTGATTCAAGAGGATATGAGTGGCATCTCCCTGATTAAAATCTATGCCCAGGAAGAGAACGAGCGGCGCGCCTTTCAAACCCTTAACACCAATCTCCTGACCGCGAACCTGACTCTGGCCCGTACCCGCAATACGCTGTTTCCCTTACTAGGGGGATTGGCCAGCATTAGTCTGCTGGTAATTTTGGCCAGTGGGTCAGGGGCGATCGCCACCGGAGCGCTAACCGTAGGCGATTTTGTGGCGCTGTTGCTATATGTAGAGCGACTGGTCTTCCCCACCGCGCTGTTGGGCTTTACCATTACCGCTTACCAACGGGGGGAGGTGAGTATTGACCGGGTAGAGGCGATTCTGGATGCTGAACCCAAGATTCAGTCTCATCCGCAGAGCCAACCCCTGGAGCAGGTACAGGGGGAGTTGGTAGCCCATAATCTCAGCTATACCTATCCTGGTGCCACTACTCCGGCCCTAGATGGGGTTAATTTCGCGATCGCCCCTGGGGAGCGAATTGCCATTGTCGGCCCCATTGGTTCCGGTAAATCGACCCTGGCCAATGCCCTTCCCCGCCTGCTGGATATTGCGGCTGGACAGTTGCAGTTGGATGGCCAGGACGTTACAGCATTGCCCCTGCCGGATCTGCGTCAGGCGATCGCCTATGTGCCCCAGGACAGCTTTTTGTTTAGCACCACCATCAAAAACAACATTCGCTACGGTGTGCCGCTGATGGAATTTCCAGAGGTACAGTACGCCGCCAAACAGGCCCAAATGGATGTGGAAATTCAAAACTTTCCGCAACAGTATGACACCATCGTCGGGGAGCGAGGCATTACCCTGTCGGGGGGACAACGCCAGCGGACGTCCCTGGCTCGGGCTCTGGTGGTGGATGCGCCAGTGTTGGTGTTAGACGATGCTCTATCTAGCGTCGACAACCGCACCGCCACCGCCATTCTCAATGCTCTGTCGGAGGGCACGCAGCAAAAGACGGTGTTATTTATCTCTCACCAGATGTCCGCCGCTGCCACGGCCGATCGCATCTTTGTGATGGATCAAGGCCGGATTGTACAGCAGGGCACCCATGCCGATCTGGTGCAGCAGCCTGGGCTGTACCGCGACCTGTGGGAACAACACCAACTGGAATCAGTTTTGCAATAAGGCGATTTCCAGAAAAGCAGATCTCCACCACTACTGCCTGACAGAAATACAACCACCGTTGCTGAAAGTGTCAGGTTCTAGGTGCCAGATATCAGGCATGGTGGGCCAACTGATGCCACAGGGTACTAGAGCATATTCTCCAGTAACAGCCTCAGCTAAACACCAGCGGTAACTGGGACAGCCTTGATGGCAAAAATCCGTTCGATGGTCTCTTCTACCGAGCGATCGGGGGTAGAAGCGCCGGAGGTCACCCCAACGGTAATTGGGCCGTCAGGCAGCCAGCCCTCGGTGTGGGTCATATCCCCATGGAGTAGCTTGTGCTCGATGCGGTTGCCGGGGCCGATGCGGCTGGCGCTGTCGATGTGGTACGAGGGAATGTGGCGCTCTACGGCGATTTCTTGCAGATGGGTGGTATTGGACGAGTTGTAGCCGCCAATCACCACCATCACATCGAGATTATCATCCACCAGGTCAAACATGGCATCTTGCCGCTCTTGGGTGGCGTCGCAGATGGTGTTAAAGCTGAGGAAATGCTGGCTTAGGGCCTGGGGACCATACTTTTTCAGCATGGTATGCTCTAGCAATTTGCCGATTTGCTCGGTTTCCCCCTTCAGCATGGTGGTTTGATTGGCAATGCCGATGCGTTCTAGGTCGGTTTCGGGGTCGAAACCAGCAGAGCAGGCGTTAGCAAACTTAGCCATAAACGCGACCCGGTCACCACCATTGAGCATATAATCGGCCACATACTCCGCCTCTTTGAGGTTGAGGACAATCAGATATTTGTCGGCGAACGAACTGGTGGCGATGGTTTCTTCGTGGTTGTACTTACCGTGGATAATGGAGGTGTGAGCCTTCTTCTTATGCTTTTCTACGGTGTTCCAGACCTTTGAGACCCAAGGACAGGTGGTATCGACAATGATGCAGCCCCGGTCGTTAAGCAACTGCATTTCCTGCACACTGGCACCAAAGGCAGGCAAGATCACCACATCCCCCTGGCCTACCACAGAAAAGTCTTTTTCGCCTTCGTTGACGTCAATAAACCCTACCGCCATCTCCTTCAGCCGCTGGTTGACGCCGGGATTATGGATAATTTCGTTGGTGATCCAGATCCGTTCCGTGGGGAAGTGTTGCCGAGTCTCGTAGGCCATTGCCACCGCCCGTTCAACCCCCCAGCAAAAGCCAAAGGCTTGGGCTAACTTGATAGTGACATTGCCTCGGGTCAGCGTGTAGTTGGCATCGCGGATTTGCTGAATCAGGCCGCTGTTGTACTCCGTCTGCATCTGACCAGCAACATCTTCGCCGTGGCCAAATCCCTGGCGAAAATAGTGCTCAGAGTGATGCAGTGACCGCTTAAAGGCTTTGGTATCCATCGAATCCTCGTGGCGTGGGGCAACAGTTAATAGAATAACGGTTCAAGGCCCAGGTTATGGTTCTATGCACCTAGGAAATGTTAATGGTGTGACAAGAGTTAACTCAGGTTCGATAACGCCGACAATGTCTGCAGCTGTTATCCCAGCTATCGCTTCTAGGGCAAGTTGCACCGCATCTACCACCTGTCTGCCAATGGCCAGGACTAGCTGGCTTGGTCGTACCCTTAGGTTTCTGAGGAAGGGGACTGTTGATTAAAGGCAGGGGTGAGATAAGCCACTAAAGCGCCGATGGCAAAGCCAGCGATGTTACGAGTCAACGGCAGCCAATCGCTGGTGCGCGTTACCACTGGACCAATGCCAAAGGCCACAAATAAAATGCCCCATAGGGGTGAAAAAATGAGTACCCACTGCCAGGCCAGCACCTGGCCTGGCTTCCGAGGGTGGGCCGCAAACCCACAGACGACACCGCCCACAATCGAGGTGATCAGGGTTAAAACCCACTGCTCTTGGGGCAGGCCAGGGACCACATTACAGCCTCCCTGGCGCAGGCATCCTTCGATAGATTCGAGAGCACTTAGGATGGATAAGTCTTCGCCATTTTCCCGCACAAAAAACTGATTGCCATAGCGGGTTTGCAGCTCAATCCAAAACGTACGGGGCAACAGGTCGTAGACGGCATCACCGACGCTGAAATTGAGTAAATTACCCCCTCGCGGATCCGCTACCAACATAATGCTGCGATCGTCCAAGCCCCAAAAGTCTTTGACAGCGCGACCAGGGGTGCGGTCGTACTGGGTCAGGACTCGCAGTTTCCAACCGGTCTCGGTCTCAAACTGAGAAATCTCGGAGTTTAGGTCTTCTTCTTGGCGGGAACTTAAGGATTTGGCCAGATCAATGATGGCCGTAGCTTCGTCAGGTAACAACTCTGGATTGTCGTAAGCCTGGGCTGGAGCCATAGGCCCCAGAATGCCAAGACAAACCAGACAAACTAATACCCCTTTCAGCAGATATCTCATAATTCCATGCCACTGTGAGTTGACCATACCGTGCTCCTTGGGCGCTTCCACCCCAGGAACCACAGCTCATGCATCATTCCTTGAGCTTAAGCCCTAATAGGTTGCATCCCTTAATGTAACCGATAACTTTGTTTACAGATGTTTACATCTCTCTCATCTTAGAAGTCCCCAGGGTAAGCCGTCAATCGAGGGGCCTGGGCTGGGGATCGGCGTCTGTTTCGGGGTTGGGCGGCTGAGACGGTACCGAAGGAGAGCGTAACTGTGACTGATCGGGGGCGGGAGTTGGCAGGGACGAGGCAGGGGAGTTCAGCCCTGGCTGATTCCCCTGGGTCGCCCTGGGGGTGGGTAGCGTAGACGGGCGATGACCGAGATTCTTGGGTTTGGGTTTGGGGGATGGGGTAGTCTTAGTCCAGGCTCGCCAGGCGGCTCTGGCTCCGGCCCAGGCGCTCTTGGTGCCGGTGTTAACCGCTTTGGCTTGCTGTCGGGCTGAGGTGAACCCTTGGTCAACCTGCTTCACTACTTGACCAGCTTGGTGTATCCCGTCGTTAAGCTCATCGGTGAGTTCGGTTAGCTCTAGGCCGGTGAGGCGAATGGCTTCTAGGGTGGGGGGTAATTCTCGGCCCAGGGTATCAAACAGCTTTTCAGCACTGCGAGCCGCTCGGCTCAGTTCCCGCATGGCTGGAATGGCCACCATTAAAACGGCCGTTAAACTAACGGCAACGAGCAATAGGGACAGGGCTAGCCAAAAGAGTGGATCGGCCAAAATGTCAACTCTCCCCCTCAGGGCTAGTTCTGATCTGGGTCTGGGGTGGTCACCGTGGGACGACTGAGGTGTTCGTACTCTTGACGACTGGCCGCTTGGCCAGCGGCGATCGCGACCCGTAGCCGTTGGAGGGTGTGCTCCCAATTGGTCAGAGCGGTTTCCGAAAGTTTGTCTGCCTGGAGTTGCACGGTTGCTGACAAGTCTTCCACCAGTTCCGGTAGGGCATCGGCAGACTTGCGCAAGATTTTGCGGGTTTCCCGCCCAGGACGCGGAGCCATTAGTAGCCCGGCAATGGTACCCATGGCGGCCCCCACAACCATGCCACCCACAAAGCCTCCAGACTGTTTTTCGCTCATGGGATTCTCCCAATAACCACTGTGTACCCTTGGCTATCCCCCATTCCTGTAGAGAAAGCTAAGGCCATCCTACCGCCTTTCTCTCGATGTAGACCGTCGCTGGCTGGGGCGGCGAGCTAGCCGTCGTACTCGCCGCCCGACCACAGGCAATAAGCTAATCACAACCATCACCTGTCGCAGCTGCTGGATCTGCTGCCTCAGCCGTTGATAGTGGTATCGCACCTGGGCCGTGCCCCGCTGACCGCGCAAAATCGTCGGGGGCAGGGTATCGGGGTTGAGGCTGTGATCGGTGTGATGCTCCCAGGTGGTTAAGGCATTGGCGATCGCCCCGAGGCTGCGCCGCAGCTGCCACAACCGCCAGGCCCCGTAGAAGCAGCCCAGGGCAATGACCAGATTTAACCCGATAGCAATCACAATCACAGGGATAGACGTCAAAATTTGGTGGGACGTAGGGGGCAATGGCGCGGCTGTGCTTAGATCCGGTTTATATTGGCAGATCATATCGAGATTTCGGGCTGGTTGCAGTAATTTGGATGGCGATTAGGGTAGGGCCATGGAGCAAACCATTGCAAATCGACTAAAGGTGGATTCTAATCGCGGGGTTGATCAACCGTCAGGCCGTCCCCATTTACCCTACAAGACCCTAACCGCCGCCCTGGTGCAGGCCCAGGGGAATACCCTAATTACCCTGATGCCGGGTACCTATAGCGCCGCCAGTGGCGAGCGTTTCCCGATTACCGTGGGGGACGGCGTAATCGTGGTAGGGCACGAAGGTAACCAGGGGCTGGGGATTGGCATTTCGGGGGGAGGTGCCATGGCTGGACAGCCAGAGTCTGTAGCCCTGGTGGTGCGTGGTACTGGGCAAGTGCGGGGAGTCACGGTGCAAAATCCGGATGGTATTGGCTTACTCGTGCCCCAGGGAACGCCATTGATTCGCAGTTGCCGTGTGAACCAGTGTGGGAGCGCAGGGGTGCAGGTGAGAGCTCAGGCGGCACCGTTGATGCTGCGATCGCTGGTGGAAGAAGTTCAAGGGATGGGCCTCTGGTTTATCGGCCAGGCAAAGGGGGAAGTGCGGGACTGTACAGTGCGGCGCTGCCACCAAGGCATCGTCCTAGAGGCCCAGGCGGCCCCCCTGTTACTGGCTAACCAATGGGCCAATAATCAAGTGGGGATGATAGTGCGTGGTACCGCCAATCCCGTGTTGCGCCAGAACCGACTGATTCAAAACCAACGGCTGGGGCTGTGGCTACAAGAGCAGGGACGCCCGGACCTGGGCCAACCTGAGGATGGGGGGGACAATACCTTGCGCTACAACCAGGAGGCCGACATCCGTAACGACACGGCGCAACCCCTAACGGTAGTGAATAATGACCTGGTCCCCCAAGGGCTGATCGGCTCAGTCACCCTGGCACCAAGTCAGTCCCCGGACCCGGCAGCAGTGCCCCCTGGGTTACTCGATCAACCGGTGTCTGAACCGCCCCCAGTTTCGCCACCTCCCCCGGTCTCGCCGCCATCTTCGGCTGCCAGCCGGTTCCCGGACACCCAAGGCCACTGGGCAGTCCCTTACATCGAGGCCCTGGCCGATCGCGACTTGATTAAGGGCTATGAGGATGGTACCTTTCGCCCTAACCAGCCGGTGACCCGAGCCCAGTTTGCCGCCCTGGTGGCCACCAGCTATGGCCAGGTCTCTGCGGTGCGATCGCGGCTGAACTTTGTGGATGTACCCCCTAACCACTGGGCCCACCAGGCGATTGACCAGGCCCAGCGGCGTGGTTTTTTGGGGGGCTACCCAGACCAAACCTTTCGTCCCGATCTAGCCATGGCCCGGGTGCAAGGGCTAGTGGCCGTGGCCACTGGCTTAAACCTACCGCCAGCCCCGGCTAGTGTGTTGGGGCAATATCGCGATCGGGCCCAAATTCCCAGCTATGCCATTGATGCGGTGGCCGCCGCCAGCCAAAAAGCCCTGGTGATCAACTACCCTCAACCCGACCAGTTGCGGCCCCTGGCGGCGATGACCCGAGCCGAAGTAGCAGCGTTGATTTATCAGGGCTTAGTGGCCCAGGGAGACGCCCCCGCTCTCGCCGCCGAGCAGGGGGTACAACCCCAGGGCCAGCCCACATCCCGACCTGGTACCTTGGGCTCCTTCCCCGATATCCAAAACCATTGGGCCAAAGCCTATATTCAAGGACTGCTCAGCCAGGCGTTGATCAGCGGCCAGGGGGATGGCCGATTTTACCCTGACCAACCCATGAGTCGAGCCCAGTTTGCGGCGCTGATCAACCAGGCATTTGCCCCGGCCCCCCGCCGCCCTGCGATCGCGTTCCGGGATGTGCCCCCCGACCACTGGGCCGCCACCGCTATTCAGCGAGCGAATCGGGGGGGCTTTGTGGCTGGGTTTCCGGATCAGACCTTTGCCCCCGACCACCCCATGTTGCGGGTCCAGGTGTGGGTGGCGTTGGTGAACGGGTTGGGTCTCGGGGGCGATCGCCGAGGGGATACTTCTGTCCTAGAGCCATTTGGCGATCGCAGCCTGATTCCCGAATATGCCCGCGAACCCATGGCCCAGGCAGTACCCCTGGGGCTGGTGGTGCTGGGGCCTGATACCCCTCAGTTACAACCCAACCGGGTGGCCAGTCGAGCCGATGTGGCAGCGGCAGTGTACCAAGCCCTGGTGCAGCAACGTCGCCTTCCAGCGCTCTGAATCAACCCACTGTACCCCTCTAAACTAGGGATGACCCCCATGGGGATCGGCCCTGACCCTTAACATGCAAAGATAGAAACTTACCGATTGGAAGATTTGATAAGGATATCTGGTATGGCCGAAATACAATTTTCCCGTGGTGTTGCTGAACCGGTGGTGCCTGACGTCAGGCTTACCCGGGCCAAGGATGGCAGCGACGGTACCGCCACCTTCTACTTCGACTATCCCGAAGCCCTTTCGGAAAATGGGGTGGAAGTGACTGGGATGTACCTGGTGGATGAAGAAGGGGAGTTGGTTACCCGCGATGTGAACGGCAAGTTTATCAACGGTGAACCCGCTGGCATTGAGGCAGTCTACGTGATGAAAAGCGAAGCTGAGTGGGATCGGTTTATGCGGTTTATGAACCGCTACGCCGAGCAGAAGGGTCTGGGCTTCACCAAGAGCTAGCACGGCCTGGCCATGTCTCATCCCCAACCGTTGACTAGCCCCGTGGCCTGTGCCGTGATTACGGTGAGCGATACCCGCACCTTTGATAGCGATCGCAGTGGTCAGTTGATTCAGGCGCTATTGCATCAGGCGGGCCATCAGATCAGCGACTACCGGATTGTGCCCGATGAGCCCCTTTCCATCGGCCCGTTGTGTCAGGGCCTGGGGGCTCAATCAGACGTGGATGTGATTATTTTGACCGGGGGCACTGGCATTGCCCCTCGAGATACCACCTACGACGTAGTCGCCACCCTGCTCGACAAAACCCTACCGGGATTTGGGGAAATTTTTCGGCAGCTCAGCTTTCAGGAGATTGGTTCTCGGGCGATGGCATCCAGAGCGGTAGCTGGCGTCTATGGCTCTACCCTGGTGTTTTCCCTACCAGGCTCTAGCAAAGCGGTGCAGTTGGCCATGGAGGCGCTGATTTTGCCGGAACTGCCTCATCTGGTCAGTCTACTGCGATCGTGAGGACAAACCTGGAGACGTAAGGAAATTTTTAGGACGGTTTATTGAGAGCCGCTATAGTCGAGGGGCAGAGGGGATTATCCGTAACTCCCTATGAGTGCAATAACGCCTTAACTTGTCATCAGGTGTTACAGTTTCAAGCTTAAATCACTGCCGACGTTGACACTGGCCCCATCTTGCACCGCTTCTAGAGACTGGCCAGTGGGTTCAATCCGCAGGCGATCGGTAATCACAGCAGCGACAACACAGGCTAAAGCCAACCCGGCCAACAGCAGCGGTAGGCCCCAGGCGTTCGCTAAAATGGGCAGCACAATAGTAGCCAGCACCGCCCCTGCTTTGGCAAAGGCCGCTGCAAACCCATCTTGCGCGTTAGTGGGGAGTTGTCCAGACGCTGTTCAAAGGACCCAGGGCTTACCATATTCATGACCATTCGCCTTTACAGAGATGAGACTTGCCCAGGCACATTATCGGCGGCTTTGATTACTTGATCTCAGTGGACTCTTGGCGCAGCAGGATGATGGTGAGGTCGGTCTGCAGGGCAATTTCTAGGGGAATGTTGCCCTTCAGGACTTGGCTGAGCAGATTTTCTCGGGAGGCCCCCAACAAAATGGCATCGCTATGGCACTGCTGAGCCAGGTCTACCACAGCCTCTGCCACGGACGGATGGGTCAACACATGGGTGGTGACTGGCCGGTGTAGGGTAGCTTCCAGATGGTCGGCCATTTCACTCAAGTGATAGGGGGTCAGGCACTGGCCTTTTTCAGGATGGCATACGGTACAGAGCTGAATCTGGGGAGACTGACCTAGGGTTAACAGCCCCGGCAGCAGGCGATGGGCACTCTGGGCATTGGGACCGCCAGCGGTGGGAATCAGCCAGTGGTTAAAGGTTAAATTGCGGCCCGGGCGCACGACGAGTACTTGGCAGGGGGCCTGACGAATCAGAGTGTCGACTACACCACTAATTACCCGACCGGGGGTGAGGCTGGGATGGTGCCAGCCCATCAATACCAGGTCAATGTGGCGCTCTTTGATCACCTCCAGCAGGGTGCGACCGACTTCGTGGGCAGCCCGCACCTGAAAGTGTACTGACAGACCACTAATGTCGGCATAGGTGGCCGCCAGTTGTCGCAGGGGTTCTACCTCTTGCAGGTCAATGCGAACCTCGGCCGGGGAAACGCTGCGGGGCACCGATCGCACATGGATGCATTCCAGTTCGTAGTGAAAGCTTTTAGCCAGGGCCGCTGCTATTTTGACTAAATCTGGGGCGGTTTGGGGGTCCGCCAGGGGCACCAGTAGTCGCCCCTGGCCAATGGCTGGCCCTTGCTGTTGAAGCACCACATAGGAGGGTTCTGCCTGGGGACCTAACTTTTGTAACTTGCCACTGACCTGGTCAGACTCGGCCCGAATAATGTCGGCTCGGGTAATGATACCTACCAGTTTTTGCCCTTCGGTGACAGGCAGACGACTAATTTTGAGCTGGTTGAGCAGGTGCAGAACCCGGGGTAGGGTGGCCTCGGGGGTGACGCTGACTGGGTTCGGGGTCATGATATCGGCGAGAGTCAGGTATTGATCGAGCCCCTGGGCTGTTGCTTCCCCTAGGTCACTTTGGGTAACGATGCCCACCAAACGCCCCTTTGCTAAGACTGGAAAGCCCCGGTGGTGCGATCGCGAAAAGGCTTGCACCACCTCTGGTAGGGTCATTTGGCTAGACAAGGTCTCCACCCGCCCCTGCATCAGGTCTGACGCTTTTAGATCAGCCCAGGGGTTATTGGCCTGGCCTACAGGCTCGATGTGGATCCCGTGCATCGCCAGTAGTCGGTTATAGATCGACCCGTCATTGGTGCGATCGGCAATCAGATAGGCAATGCCGGAGCCAATCATCAACGGCAAGACCAGGTTAAAGTTAGCCGTCATCTCAAACACAATCACGATCGCAGTGATTGGCACCCCGGTCACGGCACTAAAAAAGGCTCCCATCCCGGTAAGGGCATAGGTAGTGGTGCTAGCGAGTTGATCGGGGGGTAGCCAGGCTCCAAAGCCACTGTAGGCTCCTTGGGCCAAGACACTCACCAAGCCTCCCAAGGCCGCCCCTAACACCAGGGACGGGGCAAAAATTCCGCCCGAAGCGCCAGACCCGTAGGCCAGTAGAGTGAGCAGAAATTTGGTGGCAAAGGCGATCGCGATTAGCTGCCATCCGGCCGAACCCGTCACTAAAAACTCTTGTAAACCTGTATTGTCGGTCGCAGCTACCGGCACAAACACTCCCACCACACCGGTCACCAACCCGGCTAGACCAATGCGTCCAGGCAGCCCTAAGTGCTTAAACTGTCGAAAAAAGCGAAGGCTGCCAAAAATTCCCCGCCGAAACAGAGCCCCCAACACCCCTGCCAGCAACCCCAGCACAATAAAAAACGGCAGGTCGTATAGCGATAGGCTGATAGACCTGGCATCCAACGGTAAATTCAGCCCCTGGCCCCCCAACAAGCGAGACACCACCGCCCCAATAAATGAGGCCAAAATAGCACTGCCCAGGGTCAGCCCTGAGAAATCTTGCAGCAGCTCTTCTACCACAAACAACACCCCGGCAATGGG
The DNA here is from genome assembly GCF_012911975.1 of Nodosilinea sp. P-1105. Classification (GTDB taxonomy): domain Bacteria; phylum Cyanobacteriota; class Cyanobacteriia; order Phormidesmidales; family Phormidesmidaceae; genus Nodosilinea. Next base: position 51,592 of record NZ_SMDQ01000026.1, on the reverse strand, counting down.
GGCATTGAACCCCGCCGCTAGACCCGCCGCCGCCCCAGCCGAAATTAACTGGCGACGGTACTCTGGGGAGGTGGGCACCCAGCGGCTGAGCTGAGCCGCTAACCCGGCCCCGATTTGCACCGTCGGCCCTTGCCGTCCTAAAGACAACCCCGACCCCAGGGCTAGCAGCGTACTGAGCAGCTTTACCAGGGCTACCCGCAAGTTCAGCGGTACTGGGGCAAACCCCAACACAGCCTTGACTTGGGGAATACCGCTACCGGAAGCTTCTGGCGCCAGCCGTTCCACCAACCAACCCGACAGCCAACCGCCCCCCAACCCCAGGGCTGGCAACACCAGCCACAGGGGCAGGTCAGATGACATACGCCACAGGGCCAGCCACTCTACCCCTTGTTTCAGCAGTACGGCGGCCAACCCGGACACTAACCCAATGATGCAGGCTTCGGCAATGGCTACCCGTTTACGGCTGAGAAAGGGTTCTAAGCGTTTTCGCAGCATGCTAGGGACAAAGGGCAAATCATGACAGTAGCTCTATAGTCGACCAGCGGCGGCATCCCCAGCAAGCCTCTGGGGGGATTAGGCGTGGGCCTGACACCATCTTATCGGCCAGGCCGGCTCGAAAGTGTTTTGGTGAAGTATCATCAGCAGTAGGGTCAGCCCAACTTAACAAGCTTAAGTAAATGGCTTAAGCCTGTTCCAAGGCTCTATTCCAATTCGTAGAATATTCGTGGAATAGATGTAAGTCGAGGTTAACCTAAGGGGCATACTGAGTTATCAGTTAGTTGAACTTACGGTCAGCGCATGAAGGATTCCAACCCAGGCGATCAAAAGCAGCTACTGCTCATTGACGACGACCCCAATTTGATCTTGCTGGTCAAAGACTATCTCGAGTTTCGTGGCTATGAGGTAAAAACTGCCGGCAATGGCCGTGAAGCTTTGGATGTGCTGGAAACGGCAATCCCAGACATGATCATCTGTGACGTGATGATGCCTGAGATGGATGGTCATACGTTTGTGCAGCATGTGCGGGACAACCCTACTACTGAATGGATCCCGATTTTATTCCTGTCTGCCAAGGGGCAGAGTCAGGACCGGGTCAAAGGGTTAAACACCGGAGCCGATGTGTACATGGTTAAGCCGTTTGAGCCAGAAGAGCTGGTGGCCCAGGTGGAGTCCTCCCTAAAGCAAGCCTCCCGGCTGATTAAGCAGCAGATTAAGAGTGGTGGCGGCCCTGCTATTCAAGTTCCTTTTGATGTCGAGCTAACCCCGACCGAGCTGCGGGTGGTGCAGTTTGTGGCCCGAGGCATGGCCAATCGTGAAATTGCCCAGGAACTCCAGGTCAGTCAGCGCACCATCGAAAGCCACGTCAGTAATATGTTGGGTAAAACTGGCCTCCACAACCGCACCGAATTGGCTCGCTGGGCCATTGAAAATAATAAGGCTTAAGTCCCAGACTAAAGCTCTATCTTTTCAGTGCAGACCCAATCACAATCTGACCATTTTTGTTTTTATCCTTTACTGTCCCTGTAAACTTGAGGCCCTGTAAACTTGAGGCAACCGGTACCAGGGTAAATGAGGATTTAGAATGATGCTCTCGATGATACTCCCACTCGTGCGGACACTGCACCAGGCCATGCTTCACCCAGGAGCTCGATCAGGCGGCGGACACCATGGAGCGATTGGCCAATCTGCGGGTTAAGATACGAGAACAGCAGGCGGATCCGAAAATCAGTCATAGCCATTCCTTCGGGCCAAGTCTGTTTTTGGATAAAGTATTAGCAGGATCAGCCTACCCCTTAATCGCTGTGGGAGAGCATTCGCCAGTGACAGATGCTGTAAATTTCAACGCCAGCCCCAAAACAACAGTAGTCCTGCAGTCTGACGACGCTCCACGGGCCATGCTAGCGATTCGGTGTGCTGTGGAAAAAGAAATTGCCCGGTTGGAACAAGGTCGAGATTTTGCCCTGACTCGTCTTCAGCAGTTTGAAGCCCAATACAACATATCCTCAGCCAGGTTTGCTGAAGAGATGACCGCTGAAGACGTCGCTGGGGGAGATTTAGAATATGTCGAATGGGTGGGAGAATATCGCCTCTTTCAGCAGCTTGTCGAAGATTTAGCTCTATTGAAAAGCCTAAGCTATGTCTCTGGCTAGCTTTGTTACCCAGGTTAGAGCAGACTTGCAGCGCCTGGACGACTATGGCTTGGCAACCCAAGTTGATATCTCAGAGGAGATCCGCCTGAGTTCACAAGCGGTTCTACGAGCGACAGTTCAATTTGGCGAACGGCAGCATTATCCCGGCAGATCCTCCAAAGATTCAGGCTTTAGTGGAGGAGGTGATGGATTGTATGGCGCGCTGACCGTAAAGGTCTAAGCACATTAGAGACCCGGCTTTGCAAACCGCAGCCATTAACCCAAAAATTGCAATGGTCAGGTATGCGCCGCAAGGTGCAAGGTGTCAGGCAAAACCGTGAACCGTGAACCGTGAACCCCAATAACCCACCCCTGCCCACTTCGACAGGTTGCCCCTCCGGGGCCGCTACACGCTAGCGAAGCCATGCCGCAGGCTATACAGCGCAGGCCTCCCAGGAGGGGATCCTGAAACCCAACACCCAACACCCCTTCCTACGGCAACAACTGCCGCGCTGGAGACAGGGCATTGCGGGTACCAGCGGGCGACAAGGCTTCAAACTCCAGCAAAAACGGCTCGGCTTCGTCGGTCAGGCGGGCGTGGTTGAGCTGGGCGAATTGAGAGTAGCTGTGGCCTGCCTGCACGTAGCCCAGTTGAGTGGGGGTGAGCTGGGCCAGGTAGGGATCGCGATCGGGTGGGGTGGCGTCTCGGAGGTTGGCATAGAGCTGTTCTCGTTCGCGGCCGACCAGAAAACGGCGATCGCCTGCTTCCACCTGGCGATGGGTCTGGGGAGCCAGGTACTCAATCCGAGGAAAGTTGTCGGTGTTGAGGGGGGCGTCGGCAAACAGGCCGCTGGCCGTGAGGTTGCCGACGTAGAGGCGCAGCAGCAAGGCTTCAAAGTACTCGTCGGGCAGGTCGGCGGCGTTGGGCCACTGGGCCAGCAGGGCTCGCCCCTGGCGCACCGCCACCGCTGGGTCCAGGAGGGCAGGCTGCTTTTGCCCCACCAGGGCCACAATCGAGCGGCTCGGCCCCAGGTCGCCGCGCCACACCACCACCTGGGGAAACACCGTCGCCATGGTGCGGGCGATGATGGCAAACTCCCGCTCTGACACTTGGTAGAGGGGAATCCACTGCACGTAGAGGCCGTCGGGTTCCAGGCGGTCCAGGGCCATGCGGTAGTGTTCCAGGGTGTAGAGGTTGCCGGTGCCCCGCTCCCAGGGGGTAAACAGGTCGCTGATGATCAAGTCGTAGGTGGCGCGGCTGCGGCTGAGGCAGTTGCGACCATCCTCGGCGTAGACGGTCACCCGAGGGTCCTCAAACAGGCCGTAGATCCAGCGGCCAAAGTGCCGTTCCGCCAGATCCACCACCTCCGGCAGCAGTTCGCACACCACCACCTGCTCCGGGTTAAAGGGCAGGGCGGCCCCGGCGGTAATACCCGTGCCCATACCCAGGTAAAACACCGAGCGGGGATTGGGGTGGGTCAGCAGTGGCACCACGGTTTGGTTTTGCTCCAGGTGCAGGTGGCGGGAGCTGCCCAGGGTGTAGTAGCTGTTGACCCGAATCGCGCGATCGCCCCCTGATTCGACCACCGTCACCGTGGCGTGGGTGCCCTCCTGCACCTCCACCAGGCGCTCGTTGCCCCAGACGCCAAAGGTGACCGCCTGCACGTTCTCTAGGGTGAGACTGGCCAGGGCGATCGCCGCCGCGATCGCCAGTGCTCCCAGCCCCAGACGGGGCCAACTCCGCCGTTGCAGCACCAGCCCCGCCAGCATCAGCGGGTAGAGGGCGGCCAGCAGCATCAAACTACGCCAGGTACCCAGGGTGGGCAACAGCACAAAGCCGGTGAGCAAAGAGCCCGCGATCGCCCCCACCGTATCTGCCGCCACCAGTCGCCCGATTACCTCCCCCGGCTGGCGGGGGTCGGCCTCCAGCAGTCGCATCAGGTAGGGCAGCACCGTGCCCAGCACCACCGCCGGTAGCAGCACCACCAAAGCTGCCAACCCGGCGACTTCCGCAATGTAGTCCCACCAGCCCAGCCCCCGCCCCAGGTAGGTGAGGCCATCGGTGAGGCGGTAGAAGCCCCAGGCGGACACCACCGTGACCAGGCTGGCCAACCCCAGGAGCGTGCCCAGAATCACCGGCGGGGACAGACGGGACAACCGGATGAGTTGGTTCGCCACCCCAGCCCCCACCGCCAGGGCCAGCAAAAAGCAGGACAGCACCAGGGCATAGGTGTAGGCGGAGTTCTGTAGAACCTGGGAAAACAGCCGGGTCCAGAGGATTTCGATGCCCAGGGTGGCAAAGCCGGAGAGGAAGGCGAGGGGGAGGGGGGAGGGGGTGTGTGGGTGGATGGGTGTGTGGGTGGATGGGTGGATGGGTGGATGGGGTGCCGTAGGGGCAGACCGGTGTGTCTGCCCGGGTTGGCGATGGGGCGCATGGGCAGACCGATGTGTCTGCCCAGGATCGCGAGGAGTTGGTGGGGGAGATGATTGAGCCGCCAGGAGGAGGGCGGTGAGGCCGACGGTGAGATCGAGGGCGACGGCGAGGAGGTAGGCGTTGCGGAAACCCAGGGGCAGGGGCAGGATGAACCCGGCGGTGAGGGCACCGGTGGCGGAACCGGCAGTATTGACCGCATAGAGGCGGGTGCCGACGTTGCCCAGGGCTTTGGGGTGGCGCACCAGATGCTGCACCATCAGGGGTAGGGTGCCGCCCATCAGAAAAGAGGGGGGAAACAGCAGCGTGGCGGCGATCGCTCCTTTAGCCACCGTATTCAGCCAGAGGGAATCGCCAAAGTGGTCGTAGAGCAAGGGGTAGAGGGCATGGTAGCCATCGATCAGCACAAAGTGCCCCAGGGCGGTGACGGCCACCCCAATTTCTACCCAGCCAAAGCCCCGCAGGCTAGAGGTCATCTGCGGGGCGCGGCGGCCCCAAAACCAGCCGCCACTGCCCAGCCCAGCAAAAAAGATCGCCACCGTCAGTGCCGCCGCCTGGGCCGTACTGCCCAAGAGCAACCCCAGCTCCCGCACCCACATCACCTGGTAGACCAGGGCCGCGAAGCCGGAGACGAAGAATAGGCTGAGGAGGAGGGGCATGGGGGGATGGGGGGATGGGTGGATGGGTGGATGAGTGGATGGGGTGAGGGGGTGACGGGGGGGATGGGGGGATGCGTAGGGGCGGACCTGTGTGTCCGCCCTGGTGGGGAAATGGGGAAAGAGGAGAATTTTGGATTTTCGATTTTGGTATCCCCTCCTGGGAGGGACAGAGGTGGGGCAACCCAATTTTGAATTTTGAATTTTCGATTTCAGCATCCCCTCCTGGGAGGGGCAGGGGTGGGTCAGCCCGACACCCGACACCCGACACCTGCCCGCCTTCTGCCTTCATCCTTCTGCCTTCATCCTTCTGCCTTCATCCTTCTGCCTTCATCCTTCTGCCTTCCCCTACGGTTCCTCCCGCCACAGCACTATCAGCGTGCCGCCGCTTATGGGCACCAGGTTGAGGTACTGCCGCAAGGGTCCACATTGGGTGGCATAGACGGCGCCGCCACCGGCTTGCTGGTGGGGGGAGGTGGATAGGGCATTCACATCGCAGGCGGCGGTGTCAATCAGCTGGGGCTGAATCAGCTGGGCCAGGGCCTGGGTGGGGCTGTGGCGGGGCAGCAGCACAAAGGTTTCCAGGTGCGATCGCGCCTTTCCCTGCTCATCCACAAACAGTGCCGCCTGGTAGGGGGTGCCGAATAGCTCTAGGGTCTCGGCCAGGGAGCCAGCGTCTAGGGTGCGATCGCTGAGGCCGTCCCAGAACTGGTAAAACTGGGTTGGCTTGGCGGAGTTGTCGTCGGTTGGGACGGATTCAGCAGGGGGCGAGGGCATCACCGCCGCAGCGGCGGTGGGTTTTTCCAGTGGCGATGGGGAGTTCTCTCTATTCATATCTCTATTCAGGTAATGCCCATCCGGCGGTGTCGGTGAATGGACGGGAAGCGGATCGAGTTGCTCTGGGTGCTGAAGCTCTGGGTGCTGGCTGGTTGAGGTGCCCTGGGCCGCAGAGGGCGGCTGATCGGGCTCGCTGGGTTGCTCTGGTGGACTCGGTAAGGAAACGATGGCAATATCTGTGACAGTGGAATTGGTTGCTTCAGCCGCCAGCGGCTGCTCTGTGGCCGGGTGGAATCTAGGGGCAGGCAGCTGCAACAGCAAACCGTGCCCCGCCAGCGATAGCCCCAGGGCAAACAGGTAGCAGCATGACCTAGACAGCCCGGGCACCATAGCGCGGCGATCTCCAACGTTGACAGCATTGGCAGATCAATTCTAAGCTCTGATGGGAAAGAATGAAAATCATTATCATTCTGGTGCAGCTATGCCCATGACAAACGCCGCCCGCTCGGTTGGAAAGGTTCTACTGATCACCACCCTGAGTCTGGTGGGCAGTGTACGGCCGGGGCTGGCCGATCGCCCCCGGGTGGTAGCCAGCCATAGCGTTCTGTGCGACCTGGTGGAGCAGATCGCCACCGATACCATCGACCTTACTTGCTTGATGCAATTCGACGATGATCCCCATGTCTACCAGGCTCGGCCCTCTGACCGACGGGCGATCGACGAGGCCGACCTGGTATTCTACGGCGGCTACAACTTTGAGCCCTCGATTATTGACATGATTGTAGCCACCCCCAACAGCGCCCCTAAGGTGGCGGTGGGGGCGATGGCGGTGCCCAGCCCCCTAATGGGTGAGCATCATCACCACGGTCACGATCACAGCCACGGTCCTCCACCTGGCGAGGATGTCGGTGACCTTACCCTAGTCCACGACCACGACCACGGCCACGACCACGATGATGACGGCTTAGTGCCCGACCCCCATGTGTGGCACGACGCCCGCCATGGTATCAGTATGGTGTTAGTGATCCGGCGCTACCTGATTGACCTGGTGCCCGACCAGCGCCGAGGTTTGAATTACCACCGTAATGCCCAGGCGATTGTCGATCAGCTAGAGGTAATCGACCAATGGATCAATGCTCAAGTGGCCACTATTCCACCTGAGCATCGCACTCTGGTTACCACCCACGATGCCCTGGCCTATTATGGTGACGCCTACGGACTCACCATCGAATCTGCCCTGGGCAGCATCAGCACCGAGGCCAGCCCCTCAGCCGCCCGGGTTGCTGAAATGGTGGATCTGGTGAAGGAAACTGGGGTGCCCACTGTCTTTGCCGAAGCCACCAGTAACCCCCGCCTGATGGAAATTCTGGCGCGGGAGGCGAACGTCACCCTGGCTGAGCAGTCCCTTTATGCCGATACCCTGGGTGAACCGGGCACCGCCGCCGCTACCTACCAGGGCATGCTAGTGACCAACACCTGCACCATTGTCGAAGGGCTTGGCGGGCAATGCGACCTGAGCCAAGTTCAGGCTCAGGGCTGGGCGGAGGAAGGGTGAATTCTGGTATTCATCTCCCTGGCTGACGGAACTGCCTGACGCGGTGCGATCGATTTCTCCAAGTATTTCACTACCTTGTCATAACTCCCCTGCTATTGGCATTGGGCGGCCATGGTGCCGTAAAGTGCTGCCAAATTGTTCAGCCTACTGATGGTTCCACCTAACACTACTCCAGTTGTTGAGGGGGTTAGTCGTCCTTGGGCCGCGAGACTATCCACCACCAGGGGATGAATGCCAAACCAGCGCTGACCGTTAAATTCCTGGACGGCGCAATCCCGTAGGGAATACATGGCTGGCCCGGTAAAGGGCACTATCCGCCGCATAGTTCACCAGGGCAAACAAGTCCCGCAGGTTTCCCCCCGAAGCCACAATCAGCCGCGTAGATCTTCAGATTGCCACTTCAGCACAGCTGCGTTCACCCCTTGCTCCCGCTTTAACTTGGCGTCTTGTTCAAACCACTGGATGATTTGTTGTGGGGTCAGGGCCTCCACTGGGGTATCGAGATCTTGGGCAATCACCTGTAGGAGTTTAGCGGTGGAGATGGTCAGCCGAGCCAAGAACTTTTCGGGGGACGACAGTAGGGCCTTATCGACCTCGGCAGATTCGGCTTCGGTTAAAAATTGCACAGATTGGTCAAACATGGATTGCTAGTCAAGCAGGATGGTACGGCTATTTACATCCTAACGGCTGGCGATGAGTGGATTAGTCTGGGGTAGTGCAATGACGTTGGTGATGACTCAGCCTTACCGGGGGCGGTTGGCCCCCACCCCCACCGGCCATCTACACCTGGGCCATGCCCGGACTTTTTGGGTGGCCCAGCAGCGGGCGCAGGCGCAGGGGGGCGTGTTGGTGCTGCGCATAGAGGATTTGGATCGCGATCGCTGTAAGCCGCAATACACCCTTGATTTGCTGGAAGACTTAGCCTGGTTTGGCTTGCGCTGGCAGGAAGGACTGGATCTGGGGGGGCCGTATGCTCCCTATCGTCAGCAGGATCGCCTGGACGTCTACCAGCGGGTTTGGCAACAGCTCAATCGACTCGGTGTGATCTACCCCAGCCCCCATTCCCGGCGGGATGTGGCCCGGGCCCTGAGCGCTCCCCATGAGGGCGATCGCGAGGTAATTCTCCCACCCCAGCTGCGGCCTGACCGGTGGCCCCAGGTGGAGCAACCCGGTGCCGTGAACTGGCGCTTTCGAGTACCCGATGGGGAAACCATCACCTTTGTGGATGGCAATCTTGGCCTGCGATCCTTTACCGCAGGCCAGGACTTTGGCGACTTTATTGTGTGGCGCCGGGATGGATTCCCCAGCTATGACCTGGCGGTAGTGGCCGATGACCAGGCCATGGCTATTTCAGAAGTAGTGCGGGGCGAGGACCTGCTGCTGGCCACCGCCAAACAAATTTTGCTCTACCGGGCCTTGGGTTGGTCCATCCCCGGGTTTTACCACTGTCCCTTGGTGCGAGACCAGGCCGGGCGGCGCTTGGCCAAGCGAGATGGGGTAAACAGCTTGCGATCGCTGCGGCAGCGGGGCATCACCCCAGAAACCCTGCGGCAGATCGTCAACCTGTAACGTGACATGCCCCCCTAACCCGCAATCGAGGTGTCAGGTGTCAGGTGTCAGGTACAAACCTTAAACCCTGAACCTTAAACCCTGAACCCTGAACCTTGAACCTCAAACCCTGAACCCTGAACCCTGAACCCTTACCCCAGCTTCTGCTGTTTCTGCCCTAGGATTGTGGCCCCCACGATATAGCCCGCCGTACACAGCAACAGACCATACACATTCACCCCCAGGTCAATGGCATAGCGACCACCGCCCAGACTGACCCAATCCGGGAAGATCGGTGCCCCCATGACATTCTCGGCCACCCGCAGCACGCCAAACACCAGCCCGGGCCAAAAGGCCAAGTGAAAGCTAAGGGCACCGGCCCGGGGTAAGAAAGCTAGCAAGAAAATTGGCGCTAGCCCCATGACCATGGTGCCGCTGATGGTGGTGGCCAAAATGATCGCGGGGCCGACGCGATCGCCCATGTAAATGCTCAGCAGGGGTAAGTTACCCAGCAGGGCGATGGCGATAATCCACCAGCGACCGATCACGGCTTGCCCCTCCGTGGGTGCCCCTTTGCGGTGAAACCAGTCCCGAGCCCCGACCTTGGCGACACTGGAAAAGGTCGAATCCAGGGTGGAGCCAGCGCTGGTCAGCATAATGGCGTTGAAGATCAGCAGCATCGGCAGGCCAAATAAGGCGGGTACCGCCAGGCTGGGGGTGCCTTCCACCCCAAAGGCCCGGGCATAGAGCCCCACCGAGCTAAACAGCAAAATGAAGCCGCCGCTGATTACCCCGGCCCAGAGGAACCCTTTGACCATGGTACGGGGGCCGGTAATAAAGGCCCGGTCGGTCATCACCGGGTCGTGGAAGGGGTAGCTAAAAATTTGCACAAAGGCTAGGCCGCAAAAGGTAAGCCCAGCCAGGCGAGTGTCGCTGTCGACCACGGGTAGCCCGGTTTGGACCAGGCCCGGCCCCAGGGTGACCAAAATCGCCACCAGTAGCACGGCGGCCAGCACCATCTGGGCCCCATCGGTGAGCAGGCTGCTGCGTAGCCCCCCCAACAGGGTGTAGTAGACGGTGAAGAGGGTAACCACCGCGGCGGCAATCCAGTAGCTGGGGCTACCCTCGGGGCCAAAGTAGAGGGAAAATACCTTGGTGTTAGACCACACTTCGTTGAGTAGGCGAATGGCAATCGCCAGCAAAAATAGCCGCGAACACAGCTTGCCGTACTTGCTGACTAAAAATTCAGGGATGGAGCGAAAGCCCCCCCGGGTGCGAAGGAAATACAGCGCGATCGCCGCCGTAAAGAAACTGAGGTAATAGATGGCGTAGCCAATGCCCCCCAACACCCCAAAGGCCTGGCCCAGGCTGGCCGCATTATCGATGGACTTGGCAAAAATCCAAGAAATGGCGGCACTGGCCACCAGCAGCCATAGCCCCGGAGCATCCCCCCGGCTGGACTGGCCTTCAAAAAACTCGGGGGCGCTCACCTTCTGGGGCGTGGTTTGGCGCACCAGATAAAACAACACACCGCCATATCCGGCGAGGAGCACCCAGGTCAGGGTATTAGCAATCATATCAACCTAATCAACGACGAAAGGGCAGCCGCATTCTCCCACAGGAGAATTAGCTTGAGCGCTACCCTACCAAGGTCACCTGAAATTTGGCTGAGAAGGCGATCACGGTCTAACTCTGCTTTTTCACCAAATAGCCGCAGCGATGCTCGCCCTGGACAATCCAGTGGGTGCGCTGCACCAAGCAGTCCGCTAGGGCCACCTGAAACATCTCCAGTTCGTGGCCACAGACGCTGGGAAAGGACTCGGCGATATGGGAAATGGCACAGTTGTATTCGGTAATAACGTAGCAGGGACCGGGGTCGCAGCGGTCATCGTCAGCAGGCACCTCGTGCCATTCAGCCATGTACCCTTCTGCCTGGCGCAGCTTCACCAAATTAGCCACCCGCTCCGCCAGACTACCCGTACCGACGCGATCGCGATACTCCAGGGCTTTCCGCTCCCACTGTTTGCGCAGGATTGTCCCCACCTGGTCTTGGCCCACGGTTTCCGCCAGGGTATCTAGCAGGGAAATCGCGAACTCGTCATACTGGGCCGGAAAGCGATCGCGCCCCTTGGCACTGAGTTGATAGATATGGTTGGGGCGTCCCATCCCTTCCTGCACCGCTCGATGCTCAATCAGCGCTTCCGCCTCCAGGTCTTTCAGGTGACGGCGAATGGCTTGGGCACTGACCTCAAAATGGGTGGCCAACCCTTGGGCCGTGGCTTCTCCCTGCTTCAGCAGGTAAGTCAAAATATCGTCTTTGGTGCCGGTGGAGGGTTGCTGCACAGAGGTCATGGCGTTGGCCCAACTAATTGTCATGGATTAAACAGGCGGATGGTAGCAAGCAGATAAGCTGGGGTGGCTTAGCTCAATGGAGATGCTGCGGTGACAAGTTGCGGTGACAAGTTGCAGTGACGATAGGTGCGATCGCAACCATCAGTCCCTGGCTTGATCAACTCGCTATTAACTTTGACAACACTCGTGTTGTTAAACTAACCTAAGATCAGTTAGACAACTTAAATGTTGCTTTAATTGTATAGAATTAGTGGGCTGTGTAGCCACATCCTGAGTAATGACTGATAACAAAACCACCCAGGCTTCCGAAAAGAACCTAGAGCTGATGCGCAACTTCGCCCAAAGTTATGCGAAGCGCACTGGTACCTACTTCTGTGCCGATCCAGGGGTTACCGCCGTGGTGCTCGAGGGGTTGGCCAAGCATAAGGATGACTACGGTTCGCCCTTATGTCCCTGCCGTCACTACGAAGATAAGGAGGCCGAGGTCAAAACCATCTACTGGAACTGTCCCTGCGTGCCTATGCAGGAGCGCAAAGAGTGCCACTGTATGCTGTTTCTCACCCCTGATAACCCCTTTGCCGGGGAGCAGCAGGACATTTCCTTTGACACCATTCGTGCTGAAACCAATAAATATTAGGCTTTGGCTCTAAAGGGCGATCGCCCTTTAGAGGTCTACCCGCTCCGGTTCCGTTCCTTCCTCGCAGTCCGTTCAGAGAGTCCCCTATGAGTACTTCTGTTCAATCCCTGGTTACTCAGCCCTATAAGTACGGCTTCAAGACCGACATTGAGGCCGATGCCATTCCTCGCGGCCTTAGCGAAGACGTGGTGCGGATGATTTCCGCCAAAAAGAACGAACCGGAGTTCATGCTGGAGTTCCGGCTCAAAGCCTACCGGAAGTGGCTGACCATGGCCGAGCCCACTTGGCCCAACGTCAACTATCCTCCCATTGACTACCAAAACATCGTTTACTATTCGGCGCCCAAGGCCAAAGACAAAAAGCTGGGCAGCCTGGATGAGGTTGATCCGACGCTGCTCGACACCTTTGAAAAGCTAGGTATTCCCCTATCCGAGCAAAAACGGCTGGCCAATGTGGCTGTGGATGCCATCTTTGACAGCGTCTCGGTGGCCACCACTTACAAAGAAAAGCTGGCCGAATCTGGGGTAATCTTCTGCTCGATTTCGGAGGCCCTGCAAGAGCATCCTGATCTGGTGGAAAAGTACCTGGGAACGGTGGTACCCATTGGTGACAACTACTTCGCGGCCCTCAATTCGGCTGTGTTTAGCGACGGCTCCTTTGTCTACATTCCCAAAGACACCCAGTGCCCGATGGATCTGTCCACCTACTTTCGGATTAACAACGGTGAGTCCGGGCAGTTCGAGCGCACCTTGATTGTGGCCGAATCCGGCAGTTCAGTGACCTATTTAGAGGGCTGTACCGCCCCCATGTACGACAGTAACCAGCTCCATGCGGCGATCGTTGAACTGGTGGCCCTAGATGACGCCGCCATCAACTACTCCACCGTACAAAACTGGTTCGCCGGGGACGAAAACGGCAAAGGCGGCATTTACAACTTCGTCACCAAGCGGGGGCTCTGCGCCGGTAAGAACTCTAAAATTTCCTGGACCCAGGTGGAAACCGGCTCTGCTATCACCTGGAAGTACCCCAGTTGCGTTCTGGTGGGTGACAATTCCGTGGGTGAGTTCTACTCGGTGGCGCTGACCAACAACCTGCAACAGGCCGACACTGGCACCAAAATGGTGCATGTGGGCAAAAACACCAAAAGCACCATTATTTCTAAGGGGATTTCGGCGGCCAAGTCGAAAAATAGCTACCGGGGGCTGGTGAAAATGGGACCAAAAGCGGCTGGTGCCCGTAACTACTCCCAGTGCGACTCGATGTTAATTGGCGATACCTCCAGCGCCAACACCTTCCCCTACATCCAGGTGCAAAATAGTACCGCCCAGGTGGAACACGAAGCTTCTACCTCCAAAATTGGGGAAGACCAGCTGTTCTACTTTGCCCAGCGGGGGATTTCCCCCGAAGATGCGGTGTCAATGATCATCAGTGGCTTTTGCCGGGATGTGTTCAACAAGCTGCCCATGGAGTTTGCCGCCGAGGCGGACAAGCTGCTGGCCCTGAAGCTGGAGAATACGGTGGGGTAGATGGGTGGATGGGTAGATGGGTGGTAGACGCGGAGCGGCTTCCCGCAGGGTAGGGTAGATGGGTGAACAACCCATAGGGTGCATCCACGCAGCGATGCACCGCCCCCACCGATATCCCCAGCCAACCCCAGCCAAGTAGGGTGGGCATTGCCCACCAACGGCCCACCGGTCCCAACCCACCCCATCTGCCTGGCAGCGAAATGTCTTAGTAAACATCAACCATTCAACCCGCAGTTAGGAGCATAGTGGGCGGTGCCCACTCCACGAAAGAACCATGATTAACCCAAACAGCAAAACAATTCTCATGGTGCGCAACCTCCATGCCACCGTTGACGGCACCGAAATCCTCAAAGGCCTGAACCTGGAGGTCAAAGCCGGAGAAATTCACGCCATCATGGGCCTGAACGGTTCTGGTAAAAGCACCTTTTCCAAAGTGTTGGCCGGTCACCCTGACTACGAGGTGACCACTGGCGACATTCAGTTTCAGGGCAAAGACCTATTGGAGCTAGAGCCTCACGAGCGCGCCACCGCCGGGATATTTCTGGCCTTTCAGTATCCCCTAGAAATTCCCGGTGTCAGCAACCGGGATTTCTTGCGAGTGGCCTACAACGCCCACCGCAAAGGCCAGGGCGAAGATGAAATTGACGTCTTTGATTTCGATGACCTGATCGAAGAGAAGCTGGATGTGGTAAAAATGGACGCCTCCTTTTTGGACCGCAGCGTCAACGAAGGGTTTTCCGGCGGCGAGAAAAAGCGCAACGAAATTTTGCAAATGGCCCTGTTAGAACCAATCCTGGCGATTCTGGACGAAACTGACTCAGGCCTCGACATTGACGCCCTGAAGACCGTGGCTGGTGGCGTTAACCAGCTGGCTAACCCAGACAATGCCGTGGTGCTGATTACCCACTACCAGCGGCTGCTCAACTACATCCAGCCGGACTATGTCCATGTGATGGCCGATGGCCGCATTATCACCACCGGGGATAAGTCCCTGGCCCATGACCTAGAAGCTCGCGGCTATGAGTGGATTATGGATGAGCATCGAGCGGAGGTGACGGCATAATGACACGTTCAGTTTCAGAGAATGTAGTTGCCCCCATGGCTCGTGGTACCGAGCAACGAGATACCTACCTGAAGGGGTTGATTCAGACGGTTAAGGGGGGCGTACCCGCAGATCTGGCCCTGCCCGAGTTGCGATCGCGGGCTGAGGCCTTGTTGAAAGAGCAAACCTTCCCCCATACTCGCCAGGAAGACTGGCGCTTTACCGATCTGTCCCCCATGCTGGACATCGCGTTTGCCTGTGCCGATGGCCCGCAGGGGGACACTACAGATATCGAAGCCCGGCGTTTGCCCGAAACCGCTGGGGCTCAGGTAGTGGTGGTGAACGGGCAAGTGAGCCCAGAGCTTTCCCAACTAGGGGGACTGCCCCAGGGGGCGATCGTCGGGAGTTTGAGGGATCTCCAGAATCACCCCATCTGGTCGGAAAAACTGGTGCAGCGCTTGGGCCAGGCCAGTGGCCACCACGATGTGTTCACGGCCCTCAATACCGTTGGCTTTCAGGATGCGGTGGTGGTGTGGCTGCCCCCTAGTGGGGTGATGGAAACGCCGTTGCAGATACTCTACGGAGCTGAGGCCGCAGATACCCCAGTTCTGGCTCAACCCCGCTGTTTGGTGGTGGCAGAAACGAGTAGCGCCCTCACTCTGATCGAAGACTACTGGGGCCATGCCAGTACGGCTTATTTCACCAATGCGGTCACTGAAATTTGGCTAGAGGCCAATGCCCAGATCACCCACAGTCGCCTCCAACGAGAGGGCAGTGGCACGTTTCACATGGCTAAGACCGTGGTGACCCAAGCCCGAGATAGTCAATATATTGGCACTGCTGTGGACTTTGGGGCTAGGCTCAGTCGCCACAACTGGGAAATTTACCAAACCGGCGAGCAAACCACCACCAAGCTGTATGGGTTGGGGGCGATTACCGCCTCCCAGCGCGCTGATACCCACAGCCTGGTGGCCCTTAGTCATCCCTACGGCACCGTGGACCAGGTGCACAAAGCGATCGTGGATGACAAAGCCCACAGCGTCTTTAACGGGCGCATGGTGGTGGCCCAGGCTGCCCAAGAAACCAACGCTAGTCAGCTCAACCGCAACTTACTGTTGTCGGATAAGGCGCGGATAGATACCAAGCCCCAGCTGGAAATTGTGGCCGATAATGTCAAGTGCGCCCACGGAGCCACCGTCAGTCAACTCCAGGCCGACGAAATTTTCTATCTACAAAGTCGCGGCATTAGTGCCCCCCAGGCCCAGCGCTTATTGATCTATGCTTTTGCTATGGAGATGTTAGAGACGATTCCGGTGGCTACCCTGCGATCGCGTCTGACCAAAATCCTTGCTCAATGGACGGGGGCCTAGGGCAGACACTTGGGTCTGCCCCTACCCATCCACCCCCTACCCATCCACCCCCTACCCATCCACCCCCTACCCATCCACCCCCTCCCATCCACCCCCTACCCATCCACCCCCTACCCATCCACCCCCATGACCGTTGCCCAGGAACTCACTCTTGCTGCCAAGGTCCGCGCCGACTTCCCAATTCTGCACCAGGAGGTCCACGGTCACCCCCTAGTGTATTTTGATAATGCCGCCACGTCCCAAAAGCCCAAGGCGGTGCTAGAGGCGTTGCAGCACTACTATCAGCAGGACAATGCCAATGTACACCGGGGCATCCACTGCCTCAGTGCCCGGGCCACTGATGCCTACGAAGGGGCGCGGGACAAGGTGGCGGCCTTTGTCAATGCCACTAGCCGCAACGAAATTGTCTTTACTCGTAACGCCAGCGAAGCCATTAATCTGGTGGCTTATAGCTGGGGCATGACCACCCTGCAGCCGGGGGATGAAATTCTGCTGTCGGTGATGGAACACCACAGTAACCTGGTCCCCTGGCAATTTGTGGCCCAGCGGACGGGGGCGGTGCTGAAGTTTGTGGAGCTTTCAGCCAATCAGGGCTTTGACTTAGATCATTATCGTGAGTTGGTCAACGACAGGACCAGGCTGGTGGCGGTGAACCATGTGTCTAACACCCTGGGTAGCCTTAACCCCGTCGAGGAGATCATCGCCATCGCCCACCGCCATGGGGCTAGGGTGCTAATCGACGGCTGCCAGAGTGCCCCGCATCTGCCCTTGAACCTACCGGCCATGGGCTGTGACTGGTTTGTGGCCTCGGGCCATAAAATGTGTGGTCCTACCGGCATTGGCTTTTTGTACGGCAAGCTCGATCTGCTGGAGGCCATGCCCCCCTTCCTGGGCGGCGGCGAGATGATTGCCGATGTGTTTCTGGACCATGCCACCTATGCCGAGTTGCCCCACAAGTTTGAGGCGGGTACCCCAGCCATTGCCGAGGCGATCGCCCTGGGGGCCGCCGTCGACTATTTATCGTCCATCGGTATGGATAAAATCGCCACCTACGAGCACGAACTGACCGCCTATCTGTACCAACAAATCCAGACCATTCCTGAAGTCAAGCTGTACGGTCCCCTGCCCCAAGCGGACGGTAGTGGGCGAGCGGCCCTAGCCACCTTTACCGTGGAGGGGGTCCATGCCCAAGATTTGTCCACCCTGTTGGATCAATCGGGTATTGCCATTCGCTCAGGTCACCACTGCACCCAACCCCTACATCGGCTGCTAGGGGTAGACTCCACTGCGCGGGCCAGCCTCTACTTTTACAATACCAAGGCCGAAATCGACGCCTTTATAGCGGCCCTCAAAGACACGATCGAATTTTTCCAGAGCGTGTTCGAGGACGACTGAGTGCAGTCTCCCGTTCGGAGTGGTATAAGTCCAGGGACTATACCACTGGGGGACAGTAGCTCTCCATTACTCGGCCTGGGCGACGTTGTTGAGCCTGGTAAGCAGCACTAACGGGATCGGACAAGTCTGTCAGCGAGTCGATGCCGATGCCATTGCGGCCTTGATCAATCCCAGAGCTATGAATATAGTTACCTGCCCCCAGGTACAATCCCACATGCTTAGTACGCTCTGGAGTGCCAAAAAAGACTAAATCGCCGGGCTGTAGATCATCCCAGGGGATCGGCTGAGTGAAGGCTTCTTGCTGGTACGAATCGCGGGGTAGCTGAATACCTACCGCCCCAAAGGCGGCTTGCATCAGCCCAGAGCAATCGTAATCGGGGCCAACGGTGCCCCCCCACAGATACCGGTTGGGCTGGGCCATGGCCCGGTGGGTAAAGGCGATCGCCTCGGTTAGTCGCGGTTCAATGGCGGCCCGATCAAGCACTGGCGGTATGTAGGGAGATGGGGCTTGGCCCAGGCTATACCAGTCCGCTTGACTAATCCAACCCAGGTAACCATCCTCACACAGACGCACAGCCTGGGCGATCTGGGATGATTCAGTTGGGACCATGGACCACCGCCGCAAATGCCGCCCAGGGGCCGTCTGGGTGACTAACCCACCTAGGTCCGGGGTTTTGTACAGGTTAATGGCCCGACTGCAGACGTACTCCGTAGCCAGGTCCGTAGCCAGAGGCCATGCCATGCCTTACTCTCCCACTTCTCCGGTATTGCGAATGTTGGCCACTCGCTTCAGCACGTTAAACCAAAATGTAGATCCCATGGAAATGGCAAACCCACTCACTAGCCAGCCCAGGAACCGACGCTGCACCACAGGCACCGGCCATGTATCCTCTGCCTCCAACTGCTGCTGCACCACCCGGTCACCATAGCCTAGGGGGAAGGGAATCTCTTCTAAGGCTTGATCGATCGCCGCCTGTACCTGACTCAGGTTGTCGCCAAAATCTCCTGGGGAGTCGGTCACCAATTGGTCGGCGGTTTGGGTAATAGAACCGCGCAGAACAGAGTCTTTCGCCAAGCGAGTAGCAATATGGAAGGAATCGGCATTGATGGCGATCGCGGTGGCTATCCCTAGAATTAGGGCCACCGCCTTAGCGTTCCGCTTGTAAACGCCAGTGGCTCGCTCCATGCCTCGGTCAAACCACTTTTCAATTTCTTGGCCAAATTGCCGTACTTCATTGCGTACCACACCTGACGCGGCTACCTCTTTTGTGGCCTCTATCCGGCGCGCAATGGCTAGCAAACTCGATCGCAGGGCTGGGGTAATGGTGTCGCTATCCAACCGACTAAGTAGCTCTTGGGCCGTGGCATTGCCTTGCTGCCCCAGCCGACCTAGTTCTCGAAAGGTTGAGCTTTTGCTGTCAAACACATCCAGCAACTGGGCCACGCTAGGACGCAGTTTTTTTAGCAGGGCCGATCGCTCGGTGGGGGTGCTATCTAAGCTGCGCTTGATGTAGTTCAACCGCCGGATAAACGTTTCTGTTAAATAGTTTTGGTCGGGCAGCACATCTTGCGCCATGAGAGCAAAGTCGTCGAGCTTGGCGATTAACCGATCGAGGCTATCTGATAGGGATACCAGCCCTAACTGAAAATCTTGAACGGTTTCGGCGATCGCCTGTTCTAGCTGCTGACGCTCAGCGTTTAGCAAAAATTCGTTACCGGTGCTGGCTTTAAGGTCACTGAGACTATGGGTAACAGGCAGCAAGATTCTCTCTGTCGCAAACTCCTGTAGCCGGTCCTGAGCCAGAACTTGCCACAGGTTTTCTAGCTGCATGCGCTCTATCAGGCTGTTGGCAAAGGCCTCAGAGGGAATATAAGAGGGACCGCTAGTTTTACCCTTGCCAAACACATTGCGGTTGCCAGTAAGGGCGCGATAAATCCGGCCAATAGTATGGCTGCCCCCCCTAAATGTCTTGGCAATAGGCCCCTTTGCCTCTTGATTAAGGCTGCGAATCCAGGGGCTGTCGTATAGGGCGTCGGCCAGCACCTGGGCATCGGTGGCTTTCTCGTTTTCGTTACCGGCTAGCAGCACCTCAATGGACTGCTTCAGGTGCTCAGCCCGCCACTGGAGTAGCGTGCCAATAATCTCTTGCATTTCGCTGGCCAAGAGACTCAACACAAAGAAGATAAAAACTAGACCCAGCGCAATATCTAGAACAATGGGGAAGCTCATAGACTGACCCTACAATCCCTCAATCATGTCAGCTAAAACTGTTGTCAAGTGGTGGCAACTGGCAGCGGTTAACCAGGGACCTCTGACAGCTCAGGTGAGGCTGTATAACTATCCCAAGTAAAGCCCATGCATAATCTATAACCGCAGGAATAGGTTCACAAAAATAGGCAAGCCGCACGGGTTTGTGCTTAGCCTGCCCATTGTACTTAAACTTACTGACGATGGATCAACCTTTAAGAAAAATAGCGTTTTATAGCGTTCTTAGTTATTCATCTTCATCAGTGAGCATCTCGCCATTAGCACTCAGTTGCTTTAAGCGAATATGCTTACGGCCTAGGGAAATTTCAAATTCATCTCCCGGTTTTAGGTTCATTTGCTTGGTGTAAGCCGAACCAATCAGTAGATTGCCGTTTGACTGCACCGTAATCCGGAAGCTAGCGTTGCGTCCACCGCGACCATTGCCATTCTGGCTGCCGTCAAGCTGAATCCCCTCTGCTTCAATTAGGGCATTCATGAATTTCATCATGTTGACCCGTGAGTTGCCAGACTTAGTCAGGGTGTAGTAGCCACAAGCCTTCGCTTTTTCTTCTTTGCTATGGTCTTCTAGCTCTTTTACCTTTTGCAATAGCTCTGGTCCGG
This sequence comes from Nodosilinea sp. P-1105, assembly GCF_012911975.1. Lineage (GTDB taxonomy): Bacteria > Cyanobacteriota > Cyanobacteriia > Phormidesmidales > Phormidesmidaceae > Nodosilinea. The sequence continues at coordinate 31,305 of NZ_SMDQ01000026.1, read as the reverse complement.
TCAACATCTCTACCTGGGTATCTTTAGCCATTCACACTATTCTCGATCACGACAGTTTTGGGGATGGGCTCTTGAGGAAGAGCAGAATTCTTGTCTGCTTGGCCACAGTTTAACCAAGACACCGAGAATGATACTACAGGAAAATAGTTTTTTGCATTCATTTTTTTAAGGGAGATTCAAACCTGGCGGAGTCTCTCTCAAAGTTGGTCTCTTTTGAGGGATTAGGTTACTTTCAGGGGGGCTTTGTTAAGCCCGGGGTAAATCGATCAAATGAACTGACAATGCCCTTCACAATGGGATAATAGCCCCTAGACTAAGGCAAAAGCTGTCTTGAAATCGTCCCATGAAACTAACGACCCGTGGTCATTACAGTGTTAAGGCGCTGCTGGACTTAGCCTTGCAGCCATCCAAACAACCGGTCTCTGTCCACACCATTGCCCACCGCCAGGATTTGCCGCCGCCTTACCTAGAAAAGCTACTGATAGACTTGCGCCGGGCTGGCATTGTGGAATCGGTGCGGGGTCCCCAGGGGGGATACTGCTTGGCCAAAGCGCCTGACCAAATTTTCCTGGGACAAATTCTAGAGGCCGTCGGCGAGCAAGTCACGCCTTTACCCCGCCATCAACCCCAGGCTGAACAAGCGGAAGATTGGGTTACCTTTGCGGTCTGGAACCGTTTATCGGCCAAGCTGAAAGAGGCCCTTTACAGTATTTCCTTGGAAGACCTTTACTTTGATGCCCGCAGTTGGCAAGCCGCCCAGGGAGAGGACGCCAACTTTGTGGTTTAGTACTGCCTGGCAGAAATATGACCACTGTTGCTGAGAGGATCAGGTTTCGGGTATCGGGTGTCAGGAATGGTGGGCCGACTTATGCCTCAGAATACTAGGGCAGCGGTACAGTAGGTCAAGCTCCCACGGGTTTTAGGCCCAGGGGATATGAATTTTGGGGTATCCCAAGGCAGACCCCTGGGATCTGTACTGGCGGTCTGGGACAAGAATTGGCTGATAAATTCGTCGGCTATAGTGTCTTTATTCCGCTTTATCTGATCAACTGTCATCTATCAGTGGAAGCCATGAGTTTAAGCCGGACCACGGTGGAAATTTTATCGCCTGAAGAGTTGCGTCGCACCTTGAACCGACTGGCGTCGGAGGTGATTGAGCGGGGCGGTCGATTGGATCAACTGGTGCTGCTGGGAATCTACACCCGAGGAGTGCCCCTAGCCCAAATGTTGGCCCAGCAGATTCAGCGACTGGAGGGGGTGTCGCTGCCAGTGGGAGCCCTGGACATCACCCTTTACCGGGATGACCTGGACAAAATTAGCACGCGCACCCCGGCGCGCACCAAAATTCCCTTCGACATTACCGACAAAGTGGTGATTTTGGTGGATGATGTGATCTACAGTGGGCGCACAATTCGGGCCGCTCTAAATGCGGTGATTGACTATGGTCGCCCCCAGCTGATTCGGTTGGCAACGTTGATTGACCGGGGGCATCGCGAGTTACCGATTCACCCAGACTTTGTGGGTAAGGTGTTGCCCACTGCTAAAGATGAGTCAGTCAAAGTTTTTTTGCAGGACACCGATGGCCAGGATGCCGTGCATTTACTCAAACCCGATGCCACCGTATGCTGAAACAGGCTGTGATTCCCTGATACCTGAGCTGAACCAGTGACCGTATTGCCCGCCCAGTCCCATGACACCCAAACCCGTAAGGCTGATCATCTGCGTATTTGCTTGCAGGAAAATGTGCAGTGTGCCCAGTTGACCACAGGGCTAGAGCGCTATCGTTTTCGCCATGCCTGTTTGCCTGAGCTAGATTGGCAAGACATTGGTTTAAATACGCAGTTTCTGGGCAAGCCGCTGGGGGCACCGCTGCTGATTTCATCGATGACTGGCGGTACAGCCGAGGCCCACCAAATCAACCAGCGGCTGGCGACGGTGGCCCAGCACTACGGCCTGGCCATGGGGGTGGGGTCTCAACGGGTGGCGGTGGAAAATCCAGATTTAATGGGCACGTTTAAGGTGCGATCGCAGGCTCCGGACATCCTATTGTTGGCTAACCTGGGGGCGGTGCAGCTCAACTATAGTTACGGCCTGGACCAATGTCGCCGGGTGGTGGACCGCTTAGAAGCTGACGCCCTGATTTTGCACCTCAACCCCCTACAAGAGGCGGTCCAAACCGGTGGCGATACCAACTTTAAAGGACTACTCCACAAAATTGAGCAGGTGTGTGCCGCCCTGCCGGTGCCGGTGATTGCCAAAGAGGTGGGCAATGGGATCTCTGCCCCCATGGTACAGCGTCTGCTGGATGCCGGAATTACCGCAGTTGATGTGGCTGGGGCCGGGGGTACCTCCTGGGCTCGGGTGGAGAGTGAGCGGGCCCAAGACCCGGTCCAGCGTCGTCTGGGGCAGACCTTTGCCGACTGGGGGCTGCCCACCGCCGACTGTATTGTGCAGGCGCGCCAGGTGGCCCCCACCCTGCCGTTAATTGCTTCCGGGGGGTTGCGCAACGGGTTGGATGTGGCCAAGACCTTGGCCCTGGGGGCTGATCTGGCGGGGTTGGCGTTTCCGTTTTTGAAGGCGGCGAGTCAGTCAGAGGCGGCGGTGGCGGCCCTGGCTGAGGTGCTGATTGCTGAGATCACCACGGTGTTGTTTTGTACCGGGCAAGCTAGTCTGGCTGGACTGCGCCAGCCGGGGCTTTTGAGTCAGACCGCTACCTAGTTCTGGCCGGTAGAACGGGGACTGCCTTGGCGGGGGGTGTCAGGTTCTAGGTGACAGGTATCAGGAATAGTGGGCCGGTTGATGTCGCAAGGCACTCGTTGTTGTAGTGTATACGTACTGACATTTGCTGCGTCATAGGGTCATTGCGATCGCTACTTGGGAGAGGGCATGTTCTTACTAACAGGTTCTTCTAATTGTGTCGTGAGCGATCGCAGGCTAGATAGCGTCTTAGGGGTTTACAGTTCACGGTAGTGCAGACTGATGTTCTAAGCTATCTGGCAACCCTCTTGGTGATGGGCTGTTGTTTGGTGCGAGAGTGCCCCTATGCTTGATTTGATGAAGCTGGCCCGCCAGATGCAGGGCATTAGCCAGCACCTATCCGAAGAGGCGGAAGCCGCCAAGGTGCGGGTTGAGGTGGCTCGACAGCTAATGGTAGTAGCCCTCCAGCAGCAAACGGCGCTGAGCGATCAGCTGGACCAATGGCGCGATCGCATGGGGTTTATGGCCGCTCAGCCAGTGGAACCCCTGGCCACCCGCCTGGCCCTGGCAGCGGCCCCAGCGACCCACACCGTACTGGCCACCGACGGCTCGCAAATTTCCCCCAGTCACCACGAAATTGCCTACTGCTATTTGATTAATATAGGTCGGGTGGTGTTGCACTATGGTCAAAGCCGCTACCCTCTGCTAGATAGCCTGCCTGAGGTAGTGTACCGCCCCGAAGATCTGTACCAGTCTCGGCCTTGGGGTATCGGCACCGAAGAATGGATGGGATACCGCCGTACTGTAGCTGAGGCGGTGGTCTTAGCGGAACTGGGAGAGGCTACACGTCAGTTACTGTCGGCGGCTGAGGGCGCTGGCCAGCCCCCTCCGACCCTAGCCCTGGTGGATGGATCGCTGATTTACTGGTTTGTAGAAACCCTGCCTGCCGAGGCCCGTCAACACATCCTGCCCCCCATCCTCGACGCCTGGGAGCGCCTGCGGCAACTGGGCATTCCCCTGGTGGGCTACCTCAGCGCTAGCCGCAGTGGCGAAGGGCTGAACTTTTTGCGATTGGCCGCCTGTCCCTTTCCCCAGCCCGACTGCCAAACCCACTGCCAAGGCCAATCTGATGCCGCCCCCTGTACCCAGTTCATGCCCCTGCGTGACGCCACCTTTTGGGCTACGGAACTGGTTCCTGGTCAGCGTAGCCCCTTCTGGCGCAGCTCTGCCGACATTTTAGACAGCTACGGCGATCACACGGTGTATTTTTGCTATCTGCATGTGGGAGCCGAGGTGGCCCGCATCGAGGTACCCCAGTGGGTGATGGTCGATCGCCAGTTGTGTCAGCAGGCGATTCAGATGGTGCTGACCCAGGTGCAGAAAGGGTATGGCTACCCTGTGGCCCTGGCGGAAGCCCATAATCAGGCGGTGGTGCGAGGGGGCGATCGCAGTCGTTTCTTTGCCCTGCTTGAACAGGAAATGATTCGGGCCGGGCTTAAACAGGTGGGCACCTCCTACAAAGAGGCCCGCAAGCGGGGCAGTATTGCTTAGGGTAGTAGCGGTCCCTCTGATTTTCGGAATAGGATGCAGGCAGACTGTAGTCAACGGAGCCTTTCTGGCCTTGGCCAGCCCCGGCAGCTATGTTGTGATTTACAGTATTAACGTATGACGCTGCGCCCCCCTGTCATGGCCCCTCTGCCCTACCACTCATTTCTCCACCAATCGGCATCTGATCCAACCCCTGCCTTTCAGTGGGCTGACCTGACTACCGCCCTAGGGGCTGAAGACGGCGGTAAGGCCCTTGCCGAATCCGTCGCCCACCCATGGACCTGCACCCGCGTATTGACCGGTCACAGTAGCTGGGTGCGATCTGTGGTCATCAGTGCCGATGGCAAATTTATCATTAGCGGCAGTGGTGACAAAACCATTAGGGTATGGCATTTGGCCACGGGCAACCTGCTGCAATGTATCACAGGGCATCATGCCTGGGTGCGATCGGTGGCCCTTAGCCCCGACCAAATCTGTTTGGCCAGTGTCAGCAATGACAACATTATTTACCTTTGGAACTTAGCCGATGGTCAACCGTTAGGTCAACTGAAGGGACATCGCAATTGGGTGCGAGCGGTGGCTTTTAGCCCCAGTGGCCAGTACCTGTTTAGCGGCGGCCAAGACAATACCGTAGTCGCCTGGCAGATGGGACAATCAACCCCGCTGCACTGCTTTCAAGGACATAGTCACTGGGTGCGCACCGTGGCCGTGAGCCACGACGGTACCACCCTAATTAGCGGCAGTCAGGACCACACGATTCGCCTTTACCGCATCCAAGGTAAAGGGAAAAACCTGGTGCTGACAGGCCACACCGCTGAGGTATTGTCGGTAGCCCCGAGCCCCAACAACTGGCTCCTGGCCAGTGCCAGTGCTGATTGCACCGTGCGTTTTTGGAAACTCAACAGCGGGCGAGAAATCACCAGTTTTAAGGCCCATTCAGCACCGGTCAACTCGATTAAATTTAGCCCTGATGGTCAGCTGTTAGCCACAGCCGGTAACGACGGCTCTGTGCGCCTATGGGCCATGGCCCAGGGTAAGTTAGTGGCCATTTTGCAGGGCCATGAAGGAGGGGTGTGGTCCGTCGCCTTTGCCCCCGACGGTCGAACCTTGGTCACGGCTGGGTGGGATGGTACCGTGCGGGTCTGGCAGCCCCAACCTGCCTAGGCTGAAGCTTTGCCATTAAGGCGGACCATAGGGGGTTCTGAAAGCACAATGACGATGCCCGTGCGCCCGGTTTCTAGGGTGGCATCGCTTAAGACATCAACCACCTTACTACTTAAGAGGGTTTCGATCAGATGGGTGATTTCAGACTGTAGGGCATTGGCTAAGTCCCCTCTTACTGTTGCCGCCAGGTCAGTTTCTCCCCGTTCTACCAGCAACTGCTCAGGCTTGGTCACAGAATCCTCAACCACCAGAAACAGCTTTTCATCCACTAGTTGACAGGTGATTTTGCCAGGAGAATGCCCCAATTGCTCTCGATGGAGCTTATGAATTTGTTGGCTAATCTTACGTTCCAATTCCCCCTTAGTGGGGATAGCCGACGAGGAAAGTGTATCCATGGAAAGGTGTGCAGCGGCAACAATGGATGGCAATACAGCAGACTAAACCGATGGGGGCAGAAAAAACTTCAGCCCTATTATGACACTTACTTGAGATTTCGATGGTGCTAAGCTTGTGACCTAGGCGGCCTAGTACTCTGAGGCAGAAGTGACTCGCCTATTTCCGCAAGCCCAAACCTTTGCTTAGAGAGGGATTCCCTTTCTGCCTTCTGCATTTTGCCTTCTGCCTTTCCGTACTAGGTCACTAGCCCCGATCGCAAGGCTCGCACAGCGGCTTTGGTGCGATCGTCAACCCCCATCTTATTCAAAATGCTGCGCACGTGAGTTTTAACCGTGCCAACGGTAATGTAAGACCGCTCAGCAATTTCAGCATTGCTGCAACCAGCCACAATCAGTTCCAGGATTTCGAGTTCCCGATCAGTTAAGGGGTAGGACTCTAAAATTTGCTCAAACTCAGGCTCAACGGCCTCAATGGATACGGTGCGATCGCCCCCAGCGATCGCCTGGGCCGGGGTCTTGCGCACCTGCCGTAGCACCACACTAGCCACCGCTGGATCAATCCACGAATTGCCCTCGCAGGTTTCCCTGACGGCTACCACTAAATCGTCAATTTCTGTTTGCTTCATACAGTAGGAGTTAGCCCCCGCCGCAAACGCAGCCATCACCGCCGCTTCACTGTCATGCATGGTTAACATCAAGACTCGGATGTTGGCATTATCCTGTCCAGCCTGGGCTTGACGCAGCCGTTCCACCAGTTCAATGCCGTCAATATCGGGAAGGCCAATATCGACAATGGCGACGTTGGGTTGGTGCATCTCCAGCAATTGGAGCCCCTGCATACCATTCGCCGCTTCCCCTACCACGGTCATGCCGTCAACCTGCTGCAGAGCCGCCTTCAGCCCCATGCGGGTGAGGTCGTGATCTTCAATCAGTACAATGCTAATGTCAGTCATAGATCGCCTTTTATGGGGATACAGAGACCTGAGCGTCCCCTTTCAACTATAAAAAGATTATTGGATTATCGGCTAGCCAGGGGAAACTGGCACGTACCCCAAGGGAGACTTAGCTCCGCCATGGCCTCTATCTAAGGATAGACCGCGCCCGGTTTGGTTTGTTGCCTGGCTATGGTTTGTAATTTATTGTTTGGCTATTGTTTGGCTGGCTGCGGAATTGCTTGGGTCAGCTCAGTGTAAAGGACACCTGCTATGCTCGACTTTCTGTCCGCCTTATCGTTGTCTGGGCCGTTTATTCCCCACGGACACTGCTACCTGTGGCAACCTGAGTTGGTTTGGCTGCACGGCCTTTCTGATGGGCTGATTGCTCTGGCCTATGGGGCGATCGCCTTTGCCCTGGCCTACTTTGTGAATCGACGGCCTGACATTCCGTTCCCGCCTTTATTTTGGCTATTTGCGGCGTTCATTGCCGCCTGTGGCGTTACCCACCTGATGGCCGTTTGGACCCTGTGGGTGCCCACCTACTGGCTATCTGGCACCATGAAAGCGCTGACGGCATTGATCTCTTTATATACGGCGGTAGAGTTAATTCCACAAATTCCGGTCGCCCTGGCTATGCCCAGCCCCACGGAGCTAACCCAGTTGAATCAGGCACTGCAAGCGGAAATTCGCGATCGCACCGAAGTCGAAGCCGAGTTACGCAGCGTCGAAACCGAAGTCCGTCGCCTGAATCAAGAGTTAGAAGATCGGGTGAAGCGTCGCACTACTGAACTGGAAAAAGCCAAACAGCGAATTGAAAACCTGCTAACTCAGGAACAACAAGCTAGACAGACCCTGCAAACGGCTAAGGATGATTTGCAACATACCGCTGAGCGTCTCAATCTTGCCCTCAGTGCCGCCCAGATGGGAACTTGGGACTGGAACTTACTCGATCAAACCCAAATCTGGTCTCCCCAGACAGAGCGCATTCTGGGCTATGAGCCCGGCACTACAACCCACACTGCTGACCATTGGGCAGAGCGGGTTCACCCCGATGATTTACCCGCCATCCAGGCCCGGGTAGATCAAGTCTTAGCCACCCGCCAAGATTTGTCTGGACAGTACCGGGTGCAGTGGCCCGATGGCCACATTCGCTGGGTGCGTGCCTATGGGCGAGTGGTCGCCGTCAAAGCTGGCCAAACTCAGCGGATGGTGGGAATCATGCAGGACATCACCGAAAGCAAACGGGCGGAATTGGCTCAACAGGCCAGTGAAAGTCGCTTTCAAGCCATATTCGAGCAGGCGGCGGTGGGTATGGCGCGACTGTCTCCGGCCGGGCATTGGATTCAGGTGAACCAGAAGCTGTGCGAGATCTTTGGCTATCAGCCTGAAGAGCTGATTAATCAGCCTTTTCAGGCCATTACCTTTGAGGCGGACAAAGGTCAGGACGAATACTACTATCAGCAACTGATGACCGGGGCTCAACCTTATTGCCAATTCGAAAAGCGCTATGTCCACAAAGATGGGCATCCCATTTGGACCTTGGTGACTGTGTCCGTAGAAGAAAGCGATCAGGCCGAGGGCATCACTGCCCTGATTGCCATTATCGAAGACATTGAGGAGCGTAAAGCCTTTCGCGAGGAGCTGATGAAACGGGCCGACGAACTGGCCAATACCAACCTGGTCTTAGCCCATACCACGGCAATGCTAGAGCGGCGGAATGCCGAGCTCGATCAGTTTGCCTATGTCGCCTCCCACGACCTGAAAGCTCCCCTAAGGGCGATTTCCAACTTGGCAGAATGGATTGGCGAAGATTTAGAGGGCCAAATTCCAGCCGAAAATCGCCACCAGTTGCACCTGCTGCGCAGTCGTGTGCAGCGGATGGAGGGATTGATTAATGGCTTACTGGAATATTCACGGGTGGGTCGGCGAGAGCGCAAAATCACCCAGGTGGCTCTCACTCCCCTACTTGACGCCATCGTTGACTCCCTGGCGCCCCCTGACCAATTCACAGTGGTGATCCCCAGGGACATGCCCACCCTTTACACCTACGAAACCGCCCTGAGTCAAGTCTTCGCTAACTTGATCAACAATGCCTTCAAGCATCACCATCGAGACCAAGGAACCATTCAAGTCATCTGGGAAGATCAAGGCAGTATGATTCAATTTGCGATCGCCGATGATGGTCCCGGTATCGATCCCCAGTACCAAAACAAGATCTTTACCATCTTCCAAACCCTAAAAGCTCGAGATGACTTTGAAAGCACCGGAATTGGCCTATCTGTGGTTAAGAAAATTGTCGAGTCTGAAAATGGCCGGATCTGGATTAGCTCTGCCGTAGGCCAGGGGAGCACCTTTTACTTCACCTGGCCCTTTACTAAACAGCTCTAGATGGCAAGAGATAACTGTGTCCTTTTCCCCGCTCCGCTAAGATAGCAATGCTGCCCATTCCTGTTACTTGTGACTTCACCCCCTGACGACCCCCAGCTAGAACCCTTAACCCGTGTGCAGGTGCTAGCGGCCATGGGCGTGACCGCAATTGTGCTGCTCGTCATTGCCCGGGTCTGGCTCCACTTTGACCCAGCTGGTCTACTGCCGTTTACCGCTTCCATTCAAGATGGCCTGATTGGGGTGGCCATGGGGCTGGGAATTACTCTGGCTAGCGCTGCTATCTACCAGCTCTGGCCAGCCTATCGTAAAAGCGCCGATATCTATTTGATGATGGTGCTGCGGCCGCTGCATTGGCCCGACTTAATTTGGCTAGGGTTACTGCCTGGCCTCAGCGAAGAATTGCTGTTTCGGGGGGTGATGTTACCCGCGATCGGTCTCAATAGTTTAGGGATTGTGGTGTCTGCCGCTAGCTTTGGCATTTTGCACCTGAGCAGTCCACAGCAGTGGCCCTATGTGGTGTGGGCCACGACCATTGGCCTGGTGCTGGCGCTTGGGGCTGTGGCCACTGGCAACTTGCTGGTACCGGTTTTGGCCCATGTGGTTACCAACCTGGTCTCTAGCCTAGTCTGGAAAATTCGTCAGACTACAGCCCCCTCCTGAGGAATGCCAGGGTATTCCATCAAAAGATGATCCGTTGGGTCGGTCGGCTGCAGCCCGATGACGCATCGAGCCAGTCACAGGGTTACTGTTTGTTAAAATTTTGAACGCTGGCATTGCTGGTAATGCGCCGAAATTAGCACTTGAGTGACGCCAGTGGACTTAGGTACATCACCATGGGGCACTATCAACGCGTATGGCAAAGTTTAACTCTCTCCAGCCCTCTCCTCGGTTTGATCGGGCCGCCCTAGAACATGTGTTGACATCCTCAGAGGCTAGCCAGGGCTGGACCATCGAAGCCAGCGAAGAGCTCTATCGGATTCACAGTTGGGGCGACCCCTATTTCTCAATTAACGCTGATGGTCATCTGACAGTTTCCCCCAAGGGCGATCGCGGTGGGTCCCTAGATTTACTGGAATTAGTGGAAGCCATCAAACAGCGTAACCTGAACCTGCCGCTACTGATTCGCTTCTCTGACATTTTGGAAGATCGAATCGAGCGGATTAATGCCTGTTTTGCCAAAGCGATCGCCCGGTACAAATACCACGGGGTCTATCGAGGGGTGTTTCCGGTTAAATGCAACCAGCAGCGACAACTGCTGGAAGACGTGGTGCGGTTTGGCAAGCCCTACCAGTTTGGCCTGGAAGCCGGGTCCAAGCCTGAATTATTGATCGCCCTGGCCACCCTTGACACCCCAGGGGCACTGCTGATCTGCAACGGCTATAAAGACAAAGACTATATCGAAACTGCCATGCTGGGGCAGCGATTGGGCCAGCAGCCAATCGTGGTGATCGAGCAGATGAACGAGGTCGACATTGCGATCGAAGCCAGTCAGCGGCTTGGTATCCGGCCGGTACTGGGGGTGCGGGCCAAACTTAGCACCAAAGGCAGTGGCCGCTGGGGGGTTTCCGCTGGCGATCGGGCCAAGTTTGGCCTGGCCGTACCCGAGATTTTGGCGGTGGTGGAACGACTGCGCCAGGTGGACATGCTCGACTGCCTGCAGCTGCTGCACTTTCACATTGGCTCCCAGATTTCGGCTATCAGCGTGGTGAAAGAAGCCCTGCGGGAAGCCAGTCGCATTTACGTGGAACTGGTGGGCTTGGGGGCCAACATGCAGTACCTAGATGTGGGTGGGGGCCTGGCGGTTGACTATGATGGCTCCCAAACCAGTTTTTACGCCTCTAAAAACTACAGCACCCAAAACTATGCCAACGATGTGGTGGCCGAAGTTCAGGAAGCTTGTCGGATGAAGGGGGTAACGGTGCCTACCCTGGTGAGCGAGAGTGGGCGGGCGGTGGTTTCCCATCAGTCTGTGCTGGTGTTTGACGTGTTGGGCAGTAGCGATGCCCCCTCTCAGGACGACATTGCCATACCCGAAGCAGGTGACCACGTGATCTTGCGGGAGCTATACGACATTTATCAAAACCTGAACGCCAGCACCGTCCAAGAGCTGTATAACGATGCCATTCAGTTCAAAGAAGAAGCCATTAGCCTGTTCAACTTTGGCTACCTCAGCCTGGCCGAGCGAGCCCAGGCCGAACGACTCTTTTGGGCCTGTTGCCGCAAGGCTCTGTCTGTGGTTAGCGATGCTGATTACGTGCCGGAAGACATCGAAGACCTGAATCAGGCTATGGCATCGATTTACTACATTAATTTGTCGGTATTTCAGTCTATGCCCGATGCCTGGGCCATTGACCAGTTGTTTCCCATCTTGCCCATTCACCGTCTGAACGAAAATCCCTCCTGCCGGGGCACCCTGGCCGATCTTACCTGTGACAGCGACGGCAAACTCACTAAATTTATCGATCTGCGGGATGTGAAGCATGTGCTGGAATTGCATCCCCTCCAGCCGGGGCAACCCTACTACCTGGGTATGTTTCTGGGGGGAGCCTACCAGGAGATTATGGGCAACCTACACAATCTGTTCGGCGATACTAACGCCGTCCATATCCACATGACCCCAAAAGGTTACCAGGTAGAGCATGTGGTCAAAGGTGACACCATGACTGAGGTGCTGGGCTATGTGCAATACGATGCGGAAGATATGGTGGAAAATATTCGCCGCCGTTCTGAACGGGCACTCCACGATAACCAGATCACCTTAGAAGAGTCACAGTTATTAATCAAGCACTACGAGCACAGCCTCAGCCAGTATACCTATTTGATTTAGGGGTGTCGGGTATTAGGTTTACGGTTCACGGTTCACGGTTTACGGTTCACGGTTCACGGTTCACGGTTCACGGTTCACGGTTCACGGTTTACGGTTCACGGTTTACGGTTCACGGTTTACGGCTCTGGTTTTTGCCTAGCACCTAGCACCTAGCACCTGACACCTAGCACCTGTCACCTAGCACCTGCCACCCTCCGTGCTAAGAGCAATAGCGCTGTTGTTCGTCGAACCCCTTACAACATATTCGCCTGGTAAGGCTCAAAGCTGTCACAGTCTCCCTTTTTAACCGTGATCACGGTTTTCACTCCCCCTCGACGGGTAAAGTCGCCAATCACCCGCAGACCATGGGGGGCCAATTCGCTCCACAGGCGATCGGCAATTTGGTTGGTCACCCCTTCGTGGCTAATGCGCTGGTTGCGAAACCCATTGATGTAAAGCTTAAACGCCTTGAGCTCGACCACCCACTCGTTGGGCCAATAGTCCACCACAATGGTGCCAAAGTCTGGATAACCCGAGCGGGGGCACAGGGCCGTAAATTCTGGATGTTCCAGGTGAATGGTGTAGCTATTGCTAGAAGGATTTGGCCATTTTTCCAGGGGCTCCTCCCAGGCGCTGAGAATTGCCATATCGCCATATTGGTTTGGAGCCGTGGGAGTTGGGGTCATAGGATTCAGGATTCAGCTGGTTTCATTAACTAATGTATCTTCCTTTTAACGGGCTGGTGTAGCAGACGAGGTCCCCAAAATTTTGGTTAAGACGGGTGGGCTTCAGGTTAAGTTCCCGATACAGGCCTTAACCAAAGTTATTCCAATCGCTTCACCACAACTTCATACTTCTTGCTTAATTCGGCTGACTTGGCCAAAAGCCATGTGATAGTCTCAGCCAACATTGGCGACTGAGCGTGCGCCAATGCTCCATCACCACGCTCATTAAGGAGAGAGACGCATGATGTTAAGTCGTAAGTTAGCCCTAATCACTGGTGGCTTAACCCTGGCTGGATTGGCCGTGGGTATGCCCGTTCAGGCTGAGCAAGACATCGCTGAAATGCTGGAGGAGGCGATCGAAGCGGTGGATGCCGAAGCGGCGGCTACCCTGGAGAGTGTTGTTGAAGAGGCTGATGTGGCGGACAGCCCAGTGGCTGTCGATGACCTCGAGACGGCTGAGGATTTGGATGTAGACGAGCCGGAGGCGGTTGAAGACGCCGACGTCGAGGAACCTGAAGTCGAAGAGCCCGAAGTCGATGCCCCTGAAGTCGAAGAGCCCGAAGTCGAGGAGCCTGGCGAAATCGAGGAGCCTGAATTCGAGGAGCCTGGCGAAATCGAGGAGCCTGAATTCGAGGAGCCCGAATTTGAAGAGCCCGAGTTCGAGGAGCCCGAGTTCGAAGAGCCTGAGGCAGTTGAAGAGACAGACGTTGAGGCTACTGAGGTGCCAGAGGCAGATGACGCCGCTGACGCTGCCACCGATCTGGACGCAGAAGCGAGTGATGCTGATACAGAGCCCGCCGCTGATGACCTGGTGGAAACGTCTCCATCAGAGTCTGAAAGCTAAAGGTTAGGGAACGTCAGGCTTAAGAGACTTCTGAGAAGGTGCATCCCCGCTTTACGTCAGCGATTATCGCTACCGTAGGTCGGGCGTTGCCCACCGCTGGGGAGAACGTTTTCCAGAAGTTACCTTAAGTGGCTGGGTGGGCGATCGCGCTCACCCGAGCCCCGTTACTAACTGCTCCTCTACCCTCCTGGAAAGCACGCTTTCCAGGAGGGTTTGCTATGTATTGCCGCTGGTCTCTCAAGGGCGACCTGGGGGGCTAATCCGGCATAATCAGTAGTGGAGGGTAGCTATGGTATCGATGAAAACGAAAATTCAACCTATGGTTAAAAGCTGGCAACGGTGGGGGCTCATCGCCCTGGTTTGTAGCTGGTGTTGGCTGGGTGGGGCGGGGGTAGCCGTTGCGGCCACGACCCAAGTTTCTCAGGCGGCCCAGTTCTCCCAGGCGGACAAACAGGCGATCGCCGATCTGAAGCAAAAAGCCTTTACCGCCTCAGAATCAGGCCAATTTGCCCAGGCTGAAACCTACTGGAGCCAGTTGATCGAGTACTTGCCCGAGGAAGCCGCCCTCTGGAGTAACCGGGGTAATGTGCGGGTGAGCCAAAACAAGCTATCGGCCGCCCTGGCTGACTATGACCAGGCCATTATCCTGGCCCCCACAGAACCTGACCCCTATCTGAATCGGGGGGCCGCCCTTGAAGGCTTAGGACGTTGGTCAGAGGCGATCGCAGATTATAACCAGGTCCTCGCCCTCAGCCCCGAGGACGCCGCTGCCTACAACAATCGAGGTAACGCCAAAGCGGGCCTGGGGCAGTGGGACGCTGCCCTGACTGACTATCAAACGGCTGTAGATTTAAATCCCAAATTTGCCTTTGCCCGGATCAATGCCGCCTTGATGGAATACCAACTGGGGCACCAGGGCGAAGCCATCCGTCAACTGCGCAATCTGACCCGCCGCTATCCCAACTTTGCCGATGCCCGGGCGGCCCTGACGGCGGCCCTGTGGGGCCAGGGGCAAGCCGGGGAAGCGGAAAGTAATTGGGTGGCTGTGGTTGGTCTCGATGGGCGCTACAAAGATCTTGACTGGGTCAGCACCATCCGCCGCTGGCCCCCAGCCATGGTCGCTGCCCTTGAGAAGTTTTTGCATTTGTGAGGTAACCCTCTCTTCGAGCCGGAAACCCTCGAGCATCGGTATAGTATGTCAAGATCCCAGAGTTCTTGGGCTGATTACCCAGGAGTTTTGGGGTATCCGAGGGCAGAACCCTGGAATCTGTACCGGCGTTCTAGGGGCTTATCGAGTCAGACATGACGGCTGCAAATCCCACCGTGATCTTGGGTAACACCAGAAACTTTTGAATCGCCACAGTCGTCATAGCGATTCATAAAGACTTTCACTTCCGTCACCACCATGGGCACACCGCGTCGGACCCTAGCTCGTCCCTTAGTTAAATGGCAACCCCTCCGCCGTTTGGGGATTGGGGTTGCATCCCTAGCGCTGGTCACCACCACCTGGGCTGGTTTAGCGGTGACGACCCCCGCCGCTGAATCCTTAGAAGAAATTCGCATGACCTACGGCAGTCTGGAGGTACCCCCCATTTCCCTGGCGGAGCTAGAGTCGTTTGCCCTGACTGGCATTGCCAGTCGTGACTTGCAGGCGTTGCTGACCCTCCTGCGGATTGATGAAAGCCGAGCCCAGCACATCCTAACGCGAGAAATTCCGATCGATTTTGACAGCCTGCGGGAAGTCTCTGACAGTTTTGTCGGTCAATTCTTCTGGCGGTTGCTGGCGACCACCATCACGGTAGACTCCAACGCTGGGGCTGCCTGGCAGGTGCTACAAGATGCTGTGCTGCAAGCGGCTAGCCGCGATCGCCTCACCCTGCTGGATATTTTACGTAGCGTAGACGCTAGCGTTTTGGTGATCGACAGTCAGCGGGTGATC
The DNA here is from genome assembly GCF_012911975.1 of Nodosilinea sp. P-1105. Lineage (GTDB taxonomy): Bacteria > Cyanobacteriota > Cyanobacteriia > Phormidesmidales > Phormidesmidaceae > Nodosilinea. The sequence continues at coordinate 15,864 of NZ_SMDQ01000026.1, read as the reverse complement.
GCTGTGGCCTCCCAAATCGGCGAGAATTTCGAAAACATCGAATGGCTGCTTTCCATCCTATTGGGAAAATGACGGTCCTTAGCAGACTCCTTTCGACGGCTACGATTTAGCCTAAAGAACTCAGCTTTTACTATCAAAAAGCCAATATTTGAATCTGACCGATCTAGCTCCTTCGCCCTAGAGCCAAACAGTCCAATCTGCTCTGGGGCCACCGCCTGCACAATGGCTTCCGTCATTTGCTCTAGCAGTTCTGAAGTCAGTATCTGAAGTCAGTACGGGAAGCGCTACCCTACAGCTTAGCCATCATCTCGTTTAACCAACCCAGGAAATATCATCCGGCTCGGTTTCGGTTGGCGCTTGAACTGGCGGGCCTGTAACCGGCTTTGGCTGGCTGGGTTGCGCCTGGGATTTTGACCGCACCTGAGCGGTTTGGCTAGGGCGATCGCCCCTTAGGGACGGTCTTTGCCCATCGTCCTTATTCGATCGCTGCCGCTTAATAAAGGCAGAGGACGTAGACTCCTCCGGTGCCAGCGATTGCAGAAACCAATCTAGGGTCTCTTGGGAAAGCCATCCGCGTAAAACCGCTAGCGCCCCAATTTTCAGCCCCGCTTGCGCCTGCTCCTGTAGGAGGGCGTCTACCTGTTGATCGTCCAGTAGCCCTGCCTGCTGAAAATAATACCCGATGGGGTGATCTCGCCCGCCTGTGGCGAGGTGCGGCCACTGTTCAGCAAAAAATTCAATGGCATCGCGCTTGACCCACCCGCGTAGCTCAAGAATGTCGCCGATTCTCAAATTAGGCTGCCATTTTTGATCTTGAAGTACCACCTCCAGCTGCGCCGGGGATAGCAACCCTGCCCGGCGTAACACTTCTCCGAGGGGTTTGGTTTTAGGCTGGGCTAGCATAGCTAAACGGTCGTGGCAAACAACACTTTTTTTGAGCGAGTATCCCTATTCTACCATTTCGCTCTTGGCCAGCCCTGGAGCTATTAACATTTAAGTAGAGAGTTTGCTTAACTTTGTTCAGCCTAGCTAACAGCTTGCCAACTTGATTTTTCAAAAGCGGCAAATCTTACTTAGAGCCTATCTGAATAATCTAGCAAGACACCATATGTGGCGTAAATCAAGGATTGAAATACCGTCAGTAGCGCTTTTAGTGACTTTTCGGATAGGTTCTTAAGACTAGTTCAAACTCTGGGTAAGGTAACCCTCACATAGTTATACATAAGCATGTCTCGTCTGCTAGATATCTGTCTTCAACGGATATCTGAATTTTCTGCTCTCAATTGATTAGATCAATCAAGCCCATGTTGAAAACCATAGTTTTGCCCCCTCGCCCCCAGCCTCTCTTCCCAAGGATGAGGGAAAACCCAGGCTTCAAGTGAGACGAAGTTTAGGGGCTTGGTTGCTTCACCTTTGAGCGATCGCCACCTGAAAATCTAGCCCCGACTCATCGAGTTGCAGGGTGGGGGAGGCTAACGCTAGACCGTGGCAGCTGGCCAGGGCCAAAATAGCGTCGGGCGATAGAGACATAGTGGGGAGACCGGGTGGCTGAGGCTGGCACTAGCATAGCTGGAGATGCAAGCGAGTTGACGGTAGTATGGGGCCAATCCTGAGGAACAGGCTATGAAGGAACTAACAACGGCGATCGCGATTGATGCGGCCCCTTCGGTCGTCTGGCAAATTTTGATGGACTTTCCGGCTTACCCCGACTGGAACCCCTTCATTCGCTCAATTCAGGGACAGGCTCTACCTGGGGCGCAGCTGGTGGCGCGGCTACAGCCCCCTGGTGGACAGGCTATGACCTTTAAACCCACGGTTTTGGTGGCAGACCCGGAACGGGAGTTTCGCTGGCGGGGTAAGTTGATAGTACCGGGACTGTTTGACGGCGAGCATCGGTTTCAAATAGAATCCCTGGCGGCAAATCGGGTGCAGTTTATCCATAGCGAACAGTTTTCAGGACTGCTGGTGCCGCTGTTGGCTAAAAGCCTCGATACCAATGTGCGTCAAGGCTTTGAAGCGATGAACCGAGCCCTCAAAGCTCGGGCTGAGACGGGGCTAGAATAGGAGGCTCAAACGGTCGAGGTTCAATCGATCGCGTGGTATCGGCAATCCAACCTGAAAACAGATCATTTGCTCTAGACCAGATCATTTGCTCTAATAGTCGGCAAGATCGCTGATACAAGGAGGGTGCCGATGTCTATCGAGCTGCAAAAAGGCAAACACCGGGAGGCCATAGCGTCCATCGTGCGATACTTCCAGGAGCAGCGGGAACCTGATCTATGGTCTGCGGCGGGGGCTGCTGTTGGCGGAGGCGCTGATGGTGGCGGAATGCCTGCTGAAGGAGGAGGACGAGCTGGTGCAAAAAGGCTGTGGCTGGATGCTGAAAGCAGCCAGCAAGTCTTACCCTGATGATGTGTTTGAGTTTGTACTGCGCTACCAGGGGCAACTACCCCGGTCGGTGGTGCGAACTGCGATCGCTAAACTCCCAGATTCTCAACGACAGCAAGTCCTGAGACACAAAGCGACCTCCCATTGATCCGTGCATTCCTTCCCATCCCTTAAAAGTTCACGTCTACAATTGCGACCCTTGGCACAGGCCGATGTAGCGTTTGTTCTGTATCACTTTTCTGACCCGGCGGTGAACCGGCACCTGCTAGATCAAGCTGCGATCGCCAGCCTGGAAGAGGCCCAGAACATTGTGGATTTTTTTGTGCAGTCCACCGATGACACCTACACCCGCTGGGTGCTGGTCAACCAGGCCGATGGCCAGCCCATCGGCACCTGCGGCTTCCACAAGTGGGACCAGCGCAATCGCCGAGCGGAGATTGGCTATGATCTGACCCCTGGGGCCTGGGGGCAAGGGTATATGAGTGAAGCCCTAACAACCATGCTCACCTATGGGTTTACGGCAATGGGGCTAAACCGGGTAGAAGCCCTGGTGTATCCCGCAAACACAGCTTCGGTGAAGCTGCTCGAAAAGCTCAATTTTCAGCGGGAGGGAGTCTTGCGTGACTGTTTCTACCACGAAGGCAGCTTCTACGATCACTGGCTGCTGTCGCTGCTGAAGCCTCACTTTCAGGCCCTTTCAGCCTAAATCCTGACAGTTTTCAGGGGGGTGCCACCCTCCCAGGTGGGTTTCCAAATGGTGGGCCACCGCCAGAGCTACATCCTCCCGCCAGGGGCGAGCCACCACCTGCACACCAACATCACATTGGTTTTGCCCAAGCAAATGCCTCCCGCCGCCTTCAACCGCTGCACCACAGTAGCGTCAACGGTCGGTATCCGCTGGCGATGGGCTGAGTCGCCCCCGCGTAGCCCTGCTGGGCAAACACCCGCTGGGCCGAGGCCAAAATCCGGCTGCGGGTGTCGAGGGGCTGATCGGCCTGGGGGTTTTCCTGGGTCAGAAAGGCCTGGAGCTGCTGCTTGTTGCCCAGATAGCGCCGCACCGTGGGCCAGCTTACCCCCGCTGCTTTGGCCACAGCGGTAAGGCTAATGTCTTGCAGGGGCTGGGTTTGGGCGAGCTGACGGGCAGCGGCGAGAATCCGATCTTGGGTAGACATGCCTTAAAATACCGTTGGGTATTCATAGTATGTACCACTGGATATTTTGGAAGATCACTGGGTTGCATGCCCTAGTAGTTTGTCAAGTCTAAATTTGTAGGTTGGGTGGCGCGATAGCAGAACCCAACCAGGTTTGCTGCTGTTGGGGTTTCTCCGCTGGAGATGCTGCGCGAACGCTCCGCTGCACCCAACCTACGAGAAGCTAAAAAACCGGTTTCTTCGTCGCTGCTCTAACGACAGGACTGGCCTTCTGGCCCAGAAACCGGGTTTCTGCACTGGCGTTCTAGCAGAAACAATCAAGTATCTGCCAGGAGTTCTTGGTAGTAGGCCGCCGTGTCCTGGGGCAAAAAAGTGGTGGGCTGGAAGGTTTGACCGGTGAGCTTAAAGGCTCGGGTGATCTCGATTTGGCTCAAGAAATCTAGATCGTGGGAAATCACCCAGAGGGCACCTCGGTAATCATTGATGGCGGTAATGATGGTCTCAACCGTGGCAATATCCAGATTGTTGGTGGGCTCATCTAGAATCAGCAGATCAAGGTTCGCGATGCTGATCATGGCCATGGCCAGTCGGGCCAGTTCTCCTCCACTCAAGGTTGAGGCAGGCTGATTGACCGTTTGGTTAAAGAACAAAAAATGCCCGAGTTGCTGACGCAAGTGTTGGTAAGGCAGCGCTGGGTTGGCGGCTTGCATATTGTCCAGCAGGCTGCGACGGCGATCGATCAGCTCATAGGTTTGATCAAGGTAGACGATCGCCAGCGGGTCAGCCAGCCGTCGCTCTGCGGCTTCGAGCCCGACCGCCTCAGTTTCCGCAACGATGGCCTTGACCAGACTAGACTTGCCTGAGCCGTTGGCCCCGGCCAGCACTATGCGATCGCCCGCCACCACCTGTAGCTGAATATCCCGAACCAGGATAGTCTCCCCCACCCTGAGGCGGCCATCACGAATGTCCAGTAGGGTTCGGCGTTTTTGATTGGTTTCTTCCAGGTGCAGGGTGGTGGCTTTGGTGGTTTTTACCTTGGTTTCAGCCACCCGCTGGGCCGCCTGGGCAATGGCCGCCTGGTTGCGCTTGGCCGCTGTACCCGCCGTGCCAGAGGCCCGATTGGCAAAGTAGTGCTGAGCCATCTTGCCCATGCCGCTGCTCTCAGCCTTTTGTTTACCCCCGCGTTGGGATTGGGCCGCTCGTTTTTGCTCCGCCAGGGCCATCGCCTTCGTCCGCTTCAGCGCTTTTTGGGCCACCTCGTGGGAGCGCTCCGCCGCCGAGAGTTGGGTTTGCTGTTGCTCTCGGTAGAGGGTGTAATTGCCGCCGTACTCGTTCAGTCCCTGGGGCGTTAGCTCCCAAGTGGTCGAGACCACCTGATCGAGAAAATAGGGCTTGTGGGAGACGATCACCAGTGCCCCCTGGAACCGATCCAGGCAGGCCCGGAGGTGCTCCAGGGCCAGCAAATCTAAGTGATTGGTGGGTTCATCCAGCAGCAGGATGTCTGGGGCGGGCGCCAGGGCGATCGCCAATAGCAGCTTCGTCAGTTCCCCTCCGCTCAAACTGGCGATGGGCAGAGATAAATCGAGCTGGGTATGGAGCTGAGTCTGCAAGACCTCATCCATGTACCACCAGTCTTCTGATGCAGCACTGAGGAATTCCAGGATCGTCTCCGTCGGTCGGGTCTGATGAACGGTGCTGACCTGGGGCACGTAGGCCCTTGAGCCGTACCGCGCAATTGATCCCTGGGTGGGTTGCAGCTGCCCCGCTAAGAGTTTCAGCAGGGTAGACTTGCCGCTGCCGTTGCGTCCTACCAGGGCAACGCGATCGCCGGATTGAAGGCTGAGGTTAATTTGTTCAAATAAAGGCGCGATCAGGTCAAACCCGAAGCTGAGATTCTGGGCAGATAAAAGTGTTTTGGCCATGACTTCTAAAGCGAATCACCGAAACGTTGGGAAGGGGTGAAGGGTTGCTTAGAAGAAACTTCATGGCTTTCAACGGAGGGAGCTAAGGGTGGTCTGGGGCGCAGATGCGACCAGGCAAATCGCACCTATTACAATCTTGCATCTGTGCTTCAACATAATACAAGCTCCCCGGGCCAGATTCCTGACGAAAGAAATTCACATGTGGGCCAGCTGGGTTTTTTCTAAAAATGATGGGATTATCAACCTGGGGGCGATCGGTGCGCGCTTTTTGGTCAGCCTCACCGGTTCCGCCTGGCTTGACTTGGTGATGGGCCTGCTGGTGGCGGCGATCGTCCTGCGCGGTGGGGTGATGATTTTGCCCGATCGCGCCGACGACTGAGCCGACTGATTTGTCTGACGGTTATGGGCCTGCTGACGCTATTTCAGACAGTGAAAACCTCGTTCACCCTTTAATTTGCCGTCGAAGCTTACGGTTTCTGTACAACCTGCCTGTCGGGCTACTGCCCCAATCAGATAATCAGAAAAATCAGCCTTGCCCTGCTTGTATCGCTGTAGAGCTTGGTCAGCCGTCGAGCGGTCTTCCAATTCAAAAGCTGCACTATGCAACATCCCCTCTAGGACGCTGATGATTTCGTCCTTACGAAAGCTATAGTTTGCACCCCTCAGCACCCAAACCAACTCGCACAGAACGATATTGGTAACGAAGCAAGGCTGACTCTGGTGAATAACGGTAGCAGCTTGCTGCCATTGCTGCTCGTCGTCGCGGGTGAGGTAGCGAACCAGGATGTTGGTATCAAGCCCAATCATTCGCGCCCTCGGAGATGGCGGTTTCCATATCCTCCAAGGAGGCAGGTTGAATGCCCGGTCGGTGGAGGATACCGGACAGGGTTTCTACGGCAACGGTGAGGGGAAAGATTTTGACTTGCCCATCTTCGTCGATCACAAACTCGACTCGGCTACCGCTCACCAGCTTGAGATGCTGCCGAATTTCGTCAGGTAGGGTGATTTGTCCGGTATCGGTGACGGTGGTAGTCAGCATAGTTAGGGTGGCGGCAGGTAGGCTTGTACTAAGATTTTAACGGGTGTTGAGAAACCCGGTAAAGGCGGGATTTGTGGAACGTTCCGAAGATGGGGAGTTTTCCAGCTATCGAGAGTACGTCATGGGGACGTTGCCCACGCTGGAGGTGATCCTCCAGGAGGTGGGCAACGAAGACGCCTATCGAGCGTTTGTGGCAGCGTCAGACGCACCGAACCAGGCCATCATTACCTTCTGTTTGACGAGTGAGAAGCTAGAACAACACTCCGGACAGTTTTTGATGGTCAACGGTAAAGTGAGAGTTTCAGACATCTCCCCCAGCGACCTAGCTAACGAGAAATTAAGGGTCTCAGCGCTTGCTCAGAAAAGTGTCCGGACTACATGTTAAGGGTTGTGGTTGGGCAGGATGAAGGGGGGGAATTCAAAGTTCAAAAAGGGCAAATTTTGACTTCTTCCGTTTTTTGGATTCATAATTTTACATTGACCCGCTACACTTCACAGTGCTTTGTGCGAGAGAGAAAGACCCACGGGTAAGCTACCACCCCCCAAAGATCCATCGCAGGAAGTTCCCCGCTCGGAGAAGTAGCAATGTCGAAGGTAAGGGAGTTATAGCCAACCCAATTCCCATTCTTGCGCCAGCCGACACGATTCTCAAAAGCTAACCAATTATCATATGACCGTGGAGCTATCGGACGACTCAAAGTCAGACAGACTACCCAGGTCATCAAATTCACTGAACTCATCCAAAAACTCTACATTATTTTCAGTTTTCTGCCGTTCGGACTCCTCTCGCTGGCATTGGGTTTCGGCTTGCCGTTTACGCTCTGCTTCGGCTTCCTGTTGCTGCCGTTCGGCTTCAGACTTTGCTTGTCGTTGGCGCTGGGTTTCCGCCTGTCGTTGCTGTTCCGCTTCCGATTCTCGCTGTCGCCGTTCGGCATCTGCCCGTGCCTGCTGTATACGTTGGGCTTCCGCCTGCCGCTGGCGTTCTAGATCCGCAATATATCCCTCTAAATCTTGGCCATTCAAGGCCGCTTGCTCAATGGCCGCCACATCCTCAGACTTCAGCCGCAAATGTGCCCGATAATCCTTCAGGTCCTGGATAGTGCGCTGGCTCAGAGCCGATTCCTGCTCTACACACTGGCTCAGGGTATCCTGGTACTCTTGGCGCTTGCGCTGATACTCCCGATGGGGCTTCAACACCTCCGCTTCAATCGCCTCCGCCTCTGCCTCCGCCAAGCCCAGTTCGGCCCGGAGCCGGATCAGTAACTGCTTCGCCGGGATCGTAAATTCCGCTGCGACAGCTCGGCGCTCGACTTCCTTGCGATATTTCAACTTGGGGTCGTCCTGGGGCGAACGAGCTAGCCGAATCCGATACCCTTGCCCCTGGGGAATCAAGATCTGGGGACTCATGGCTGGGGAGGTTTCCTTCACCTTGCGTCCCGCATACCGATGGAGTTCCTCGGCGGTGATCGTCCCATCGCCATTCTCATCCGCCGCCCCAGTCGCAATGCCTTCCACCAAGTAGCGGATGTAGATCGACAGATCCGCGTCCTTTTCTTCAAAGGAATAATCCACCGCACTGGTGGAAGTCAGCACTACTCGCCCCTCGGCCCCCAATTGCTCCTTCAGCGGAATTTCCCCATCATCCTTGCTAACCAGGTCCCCAAAAGCACCGCTAAAGCAACAGTCGAGGATCAGCACCTGGTATTTGGCTGTGCAACCGCGAATGCAGTCATGGAGGAACCGGGCCGGGGTGGCGGTAGAGCGTACCAGGCGATCGCGCCTTTTCTCAGTATTCGCAGCGGCAAAGTAGAGATCGCGGCGATCGTCCTTCACCCCGTGCCCCGAAAAGAATAGCAGCACCAGATCCTCCGGCTGCCGCTCCTGAAACCACAGTTCAATTTTCCGCGCCATGGTGGGCTGGGTGGGGTTTATCAGCGGCTTGGCTTCGTCAAACCCGCCCATCTCAGGGTTCAGCAACACCTCTCGCAGTGCCGCCACATCCTTTGGGGCAGCGGGTAGCGGTTGTAACCCCTCGCCGTAGGTATCAACGCCGATTAAGAGTGCATATTTGCCCATTAAGTTGAATATGGATGGCTATGGCTGATTTTCGGGTTCGGTCTGCTGTTCCCGTATCTTAACCCGCAGATTTGCCAATCGCTCGATGGTATCCGCCGCCTGATCGAGCTCCTGTTTGTTGCGATACTCAATGTTGTAAATCATGCCGTCGATGTCGCCAGATAGGGTCAGGGTCTTGCCGTAGCGCAGATTGCCCAGGTAGTCCATCACCTTGCCCAGGTTCTCGCGGTTGATCTCAGCGGTCAAAACTCCAACGAGAAACGCAGCCACCCCAGATTTAGCCGCCTCTGGAATATCCTCATCCTGAGCCAGCCGAGCCGATCGCACCAGGTCGCCAGCCTCCATTTCGTTGGCGATGGTCAGCAAAAAGCTCTCCAGTTCAGCTCGATCCAGATCCAGACCTGCTTCGCTAAAGTCGATTAACACAGAATTGGGTTGGGGCATGGCAATGGGGGATTAGATGAGTTGGCTCTCAGCCCATCCTAATTATCGCCATCAAACCTGACAAACACGAAGCACTTATAACAAAGGGATTGCGCTGGCTAACTTAGGCCGCACCAAGGCGGTGACCGCCGCTTTCAAGCTTTGCTAGAAGCCGATATAGAGATCCAGCTTCTTGATTCAGGATATCCGTCCTATTGTTTCCACGCTCCAGCATGAAGACACCTCCCTAGACGCTCCCGCTTTATCTGAGCCTGGGGCGTCATGACGATGCGCTCTGTTTCAGCTGGGTCAGCCCCTTGCAGCGGTACCGAAAATCCTTTTGCGATCGCCTTAATTATTGGCCCTCTGGTTGAACTCCCTGTCCTAGCGCTGGTTTCCCAGGTCTTACTTTGGATTCGCTGCCGGGGGCTCTGATCCCATAACAACTGAGCATGGGCGATCGCCGTACTAGCGATCACCACGAATTTCCCTTACGGTAAGCTGATGCCGATCAAACACAAGATCGCTACGCTGGCCCAAATGCCAGGATGCCACTGCCACAGCCGACGGCCATTGAAGCAGTTAAAGGGGTAAACCGGCACCAGGGTATCCCAACCCACCAACAGTAGGGCCGTGAGGCGGGCTAGCCGCAGCCAGTTTGTGGCTGGGTCGGGCAAGCCCCAACGCAAGCCCCAACTGCACCCATAGACCAGCAGCAAAATCGGGACGATACCGCCCAGTGCCATCCAGCCCAGATGCGATCGCAGGTCTCGATAACGCCACACCCGCTGAGCCGGGTAGCGGTTGCCCGGTACCGGGAAAAAGCCCCCCAGTAGAGCCACCACGATGGCGATCAAGCTACCTGACTCCCAGCCATAGTGGCGGGTGGCCAGTCCGCGCCACCGCGCCACCCAGCCCATCCCCGCTTCCCGCAGCCCGATTATGCCTGCCACCATCAGCACCACTAACCCCAGGGCAGACCAGCTTAAGAAATCAGTCGCCCCTCGTCGCCACAGCATCAACGCCACCGCCAATCCATTGCCCACCCCACTGGTGAGCCAGGCCACCTCTGGCCTCCCAGGGGAAAAGTCTACACCCCGGCACCAGAGCAAATGCCCGATATCGCCCAGGTGGCCCGTCTTGTACCAAATGTAGGGGATGCGCCAGCCGTAGGCGCGCCACTGCTGCCCCAGGGACAGCACCCGAAATCCCCGGGTGGCAAACTGCTGGCTAGAGGAGGTGTTGTGGCCCTCAACGCAGGTGAGGACCTGGTGACAGCCCTGGTCTTGCAAGAAATCTAGGGCTGCTTCCACCAAGCGTTGACCGACCCCTTGCCCCCTAACCTCGGGGGCGGTGGCCAGAGACAAGATGGTTCCTCCCCGCTGCCCCCCAGGCAGGGAAAATATTTTGATGACAATGCCGCCGCAGATCTGTTCCCCTTTGATCGCCACAAAGCCAGGGGGATGAGCTGGGAGAAACGGTAGCTTCATCCAGTTAAACGCGCGACGAAACAGATGACGGAGTGACCTGCCATCAGTCGCCTGCAAGGGTCGAATAACGATGGTCATGAACCCAGGGGAAGATTCGACAAGCCTCAAAACAATAGGTTACTTTTGCGAAGACCGCCAGTAGCGTTACAGTGGACCAAAGGGCTCAATATCAGCAAGATTCGAGATTTCAACCACCTCCCCCCGACGAAACATCCGTTTTCCCAGACGGGGGAAATCAGCAACTTCAACCTCTAAATTTTCTCCTCCCATTAGATAAACCAACTCCTGGTCACTGGGATTACGAAGATGATGGGCCACAGAAGGCGTGGGGAACGCCATGAAGTCACCCGTGATTGAGGATTCCATGGATGGGAAAAAGTTTGTAGACTGGCTTCAATCTGCTGCACGCGCAAGAGAAAGGGTTGTGACTCAGTCATTGTGAAACTTTCCTATGAGAGAACAGAGCAAAGGTTTGCAAGGCCGCTACCCAGGCCAGCAGCAACAGTATATGGCGCAGATGGTTGAGGTGGCTCCAGCGCAGTGCCGTCGCGATCGCATCTGAGCCAGCCACGTTATCCCCCATCAGGTGCAGCATCGTAGGTACAAAATAGCCAAAGGTGAACAGGCGCTCGGCCAGGGCTAGGCCCACGGCCCCGAACCACCAGCGGCGGAGTTTGCCCTGGGAAGGCCAGGCCATCATGGCATTAGCCAGGGTCAGCACCGTTAGCGGCACCGTCGTCACGTACACCCAAAACCGCAGCCCGGTGTTCGCCGCTCGAGCCACTTCGGCCTGCCACTGGTAGCTCCCATCGGGCAGCGTCACCAGCCACTGGGGAAAGACGATGGTGGCTTCATACAGCCCCGCCCCCAGAGCAATACCGAGATTGAGCACCCACAGCCACAGCAGCAGTTGGGCAATGGCAGCAGAGCCGGACTTACCTGGCCGCCAAGTCATTGGCCAGGGATGGAGCTGTGGATTCATGGGAGTTCTCCTGGGGCACAGTGAAGTTTTAGAGCGAGCGCTAAACTAAAGAAAATCTTGGAAGCTATATTTCTTAGATTCTAAGATAATTAGATGCTAAGAGGAATTCGGAGACTTGTCAAACCAAGCGTCGGATCGCGAGGCCCTGTTGCAGGCCAATCTTCAGTTGGGGCGGGAGCTCAGTGCCCGTACCCTGATGTTCCATGCCGCCGTCAGCGATCGCGTCGGCCTGAGCGCAGTCGAGCATAAGGCCCTAGATCTGCTGAGCCGGGCCGGAACTCTCACCGCTGGTCAACTAGCGGAGTTGACCGGACTGACCACCGGGGCAATCACGGGGCTGGTGGATCGGTTGGAAAAGGCGGGATTTGTGCGGCGCGATCGCGACCCCAGCGATCGCCGCAAGGTGGTGATTCAGCCGGTCTTAGAAAAGATGGAAGCAGAAATCGCCCCCCTGTTTGCTGACCTGGGGCAGCAAATGGAGGAGCTACTTTCTGGCTATAGCGATCAAGAGTTGGCGATCATCCAAGATTTTGTCAGCCGCAGCATTGCTGTGCTGCAAGCAGAAACCACCAAGCTAAGTGAGAATCCAGCATCAGCTGAAACCCCTTGAAACCTCTGAGGCCAAGGTCTAGAAGGCACGCCCGAAAACCCAGCTTCGGACGGGCTGATATTAACAAATGATTAGCAGCTTGTCGTCCATAATTCGTTTGTACTATATTTTTCTCGGTTGTGATACAGCAAAGGGACTACCATGGGCAAAGCTGCCATCATTTACTTTTCCAGTACTGGCCATACTCACCTAATGGCCGAAGCCATCGCCCAAGGCATTCAGAATCATGCCGGGGCTGAAGCTGATTTACTTCGTATTCGTGGCGCTCAAATTCAGGCGGGTCGCTGGGCAGACAACGGCTATATGCAGCGTCTGCAATCCGCCGCTGCCATTGTCTTTGGCTCCCCCACTTACATGGGCACTGTCGCTGCCCAATTTAAGGCCTTCGCCGACTACAGCAGCGAAATTTGGCTGCAGCAGGCCTGGAAGAACAAGCTAGCTGGCGGGTTTACCCATGGTTCAGCCCTCAGTGGCGACAAGCTCAATACCCTGATCTATTTCAGCGTCTTGGCGGCCCAGCAGGCGATGGTCTGGGTCAATCCAGGGGATATTGACTGCACTGCACGCGAATCGAACGACGGGGTCAACCGGGTGGGGGCGTACCTGGGGGTGATGGGGCAAACTCCGATGGACTTTGAGCGCGGCCCGGAGCTACATCCCGGCGATCGCCTCAGTTGCGAACGGTACGGCCTGCGACTGGCTCAGTGGATGGAGCGTGTTCAGTAGGTACTGACTGATCTCAAGGGATAGATCGCTTACCATGCCAGCCTGGTTTGAACCCATTGCAGCTAACTTGGTTACACTGGATGACATCACCTTGTGATATCAAAGGGATAAGCCATGGAACGTCAGGCCGTGACAGTACGGCTCCCCATCGATCTACTTGAGCAGGTCAAACGGTTTCAGGAAAATCGCGAATCGTTCCGCTGATTAGAGGGAATCGCTCTGGGTGCTGGATGATGTCAAGGGATAGATCAATGTCGAGATCAGGCCAGTAGAGATGGCCAGGATGGGGTTCTTCCAGGTTAAAGATATGTTTGATGGGCGCATCTTTGAACCAGGGGAACTGGTCGTAGGGCAAGAAATACTCGCGATCGTGGCAGAGTACCCACAGACCGTTAGCTGAAATGTTGCTAACCTCTGTCTGGGAAGTAATTATTCCATGCATTTCTGAAGTCGTCATAGTGTTCCTCAATCAGCTTCTCTATCTGCTTTAGTTGTACTCGTGAAAGTTTGTAATTAGTGGCCAGCTCTATGTCTGACTCTAGCTAAAATTTAGCTTCCCCGTCGGCACAGGAAACATGAATATGCATTCGACTCTCTTCTCTGGAAAAGAAATAAAAACGGTAAGCCCCAATTCTTAGCACAGTTGGCATAGGTTAGCACTTATCTACGATTGGTATCTGCACTGGCATTCTCGCAAGCCAAGCAAGACATTCCTCCATTTTAGCGACCCTCCAAAGTCCCCAATTCAAAATCCTCAATCCAAAATCTGAAATTGTCAATCGGGCACTGTGACCATGCGCGACTCAATGCCCTCCCACACCTGCGGCGACACCCGCACCGCTGCCTCCTTGCAGCGAATCATGAGTTCTAGAAGGTAAAAATAGTCAGATAATTGGTTAATCTCTTGTCTTGAAAGCGAGAAATCATCTACGTCATAATTCAGATTTTCGGCAAATATATTGGTGATTTCCAGCTTGAAATCACCACGATCCTTCTGTGATATTTTTTTGGCTGAAGTGTAGTATTTATTTAGATCTGAAACGATGCTATCAATTGAATTGACGTTAAAAATGCCAAGCCCTTGATATTCTCGGGCGAGATCCAATGCGCGGGCGCGGGAGAGGGCTTGCACACGGGTGCGGCCGTAGTCTTTAAGGTCAAGGTCAAGGTCAAGGTCGGCGTCGCCTGCTAGGTCAAGGTCAAGGTCAAGGTCAAGGTTGAGATTGAGGTTAAGGTTGAGGTCAAGGGCACGAGCAAGATCGCGGGCACTGTCTAGAGCACGATCAATGCCGAGGTTGAAAAAGATAGCAGAAACCCGCTTAGCCAATGCTTTAGCAGATCCTGTTGAGTTGTCAATTGCTGATGCAGACCAGACGATAATAGCTTTAAGTTTATCGCTAGTGAGGTATGTTTGTGCTTGCTGCTCCATAGCTAGTAATAAATCGGTGGCTCCACACTTACCCGGTGCTAATCCAGCTACCAGCAAAAAGACTTCTCGCCAGTGCTTCTCAGTTCCGTGGTCGTGGGGCAGTTGATTGATTTTGTTGTTGTCAACAATGCATTTAGCGGTCAAATACTCCTGAAATGTCAGGTGCGAAAAAGAATAGGCATCCCTAGCTCGCTCGACCAAGATCCCCTGCTGAATCTCGATTTCGTGCAGTACGGTTTCGCTATCCAGATGGCTGGGGGCGTTTAGGTTATGGATCAAAAATTCGCGAATTTGGTGGATCAGCCTGTCTTTGGAGAAGAAAAGCTGGTCATCGACAAAGCTGGTATAGGCGATCTCGGCCAGCATATCTAGCTCTAGCTCGGCACTCAGCTCTTGATAGATGGGATTGCGCTGGATGCGCTTTTCAGAGGCCCACTTGCGCAGCAGCACGTCTAGGGCTTCGCAATAGAGAGCGTGGCGCTTTTTGGGAAAGTCTTGAAACTCATCGTAGACTACGCACAAAAGGGTGAGCAGTAGCGGGGTTTGGGCCAGCTCTTTAGCGGCCTGATAGTCGGGGCTGTTCAGCAGTTCCCAGCAACGTTCAGCCGTGTTTGTTTCTGCATCGCGCTCTTTTTGGAACCAGTTTTTGATGAACTGCTGAATCTGCTCATCTTCAAAGGCGGCCATGGCCACATCTTTGAAACGCGTAAAGCCGCCAAAGGTGTAGGCTGCTACTCGGCAAGAAGCAATAAAGCGGTTATCACCATATCGATCAACCAGACCTCTAATCTCCTTGAGAACATGATCCAAAGTGGCGCTGGGTACTTCATCCAGGCCATCCAGCAACACCAGAAGCTTGCCGTTCTTGAGAAATAGCTCCGTCAACTCCTCGGAATGGGGAAAGCCACAGGTTTCCAGTTCGGCGGCAATGAAAGACTGAATGTTGAGATCAGCCTTGTCGAACTGGCGTAGCTCTAGCATCACCGGAATGCAAGGGTGCTGGTAGAAAATTTGCTGCGGCACCAGCAGGTTACCGGGGTCTTTGCCCGGAAAGTCGCGGCGGCCCAGGGTGCGCAGTGCCTCCAGACCCACTTTGCGCAAAAAGGTAGATTTGCCCACCCCTGGCCCGCCCAAGACCATCAGGTATTGCTGCTCGTTGGCCACTTGCAGACCGGGCTTCTTCTCAGCACGGGTGACGTTGAATCCGCGCTTGCCGCTTTCGCGGTACTGCTCTTGCAGGGCATCTTCCGACTCAAAGTAGCGCAGGGCTGAGCGATCCAGCAGTTGCACAGCGGTGTAGATTTCGTCGAGCCGCACGGGGTAATCCATGCGCACGCAGGCGACTTTGAGGGTGCCGTGGCGATCAATGTAGCGGCGCACGTAGTCCACCAGGGCCTTTTTCAGGGCCAGGTTTTTGCTGATGTCCCAGTCGAACTTTTTCAGGGTTTCGGTGCCCTTGTCTTTCACCAGGCTGGTGATCAGGCCACCCAGGCCAGCGGCGGCGGCTCCGATCAGGGATTCAAATCCGGTCATGGCGTAGACGGGGGTGCAGTTGCCCACTACTATAGCCTGGGCGTTATGTCCTAATCGAGCGCAGTCGCTTCATCAGGGCGGGGCGATTGCTATAG
>NZ_SMDQ01000025.1 GCF_012911975.1 Nodosilinea sp. P-1105 | reverse complement strand
TCAACTTCCCGGTGAGTATTTACACTCGGCTGGGGCCAGAATCTGAGGAACCTCCTTAGAAATGAGCGAACCGGGAGAATAAAGGCCACATCGTCAACTTCTCGCTGGGGTTGCAGCCCCATAACGAGCACTTTTTTGCGATAGCGAGGCGAAAGCGGATAAAAGCGCACCTGGTCTTCGTCGGGCTTGATGTAGCGGCTGAGCTTGCGTTGCAGCATCTCTCGCTGATCGGGGTTCAGCACGCACTCAAACACCGACTTCTGAACCCTCATGCCATAGCCTTCGAGGATGTGCGCTACCTTGTTGCGGCGGCGATCAAGGGTGATGTCGTAGGTGACGAGGTAGAACATGGGTGCTCCTTTTTTAGGAGGATTTTGTTGAGAGAGTGGGGGAGGGGGAGAGCGGGGGAATACTAGGGGAGGGGCTATGGGGTATTGGGATGGCGAGAGAGGTTTTGAAAAGTCACACTGATTTGCGGGTGTATCGGGGAGCGTTTGAGGCGGCGATGAGGATTTTTGAGCTGTCTAAGGGGTTTCCGGTCGAAGAGCGTTATTCCCTAACCGATCAAATTCGGCGGTCGTCTCGCTCGGTGTGCGCTAATCTGGCGGAGGCTTGGCGGAAACGCCGATACCGGGCAGCCTTTGTCTCTAAATTGAGCGATTGCGAGGCCGAAGCCGCAGAGACTCAAACCTGGCTAGAATTTGCTGTCAAATGCGGCTATCTCGACCCAGAAACTGCCAGAGACCTATATCAGCGCTACAACGAAATCCTCAGCCAGTTGATCCAGATGCTCTCCCACCCAGAACGCTGGCTCCTCCCCCCCACCAAAAAGTAGCCCTTCCCCCTCCCCCCATCTCCCCCTCTCCCCATCTCCCCTATCCCTCCCAAACCATCGGTCGATAAACCGGCTGCTCACCCATCAGACAGGCCACATACTCCCAGACCTGCAACTCCAAACAACGGCGATAGCTGACCTTGTAGCCCGTATGGGGATGGGTTACGCTTTGTTGCAGCTTTTCCTCCCAGTGCTTGAGAAAGCGCTTCATGGCATCGGGGTGCAGGTACACACCACCCCGTTCATCGGGGGGTGTAAAGTCATCCGGCTTGAAAATGTTGGAGTTGATCAGGTAGGCCACTAGAGAGTCCACGGCAATGGCGCGAAACTCTTCCACCAGGTCGCACACCAGGGAGGGGCGGTTGGCCTGGGGTTTATGGAGGTTGCCGAAATGGGTGTGCAGGCCCACCCCCTCGACCATGGCATGCACGTTCTGCGACAGTAGGGTGTAACCCAGGCTCAGCAGGCTGTTGACTGGGTCGGTGGGCGGGCGGCGGGTGCGCTTGGCAAACTCAAACTTGCCCTTCAGCAGGGAGGCGTAGGCCTGAAAATACTGGTTGGCCCCGGTGCCTTCGTAGCCCAGCATGGCCTCTACGGAGTCAGCGGTGGGCACGGTTTCCATCAGTTCTGCCAGGGTTTGAACGGCCTGGGTGGCCTGTTCGGTCTTGCGGCGGCGGTTCAGGCGCAGCAGTAAAATTCGCGAGTTGTGCAGTTTACCGACAATGGTGCTGGCTGCCTGGGTGCGAATAAATTCCGGGTCTTGGGCCTTGTACACCTGCTGGGTGAGGTACTCTAACTTGGCCTGCCCAGTGGTTTGCAAGCGGCCAAAGTAGCGCCCCTTGTTCGACAGATACAGCAGCGGAATCCGCCGTTGCAGGGCCAGCCGCACGGCCCCGTGGGACACGGTGCAGGCCCCGAACATCACCACATGGCTAATCTGGCTAGCGGGTACCGAGCAGCGCAGCTCCTGTCGGTGAAACACCTGAAACTGCTGATGCTTGACCCGCAGATAGGCCCCTTGATCGGTCACATACAGAGTGGTCATGCCGTCCCTCCAAAAGTCGTCAGTGGATGATTTCGCTATAGGCTGGGGGGTTTTCACGATGCTGCACACCTGCGGCGGCCCCCACACCGCCTTAGCTGTTTTCTGCCTTCTGCCTTCCGCCTTCTGCCTTTCTGGGGCTTCCACATCGCCCTTGGCAAACCGATGTCCCAAAAACACAAACTCCTGATCGGGGGCAATGATCTGGGTCTTTTCGGGGTTCAGGCTGAGGTAGAGGTCTTCAACCCAGTCCTGCATCAGGGCCAGGGCGCGACTGGCTTCGAGGTAGCTCTGGCATACGGCCACGCAGTCATCGCCGTAGCGCACCAGGGGGATGTCAGCTTCCAAGCAGCGGCGGTCGAAATCGTTCAAATACAGGTTGGCCAGCGCCCCAGACAAAATGCTGCCCTGCAATACCCCCTGGTTGGGCCGATAGAACTGGCCATTGATCACCATCCCAGCCTTGAGCTGATGCTCAATCCACCGCACCCACACGGTTGGTAGACCCAGCTGATCGAGCTGGTGCAGCAGCACCGGCCAAGATAGGGTGTCGAAAAATTGCTGAATGTCAGCCTTGATCACCCAGGCCGGAGAGCGGCGATAGCGCTCCATCACCCGATCAACAGCGGTGTAGATCGAGAGGCCGGGGCGATAGGCAAAGGCCGCATCGCTAAAGGCATCCTCCAGCTTGGGGTAGATGCTTTGCAGCAGATAGCGCTGCACAATCCGATCCTTCACTGTGGGAATGCCGATTAGGCGATTGCCCCCGCTCTTTTTGGGCAGGTAAAAGCCCTTAGCTGGGCTGGCGACATAGCGCTCCTGCCGCATCTGCTGATGCAGCAGCCGAATTTGCTCCGGGGCAATGCCCCTGAACAAATCCACCGTCATGCCATCCACCCCAGCAGCCTGGCTGCCCCGTTCGACCAGGTGCCAGGCGGTCGCAAGTTGTTCTCGATAGAAGTGCATAGGAAGAAAGAAGAATGAAAAACGAAGAACGAAGAAGGTGGTTGGGTTGGGCCAGTGGCCTCCTTCGGTTCACAGGGTCATCCTCGCAAGGGTGTATGTGAGCTCAGCCCTGAGTTGGGCCTGAGTTCGTGTCTGAGTTTGTGACCGAGATGGAGTGGGGGAGGGGGAGATGGGGGGATGGGGGGATGGGGGGATGGGGGGATAAGATTTAGGCAAGAGCTAAGGTCGTTTTTCGTTTTTCGTTCTTCCTTTTTCCTTTTTCTCTCTTCCCTCCATGCCTCGTTCCGTTGCCCTACATCCTGACCACAAGCAGGCGGTGGCGATCGCCCTAGAACGCAACGGGTTTCTCACCCAGGGCGATCTGGCCGCCCACCTGGAGATTGCGCTTTCGACGGTGAGCAACTTTTGCCGGGGGGTGAAGGTGTCGATCGCCAAGTTTGAGGAGATTGCTGAAGCCCTGGGCCTGGAGCCGAGGGAGCTGATTTTGGCTCGGGAGGAGGCCTCCTCAGCTCCCGAGGGGGATGCCTCGCCGATGACGTTTTATGCCTACGACGAGGGCTGGGTGGGCCGAGAGGCGTTGGTCTCAGAGTTAGCGGCTCAGGTACAGGGTAGCTGTCGCCTGCTGGTAATCACCGGCATTGCGGGGGTGGGCAAAACGGCTCTGGCTGAGCGGCTGTCGCTGGAGTTGGCAGGCTTTGGGGTGCCCCTGCGGGAGACGGTAGAGGCCCAGGAGCAGGGGGCGGATTTTGGCAGCTTTGCGGCGCGGATGCTGGAGAGGCTGGGGGAGGCCGTCACCCCAAGCGAACGTGCCGACAGATCTCAGTTACTGGCCCGTCTGGTGCGGGCGCTTCAGAGCCGCCGCCAGCTACTACTGATTGATTCTTTAGAAGAATGGCTCCAGGGCAATGAGCAGGAGGGCTGGAGCGAATTTAAGGATGAGGGTTTTTTGCAGTTTTTTCAACAGGTGTTGGCCGCAGACAACTTCCAGAGCCGGATTATCTTGACCTCCCAGGAGCTGCCCAGCCAGCTGCTGGCGGTGGGCACCCGCTACCGTAACCATTGGGCCACTCAACTGCTCACCGGGCTATCAGCCTCCGAACAGTTGGCCCTGTTCGACAAAACTGGGCTATCCCTATCCCCTGATGCTGATGGCTATACCTACCTGGTGCGCACGGGCCAGGCCTACGAAGGGCACCCCCTGGCCCTGCGGGTAATTGCCGGTGAGATCGGCAGTCGGCCCTACTTTGGCAATGTGGTGGCCTACTGGCAGCGCTACCGCCAGGAGATTGAGGCGGTGGAAAATGCGATCGCCGCCGCTGCCGCTGGCCAGGCCATTGGTGCCGACGACCGCTGGCAGCTCGACCGTTTTACCCGCACCCTGCGCCGTAATGTGCGTCAGCGCCTAGAGCACACCTTTCAACGCCTGCGCCAAGAAGCCAAATTTGCCTACATTCTGCTCTGTGAAGCAGCGGTCTACCGCTGTGCCGTCCCCGAAGACTGGTGGCTTAGCCATCTAGACTACTGGGACTGCACCCCAGAAAAAGGGCATCTGGCCCTGGATGCGTTGCGCGATCGCTTTTTGGTCGAAGAGGCAATTTGCCCAGGGCAAGGCTTCGCCAACAAGTCAAATGGCTACACCCTGCGACAGCACAGCCTGATTCGCAGTGTGGCCCTGGAGCATTTCCAACACCTCGACGAACTCGTCTAAAACTTTGTTTTTCGTTTTTCGTTTTTCATTCTGCTGCGCACGGGCTACGCCCTACGTTTTTCCTCTCCATCCTGCTATATCCTGAGTCAGCCCTCACAACGCCATTCCCATGAGTACAGTGTCTCTGTTTGACTTTGCCCTACCGCTGCTGGCCCAGACTCCACCACCCTCACCCACCGCTGAGGTCGAGTTGCTGAAGAGTCAGCTAGAGTTCGTTTTGAGGTTGAACAGCATTTTCCTGGGCTTTTTGGCTCTGCTGGGGGGCTTGCTGACCTGGTTTTTCAAAAGCAACCTGGACGATGCCAGGGCCATGGCCACCCGCATGGTGCGTCAGGAGCTTTCTGACCACATCGAACCGCTGATTCAAGCTGAGGCCCGTAACATCCAGCGCACTTTCCGCACCGAGCAAATCATCAGCAACACCGTGGTGGACTACTACGTCCCCGCCCAACCCAGCAAAAAGCCCTTAGAATACGCCCTGCTGAGTGGGCGGGGCTTTTCAGACGTGCGCCTGTGGCACCCAGGCAATCAGCCCCAGGGGCGGTTGGGGAGCGTTTTGGTGATCGATTTCGTCAATTGCGACATTTTGGCCGTCCCCGATCTTGCCTCCCCCGACAGAGCTGTGCAAGAAGTTGGCTACAAAAAGCGCGATGCCCTGGTCAACGAAGTCATTCAAGGGCTGATCGAGCTCAGGATTGGTCGCCCGATTTTAGTCGTCTACGTGCGCCCTGGCCAGGGACGCATCGGGGCGATCGACCTGCTTAGCCAAACTTTTCCTGAGGATGTGAAATACTATTCCTCGGCAAATACCCCAGTGGCACTGATGGGGGCCGTGGTGGATTCGGCTTATGTGGCCCATAGCGATCGCCAGGTATCCATTTGAAAAACTATGGTGTGCGTCTTTAGAAGAGATTGGGCCGCTAAATCTCCACTTCAGCAGCCTGTTTGTTGGCTGATACTGCTCTATCTCCCAAGTCTCGCTGCATAGCCGCGATCGCCTTCTCTGAAAGTGGCTGTCCTTTCGCCACGTCCCTCGCCACCTCGGTTATTCGGCTCAAATACCCCTCCGGCCTCCCCAGCGCCACCGCTGCCCCATGCCAGCGCCAGAGTTGCCCCAACTCCGGACGGCTTTGCTGCCAGCCATTGCCGCCCCCCTCCGGATTGACCAACACCTCATTCCAGTCCTTCCCCTGGTTCGGCGTCAGCCGCTCAATCCCTGGCACCTGCTGGGCCATCCGCCAGGCCATGGTCTCCCCTGCCATGTCCGCATCAAACGCCGCCGCCACCAGGCCCCCACTCCGCAGCACTGTCTTCAGTGCCTCCCCTGGTACCCCACCCGAGCCATCCGTCGAGAGGTAAATCGCCACCCCCTCCGCCCCCCGCTGTGCTCGATCCAGCACCGCCAGCGACATCGCATCAATCGGTGATTCTACCAGCAGCACCCGGTTCACCGGCCCCTGCCCGGTGCCAAGCCAAAACCATCCCTGGTCACGGGCCGATCCCGGAGCTAACCCATGAAAGTGATTCGATTCTCCCCATGTACCCCGCAAGCTGGCCCCCACAACCTCCCACCGCTGCCAGGATCGCGCTTGCAGGCTATGCCGCACAAACACCGCATTTTGGTACTCATCGGCATAGACCAGCCCCCGCTGATGGAGCCGATCCACCAGTACCGCTGGGAGCTTCCGCCCCTCCACCAAATACTCCCGCACCGCATCCCATCGTCGGGAAGAGTTCTCCGGCATCTCTAACGCCCGAGGCTCTGGGTCTTTTGCCTGGGTGGAGCTAGATACCTGTGTAGGTCGCTGGGAGAAATCCCGCCCCGATAGCCACTCCACTGCTTCTTTGAACTCCACCCCCTGCACCTGCATCACCAGGTCAATTGCTCCGCGCCCCCCGGCATCGGCCAACCAGTCCATAAACAGCGGCCCGCTGATACTGATGATGTGGTCGCCATTGCGCCACTTGTGCTTGTCATGTCGGTCTGGCTCTAACCCCAAATGCGCCGCCACATCCTCTAGATCTGCTCCTCGCACCTCATCGGCAGTCTCTTGCAGCGATCGCCCCTGCGCAGGTTTTACGGGGGTAGTCTGGGGCTGACTCTGCGATGGCATGGGCGTTGGTGTCACCTGATCCTGCTGCCACAGCGGATCTGGGCCAGGTCGTGGCTCCTGGCCAGCAGGTTGCCCCGTCTGAAAGGGTTCCACATCAAACAAGCTCTGCACCTGAAATTGAGGTTCTTCAGTGGTTGGAGGGCTGGCGACAGGTTCAGGCGTCAGAGGTTCTTCCACAACCAGGGCAGGCGGTTGATGGGGATGGACAGCGATCGCCCCCTCCCTATCAACAATCACCACCTCCCCCTGCTGGGTCAACCGGTCCAAATACTTGTGCAAACTCCTCACCGGGAACCCTGCCACCGGCACCCGCCCCAGTTCTGTCACCCCCGACTCCATGCTGGTGCCAATCATCTCCAGCTGCTCAATCAAGGGCCGAGCCCCGTCAAAAAACGCCTCATAGAACCGCTGATCTGGCGACTGCACCAGCACGATCGCCTCGGGATACTGGTCTTTGACTTCCAGGTATTGCCGCATATCGCTCGGCATCTGCGATCGCGTGTCCTCCACTGCGGGCTCTGCCTGGGCCTGAAGCTGAGCCTGGGCTGCTTCCGCAAACCCCTGCTGCACAATGTTCTTAGAGAAGATCTGAGCAAAAGCACGGTCTGGAATCCGCGACTCCCCACCCCGCAGACTCTGCACCGCCGTCTCCTTAAACGCGATCTGCCCCTCCCCCTGCACCCGAAACACCATCTCCGAGTCGATGAACATATCGCCGTTCTGGGTCAGGTAATGGGTCAGATACAGCTCATCCCCCTGGCGCTCCACCACTAGGGGAATAAAGGGTTCATTCTCGATCCGGAAGTGAAACTCTTGAGAGCCCATTACCTCCTGCTCAATCCCGGCATTCCTCAAAAACCGCAGAATCCGTTTTTCCAGCTGGCCCATGGGGGGCGGATTGGGAGCGACTGGGGACGATAGATTGTCTGCTGGTGCTACGGGTTCTGGGCTGGGTTGACTGGCGATCGTAACTGGCTGGGAAATAACCGAGGGCTTGACCTCCTGGATCTCCACCTTCTCCAACGTCGGCAACGACACCCCAATCAACTGCCGCGCCACCTGCTTAAACTCAAACGCCGCCAGGGTATAGTTCCGCTGGTGCATCACCACCCCTAACACCCGCTCCAATCGTTCTGGGGGAATGACCACTTCCATCCGGTCAGCCACCGAGTAAAAATCCGACCCCGCCGCCGCAATCAACGCCTCATCCAAGTAGTACCGCCCACCCGATTCCTTCGACTTTGGTGCTTGCAGAATGAACCCGTCCCCCGTCTGCTGGGGCTTCAGCAACAGCAGCTCATCCAGGGTCTTCACCGCCCCCTGGCGGTTGGTCAGCTCCGTGAGGAACCGAAACACCTGCTGCGGTTCCTTAAAGGCCACCGGCTCCCTGGTCAACTCCGCCTCAATATCAAAACCCTTGGGCATGATCAGCCCCTGGCAGACCTCCCCCCGATAGTCGGTGTAGTTCACCAACTTGCCATTGGAGTACTTCTCAAACGCCTTGATCAGGTTGCCGGTAAAGATCTGCCGGTTGACTCGCCCCGCCTCCTGCTGCATGTCAAACAGGGAATAGACACTATTGCCAAACCAGTCCTCCGTTTGCACCGTGGCATCGATCGCCCCAGACCGCCCCGTATTGAACTTCGATAACGGCACCGTGATTTGCCGTGCCGAGTCTGCCACCAGAATTCTGAGTTTCCAGCGGTTCGGTGCTGCCGGACTCCCGGATCGTTTCTTGGCGTCTGCCCCGGCCACCACACCGTAGAGAATGGTCTTGCTGGCAGGCGTCACCAACCGCAGCGGTGTCCCCGGTACAAAGGTTTCGAGCGTGCTGGAGACATGTGTGAGCTGCTGCTCAATGCGGTCGTTCAGCTTCTCAATCGCCTTGCTGTCTTGCTTTTGGGCCACTGCCACCTGCCGGTAATGATTCGTCGCCGCTTCCAACTCGGTAATGGTCGCTGCCACCTGTTGCCTGGCCCGTACAGCCAAATCATCCGGGTTGTGGGCCTCCACCGCTGATACTTCCACCAACCCCACCGACTCCCGCACCACATTGATTGCCTGAAGCTGGGTCAGCGGTTTGCTCTCACTCTTGGCCTCCACCAGCTCCAGGTACACCGGCCCCGTAAACTCGCTCGCCGTCTCACTGTCATCGGCCATCACCTCCATCCTGGCCAGGGGCCGAGCCTCCAAATCCAGCTGATCCGCCTCCAGGATGTTCTCCCCCATCGCCCGTGCCTGATCCACCAGATCGCGGTACTCCGACTCAATCAAGCTGTAGACTGCTTCTTGTTCGGCAATGGGTAGCAAGGGAATTCGCCCCGTCACCTTTTTAATCAGGGCAATATCGGAGGCATCGTTCTCGGCCTGCGCCGCCGGAAAGTCCAGCTTGGCATTTAGCTCTGGATCGTCTGTCAGCAACTCCGTTACCACCTGCTCGCCGTAGGGATTCATAAAATCCACCACGGTGTTGAGCGAGATATCGGTCTCCCGCGCCGCCGTGGTGTTGGCATTCAGGCTGGCCATCTTGCGACAGAGGATCGCCCCCGGTCGTTTTTCCGCTGGCAGATCCCCCATCAGCAGGGTGTAGTTGGGCAAGGCCACCTGCCCGGTACGATGCACCCGACCCAACATCTGCATGAACACATTGATGTCTCGTTCTGCCTGGGCCACAATCATGTGCCGGGGCCGCTGGTCGGCAAATTTCTCGGAAGCGTGTAAGGAAATCCCGGTGGAGCCCGAACAGTTGAGCAGAATGACATCGGCATCTCCGGCATTGAACCGGGCCACGGCATCGATCTTGCCCTTGGCCGTGGTCTCTTCCCCCAGCCGCACCTTATAGGCCATAGCGCCATCGGCCCCATACTCAATCCCCGATTTCCGCCCGGTGACTTCGGTAACCCGGTAGCCTGCCCGCTCCAACTGCTGCTCAATGTAGTCAATCGGGCTAATGGGGATGCCCATGAAGTCACTCTCGCGGATGCCGTCCAGGGCTTCCTCGTAAGCCAGCACCGCTTCTGCCCCCAGTTGCTCATCACTGAGGCGAAAGCGGGTGGCCTGGCCCCGATAGTCTTTGACGACCACGTCTCTGGAACGCTCCAGATACCGCTCCAGCAGATCCCCAAAGGACAAATCCATCGCATCCCCCGGCGATAAATCCTGGGACTCGGCATAGGCCTGGATGAAGCTGCCCATGGTGTTAGCCACGGTAATCACCGGCTTTTCACCCCGCTGGAGCGCTAAGATCGCCTCCTGCACCGTGGCATCTGCTTTCTGGGCCAGCAACCCCTGCTCAATGCAGTTGTGCATCAACGACGTGAAATTGGTACTCTTGGCCCCCACATCGCCAATTGCTCCATCCTCCCCCAGGGCTTTGGCCTCCGCCTTCACCGCTTTGCTGATTGCCTTCACCGCCTTCTGCTTAGCCCGGTCAAAGTCCTTAATCGCCCGCATCGCTGCCGAAAAATCATCGGCCACCTCCCGATCCACCGGCACCGTCTTGGCCTGAAAGGAAATTCCCTCGTAAGACCGCTCCCGCCGGAGCATTTGCCCCGAGGCCACAAACTTGCTGGCCACAATCTGCTGAAGCGGCACCCCGCCCCGCGTCAAGATATTCTCCAGCGCCGTCATACTGCTAACGCCCAGCCGCAAATCGGTGCGACGAGCATAGAGATCCATCACATCGGCTCGCTTGGCGTAGGTGGCCGAGGAATAGAACACCCCCGATGACAGGTCGATCAATTCCCGCACAAAGTCAGCCCGATCCGGTGGCCCGGCTTCCTTCCAGCCGCCCTTGCTGCCCCCCGCCTGGTGGGCCTCATCCAGGATCAAAATGGCATTGGGAGCCATTTTGCGCAGAAAGTTTCGCCGCAGCGGTTCCTTCTTGCCCACCGTCTGCAGCTGGCTGTAAGTGGTGAACACCGCGCTGTAGCGGCCCAGGTTACCCCGCTGAATCATCGCCTGCATTTCTGCCTGCTGCTTGGCGGCCCCAGCCGTCTTCAACGCCGCCCCATTGGCCAGGGGAATCTCGGTGCCGCTGTCAGTAATAAACGGCGTAAACCGCCGCATGCCGATATCCCCCACATCCCGCATCATGTCGGCGTAGAGGGGTTTGTCCTTGGTGATGAATAGGGCAATCTTGCCCTGTTGCTGGGCATAGCGCATGATGCTGGCGCAGATCCGGCCCTTGCCGATGCCGGTCTGGTCGCCGGTAATGAACCCAGCCCCCCGCTCGATATTGCTGATTGCTAAAGCGGAAGCATCGACCTGCTCCGCACTGAAGTAACCGTGGAGTTCGGACACCGAGCCATAGCCCAGGCGGGTGGCCAGGTACTCATCGATGTCGCCGTGCTGCTGCTCAAAGCGCTCCAGCGCCTGCTGGGCGGCACTGGCCATGTTGAAGGGAATCAGGGTCTGAGTCGAAAAGCCCTTGCTTTTGGGCACGTAATCGACCTGACGAGGCTGCACATCGTAAGCCTCGCCAGTTGAAACAGGAGTAGTCATGGTTAGTTCCGGGTGAAGGGCTATAGCGTCAGTTCGGCCAGCCAGGCCTCTAGCGTCGTTTCGTCGTGCAGGCTGATCCAATCCAGATAGTCCGGATAGTTGGGGGTGACGGGGGTTACCGGAAAGCTCGCCCCGTAGTGGCGCAGCCGTTCCTGAAACCGCCAGTTGCTCAGAACCAGGGTCTCCGCCCACTGCTGCCGCCACTGCCCCAGGGCGAAGTCCGGCTCCTCGTCGGGGTCCAACAGTGGAATCTCCTGGGCCGAGTCCAGTTGACTGAGAGTGCTGGCCAGCTGTTGTTGCGTCTCGATCTGGGAGGTTGCCGAGACGGAGGACTGAATCACGCTGTCCAGCCGGGTCTGCATCAGCTGTAGGTAAGTCGCTTCGTTCAGCTGCGCTAGCGCTGGCGGCACCTTGACGATAAACAGTAGCCCCAGGCTCTCCAGCGTCCAAAGGTTGGGAAAGCTGGGGTACTGGCTGGTCATGAACGGATACGTCCAGGGGGATACGGGCATGGTAGATAGGTTCATGGGGAATCAACTCCTTTAGTTCAGCAAACGATGGGTAGATGATCGGTACCTCAGCGGCAGGCAGGGGGCGATCTGATTCACCTCGCCCCTCAATCACAATCACGTCGATGGGAAACCCGGCGCCCTGTTTGCGGTACAGGTCTCCCCAGATGGAAATATGCTGGGTAACCCGATAATGGCCATACAGCAGGTAATAAAAGGCCCGACTCTCCCGGCTGTTGTAGCGCTCCGAACGCAGTTCCTCCTCCCGCCCCTGCTTACCGCCCAGAATTAGCACCCCACGCCCCTCCTCCTTCATCACTGTCAATGCCCTCAGGGCGATCACCTGATCAACCTGTGTCGTCCAGGTGTCAGCGATGGGAAAGCGGCGGGTATGGCGTTGTTCGTCTTTGACTACCCCAAAGGGCGGATTACAAATGACCACATCCACCGGGGTCTCAGGCTTATAGGTCAGGGCATCGGCCTGGGTCAGTTGGCCGAAGCCTCGGGTCTGGAGTTCAGCGAAGCGATCTGGATTCAGCTCATTGGCGATCACTTTCTCTGGATTGGCCCCAATCAGCAGTGCTCCATTTCCTGCTGTGGGTTCATAGACCGTCTTATCAGCGTCAATTCCACCCAAAACCGAGGCCAGATAAGCAATGGGAATCGGCGTACTGTACGCCTGTTGCAGCACCGAGGTGGATGACCGCACGCTCAGATTGGGCTGTCGCTGGAGCAAAGTCACCAGCCGGTCATAGGCCTCATGGGTAGTCTGGGAACCTGCCACCACCTGTTGTCCGGCCCGCACCACCGCCGCTTCAATGGACTCATCCACCACCTTGGCCAGGGGCGTGCCTGGCTGTACCGGCTCCCCAAGTACAGATGTCGCAAACCGCCGTGCTTCGACAATGGAGCCAAAGCCTTCTCCAGATGAGAAATAGGAAGCATAGGCCTCAGCCAATTGAGGATGGCCCATGGCAAAGATCTCCGCAAGAGACAGTCAAGGTAGATGCGGTGGGGGCGGTGCCTATGTGCCCGCCCGGTGCAATCGCCCTGATGGCGAAGCAAAGACTGGAATCAACCCAACTCCATCTGAGCCTTCGGTTGACGGTGGGAGCGCTGTCTAACCAGATGCATCCGCTGCTCCAGCCGCTCAAAGTGGAGCAAGTCCTGCTGATTCAGCCGCGAGACGACGGTGTTGTGCTGCCGTTCAAACACCACCCCGCGCCCCCACTTGTCAGTAATTCGCAACAGGTCGTCAGTGCCCACTTCCAGCTTGAACTGGCCCCCCTCCCTGTTCCAGGTGTTGGCGTAGACATGATTCTGGAGAAAGTCCCGCACCGTGTGTTCAACCCTGCGGGTGCGAGCTGCATAAACCGCTGCCACGTCCAGCTTGCCCTGGGGCATCGCTGCCCGGTTATGGCGTAGACGGTTCAACGTCTGTCGCTGAAAATCACTCAGCCGTTCAGCCACCGATACCACCTCGATACTTCGGCCCAGCCCGGCAGGCCGAGTCACCCGTAGCTGCATTAACTCTCCCTGTTGATCCCGCAGGGTGTAATGCCCCAATCCCTGACGGCTGAGGCTGTAGTCCCCGATTTGGTAGAGATTCTCTCCGGTCCGCTCATGCCCCCGTTGGAACAGCGCCACCACCGCCCGGGCCACCTGCTGATGGCGCCGATTGTCCAGCTGTTGACTGAGCCACTGGGTCATACGCCCCGTTAGCGCCTGTTGTTGCCAGGCCTGGACGGTAGCTTGCAACAGCGCTTTCGTGGGGCGTTCCCCTAACCGCTCCACCTCCCGGTTCAACACCGTCAGCGCTGGCGGGGTTGAACCATTGCGGGATGGCTTTGGCTGCGCCGTCGCTGCAGTCATGGCTGGCGGGGTTGACCCATTGAGTGATGGCTGGGGCGTTGACCCATTGCGGGAGAGTTCGGGCTGCATCGTCTCCGCTGCCGCTGCGGCTACAGCTGGAGAGAGCCGGGTTTCCCATTCCAGAAAGGCGGCTCGGTCAGCCTCCTGCAACTGATGGGAGACCACCGCCCCATCCCGCACTAACAGAATCAGGTGATTGTCCCGCCGGACTGCCAGATGATGACCATTTTGTTTGATGTGGTAAGAGCCGACCGCTACCGACTCGTAGATTGGTGTCGCGTCATTTAAGGGATTGAGCAATTGCGCGGCGATCTGAGCAACCTGATCGGCATCTGGAGTGGGGAGACCGGCAGGGATCACCGTTGACCGACCCGGGTTGAGTGGGGCAGGCTCCATGGCAGTAATGGCGTCCAGCGCCTGCAGCGCTGGCGAGGGCTGCGCCCCCTGGGGCTGAACCGGCTGCTCAATCTGGAGCTGAATCTGGTTGACGGTAATCGCCCCATCCCGCTCTTCCCGAAACAGCACTGTGCCCCCGTCACGGATCTCAATTGCCGGGACTTTACCCCGGTATGCCTCTGGGTCAACCCCAGGGGTGACCGGCTGCTGCATGGCATCCAGAATGATCTTCAGGCTGTTAGGATTCAGCTCCCGCCGTATGCTGCCATCGGCCAATTGCCCGTAAACCACCCGCTGCCCCAGCTGAATCCGCAGGTCATCTTGACCCAGTGGGGGCTGTGGTCGTGATGGCTTAAAGCTCAGTGACAGTCGCTGACTCACCTGGGTCAGGGCCATCACCAGCTGCACCTCATCTTCTTGAATCGCCTGGGCCTCTTGGGGACTAATCACAAAAGGATTCATGCTACCCTCCCCTGCACCAGTCCTAGACCACCCATGCGGTCAATCACCACCTCACGACCGACCTGGAAAAAGGCCAGCTGATCATCCAGGCGATATTCCACACAGCCCGGTTGGTAGTCTGGTAAGCAGTCTCGGGAAAAGACCAACACTCCGCCCACTGACCGGAGGTAAGGCACATCGTCAAATAGCACCTCTACCACCTCAGGCCCATAGCCTGGCGGTAGCGGCGGTAAGGCTTTAGCTACCGCCAAAGCCGGAATCCGTTCCGGGTGCTGGTTTAAATACGCGGTAGCCCCTGGGGAGAGTCCCCATGCTGTGATGTCATAGTTCATCGGAAGGCCTCATCAAATTCGTCTTCAGTAATGTCGGAATCGGCAGTAAATGCCCCTGATAATCCGTTCTGCTCACCCACAGGCGCTGGAAATAACCGCTCTGCCATTTCCTTGCGCAATTGGTTCTCAGCGTCCAAGTCCGTCAGCCGCTGCTGCCGCTGCTGTCGCTGCTGTTGACAACGGGCAATCAGCTTTTTCTGCACCGTGCTGTGCCAGAGGGCTTCACTGCGGGCCTGGGTCTTTTGCTCCTGCTTAGACACCTTCACCCGCACCCGCAACGGCACCGAGGCCTCCCCCCCGCCCCGGTAGGCTGGGTTAATGAATACGCACTCCCCCTGGTCCAGCTTCAGAATCTGATCCGCTGTCATCAGCGGCACCCGCTGGCACTGCTCGGAACGGCTATTGCTGCCATAGCGGCCCTGGCTGCGGGAGCGGGTGTAGATCCGCACATCTTTTTCCCCCAGGTAGCCCGAGAACTCCTGGGCTGTTTCCCGGTCTTTGGGATTGAAAAACACCTTGGTGCCACAGGCGGCAAACAGGGCTCTGGACAGATCTCGCCCATAGATGTGCTGGAGCTGGGCAAAGTTCTGGTAACCCAGTAGGGCCACAAACCCGTAGGAGCGAAACTCGTTGATCCACTTGGGTAGGTCCGGCAGGTAAAGGGTTGGCAACTCATCCAGGGCGATCACCAGGGGTTCAGAGCGGGGGCGAGCAAAGTTGCGGGTGACAATCAGGTGCAGGATGGCGGCCAAGAGGGGGCTGACAGCATCGCGCTTCTGGATATCCACCTGCAAAAACAGAATCCGCTTGCCCGTCATATCCAAGGGAATCGTGGTCTGGCTGCAGAAGCTGGAGACCAACTGCTTGCCGGTAAAGGTTTTGAAGGTGCGCTGGGCGGTGGCCACAATCCCGGCGATCTGCTTATCGGCATCCTCGGAGGCAATCAGCTGACTGAAGCTTTCCATCGTCCAGGGCGGAATCCACCCCGATTCTCCCGCCTGCCGGATGCGCCCCGGCAGGTGGGAGAGGTTCAAGATTTTGCTGGCCATCAGCAGGTCGGGATAGGGGGTACGCTTGGCCAGCAGCATCACCGCTTCCACCAGATTGGTACCGGCACTGTTGAAGAAGTCATTATCCCGGTAGCCGCCGTCCCGTTGGGTGTTCTTTTGCAGCACAGCGGCAAGCTGAGACGCCATCAGAGCATCGGTTTCGTCTTCCAGAAAGTCCAGCGGGTTGCAAACGCCAGTGTAGGGTTGCCCCGGTGCAAACACATCCACCTGATAGCCCTGGCTGGCGGCCCAGGCGGCATGGGCCGCTAACTGACTGCCCTTGAAGTCGTAGACCACGATAGGAAACCCCTGGGCTATGGCCGAACGAATCGCCGGGTCAATGATGCTGTAGGTTTTCCCTGAATCCGGAGCGCCTGCCACCACAATGCTCTGCTGAGCCTGGGGAATATCCAGGTTTCCGGCTTTGAGGGGTACCCTGGCTGGATGCCGCTGCTGCTGCTGCTTCCGCCCCAGCGCCCTGGCCCGCCGCCGTTCTGCCTTTCCCGCAAAGCGGCCCGTCGCCAGCTTGTTCTTGGTGCTGTTGCCAAACAGGCCCATCCCCACCCACAGCACCACCAGGCCGAGCAGTAGGGTCCCCATGCCGGAGTCTATAAACGGTTGGGCCGTATCCCGTAAGATGCTGAGATCCAGGGGACGTTGGGGTTGAGAGGAGGTTGTCATTGTCGTGCCCAAGTCTCAATGTGCTGAATTTCGTAGACTTCACCGTTGAATCCCAGGGTGTATTGCTGCACGCCGTCAGTCCCCTGCTGAGTCACCACCAATCGAGGTAACCCCTGATCCAGAGTTGTCGTTGGCTCAATCAGAGTCCGGCCTGGTGGCAGGTGGGGCATGAGGTAGGTGGCCAGCACTCGTTGAAAGCCGGTGTCTTGAGGGATATAGCCAAAGAACGCACAGCCCATTGCCCCACAGAGTGGCTGCGTCTTGATTTCCTCTACCCGGGTATCCACCAGATACAGGGGCTGGCGTTGACCTGCGATCTGCACCCGCCATACCTGCATCTGCCCCGGATCAACGGGGAAGTTGGGGCTGAGGTTGTCCTGCATGATTTGACTCAACAAAGGCAGGGGAGCCACCGCCTGGGCTAAGCGCCAGCCGGATGGCGATGGCCGAGGCCAGAACCAGGCCGCAAGCGCCAACAGCATCCCCAGACAGACCAGAAGGGGGTTAACCCGCAAGATCCACCTCATCCTCGGCCACCTCCTTGAGCTAGACAGCCTTTGGCCTGGGCATAGGCCTGGCTCAACCAAGCGGTTTGTGGATTGAGAAAGATCTGGCCCTGAATGTCAGCCACCGTGCCGTCCACCGGCACCCCTGGACCACCAAAGTAGTGCTGGCCAATGCGCTCAATCAGAGCAGCCTCCGATAACCCTTCGCCCTGGACCTGTTTAGCAATGGCTTGCAGGGATGCCTTCACCAGATGGGTTTGGGTAGCTTTGGGCAAGAACCGTTCGACTTCATCGGCGTTAATCGCAGCCCCAGCCTCAACTCGCTTGAGAAACTCCTGCCCCCCAGGCTGAGCCACAATCATCGCCTGCACCTCCGGCTGATAGCTCATCAGAGGGTATTGGCCCAAGCGGCGACCGCAGTGGCCCTGGGGATCACAGCCATAGGGACCAATGGCGGTGGGATAGCGACTGAGGGTAGCAATGGCGGTTGAAAGTGCCCCCAGATCAAGCTCGCCATGACCAGGCCCGCAGGGTTTGAGATTGCTCAGATCCCCTGGCAGCCGCTGATGTTTCTGTGAGGTTGACTGGGGTAATGCTCCAGCAGATGCCGATACCACCGGTAGGCTCGATGCTGCCTGGCCTCCACTCCCGCCATCCACAGCCCCCACCAGCATAAAATCTGTTTCCTGGTAGGTCATAAACGGCACCGGGCCAATGAAGTAAGGCGTACAACCCAGATCTGGGGTGAAAAAGCCCCCCCGCTGACACATGCGAAAAAACAGGGCCGTGCTGACCGTACCTGAGGATTCATCCACATCCCACAGGGCCACTTTGAAGGCCTCGCCAAAGGGATGCCGTCCAGTCGGCTCCTGGCCGCCATTGACAAATGACAGAAACCCTTCGCCCCCTGGCACTTGCTGCACCTGCCCTGAAATCCACTGCTTGCCGTGCAGGCCTGGCGTTCCGGCAAACTCCACATGGGCGCAGGACTCCTCACAGGGCACCTGAAATCCGGCCTGCTTACTGCCTGAGATCGTTGCCTGCCGCTGGGTTTCGGCCTGACCGTAGACCATATCGATCTGGCCAATGGCCCCGGCCCCGGAGAGCGGATTGGGCATCTGATCCAGAGGCACCGACGCCAGTCCCGGCACCCCGCCGATAGTGCTGTTGCCCCAGTCGCGAAAGTTCTGTAAGGAAATGCCGGTTAGTCCCGGAATATCGCTCAGGGCAAACGAATTGAGCTGACTACCCAGTTGTCCCAGACTCAGTTGACCTAGATCGGGAAACTCCGCCAGCAGGTTGGAGAGGGTCAGGTCATTCCCGCTAAATCCCCGCAGCCTCGACACCGGCAGCGCTTGGGACATCAGCGCTTCCAGCGGCGGCACCTGTTCTAGGCGCAGGGTGCCTAACCCTGGAATAGCCGTGACCAGATCCTCCACCCGCTGCCAGCCCACCAGTTCCAGAGCGCTCAGGGCCACCTGGCTCAGGTCAAGCTGAGCAAACTGAGCCAGGGTCTGGAGATTAAACAACTGAGGATAAAGACTGGTCTGAAAATCCCCCAGCTTCAGCACCTCGACTACCGACTGCCCGGCTTGCCAAAGGCGAGAGGGATCGTAGCCCAGGCTGGCCACCAGATCGCCAGGAATCTCAATGGCTCCACCAGCGAGTAACGGCGGCAAGTTGGCCAGGGTCAGCTGTGACCAATCGGGCACCCGGGCGTACTGCTGCTCCCACTGCACGGGTAGGGTGGGAATCCAGGGTTGTGTGGCGGCTTGGGGGGCTGGCTTCAACCAGACCAGACCTGCTGTTAGCAGGCCTATAGCCACCAGGCCCAGGCGTTGAAGGCGTCGTCGAAATCGATACGTCATGGGTTCATCTCCCTTGGGTGAGTCCAGAATCAGGGCGGCCCATCTGCGCCAGGCGCACCACCAGGGCCTGGGATACACCTGCAGTCTGGGCCGCGTCAGCCAGGGGGCGGCCTTGTTTCAACTGTTCGAGTAGCGCTTGAAGTCGCTCCCAGAGGGGATCGCCAGTGGCCACCAGGTTGCGTTGCTGGGCGGCGAGTAACCCCTGCTCCACCCACCTCACCCCAGCCGGGCTAGCGATCTGGGTCGCCAAAATAGCGCTGGTCTGGGGGGATGGCATATCCAGTTGAATCGCCAAAATGCTGTAGGCGGGTGTGCCTGATGTCGGAAAGGCCAGGCGAAAGGTGTAAAGCTCACGGTCTGTGACAATCGTCAGTGTCGTCGTTGCGGTAGCAGGTAGTCCTGGGAACGACAAGGGCTGAATTCGCCTGAGGTGAATCACCGTGGCTGCGCAGTCACCCGGTTCGCTCCCAGTGGCGCAGCGGGTGTCGTCAAAATCCAGCGTCACCTGGGACGGATCATCCAGCCAGACCCGATGGATAATGGCCCCCACGGGCCGAAAGTTGAGCGTCACCCCATGGCCCGGATGCAGCTCAACCGTGACCGGGGCATGGTCGCCCCGCGCCGCCCGATTAGACAGGGTGCGGGTGGCCTGGGCCCAGGCTGGAGTAGAGAGGCCTGCTAAAACCAGCGACAGGGCTAACGTTTTCCAGTATCGAATCATTGATCTGCCCCTTAAATCGGCATTTGCATCGACTGATTCACGAACACCTGCACAGGCCGACCGGCCTCGATGTAGGCCAGGCGGGGACGCTGCTCCAGTGCTTCAATCGCCCGCTGATTGCGCTCGGCAATGGTGTCCAGAATGGCGTCAGTGCCCCCCTCCAAGATCCCGGCCCATACATTGGGAGCCGGGTTCTCAGTGGTGACGACGGTAGTGCTGCTACCCGTTTCAACCCGGGTATTGGGCCGGGTGTAGAGTTCACTGGCCCGACGAATAGACCCCAGGGCAAATTGGCCCGCATCCATCGCCGCAATCTCAGGGCCAATGTCGTCGTAAGCTTCCGCCTGCAGCGGCATACCCCCTTGGCCGCGAATCTGGATCACCCCCTGGGGCAGCATTAGTTCTCGGGCCTGGCCCTGGTCGGTCCAGATCGCCTGGGTCGCCGAGAGTTGCACCAGCCCGTTATCTGAAACCGTTTCTACCCGCACAACCAGTTCTCCCCCCGCTGGAATCGCCACCTGACCCTGGCTATCCACCAGCGGTTCTGAAAGCACGACCAGCAGCTTGTTGCCCTCAGCCGTGTTATCGAGGATCACGGGTGTAGTCAGTGAGCCACTGGATTGGGTGCCCGCCACCAGGGAGGCGGGAGGGGTTGAGGGTTGAAGGATGCGGGCTTCATCAGCCGTGAGGATGTCCGGGTAAGTGACTGTTTCACTGTCAGCGGCTGCCACTGGCCCCTGATCCACGGCGTCTATTTCCGGTAGATCAGGAGGTTCCGCCTCTGAAATGTCTGGTGCGCCATTGGTTGCCATTGATTCTGGCGAGCTAACAGGTGCAGGCGCAGGATGACTGGAGACCCTAGCGAATTGGGCTTGGGCAACAGGTTCAGGGGATGTGACCGATTCAGTCGCCGCTTCGGGCAGCGGCATACGGCCATAACTCCCCACCTGGGCCAGCTGTTGCCAGCGTTCTACCGGATCAGCCGCAGGAGTTGCCGCTGATGTGGGGGCCGCAGAAACCGCTGACGGGCGAGACGCCACAGGGGGCGGTGTTACCGTTGGCTGTAGGCGCGGGGTTGGGGCTGGGTAGCTGACTGTTGGGGAGGCCGGTCTGGCCGAGACGGTGGGCGGCGGCGCTGATGGGGTAGGCCGGGGTGACGGGGTCACGGCTGCCGCAGGTGAAGTGGTTGGCGTCATGGTTGGCCGAGGCGGTGTCCCAGCGGTGGTGGTTGGCACCAGGCCTTGATCATCCAGGGCCATCTGAGCTTTGAGGGCAGCAATCTCAGCTCTGGCTTCCTCCAGCTCTGCGTCTACGGTCTGCGGCTGAGCTGCCGTTGGGTCGGCCTCGGGGGGTGGTGTCGTTGTCTCGGGTATATCCCTCTGACGACTACCGATAATGAATACCCCCGCCAGGGCAAAGACCGGCACCAGGGCCGCACCAATCAACACCAGCTTTGGTACCGGCAGTTTCCAGAAGGGACGCTCAGACTTGACTGGCTCAGGATTAAAGGCCGCTGCGGTGACCAGCGGTTCTGAGAGGTCCGGCGCACCGGTCATCTCCCGCAGCATCTCCAGGTTGGGATCTGGGAGGGAACTCATCGGCTGACATCCTCCGGTTGAATGGGTCGAATCGCTTCAATCTGCACCCCGCTTTCCAGCAGGCGGTAGGCGATAGCCTGGTACTCCGAGGCATCGGGAATTAGGGGCTGGCCTGCGGGCTCGACGGCTCTGACCGTCAGGCGACGGTTAAAGGTCAGGGTGGTCCCGGCTGGGTTGCTGGCTTCAAACACCACACGGGTGGCCACCAGATCCACCTGCCAGCGGCCCTCGCCAATGGCCCGGGGCGGGGAAATGTGTTGGGGAATCAAGACCGCTGACACCTGCCCGTCAAAGACGCCCTCGGGAATCACCTCGGTGGCCAGGGTGTGCAGAAAGGCATCACGGAAGTCAGGGGCCAGCAGGAATGAGGCTTCCCAGGCTGCGGTCGACACCCGGTCGCGCCCAGCAACCTGAACCCCGTCATCAACAGCGCCCTCGCCTTCCCCCGGCAGTTGGCCCCAGGTGAAGGTCATCACCGCCCAGGTCGAGACCACCTGGCGGATCACTTCCGGTTCCCGGTGGCGGTAGTCGGCAGGACGCACCGAGAAGGCTCGACCATCCACCTGCTGTACCAGGGTGGGCGGCTTCTGATTGGCCAGCCGTGATACTGAGACCGCCAGCCAGAGTAGAGATAGGGCAAAGATAACCACTCCCACCGACAGCCCGGCAAAGGCCAGGGGCAGAATGTCGCTGGAATGGATTCGGGGTCGTTTCACCTTACGGCTGAGTTCAAGTAGTTCCATCACTTACCTCGGAATCGGAACAGCAGAGGTGCCGACTGCAATCAGTCGGGTTACCCCACCAGAGACACCGCGAAAGACCGCCATCCCAGCCCCCCCAGCAATGGCCAGAGCCAGGACGGGGGCCAGGATGCTAATCAGCAGCAAAAAGCCAAAGTCGCTGGAAGTCTGGGCATTGGCAGCCACGACAACGGTGGCCGCCAGACCAACGATGACGTTGTAGGAAAACTTGGCCATGCCCAGGCTGAAAAAGCCCACCAGCCAGGACCACAGGGGCCGACCCTGGAGGGGAACAACGGAACCGGCCACGGCGATGGGGCCAATCAGCCCGGTCAATAGCATCGCCATTTCCAACAGGTTGGCAAAGGCCCACTGCCAGCCCTTGAGAAACTGCTCCGCCAGGGCCTGGCTGCTGGTTTGCAGCACGGTATCGACCAGAATATCGGCCAGGGGATTGCCCCCAATAGGAGCCTCGCCGGACTGGTAGACCTGCTCCACCCGTTGGCTGATCTGCTGCACCCGTCCCCAGAGCCGTTGCAGGCCCGCACTCCAGAAGCCTCGGGCGCGGTACTCCTGCTCCAGCCGTTGTTGGGCGCGTTCCCCGGCCCGAATGAAGCAGTCCACCTGGGCCTGGCCGGTCTGAGCATCGCAGGCGGCATACTCCTGCTGGATCACGGCCTTGGCTTGCTGGGACAGAATCACATCGTTGAGGGCTTCCAGCATCGACACTTCACCCACCTGCACCTGAAGCACCGTTTGGGTCTGGGCGTTGATCAGGTTGCGGATACCGAGGGTAGCGGAGCCTAGCAGGGCTCCGTTATTGAAGAGCAGCACGGCAATGGTCAGCACCCAGAGCACATTGGGCAGGGCGGGGAAGATACCCCGCTCAATCGCTTCTTTTACCCAGCCCACGGCAAAAAAGATGAAGGCCCCCACCAGAATGATGGAAGCAAACTGGTTGATGCCCAGATACAGGCCGCTGCTGCTGGCAAAGATGTCTTGCCAGCGGGCATCCCAAGCCTGCTGCACTGCTTCCAGTTGCTGCACACTGTCGTCGATGATGCTGAGGCCGCCTGTAACCTGGGCCAGGGGGCGGGGGCTAAATGGTAAGAGAACGCTGAACATGGTTAGTTGCCAGAGGGGCTGGTACCCAGGGCTCCGGGGATGTAGATCGGCGCCTGGGCGGAACCGGAAATCGAAATCTGTCGCTCCACCCGCTCGCGGCGGTTGGCTTCATCAATCCCTTCGCTGGTATTAGCGGCCAGTTGGGTCAGCATCCCCTGAAGTTGGTGGAGCTGGGTCAGGGTGGTGTTGTTTTCAGCCGTCAGCTGGGTTTGCTCATGCAGTAGGGCCGCCACCGAGGCCTGGATCTGGGCGTTTTGCTTCATCACATCCTGGGTGACGTTCATCCCCTGGGCGGCTTCTGCCATGGATTGCACCTGCTGGGTGCGGGCCTGACTCTCTTGCAGCAGGTTGGAAGTCTGCTCAGCCTGAGTGGACAGGCGAGTTTGCCCCTGATCCCCCAGCCAGGGCGAGGCCATGGAGCGGGCCACTTCCTGGTCATAGCGGTTGGCCAGATCCCGCTGCTGGGTGGCCCGATCCGTACCGAGGATGCTTTGAATTGGTACCAGCTCATCCATCCGCACCCGGTGCAGATCAGGCAAGTTACCGCCAAGGGCGGCTTTGAGGGCTTCCCATTGATCACCCAGCACCGCCTGTAGGGTTTCTTCGGCCAGGGCCGTCGTGGTTTGAATCTGCTCCAGGATGGTGGTAATCGGGTTGGGTAGGTGGTTCATGGCCCAGTCTTGCCACTGTTGGCCCCATCCACCGGGCTGGAGGGAAGCACGGGCAGCGCCCAGACTAAGCAGGCCCAGACTGAGGCTGGTGCCAAGGATCAGGCGATAGCGAGTGCGGTGGCGTTTTGCTTGAGTCGTCATGATGTCCTCCGAGGGGTTGCAGATTGGGGTTGATGACCGTTGGTCACGGTAAGTTCAGAGACAGGGCGAATGAGTTCAAATTCAGGCTGGGTGGGCGCAATGGTGTCGAGGGATTGACCACAGCGCAGCGCCTGCACATAGGCATTGGCAAAGGCGGCATACCCGGCAAATTTGTTGGCATGTTGGGCCAACACCCGCTGACGAGCCCGTTGCTCCTTGGGGTTGTTGGCCACTGCCCCCAGCAGTTCAGCAGAGGGGTAGTGGGCACAGGGGGTGAGGCGGGCATCGGCATCCAGCAGCCAGTGGGAGCAGAGCCGTCCAGGGCTAATGCGGAAGGATTCTTCGGTGTTGGGCCGCAGTAGGCTGGGGTCGTAGCCGAACAGGTGTTGGTAGGAGGGCAGGGCATTGGGCTGGATCGCTCCTACCAACCGAGTGTTGAGGTTTTGCAGGATCTGCGACCCGGCTACTGATTGGGCGATGGTGTCGGGATCCTGGCCGATGATCAGGGGGCGGATGCCGGATTTGGCTCCGTTGGCGCAGACCTGGCCAATGATTTGAGCAATGCCGTTGTATTTGAACAGGATGGGGCTCTCATCGATGGCCAGTAGGGAATCGGAGACTTCCAGGGCGCGACGGAAGGCCATCGATTGAGCCGAGAGGGCCAGCACCGCCGCTTCGATGTTGTCGCCGACGTTGCGCAGGGCAAAGACGGTGAGCCGGGCATCGGTGCGGATGGTCGAGGGTTGGGAAATGGCCTTGCCCACCCGGCTGGAGAGCCAGCCTCGCAGCTCCAGCAGAATGGTGGCCACGGCTTCGTTAAGTAGAGCGGATTCTACTTCCAGATCCAGATTGGTCACGGTTTCTACAAAGTCCGCCAGAGTCGGCATTTGCTGCCACTCGGCACTGCCAAATCCCGAGGCAAAGGCGGCCTCATAGCGGGTCAGAATTTGGGGAGTCTCGAAGAAGGTGGCCAGCGCTTGCCAGAGCACAGTGTGGACCCGCTTGCCCAATTGGTTATCGGTCTCGGTGCCCATCACCATGGTGTCGAGGGCTTTGACCAGAAACTCTTTGTAGTCGTCCAGGCGCTCCTGCCGTTGGTTATCGGGCAAGTCGCGCAGGTCAGGAATTTGAAACAGGTTGTTGCTTTCAGAGCCGATGTCAAAGTAAGCGCCCTGGTCGCCGAAGAACTTGACCAGGTCGGTGTAGGTGGTGGTGCCATCGGGTTTGGGATAGTCGAGGGAGATCACATTCATGCCGTTGGCCATGGCCCACACAAAGATCTCTGAGGCCAGCACCGACTTGCCACTGCGGGTCTCGCCAAAGATCAACATCCCCCGGTGTTGATTCACGAAGTCTAAATAGACCGGCATCTGACCGTCACGGGTGATCAGCTCAATGCCCTGGTTATCGATGGTGCGGGGACAGGCCACGGGCATCAGCCCTGGCGCTTCATTGGTCAGGTACATCTGCCTGCGGCCATCGTCAATCAGCCTGTCACCGACAATCGGCAGGGACCTGAGCCAGAGCTGCCAGGCAATCTCAGTCTCGCGAATAAAGTCACCCTGGTGGAAGGCATTGGTGAGCTTCTGGCAGGCCTCGGCCAGAGACTCGGGACTCTCCCGATGCAACAGCACCAGGCTGCTGATCCAGATCGGCAGGGCACCCTCATAAATCCGCTCCTGGGCCTCCACCCCCTGCTTCATCCGCATCTGAGAGGCCACATCCACATCCCGCAGCAGGTTAGCCCGAAAGGTGGCGGTGACACTTTGCTTGGTCAGCCGTTGCAGGGTGACGCGGGTCATCATCCGGTCTGCTGCCGCCAACTCACAGACGCATTCGCAGTCAGGAAATTGGGCCAGGGCTTGCCACAGGTAGTAGAGCTGATGCTCGGGGGTGGTGAACCCGGCGGGTTTGGATTCCAGTACCATCGCCCCCACGAATTTGCCTTTCACCTGGACCCACTGGCGATCTGCTTTGGGATGGCTGGGTTGCCCCTTCTCCCCGCGAATCAGGCGAGAGGTAGCGTGCAGCGGATCGTGGATTAGTTCGCTGAGTTTGGTGTCGCCGTCAGCATCACTCAGCTCCAGGCATTGTGGAACAGGGGGGACTGTCGTTGAGTTGAATTGAGTCCAGAGGTACTGCCATAAGTCTTCGGTTCCCATTGGGGTAACCTGAAGCCCCATGCGAGTATTGAGCTGCTGCTCCCAGTGCAGGTAACCATCGGTGAAGCCCTGGGTCAGGAGCTGCACGTAGGACTGTTGCTGGTTCTGCTCCTTCAACCCCTTGAAGGTGTCGTACTGAGTCACCACCCAGGCCAGCAGCTTTTCAACCTGGTCCGCGCTCTGCTCTGGCCCTGACCCGAGGGGGTAGGTGGCAAACAGATACAGCTGTTTGGGTTGTCGTTGTTTTTCGGTCGTGAGATCCCGGGTGGCCCGTTGCTGGGCCAGCAACAGGAACTGGCTTTCCAGGGTAGTGGTGGTTTGAATCAAGGTTTCCAGGGATTGTTGGCGCTCCGTATCATCGGCAAAGGAGCGCCAGTGAATCCGCAATCGGTCTCCCGGTCGAAACCCCTTGAGCCCATCTTCCAGTCGTTTCAACGTGGGTTCCGCCTGCCCCGGTTGCAACTGGGTGTGAATCCCCCGGCTGCGAAAGCCAAACACCAGACTGTACTGCCGCTGGTGCTTCAGCAGGTAAGCGCCCACATTGCGCCCCCGTAGGTTCAGGCGACAGAGACATTCCAGGTGCGATTCATCTTCAAAGGGGCGAAAGCGATAGCGTTGGGTACCAAGCCTTGGTTTACTCATGGTGGTTGGGTAAATGACGCTGATAGGGCACATGGCCCCGTTTCCAATCGGGTACGGGCACAAACTTGTGGGTAAACAGCCAGGTC
Source organism: Nodosilinea sp. P-1105 (assembly GCF_012911975.1). Taxonomy (GTDB): domain Bacteria; phylum Cyanobacteriota; class Cyanobacteriia; order Phormidesmidales; family Phormidesmidaceae; genus Nodosilinea. Next base: position 45,385 of record NZ_SMDQ01000025.1, on the reverse strand, counting down.
TTCTCGCCAACCACCACCCACCAGGTGGAAATACCCCAGGTGCTGAGCAGTAGAAATAGGACGAATCCCAAACCAAGTACGACTTCAATCAAGAGGTAGAAGCCGACGAAGATGCCGCCCGAGGGGGCCAGCAGGTTAGCCGGAATCGGGCCAAGGGAGGGCTGACGGCCCAGACTGGGGTTGACCGGGCAGTACAGGCGCGAGTCGTCGCTCATCTCAGGCACCAAAGAATAAGCGGCTCAAACCTTCCACAATCACCACCGCCGCCACGATGATGAAGGCGTTTTGCAACAAGGGTTGCCACTGTTCACCCCGTTGGGCCTGATAGACCGCGAAGAACACAAAGCCCACCGCTGACACCCACACCACCAGGCGCAGCAGCCCGAACATAAAGCCGATGATGCTGCCATCCAGGTATTGGCCGAAAATGGCCTGGGCCTGGCCTTCGACAGTATCGAACAACTGGGCCATGGCGGGATTGGCGTGGCTGGTGATGCTGATGAATAGCAGGATGCCGGTGATCAGACCCAGCCACCTCCAGCCGCTGAGACCACGGAATTTGACATGGGCCAGACGATTTCCAACCCCAGACAGACGACGTTTAACACCCCGAGACACCAGGCGCCTCAGGCGGTTAGATCCAAAATTCATATCTCCTACTCCAAGCAAGTGAGGACGTAGGTAGATAGCTCCCTGAACAGATTGAGTAGGACGATTTGTAGCCACGGGTGACCGGTTGTTGGTCTCGCCACCCTCGGGTCAAGCACGGAACTTTATCAGGAACTCAAGATTGGTGACTCAATCTTTATCGTACTTTCACACTAAAAGTATTACCTGGTAATACTGGATGAACTGACTGGAAAAGTAAAGCAGGTTTTAGATTTTGTTTACAAATGAAAATCCCCATGGCCAAAGGAAGCCAAAAATGGCCAAAGTGCCCTAGACCTCCTGGGGGCAAATCCTTTACCTTTCTTAATGCTGGGGCAACAGGTCTATCCTATGGTTGAGGACGTTAGTCCATCAGGGTATGAGGTTTGTCGGATTAAGGTGGCATGAAGCGGAGGAAGTGTTCTATCAAGTCACCTCAGGTTTCTGTAAAGCTACAGTCCCTCTGTGCATGGTTCACCCAGGTAGGAGGCTAGGATAACCTCAGTTGGTCTCGTTCCTGTCACTCCTATGGTCAAATCCTCTGTGCCCCCTGATAAATCATCCTCAGAATCCTCCGATGTAGGTTGTCGTCCCACGTTTTATATGACCGCTGAACTGCTGGAGGCGATTGAGGCCCAGTGCGCGGCGGAAGGGAATCGCAAGCGATCCCCCTTCCTGGCCGAAATCATGGAACTGCTGCTTACCAGTGAGGTGGGGCAGCAACTACGAGAGGGTGCCCAAAAGCACCATCGGCCTCTGGTCCATGAGCTGGAGGCGAATCTACTCTTATTCAATCAGCACATCCCGACGGAGCGCATTGTGGAGTTGGCTGAGGCCAGTCAGCGTAATCCAGACCAGATGCTGGTGCGTTTGGTGCTGCTGGGTTTACGGGTTTATGAAAAGGCAATCTCGCGGATGGAAGCGGAGATTGACGGCGGGTCGGAAGTGGTGTCGTAGCATTGGCCACTTTTTTAGTATTTTGTCCGGATTTGGTCTGGCAACTCAGTACAAGTAATTCATTGGTGATATTTGCTACTCATTTAGTTGCGTAGTGGAGTGATGACCTGTTTGCCCCGGGGTCATGGTTGCTCGTATCAGCCCTATGGCATGTACAGGGTTGTGGAACTGAGATGGCGAATCGTTGGCAGCAATGTTTTGGGGGCAGAGCAATAGCGTGCATGCTGGCTCCCGTCGCGGCTGTTCTCGTCAGTGCTGGTTTAGGGTCAGCAGTGAGGTAGGGGCACCATGGCTCGATTTTTGACGCGCCGCTATGTGGCGGTGACCTCATATGAAGCTCAACGGCTAGCACGGTTGGATGGTACACCGATCCACCAGATCCGGCATACTCCAGATGTGTACCTAGTACATCGCACGGAGTGGTGGGCCTGGTGGTCGGATAAATGTCTGACCAATGCAGTATCCCTGCCAGATTCCCTGTGTCCGGAGGGTTTGTCGCCTGATGCGGTGGAACTGATTTCAGAAGTATGGGAAAGTGCCTCTCCACCACCTCAATGCGGTTGGAGTGTTTTAGCAAATGTTGAGGCAATCGTGAAGCGAGAACGGCTCACGATTGAGCGGCTAATCATGAGTCCTCTACAAAGTGAGTCTTTGGAGAAGTTGACGGTTCGGTTTCGGGGTGGAGATTGGGACGTGTTGTACTGCTACTTCCAATTTCTGCAGGATAGCTACTTGTGCGAGATCAGCCAGGAGTTAACCGCTTTCCTGGACTAGGACAGGTGTAGGTTGTTCACACAGGTACAAGAGATGCTATCCCCTCTTTCATATAGAGCATCCTAAACCTCTCAGCCGCCTTAGAGCTAATTTCTGTAGCTTTGCTGAAATAGTCCAACGGACCTGCCTTATGCCAGTCCCCATACCTGAGCGACCATTACGATGAAAAGCTGGAGTTGATGGTGATCCTGATGAAGGATTTCCCTAAGAAATAAGCCGCCGTTCTTGCGTTGCAGCCTCCATACGCTTCTGCAATTAGAAGTCCCCGCTACCTCAGAAGCGATCGGACGCCACGAAGACAGTAGGGTAAACCAATTCCTGATATAGTGTATAGTACATATACACTATATAGTTTTTATGTACTATACTTGGTTGAGTTGGGTGTTATCGTAATTTACCTTCCTGCTAGGTTACTGCCTGGTAAAAGTTTCCGGGTTGCTAGAGGTGCCTTGCGAAAAATAAAGGGTAGGCCCTTTATGCAAGGAGAATTCCCAGTGGAAAAATTTTTCGCGTGGAAAGAAGAGGTTGAAAGCTCTATGACGTCTATTTCTGATAGGCTCCAGCAAAGAGGAGGCGATAAAGAGAAGCTTCTCAGTGATTTGGAGGAAATTGCCGATGACATTGAGGCAGCTTCAGCGGAGGTCAGCAAACTAGGTTCAAAAGACTATCTTGAGGTTCTCAATTTATATCTCACAAAATTTCCTCTTTTCCCATCAAAGCCTAAAGAATTTAGCAAAGACCTCGACAGTTTTAAGTTTCTCGTGGCTAAGGCTTTACGTATATCGGCAATGGGACAAGGCGGTGACGAAGTGGCACTTCAATTTTTACAACAACGGGCTATTGATGATGTACGTTCAACGAGCTATCGTGTTTTAGCCAATAACAGAGAAGACTATCTGACGGAGTTCAGCCGAATGGCGTCCCTGTACGATAACTCCTTTACGGGACAGTTTTATCAATACCTAGCAGAAAACTTTTGAGTACCGTAACTTAAGACATTCCAATTTCTTGCTCTAACTTTCGGGCTTCGGCAATTCTTCTCTGCCTTTCGCTAAAGTCTTTTAGCTGGGTTTCTACTTCCTCAGCCAAATTCCCTATTGATTGCTGAATTTCCTCCATGTCAGAAATTGATATAGCTTCCGCTTTCAGTTTTTGCTCTGCAAATTGACTTACCTTCGATAACTTTATTTTAATATCTAGCAGTAGGATAATTCGATTAAATAAATGGTCTTCGACAGTCGTTTCCTTAGCAGATATAACCTTCTCAAACTGAGTCTTTTCTCTTTCTCTAGCGACGTGAATTTCTTCTACTCTTGCCTCAATATTCGTTTTTTCTAATTTAAGAACTCGGTTTTCTTTAATCAGCCTTCGACTTTTACTTATAAGTTTTCTGGTTCTCGTATCTGTAAAGAATATGATAGCTAGAAGCAGAACAAACAAACCCGTAACACTATAAATGGTGAAGATTCGCTTATCTTCTGGTAGATGCTCTATAACAAAAGGGACGACGGCAACCTGAAGAAGTGCCAATATAGCCAGAAATCTTTGTCCTTTAGGCAGACTGGCAATCGGGTTGACGAGTTGGCCTAGCCAATTGAATAGGCCATTCACAGCTTCTGTCATGTAGAGACTCCCTGTTAGCTATCGCGCTACTGATAAATTTAAGATTGACCAGTGGATAACAAGCTAAATTTCAGCCTAAGTATACCAAAGTTATAATTCTTGATAGCCCTCGCTGACGAAGATGCAACCTTTTGAAACGATGTTTCTTCAAGAGCTTGGATTAAGATAGCCTGGAATGGCTGAAACAAGTCGACTAATAGTACACACAAACTACAACGGAAGGTGAAGTGGCTTTAATCGTCTTGAAAGATGATTTGGGCATCTAAAGCCAAAGTTCTAGTTCAGTTATTCAACAGAAGCAGACAATAAACCATTACTCATCAGGATCTTGCTGAGCGTAACGTAAAGCGCTTCCTGACTTTCTCGAGTGTGATTTAAGAAAATGGTTCCTTCAGAAAAGCCAGCATCTTCATCACTGTAGAATGGGGAAATGCTATGCTTTGCCTGGCCAGGAGCAATGGCCCAAGCAGCTTTGACAATATAATCATATCCCTGAGACGTGTTTGCACGAATTGTCTTCTTATATTTATACTTATCTGGCCAAATTGATTTACCTCCCAAGGTGGGGTCAAAAGTAACTATGTTTGGGTGGCCCAGATCTCTAAAAAATTCCAGTGAAATATCTGGGGTATGCTTCCACTCACTCTTTGGTTCTCCTTCATAGGCAGGTTGCCAGAACCCATAAGAATTTTCAGGCCAAGCACCGTCAATGAATTGATGCTTCTTCTCAAAGTAAACCTTTAAATTCAAACCCGGATCTTGGGGGTGTTCTAGTTCACAATATTGGGAGTTAAACCTTGGATTCCCATACAGCGGAGATTTAGAAGCAGATGATGTCTTCCTAAAGCCCATTTCTTCTAGGGCAGAAACAATTTTTAGTAGGCACCACCTTTCATATACCTCTTGAAAAGGCGCAACCTGAAACTTAATCACTTCGTCTGAAATGTTTATATAGTTTAATATCCCATCTATCCTTGCTAATATCTTCCAGACTGTGGAGTAGCGATCGTCATAGTATAGTAATTCTGAACTGAAATTTAGACTGGGAGGGCGATAATCTCGGTCTAGGAAAGAAAAACACTTGATATAGTAGCCAAACTTATCAACTTGCTCTTTTATGTCTTTCAACTCGTTGTGATGCTGCCTGATATCAGCCTCTAGCTTATTTTTGTGGGCTCCACTATATATACCAGATTTAATTTTTTTTAAATCTTCAATATATTGTTTAATCTCATCTGAGATATCTTCTAAATAACCCAAAACTCTTTTTATGCATTGAAGGGAAATATAATTTTCTTCAATATTGTGAGTTGCATCTATTTGCGTTGAGATGTAGTTATCTGGAACCGCTCGCCCACCTATAGTTTGATAACTTTGTACTGTAACAAAACCACAACTTATGTGCCCACTCGATAGCGAATTAGACTGTGCTCCTTGCAAACTGTAAAAACTATGTCGTGCATAGTTTCGTTGAGCTGGATTAGCAACGATTTTGGCTATTGCCCTGCCTAGATCGTCCAAGTAAGGCTTTATTCGCCAATATACAGCAAGGATTTCAGAACTGGGTGACTCTTCATCGCTAGAAGCGCCTACTTCAACTTCCTGCTCAAAGGGAGAAGTAATATCAGCTTCTTGATTAATCGACTCTAAACCTTGCTTCACTCCCTCATAGACGTTCTCGTACCAAGCATCATAGCCAAGTTCGATAACGGTTGAAGCTAATTCCTCAGTTTCGGTTAGCAGAGGAGTTTGATCATCGTCGCAGAGAGTAATTTCAGCTTTTGCAGCACACCAAAACTCTCGACTGATTCTAGTAATATCCTCTGTCTCTGCGGCCCAATAAGGATGATTGGAGAAATCATATCCCAGTTTTAATGAGATAGAATAGTCGTTCCGCCATCGCCGGATAGGATCAGTTCCTAAGTATAGGTAAAGATATTGTGGTAAATCACCTGAGTAGCCAGGTAACCTAACCGAGAAATCCATGCTCTTCTTATTTCCAGCAAAGATATTTTTGGTTTTTATTTCGTTTGAAACTTGCAGGTCAATAGGCACAAATCGCCCATTGCCATCTCTAAGATATATTTCAATTTTTCCGTACTTCAAAGTCAAGACAGACATAGGAATGAAGAAAATTAAAAGGCGGATTGGCCAGGATAACCAGCTTTGATTTTCTCAATTATTTTTGTCGATTGCTTCAAGTGACCTTGCTGAAACTTTTCCATGGTTTTGACAAGGGTTTTTCTGTAGCTCTCCTCACCTTCAAAACGGTTGTAGCCTGGTAGTTTTGACAGGAAGATAGAAGATATGATCTCATCAATCACTTCTTCTATGACTGATTCTGTTGTATTAGAACCTTCTAGCTCTACATAGGGATGGGCTTCGAGGTGAGCAATTGCTGTATCAATTGTTCTAAATCCAAATGCTGCTCCTGATGCTGAGCCAAGGTCATAAAGAACATCCAAATAGGCATGAAATTGGGCCAGCACCTGGTTGGCAAACGGCACGGGAGAGCTTTTATTTTTAGAAAAGTCTACAACTCTTTCCTTAGAAGGAGTTATCCTAATCAAAACTGAACGGTCAAGGACCTTGGGGCTCAATGCTTTAGAAGCTGAGTCAGTATTGATAGTTGCGAAGAGCTTAAGGTTAGATGGGATTAAGACGCTCTGGCCTGTTTCCTGGCAAACTGTCATCTCAGCGCTTTCGGATTCCATAACAGAGAGCACCTTAGCGAGATACTGCTCAGGCTGCGCCAGATTGAATTCATCTAGACAGACGAAGAACAATCGATTTATGTCTGCAATGTGGTGATGCTCAGCTCTTTTTAGAAACTTGAAGAAATTAGTTGGGTGAAATTGCTCAGTGATCTGGCTGTAGAAACCCAACAGGTTCTCAGAGGAGAACCAAGAAGGTAAAACTGGTTCCAGCAAGTGAAACTCTTCGCGATAGCTCTTATAGGTCAAATCTCGGTTGAAATATTCTGCGAGAAGCGAGACTAGTTGGGTCTTTCCAGACCCAGGTGGACCTGCCAGGATAGCAAGGCGAGAATGTTTGTTTTGAGTGTGGGTCCAAACCTGTCTAAGTACAGAGGGTTCATAGCTAAAGCCCTGATCAGAGACAAATTCTTCAAAGCCTCTAAAGCTGATTTCAGTACCAGTTTCGTAGGGCCTTAGCTCTACATGAATTTCCTGTTGTTGGGCAGGCTGAATTTGCTGTGATTCCTCAGCTTCGGCTTTCTGAAGATTTTTTTTAGGAGCTTGTTTAGCAACCTGGAGTAGTGCTTCGAGAATTTCAGAGTTCTGGTTAGCCTGTGATTTAAGTGCGTTTGTGAGTGATTCCAGGCTTTCCTTCAGATCTTCAGACAGATGAAGTGTTGTCTCGGTTTTAGGAGAAACCGAGACGTCTAGATCTTCTGGTGAATCTATGGGTTCGTACAAGGGCAACAACTCTAAAGCCTCTTCGAGTGTTATTTCACAAACTTGATTCCAGTCCGGTAGTCTTACATAGTCACGATCAAAACTACCATGAGCTAAGGTGGGACCGTTAGGGCGCTCAATGATCTCTACAGGTGCCCCCGTTTGGGGATGAACACCGAGGAACCGGGGTAGAATAGATGCCGAGGGGTAGGGCGGTAGCTGCTCGAGGGCATCTTCAAGGGTCATTTCTAAGGCGGTTTCTAAACTTGGTAGCAGGATTGTATCGAGGTGAATCCACGGGATTACATCTTCAACCTGTGAACCAAAGTCTGTTTCTAAATCTGGTAGCAGGATTGTATCGAGGTCCCCATGAATTAGGACAGGTCCATCGACATTGTAGTTAATACCTACTGCAGCTCCTGTATGGGGATGGACTCCTAGGAAGCGGGGTAGAGTGACCAGGGCTATGGCTTGTTGTGGGTTTATCTTGTCTGGACTTAGAGGATCGCTAATGGGAATTATTTTGTAGCGAGACTTTTCATTGTCATTTTCCGTAGCGAGGAAATATTCCTTTTCGCGTTCAACTAAATGAATCGGGAGTTTAGTTGATGGATTATACGCTACTTCTTTAATCACCTGATAAGTTCGATTCTCGATAACGATATTTAGCTCATGAGGTTCTTCAGCTAATCCTGTACTTGGTACGACTTTCAGCACTTGGAAATGTTCCTCACTTAGAGAATAGCTGGGAGCAAACACAGCTACCGAGGTATTGTTCATTCCAAAGTCTATACACACATAGGCCCGATCTTTTTCAAGATTAATGTTGACCGGTGCAAGGGAAATATCAATTTTTGATGGACGTCCTTTATTATCGCATCGACGATAATCTTTCGATAAAGGTAGAAACCTATAGAAATAGGGATCCACTCTCAACTTGGAAGGACTTAAATCTGACGACCTAACGTTTGGTTTGTCAACTGCTGTACTAAAATATAATCCCTCAGGGATATTTCGGCCTAAGCCAGTGGGTTCTGAAAGATTTAAACTTAATGTTTGAGGACGAGGATTACAGTCTGTCGTAAACTCTAGTCTTAACTGTTCAGGTAATTGATCTATTTCTGCTGAGCTGAACAAATCTCGAGGAAAATGAACACGACCATTATTATTTTCTGGTGCGCTCTTCAGAACCTGCTCAACTGTAAAAAGTAGATTTTTAGGAGTTCCATTCCGGCTTGTAAGTCTTCGAATGTTAAGAACGTTATTCTTGTCATCTCTGATATTTAGGCAAACTGTTTCAGCCATTGGAAGGTCATTCTTGGTTTCTTCCTTATCCCGCAACGTCCTTTCTAATATTGATATACCTAATCCTAAGGAAGCTAGACTACTGGGATCTGCCTTAGTCGCATAGCTGACGGTATGGTTTTTTGAAAAATATCTTTGTAACTCGGGATCGTTGCTCAGATTGTCTCTGAAGCGTTGGAGCTTGCTGGTACCACCTGCTAGAAGAATTCCGTCTATTGCAAATTTCTCACCAGTATAGTTGATTCTTTGATCGTTTTCTGCGATCGCAAGAACCTTGAGTATATTTTTCTTGATTTTCCAGTTCCAGTCCTTATCAAAAGCCTTGTCTAAAACATCTCTGGAGAAGCGATAAGTCTCTCCGCTAGTTTTCAAGGATTTAGATATCTGAGTATCATCACTGCTTAAAATTGAAACTTTTGCTTTTTCGACAAGCCTTAAAATCTTACTCTTTCTTTCTTCATCGTAAGAGAAGTAGGGAGCGTCATTAGGCATAACCTCACTAATGATCGACCGATCATAATCCGTGCCTCCATATTGAAAGCTTTCATAAATAGGAAAAACACGAGCGACTTCACCCGTTTTAGTCAGGTGAACAACCGCAATATCTGTAGTACTACCGCCAATATCTATGATTAGATAGTTGGCCTTCGGGACACCGAGATCTATTTTTCTTTCACACTGAGTGAAGTAATAGTAGACTCCATACTGTTCATAGAGGAAACTATCTCCCTGCGTTAGCTGAGGGAAGTTTGATCGCTTGAGGATTTCGTGCTTGAGAGTTTTTCTCAGAATGCTTTTTATATTATTTTTATATGTCTGTGATTCTGTTTGCTCGTAACCGGGAGCCGTGAAATAAAAGCTGAGCTTGACATCAGGTCCTAATACCTCCATCAGCTTTTGTTCTACATTGGCACAAAGATCGGCAATGTAGTGCTCACCAGCCTCAAAAGGAGAAATCCAGGTATCTTGAGTAACAGTGGGCTCAGCGCCTTCCTTTACGGCCAGCATTGACCACGATGAAGGATCATTCTTAAGCTCCTTCTGTTTAGACAGCAAGTCCGCTTTAAAATTCCAGTACAGGTGGCTACTGCGATTGCCAGTTGTTGAGAGACTGCTCTCAGACAGATGGGCTAACTCAAAATTTGCAGTCTGCCCTACTCTCGTTCTGCGGAGTTGGGTAGGGATGATGTAGGATTTGCCTTCCTCGGTATCTGGCCCAAGTCGTAGCAGCCCTATCTGATATTCCATCGTTGACCTCTTGCCGGGGCTTCTTTCAGGTTGCCCAAGATCATCGGATCTCGGTAAATGTGCTACTCCCCTTTACAAAGTTTTCCCAATTATTCAGCAATAGCTTTAAAGAAAGCATCTTTTCCGTCGGAATAAAATTGGATATCGACCTTCGTGGCCATATCATCTGAAAGGTCATAGAGCTGCTTGCGAGCTGAAACCGGCATGAGCAGGGCTGTTGCGCCTTTTTCCACAGCAAGCTCGGCGATGCTGACGGCATTGTAGACCGGCTCAATAGAGCCCCCCAGGTTTAAGCCACCGACAATAATGAGGCCACCTCGGATATTCCTCTTGAGCAGACCGCTACATAGGGCAATGAGTACTGCCAGGCCAAGCTGGCTACCGCTGCGGGAGGTATCAAAGGCACGCAATTGGACAGAAAATTCGTGGGAGCGGGGTTCGCGATCCCCCACCAGTTCTTTGGCTCTGGTGTATAAGTTTTGCTCGGCGTAGCGGACGCTCTCTGAGAAGGCTTGAGGCGTGGGGCGGTTCAGAATTTTGACGCCAGATCCAGGACCTTCGGTTACTTCAATGCGATAAAGCCCCGGATTCTCGTCCATGCTGCCTGGGCTGATGCTCCATACCTGGCCGGGATCTAGGGGGTCACTGCCAATGCTGTTCTCGCTCTGGAGTTCAGGAGTAACGACAAACTTCTCTACCCCTTCTTCCCCCATCTGGTAGCTGAAGTGGGTATTGCGAAACTCGGCAGCCCCCACCCGCTTTTGCTGTTCTTTGACTCGACGGCGAGATTCCAGCGCCAACCGGGTCGCCCACTCCACATCTTCGTCAGGAATCGTTGCCTCTGAGGAGGGGTAAAGCAGCTTTAAGAGGCCGCTGATTAACTTGTTGACGGCATTGGTGTCCCTGCCGCTGAGGGCACCGCCGAAAAAGACACGCCCCTGAAGTAGGGCCAGGCGGCTCTGCTGGCGCAGTTGGCTAAAGCACTCGGAGAGGAAATCACTCACTAGCCCGAAGTGCTCGGTCAGCAACTCCTTCGACATTTTAGGAACATCCCATCCTGGAAAGTAGGCGTGGATGCGATCCATGAAGGCGGTATCGTCTCGCATTTCGGGGGGCATGGGGGAGAACATGTGCCCCACCCGCTGCTGGTGCTCTACATCGACATCAAAGTTACCTACCATGACGATGCTGCCGTCAGCTCGAATGCTTTCTTTCCCCCGACTGAACTCTCCTGATTCCATGTAGCCCTTCATGATGTTGACCCCGTCTTTCTGGTCAAAGGAGATACCAGAGACCTCATCAAAACAGACGACGTCGTACTGACAGACCAGCCCTCGCTGACCGGTGGCGTTGTTGACGAACATGCGGGCAACGGTGGCTTTACCACCAGATACCAGATGGGAGTAGGGCGACACCTGCTGAAAAAGATGGCTCTTACCTGTTCCTCTAGGGCCAATTTCTACCGCATTGAAGTTCCGTTCGACAAAGGGCACCATGCGCATGAGGATGACATCCTTGGCCCGCTCTGCCAGGTGGGTCGGTTCCAGCCCCACACTGCGGATCAGAAAATCTTTCCATTCTTCGGTGGTAAAGAGTTCACGACCTCGGGCCAGGGCACCTAAAACATCCCGATTGGAAAGCTGAATTTCCCTCAAGCTCTCGATCCCAAAGGGGCGACCGTTGTTCTCCTGGGCGATAACGGCGTCGTAACCTAATTCGACTTCGGCGTAGAAGCCCCCGGTGAGCATGCGCTCGTGTTGGTGAACCAGTTCGCTATCGATGCGCACATCTCTCAGGCGCAAGCTGGGAAGTTCCACCAGGTAGGAATCGGTCTTGGCATCCAGACGAGCGGAGATGACATCGATGATTTTGACGGAACCCTGTTCGCGAGCACGGGATTTGAACAACTCTTCTTCTCCAGCTTTGACAGTACGGTTAGCCAGTTGGCGGCTAACGATTTGGAGTCCCTCTTCAATTTCTTCTGGGTCTGTGCTGGCACAGTAGCGGCCCAGCAAAAACTCCACCACGTAGGTCGGTACGGGGTACTGTCGGCTAAAGGTACGCACCAGGTCTTTGCGGACGATGTAGCCTTCAAAGGTTTTCGCCGCTAGTTCATCGAGGGTGTCTAGTGTAATCCCCATGCCTTATGTTTAACCCCCAATCATGGTGACTTGTTTGGCTACCACGTTACCCTGAGCATCCAGTAAGACGATAACAGCCGGGTCCCCCTCAGTACTGTCATCTGCGATCGCAAGGGATGCTTTTCCTCCAGAAATAGGTTTCCCACCTGCGGCCAGGGAAGTCGAAGCATCGGCAGGCTTTGTGCGCATGTCTACGGTCATATCGGGTGAACCATTTTCTACAGTGACACGGCAGCGCAGCCCCAGCCACTTAAATTCACTAATATTAGACATTTGTACTACTGTCTGCCCCGTGACCGTCAAGACAGGCGTCACACATTCCTGCAGGCTAATGCCGCCATGGGCGTACTCAAGACCGGCTCTGAAACACCGAATGCCTGTGGGCAGGGCAATGCGAACATCCCCTGACCAGAACCAGGGCTGAGTGTCAATATCGGTGGCAGAGGTCTCTTTAAGGGCGGCACAGCGTCCCCAACGGGTTTCTGCCAGATGGCCGGGAAAGTCTTGCTTGGGCAGCCCTTCTGGCATAAGCAGCCAGCCGTGATCGGTGATGACCTGAACTTTTTGCCATCCGGCATCGAGCAAATCCTGTATCTGTATTGAGAGGCTGCGGATTTGTCGTTGAACTTCGTAGGCTAGCTTGAAGCCATTACTATGGCCATACTTGTCGAGTTCTCCAGATTCGGTCCAGGCGATGCCCTTAGGATCGCCGGTATCGTTGCTCTTAAGCTGCTGGATTTCCTGGCTTTCTAGCAATTTGGCGAAGCGGTCGGTGGTGAGGTCCTTACTGTCTTCTTTAAGGGTGGGCCGGAAGTTAGACCCATCAGCAGACCCGTGGATAAGATGGGCAACGGGAGAGACTGCCGGTTTAGAGGTTGCCGTTACTGTCGGTAGGGGTACCCACTGCCAATCTTCTGCAACTGTCAGCCCTTGCTCTTCAAGTTCCTGCTTCAGCATTTGAGCAATGTCGAAGCGGAGCCCATCAGCAAAGAGCAGGCATTCGCCCTTGCTGGGATTAGGAGCCTGGAGGGCGGCAGCAGAGCCCAGGGGATAGCTCTGCTCCCGAATCAGGTTTTGCAGGTGTTCGGCGGTTTGCTCTAGCCAGGGCTGATAGATGGTTCGGATAGCGCTGAAGACAGCTCGACAATCGCTATCCCGCTCTACACAGGCAATCGCTTTTAGGACGGCAGCATCAGCCTGCCAGCCGCTGCCGATGTATTGCTCCACCATGGCCTGGGGTGTATGGCCACCCAAAGAGGTTTCAACCCCGTTCGCCAGGGTGATCAGATGCTCCAGAGCCTTGGCGAGGGGAGCTTCCCCCAGTTCAGCCCAGACCCATGCTCGTCGTGGACCATGCTCCGCTTCTAAATGGCGCAGTTGCTCAATGGCTTCGGGAGCGGTTGACTGCTTCAGATTGAGGAGTCTTTGACGGAGGTCTGCTTCTGCTCCTTCATTCACATTGGGCCAGGTCGAGCGGTCAGTAAACATGTTGGGGGTTGCGGGTGCCGCCTGCTTGAGCAGGTTAGGAATGCTGCGATAAGCACCGGGAGCTTCGGCAAAGCGATCCCAGACGGCATTCCAGTTCTCTTCTCTGTTGCCCAGTTTTTCGGCTCCGGTGATGGCTCCTTCCTGGTCGGGGTTGAATGTGTATTTGGCCTGGCAGACGGAACAGAAAGCGTTCCAACGCTCTCCGGCCCAACTGGATTTGATACTGTCAGGGTCATTCAGCCAGAGCAATACATCTCGCACCGGGTCAGGAGTGAGTAGCTGATTAAAGTCTTCAGCTTCTAACTTTTTGCGCTGGAGTGCGCTAATGGGAGCTTCGGCTAGGAGGTTGAGGGCTCCCTGCATGGCTTTAAGGGTGGCCTGGTCTTGGGCAACATCAAGCCCCAAACCTTCTTTAGACTTGAGGAAAGCGAGAATCGTCCAGTCGCGGCTGTTGGGTTGGCTCCAGAACACACCCCGGTATTGAAGCTCAGCCAGGGGTTGAAGTTCCCAGGGGCAGTTTTCTACCGCCCGTAGCTGCTGACGGCTGATCCCTGGCAGGTAAAGAATGGGTACGGCGGCAGCCCAATCCGCTTCTGGCAGGGTGCCAGCAATCATGCACTTAAGCCAAATGGCAGGCCCGGTTTTGGTTTCAGAGTTGTACGGCCCAAACGTCAGCAGGTGGGGAAGTTGCGATCGCAGTCGCGGCATGAGTTTTTCCCACTGTTTTTTTTCGTCGGTCCATAAAACAACTGCCGGGGAGGCTTCGGCGTTGGGATTATGAGTAGACATACCATTGAGGGCCTGGATGAGCGCCTCAAGGACAGTCATGGTGGGGGAAAACGGTTTGGCAGGGGAACTGGCTGTACTCATGCGGTCGGAAGAGACTGAATCCACTGAAAATCAGGGTCGGTGAGCGGGGGGATGGGCTGTTGGCCGTAGTCGATCACCAGATCTAATGATGCTTGTTCATAGATATCCTGCAACACCTGATTTAGATCAATTGTGGGTTCTTCATCGCCAGACTGGAGGGGGAGGGGAAAAACGGGAATGGGTTCTCGCAGGCTAAAGGGGTAGAGTTCGGCTTCGGGGCGGCTATTGGCCCGGCTGATAAGGATGCGGTAGTCAGATGGGACACCGCCGGACATAGGCAGGGGTTCGCCGGAACGAAGGAGATCAATTTCTACCAGATGGCTGAGACTTTCTAAAACTTTGTAGCGCTTGGCGGTGTATTGGTTTCGGCCTTCGCCGGGGCGTTTGTTTTTGGGCGAGAGGACTTCGATCATGGTAACGACTTTGCCAGTGCCGATCTGCCGGATCTCCAGGTAGCTTTCTTTGACTTCCTCGGGCATGGGGACGTTGACTTTGATCGGCTTGCTCAGGGTGCTGGTGGCAACGGCCTGGCCCTTACTTTGCTGGCTTTGGAAGACGGACACATCGGGGATGCCGACCAGTAGAGAGTCGGTGTAGACTCGCTGTTCAACGGCGGCCCGGTACTTGGGCTTTAGTAAGGGATTGAGGTTGCGGGCAAGCTGCACGATTAACCAGGCGTGAACTTCCGTCCAGATGTCGGGGTTTTCTAGATAGGGGTTCATGCCGGGGAAGACGGGAGTCATGGTTATCACAAGGGATAGATTAGACCAAGGCTAAAGGTTACCCCCAGCCAGGGCAGGTTCGGGCTGCAGGGTAGAGGCTAGAATGCCGAGAATCTGGTCGATTTCTTTAATGTAGTAGTCATCACGGTCGATGTAGACCATTTGTTCGACCAGCTTTAGAAATTTCCAGTCGGTACCGGTGGTAACCGCCCCATAAATGATGTCTTCGGAGGTGCCTTCTTGCTGATTGAACAGGTAGGCTGCCAGCATGGTAGCGATGCACTGGCCCAGACCAGCTTTAATGTTTTCGTTTTTGGCTTCCACGATGGTCATGACCGGGCGACTGATGTAGTACTGCTCGGGGGAGCGGGTGAGAATAAAGTCGCACCGACCTTCTAGCCCCTTGGCAGCGTCTACGTTGAACTCGGATCCTGAGAATAGACTGACCTGGTAGTTGAGGTGTCGCCGGACTTCTATCAGCACGGGCATGATCACCAGCTCTGACCTGGCTTTTTCGGTATTGATGGCATTGACCAGGGGCAGATGCTCTTTGAGGGTGAGCTTGAGGTAGTCACTAGGGGCGATGGGTGGGACTTGAGAGAACAAGTCAGTTCTTTCGTTGATGGTGAGGTTGAAGTCTGCTTTGACTTTGCTGAGGCTAAAGTTGCTGTAGGCCATAGTAAAGACTTCGGTAGAAAGATGTTTCTATTTTAAGGGGATAGCTTTTGATTATTCGGGCACGAAGGGCTTGCTGGGGACTACCGATCCTGAGCTAGGCGGCATGGGCAGGCAAAAACTCAGCTAGAACTTGCTCCAGGGGAACCTGGCGTAGTTGAGCTAACTGAAGAAGTGCCTCTGCTCGTTGGGCATCGTGCTGTTCGATTATGAATTTTCTCTCAACGTTTCCAGTCGTTTGCGTAGGAAATAGATGGCGTAGGCAAAGTAAGGCTCATGCTGACCCATTTCGTCACGACGGCTGAGTTGGTCAATTACTTTCTGAATTCTTGGAGCAAGTTGGCTACTTGGTGAGAACGGCTGTAGTTGCTGAAGCGCTTTATTTAGTGCTGCCTTTCGATTATTTCTATGAATCTGAATGTTGAGTCTCAGAATATCATTAAGCTCTTGTTTGATATTTTTTTCCTCGGAAGTAATTTCCCCCGTTGGGCTAAAGTAAAACTGGTCTTCACAGATAGATTGAGTTGGGTTGATTTTAATTTCCTGGCTACCCTTGCTTTTGTCGCAGCAGTATAAATGCTTTGGTTGGCCCTGGTTACCATCGCAAGCTGCCATTAAATTCCTATAATTCAGTCTCAAATCTGGCTTTCCGTTTTGCCCGTTGTAAATTTCGCGTGGTGCCCAATGCTCTATTCGAGTTTTATATTGATACTTCCCTTTTACTTCGACGAGTTCGTTGGAAATTCTTTTCATGCAGTAGCAGCAAATGTATCCCTGTTCTTCTAAGAGAATTTCTCGTAGGACATCTTTATTAGGAAAATTATCATAAGCTTTTTGAGTACCGGGAGAAAGACTCTTACGATATTTTTCGAGTGATGATGGCTCGTTACCTTTTTGAATATATTTCATCAGTCGTACAGAAAAGCAAGCATTGTATTAGCTCTTACAATTTCGGTGTCATTTTCTCCAATGGTTTTCTTGAGATCTTCTATCGCTGCCTTAGCATTATCTAGTTCCCCCTGGTCAATTAAATGGAAACAGTGATCTAACCTTGCTCTCATCCATTGGGGACGTTCTTCAACTCCCATGAATTCATAGAGAATAGAATTTGTATCCCGACCATAGGAATGAGGATTGTTTTCAACAATCTTCCCATCTTCCAAGATGAAGATGCTCTCTCTTTCAATATTACTCAGCACTTGAGGGGAGTGGGTAGTGACAATAAACTGACAGCTTTTGAAAGTCTCGCGCAAAGCAGGGATAACATTCCTTTGCCATTGAGGATGCAAATGAGCATCGACTTCATCGATTAAGACAATGCCCTTGCCCTCTCGAAGAATCTGGTCGTGGTTTTGGAGTGATGGGTTGGCTATAGCCAGCCTTCTAGCGATGTCAGCCACAATCAAGAGTAGACTTCTTTCCCCATCAGAAAGTTGCTCAATACTGAGCCTTTCATGACCTTTTTTAATTTCTAGCGTACTGACAACCGATGGTTTAAATATAAAGTCATCCCCTTTACTAGCTCTGACAATACGCAGATCGTCAAACAAGTTTGATGCGTTAAGCCTGTTGAAAAAATGCTTAATGGCATGTCGAATGACTTCTAATTTAGGATCTTGGTAGCTTTTATCTTCTCTAACGATGATTTGGTTTTCTAAGTCTTCTTCTGCTCGAAACCAATTTAGAAAATCGTCAAATCCGGCCAAGCTTCGCTCAAAAGAATTTTGAAAGGCAGACAACTGGCTAAAGCGATAGCTTTTTGCCTTACTGGTGGTTGCCCCCATGGTGGGCGATAGCCGATGGGTATGATAGTAAACTAAGATTGGCAGGTTGAAGTTATCATCTTGATTCAGAGCACTGATGACTTCTTGGGAATAGATTGAAAAACTTTTTTTCTCTTTAGCACCTTTATTGTGCTCTTTGCTGACTTCCCATTCCCAGATTTTGTGCAAAAAAGACCATTCCTGGAGAATTCTCAACTTGTCAGCTTTGACGTTTATGTCGTTATCGGTCAGCAAAAAGCCTGCTCTTCTGAGTCTTTCGGTTTTGCGAGCAGTGTCACCCAATAGATTGATGACAAACTGCGCTAGCAGTAGGCCAATCGCATCTAGCACTGAAGACTTCCCTGCGCCGTTGATACCGATGAAGACAGCTACATTGCTGTCTTTTGGAAACTCAATTTCCAAATCCTTAAAACCCCGGAAATTCTGCAGGCGAAGGCTCTGAATTCTCATGGCTGGGTGGCCTCCTGGGCTTGGCGCTTTTCTTCTAGGGTAAGGTGAATGTCGTTAAGGCGCTCTTCGCCCCAGGGGGAGTCGGGGGGATTTTTGCCCCGGTCTTTGTTCCATTTGATGTTGGGGTTTTTGCGGAGTACCCCAGCTTTCATGAAGGGGCGGATGTTGAGGCGGACGCCGTCGTTGAGGTCGGGGTGCCAGCCGATGGGTTGTTGTTCGAGGGGTTTCCAGCGGACGAAGATATCGTAGGGCTTTTCGCTTGCGAGGATGAGGGCAAGTTTGTCTTGCAGCTGTTTGGCTTTGAGAAGTTTGTTATCGGCCCCGCTGGTGCCTGCTTTGACGGCGGCCTGCTGCTCCCGAATCCAGTCGCCGAGGTAGGTGTAGGCGAGGGTTTCGAGGCATTTGTAGTCGAGCTTGTGGTAGTTGACCAGGGCGGCAAAGCCGTCTTTGAGGCCATCCCAGATGTGCCAGATGAAGGGACGGCTCTGGAAGACTTTGCAGTGCTTCTCGAAGAAGTAGTTCCTTAGCCAGTCGTCTAAGCCTTTGTCGCCGTAGCCGTCGGGGTCTAGCAGTTCGCGGAGTTTGGTAGATGTCCAGCCTTTGCCGTAGGCTTTGACCAGCAGGTTACGGAGTCGTTCTGATGCGGGTTGCTCGCCTCGGATGGAGGGGATACAGACGATACCATCGTCATCAATCAGTTGGTCTAAATCGTCATCTGCCTGTTTGTGCCAAGAAAAATTTAGAAGCCGTGCAATAGCGACTTGTAAAGGATCTGTAGACGAGGAAACAGATCCTTTAAATATCCATTGAGTTGGGTCCTTTGAATATGGCTCAGGTAATCCATTAGGAAATTCTTCCTGTGCAACTTTTTGCCAATGCTCAAGATCAAAGGAAATCTTAGTGAAGGAAGAATTGGCAACCTTTAGAGCAGGATCAATTTGGCGAATCAAATCATAAAAGTCCTCAGAACGACAAAAAGCCCAAAGAGCAGGTAAGTGGTCCGGATTATCCGGAATAATTGGCGAAGTATTACTGTCAAATATTTCTCCAAAGTAGATGGCACAAGGCAAGTGTCTCATCTGACTTATTGCAACTCCGGGCTTTTCCCAGGCTGATAATCCTTGAAGTCTTGCTATACTTTCTCCATCATCAACCCAATCAACAATGCTTTCTAAGCCTCCGTAAAAAACGGATTCCTCTACTGTACTTTGCAAATATCGCCAACGTTCGTCAAGAAAGGGAAGTTCCCAAAAAAATCTCCGAAATCTTGGGTCATCGCCAGTTTTGATGCCTTGGTAGGTCTTCGCATATCTTTTTAACGGAATTCCTCTTTCATGGGCCTCAAGGATGATTCGGAAGTCAGGATTTTTAAGCTGGCCATGCTGGGAGACTTTTGCTAAGGATTCTCTTTTCAACAAACAAGGCTTCTCAGCCGTCACTCGATTCTCTGTGATATCAATACCATGTATGACTGCTTCCTTAGAGACTTGTCTATTCGTAATCACGAAAAGTTGAGTTTTGGCAGCCCACCAGTTCATGTCTTGAAAAGCTGCCGGGCCTAAAAAGGATACAAGCTTCCATTCCTTTTCCTTTAACAAAAACTTTCTAAAATCTTTGTAAGTTGGCTTAAAAACCCAATCCTGAGGTGTTACAAGAGCTATGCTGCCATCCGGATAAAGGAAGTCTAAACATCTATCAACGAATACAGTCGATAAGTCAGACTTTGCTTCAGAATGCTTGGCGTCACAAAAATTTTTCAGCTTCTCAGATTGTTTTCCCCGATACAAGAAAGGAACATTTGTCGCGACTAAATGATATTTGGTGGATAGGAATTTAGCGGCTGTAGCTATGCCTTGCGCTGCGACTCCCAGCTCTTCATTCCAATAATTCTTTTTATTTCTCTCAGCTACTAGTGCTTGTTCTAATATTGGTAGGAGTTCAGTATAAGTGGCTTCAAGTAAGGGTTGATCAGACTGATCGGCTGGATTGATTAAACTCCCATAAGTAGAAGCGCCCTCAAAAAGGAAGTATAGGCGGCTCATTCCTCGACGTAACCTCGAATCATCCCCAGCCAGAGCCAGCCAATCCTCCCGCTTGGCGCTAATAGCAATTCCAGAACAGGCAATATTCAACTTCGGCAACTGCCGATAGCCCCCCGCCTCTGGATACGTCCACGCTGCCATCGCCAGGGCAAAGGCCGCAATTTGGGTACAGCGCTCATCAATCTCCAACCCATAAAGATTTTCCCGCAGCACCGCATCACAGGCGGCCTGGGCCGAAAGCCCCTCTTCCTGCATCCGCATAGGCACCAGCAGATTGAACTCTGCCACCAGAAAATGCCCTGAACCGCAGCAGGGGTCGAGGATGCGGAGTTCCTTTGCGGTTTTGGGCCAGCCGGGGAAGGTGCCGGAGGCGGGGGTGGGGTGGGAGGGTGGATGGGTGGATGGGTGGATGGGTGGATGGGTAGGTGAGGTGGGTGAGGTGTTAGATGGGGTGGGTGTGGTTTCGACGAAGCGGAGGTAGGGCATTTCTAAGGGGAGGGGTTCGGTGGGGTGGTGGCCGACCCACCAGGCTCCGAGGGTGTTTTGCAGGAGAAAATCCACCATGTAGTCTTCGGTGAAGAGCTGGGTGACGGCGGGGAGTTCGTCTGCGCCGATTTTATTGCCAGACTTGTTGACTTCCTCCTTGCGTTTCGCCTGCCAGAACTGGTAAACCCAGCCCAAGCTATCGCTGGCGGTAAACACTTCCGAGGATAACTCTGCCAGCAGCTTTTCCAGGGCCTGTTTATGCTCCAGGGCAAAGGTGAGCTGTAGCAGGGGGTCATCGGGGCGAAAAATTTGGGGCAACATGCTGGCCGCATAGCGAGAAGCCAGGGTCCAGGCATCGATGCCTTCCTCTGCCGCCAGTTCCTCACATTCCTGTAGAGATACGGCCACCCCTTCCGGGTGCATCAGCAGGTGGTTCTCCGCCAAAAACTTGGCAAACAACATGCGGTGCCAGTACTCATAGGCACACTGCCGCACCAGGCGGGTAATCTCCTGGGTGCCCTTGCGCTCATCCCGCACATCCCCCAGTTGCCGCCCCCGTGCCCGCAGGCGATTGCGAAAGTCGCGCTGGTCTGCCGTCAGGTGCTTATAGGGCTCAGCTTCCCCTACAGCCAGAGCTTCCAGGGCGGCTCTGGCTCCGGTTTCGGCAATGTCGCGGGCATCGCAGACGGTGTTTTCAAGGGTTCCGCGCAGGTCAGGGTGGAGAGTGGGCATGGGGCAAGGCAGAAGGTAGAAGGCACAAGGGAGAAGGGGGGGGCTGTTACCCCCGGATTCTCTCTTGGAGGTAGAGGGGAGGTGGAAGGGGTTTTCTACTTCCTCCTCGCCCCCTGGGAGAGGGGGATTGAGGGGGTGAGGGCAGAGCTAGGCATAGGGTAGTTGAACCATAGGGATCAGGATAGGGGTTTTCATAGAATAACCGGGCCGTTCTGGAGTTTCTCCAGAATTAGCTGGCGAGCCTGGTTGAGCCATTGTTCGGCTTCTTCGGGGGTGCTCAGGGTTTGACTGGGCAGTTTAAGCGGCTGGGCCTTGGGCCTGAGTTGTTGCTCGGCCTTGAGTCGGGCCTGGGCAAACTTTTCCGACAGGGCGGCGGTGAGGTTAGCCCAACTGGTGAGGGGCGTGCGCTGCAGGCTGGTCTGTACCTGCTGCACGGTACCCACCTGCACCTCTGGCGTACCCGAGAGCCCAGCTGCCTGAAGGATGCGATCTCGGTCATCCACCGACAGTTGCTGCCAGCTGGCCTGGGCTTCCAGTTCCGCCTGGAGGCTTTCGTACTGCTCCCGAAAAGTGGTCTGGGCCGCCAGCAGCTTCTGCCGCAGAATTTGGGTGAGTTGGTCGCAGAGGGGCTTTACCGGGTCGGGGGTTTGCAGCAGTAGCCGTCCATCTCGAATGGCCTCGGCCTCGGCCACCATGGGCTGCGCTTCGGGCACCGATTGGGCCAGGGCCGCCAGGTCTTCTAAGACCTGCCACTGGGGTAGGCGGTCTTGAATTTGCTGGGCTTTTTCCTGCCAGGCGGCGATATCGGCGGCCAGTTGGTCGCGGGCATTGTAGACCGCCTGGAGCTGTTCGTTGCCCGACCGCTGCAGTAAGTCTTGCACGTAGGCCGGGTTAGGACGCATGGGGCAGGGTGGGTCGCCCCCGGCATTGTGGGCCAGGTTTGCCACCTGCTGCAGGAAAATTCTTGCTTTTTCAGACTCTTCGTTGGGCTGGCAGGCAACGCCGATACTCTGAAACAGCTTTCGCAGGGCAATTTTTTGAGGAACGCTGATGGTAATTGCCTCAACCCGAAATTCGGTCTGGCCTACCTGGCGACGGTCGAGCTGTTTGTAGGTCACCGCCTGGCCGTTCTGGGTAGCCCGCATATGCTCACTCACCAGCAGCACATACAAACAGGCATCTATGGCATCTTTGGGCCAGCCGTAGGGGCTAATGCCAAAGTGCCGCAGGATGTCGTTGCCCCGCTTACCCGCCATCACAAAGTCAATAATTTCCTTACAGACGGGGTGCTGGTCACTTTCTCCGGCGTAGCTCACTTCTCGCAGGGCATCGCCATTGCCATCTCGGGCTCTGCGGAGAACGGTATCCCACTTGGGGCTATCGGCCTTATCAAACTCCCTAAACAGCCGCACCATCGAGGTTTGGGCAGCCTGTTCCAGGGTGGTTTCTAGCGTCAGGCCAAGAACTTCCTGACCACCCGCCTGGTAGACCTTAACGGCGTTGGTGAAGAGGTCGTCGAGGATGGTTGCGATCGCCTCTTCAGCGTTCTTCAGGCGAGTTTCCATGCCTACCCTGGCTTCTTCGCCTTCATTGGTGTTGGGGGTGCCTTTGGCGTTAATGGTTTCCCGAGCAGCCTTGGCAGTGATAATCTGCCGCTGTAGCTCATCTCCCCGGCGATTGGGGATAAACACAAAAATGGTGGGAGACTCAGACCCGGCAGTGCGGGCAGATGTCTCGAAGGCCTGGCTGTTTTCTTGCCAGCCATCCCGTATCCATACCGGAATCTCCTGATCGCTAGAAGGGGGAGCCTCCTGACCAAAGTGCAGCAGCAGCTTACGGGGTTCCTTACATAACCCCTGGGTCAGTTTAATTTTGTTGAGGCGGGCTTTGCACGCCGCTTCGATGCGCTCTGTACGGTTATCGGCAATAAGTTGGGGATTGTTGTTGGCTGCTCCCTCAAACTCGCGATATTTGGTATCCCAGGCGCTGCTCTCGCGGGTCTGGACCCGGAACTCTGCTTCGTGCTGCAAAAGCTGACCGCCATCCACTAACTCTTGCAGCAGGGTGGGCACCTGGTTGCGCAGGCCAGAACTGCCTTCGTTTAAGTCTTGCACCAGCAAATCCGCCAAAATTTCGGCGGTTGCCTTCACTCCCGAACTGGTGCTACTCTCCTGGGGTAACTTCCCGATTAAGAAGGCCAGGGCACAGAGGCGGGCTTTCAACTGGTCGCGGGGACTGCCCTGGTGGAGTTCCGCAATCATGTCGTGAATCTCGCGGGGTAGCACCGCCGTCTTCAGCAAATCCGTTGCCAGTTGGAAGTAGATAAAGTCGCCACCGACCACCCACCCCAGGGGTTTATCTGCCGTACTGCGGGTGGCTTCATAAACAATCTTAAGCTGGTTACGCAGCTGCCCCTGGGTACCGGCAGAGTCTACGGCCCGCAAAATACGCTCCCAAAAGCGGCGGCGGGAGGGCAGCAGAGGATAGTCGGGAACCAGATCTTTCTCGTCGTGGGAACCGCTGGCGATGCGCGTGTCAGACAGGTGGCGGGAGATTTCTCCCAGGTGGGTGGTCAGGTAGGTCTCCAGTTGGGGAATGTGGTCTGGCTTTTTGCGGAGGATGATTTGCCGAATTACCGTATCCACATCCTGGTCGGAGAGTTCGATGCTGATCTTAAAGCGGGCCTGGAGACGCTGGAGGGCAGGGGTACCCGACAGCGCCGTTTGACCGGTGGCCACGAACAGCAGTTGGCCTTTGAAGTGCTTACTGCATTCCTCTGTAATCTCCTGAATGGCGTAGGAGATATCGGTATCGTCGCCGATGTACTGCTGAACTTCGTCCAGGGCAATGAGCGTACAGGGAAACTGACCATCGCGAGAGAGGGCACTTTGAATGGCGGTGTTCATCTCATCGTCGGAAATATCGCTGACGTTGGGAAACTGCTCTTTCAGTAATGACGAAACCTGTTCAGCCGGGGTAGTAAAGCCAGGGAAACAGTTCACCAGTGCCTGTCCTACCAGGGGAGAGACATACATATTGGCCAGCTCTTTCTCCCAGACCTTACCGGCCTGTTCGATGTAGGCTTTGACCGCTTCCAGACAGTCGTTATCCCGCAGCCACATAACAAACCTGGCGCGGGGATATTGTTCTGGTAGCCCCACGGACTTAAAGACAATGCTCAACAACGCCAGCCGAACGCTACCCTTAGCGCTGGACCCTAGCGTCCCTGCGGCCGCATGGAGCCCGCCGCCCCGCCGCCCCGCAGTGGAGAGAGCCGTTAACAGGTCGGAGACTTCCGTATCCAGATCGGCCAGGTCGCGGGCCGTCGCCTGATCTTCCGGAAAGGTGAAGTTCACCCACAGTGCCCGCAACATTTTGACCAGGTGAGACTTACCACTGCCAAAGAAGCCGCTGACCCAAACCGCCGGTTGCTCTGGCTTGCCCAAATTATCCAGATAGCTTTCTAGAATGCGCCGCAGACCTGTGGCGTACTGCCCGTCACAGACAAAGGTATTCAGCTCATAGCGCAGGGTCCGGCGTTCTTCCTCAGTAACAGAGTCCTGGACTTCGGCCACCCCGTTATTGAGCAGCTCCTGGTTATAAGGGTCTGTGACGTAGACTTCTTTGTTTAGCGTAGCGACCATTGCGACTTTTCTCTATTTCAAGACGTAATTGGCACGGCCAGGTAGTTCCAGCCGTCACGGGCATCTAAGAAGCGATAATTTTTGTCCTCGTAATCTCCAGGGAAAAACAGCAGCAACCTTCCCCGCACGTTGGACTGCAGTTTGCTAACTAGCTCAGAGATTTGCAAAAAGCCAAACAACCCGCCCAGGCCCGATAGAGCAACCACCGTACTACTATCTACGGTATCTGCCGTCAACATCTGGACAAGCTGCTGAATCAGATGCTCCTGAAACTCAGGCATGAGCATCTCTAGGTCTTCTGGTGTCTGGAAGTAGCTCTCTTTATAGTCTTCCTGGGCCATCCATTCCGGAAAGGCGTTGGTCAGGTCCCGGTGAGCCCATCCATGCTCCGCCTGTTTGGTACACAGCTCAAATTCAGGAATTTTGTTACGCAGGGTGCGCTCATCGGCCTTGTCGTACACCACAAAGATCACCCGTTGGGTTCCCGACAGGTTCTCTTCCCACTTCAGTGAGATATAGCTCTTATAGGACTGGATGAGTTTATCAACTCGACTCATAAAGACTTTATATTGAAGGTAAACCGTATCCAAGCCCAGAGTTGAAGTCTTCTGTGAAGGAAAACTACAGCTATCGAGCTGGCTTTAGGATGGACATCACATCATTAGAGTAGCCGTGCCAAACAATAGTTTGCCCAGTTATGGAAGTTACGATGCATCCTAAAATCAATGAAACAATACATCAGGAACCTGGGTGGATCTTAGCCATTGCTTGATACTAAGCAGAGAACCTGCAAAATTACTTCGTCTAACGACAAAAGACGTTAAGTAGATTTACTTACTGAAGCCACTTTTCCTCTTCGACTGTGAATAGGTTAGGCAGACTAATATCTATCATGTCGCCAATGCCGCGATACACCAGCCAGCCCCGGCGTGAAGCTTCCTGCACCAGCTGCTTGGCAACCGATGGGTTTAAGTCGAGCACCTTAATCCATTTCGTTTCCAACAAAAGTTGCCCGCGATGGCCCTCCAGGTAGCCGATGGCAACAGCATAGGCGACACTCGCCGGAGTCGCTTGGATGGCAGTGCGAATCTTCTGGGGCTGGCGATAGCCCGACAGGTGCCCAGATTGGGTCCAGGTAGACCGAATGTTGCGGGCGATGGAACTGAGGGTTTTCTCGCTGAAGCGGTGGGGATTTTGATCTGCGATCGCCTGCTCTACCGCCTGGGCACTCAAGGCTTCCCCAGGGACGGTCTCTAGTACTACGTCCATACTGGTGCGCAGCAGTGGGTCTCTGGCCAGGGCTGCCAATAGAGCAATTTGGGGCTGGGCCTGGTCTGCTAAGGCCCAGTAGTGGCGCATCAAACGAAAAAGAGGAATCTTGGGCTCCAGGCCATACAGCTCTGTTAGCTTCTGAGCCGTTAGCTTGCGAGACGATAGGGTGGGCTTGCCCAGAAGATTGTCTTCAATGATGGCGTCCTGGTAGGCCTGTTTAGCCGCATCAGCCGGAGTGCTGTTGAGGAGGGCCTGAAGCTCCGCAAACATCATGGTACGGCTGCTGTGGGTGCCCCGGAAGCCGTCACGAAACCCGATGCGATCTCGTGGCTCTTCAGACTTGGTGGATGAGGCATCTTTTTGAGGGACTGTCACAAGGGAAACCATAGTGAGCGGGTTGGGAGTAGAGCTATTATCAGATTGGGCTGGGAGGCGATGCTTCGAATATGAAAGGACTATTCAATCTATCGCGTGGTCTGGCCTTTGGGAAGCCATCACATGACGGTGAGTGCCTCTGTTTGCCCTTACTTCGAAGCAGCCCTATCAACGGCAACAGTGCCCTCATTAGAGACACCGTTATCGCGATGACTGAGTGTACTGAAATCGTCCACCCAGATGCCGCAGAGATAGGACTAGTCAAAAAAGCTCATAGAAGTCGCAGAGTGATACCAAATCGAGATTCCCTGCCGCTATTCCTTGGGAAGGTACTTTACGAGCGCTTTCATCACTTCACCAGGTTGAAACTGGAGAGAACGTTCAGCACAAGGGGCGGTAAGAAAATCAGTCCATTCGAAAATTTCGGCAAAGCCGAGTTGGTGCAGGGCCGCAACGATAGCGCTGACAGCTTGCTTGGAGCCGATGACCAGGATTTTGACGGGTTCTCGGTCAGGCTTGGGGTAGCTATGGAGCTTGAGCGTTAGCTCCAGGCGGACTTGCCCAGTCTCTACATCAGCTAAATCAGGATCGCTCGAAAGATAGGCTTGGGTCTGCATAGGACAATTTGTAAATGTCGACAGTCTGGATGTCGTTATAATAGTCGGCCAATCGGGTGCCGTCAACAGTTAGGCTCTCGTCTACCGAATGGTCATTTACTCGGTTATTGTCCTCTGACACCATGAGGTCATGGGAAAAGCAGGACAGGTACTCAGGCAGGTGCTTGAGGAGTATGAGGTGAGTCAATACAGCCTTGCTATGGCTCTCAATATTGAGCGCAACAGCGTTTACCGATGGGCGAATGAGAAACGTGACCCGTCGGCTGAGACAGTGTTGGACATTGTCAGAGCCCTGAAAGAGCTAAACCCAGAAGCTGCGAAAGCCTTTGTAGAGCGGTATTTAGGCAATGAAGTGAAGGACATCTAAATTGTGCCAGCTTGGCTACATTGCTTAATCGGATCAGTGCCAAAAGTGACATTTAGAACGTCCCAATCTTTGATGAAGGCTGGGATTTAGCGCTCTAACCCCTTGGCAAGATTAGGCGATCGCTGAGATTGCCCCAGCTGAAGCGACTGAATCGCCTGCACCTGCGCCACTGTACCACTGGCATACTGCTCAATGGTTTGAAGCGGCACATGCTTTACATCCAGTTGAAATCGAGCATATGGCCCCTGCTGCAGGAGCTGAGACACTGCATTCACATTCTCTCCGGCACCCAAAGCCGCTGCGGTCACCTTCTGATCCAATTGAATGGCAGAGAGATCACTACCAACATAGTCTCGATACAGATCCGGGTAGCTTTGAATAGTCCCGGTGACGGCACAGGCATATTCCAGATAGCGCTGCTGCTGAACCGAGTTGACCACTGTTTGGGCGTACTGCAGCAGTCCAGGAATCGCGGCTTTCTTCTCCTCAGCCTCTAAGCCAACCGTTTGCTGTTGCGTAAACGGTCCCTGTGCCAGCAATTGAATTACCTGCCGAGGCGAACTACCATGCTGGAGCGCCGTTCTGGCCACCTCTTGATCCAACGCCTGAGCTGCATTAGGACTCCTCACATACCGCTGATACAGGTCTTCGTAGGACTTAACCCCTCTGGCCGAACTTTTGGCCAGAGTAAAATACTGCTCGCGAACCTGCTTTCCCTTCTCAGAACCGGGAGTTTTTGGCAAATGGGCGTCACTCATAGGACATCAGTAAACTCATCCAGTAGGTCAATATCCACAGGAGCGACAGTCCCGGCCTGAGGGGGAGCAAATGAAGGAGTAACACTGGAGGATTCCTCCGCTGCAGCGACAGAGGCAGAGGACACCAGCGCCTCATTCGCCGAACTGGTCGGGCCTACCCCTAGACCAAACTTCTCCCTCAAATGTTGAATTTGAGCCTCCATTTGCCAGATCGACTGCTGCGCCAACTCCTTGAGTTCATCTTCCGAGTACTCCCCTGCCGCTTCATAGGCGAAGGGTAACCAAAAAGCCCGAGTGGCAGTGGCCGCCTTCTCTTTGCCGTTGTAGGTATCGTGGATCAGCCAGGAATAGGTGATGCCGTTGGGGGAAGTGCGATCGGGCTCAAAGATGAATCGCACTCGGGGCTTACTTTTTGAAGTCTGCTTACCTGGAGATGAACTTTGGGGTTGGCGTGATCTAGCCATAGCTATCCTAAAAGACCGGTCGAGAAAGATGGAAAACGCAGGACTTATCAGGGAAAGCACCAATGATATGCCGTTATCCTAGCTCAAGTCGGTTGATTTGCGCTGAAAAAGTGCTGAGTTTTATCGAGTAGTGTTATCAAGCAGCAGAGTAACGCTGAATTGATGCGATCGCAGAAAACACCAGGTTCTGTGGACGCGCCTGCTATTGGGGTAAATTTGGGGTAAGGTATAGAGGCACTCGGCTAAAAGTACTGCAAATCCGTGGTTTACAGAGGTCTGCAAAGCTTCCGAACTCTCTATTCATCTGGACTATACATCTAGTCCTCTATCTTCAGACCATTCAAGAGAATGTTCACTGGGTTGAAGAAGAGAGCTCGCAACCTCATCGCAAGACAACGAAACATTTCGAGTCAAATCTTTACCCATACCGCTTGAAAAATACCTCTCTTTGAGTCTCCTATGCCTTGGCTCATATAGGTTTTCATTGTCATTAAGTTATGTATTGTTGGATATTTTGGGGCTTTCTTTGACTTTTTCAGAGTCAGTTCAATGAATTTGAAAGGATTGTGCAACAACTACATTTATTTTGATAAATGAACATTTCGTCCCTCTGTCGTTGTCTAACTTGACGGTCTATCTTTCAAGTAAAGCAGAGTATTACTTTTACCCATAAAGTATGACTTCTGACTGCTCTTGGTAGACTTGGTCTCACCTCGGCCAATTAGTAGTGCTCTGTTTGATGTCAAATAAACCCAAGCGGAGGGTTGACCATGCAAGAGCCTCTGATTCCCCACCATGAGCTAGAGCGTCTAGTTGAAATCAAAGTCAGGCAGGTCCTCTCCGAAATGCTTGGTTTGAATGAGGCCAAGCAAGAGCCAGAGTATCTGCCCATTGCCAAAGCCGTTAAGGCTCTGGGCTACGACAGCCCCAGCCAAATCTACAAAGATATGGACTCGGGGCTGTTGAGAGTCGGCAAGAGCAAAGAAGTAGAAGATCGTCGTCGGCCTGGTCGGCAAAAGGCTCGCTACTACATCAACATTCCCCTGGCCAAAAAGCGGCTAGCCGAAGACCCCAGCCGACGACGACTCATTTAGCCTCTGGGGAAGAAGGTCCTTTTGCGATCGCATCCATATACGCCTGTCGCTGCTCAATAGCCGATAGCCAGCGGTGGTAAGTCTTATGGTGAACCGCCACAGAATGCCCCATTAGTTTTGCTGCCACCGTTTCCGGTAACCGAAATTTGACCGCTGCTCGCAATGCCCAGGCATGGCGCAGGTCATAGGGAACGAAGGGCACATTGTATCGTCTGAATTGTTTACAACACCGATCACCGTACTGCTGAAACGTCTGACAGGAAAGCTTCGGAGGTTTCATCTCCTCAAGATTCCACTTTTTTACCCAGTCTGGATAAAGGGCTGAAGCAATGCGCTCATCGGTTTTTCCGTCCAGCACCTTCAGGGTCAACGGATCTTCGAACTCACAGAACCAGGCTTCATGGGGCCTCAAGCCGAAGGTCGCCAGCATCCCAAAGATCCATTGCCAATTTTGATTCGGAATCTTATCTCTCCAGGTGCTAATCAACTCGTCGCTGGGTAAGTCACGGGCCTTATCGGGTTGGTTGTAGTGCCCCTGGTAGGCCTTCAAATTAATCTCCAGATTTAAGAACTCCGCCAACCGCTGCAGCATTCGACTAGACCGTTTCCGCTTACGGGAGTCCGGTTGGGAGTCCAAGGCAACGGTCAGCAGCATTTCTGGGGTGAGGGCCTTATCCTGAGGCAGTTGCTTGAACACCTGTAGCCAGTGGCGCTCCCAGGTGGCTTCGGTAATTTGGTGGGTCGAAAACCAGTGCTTTTTGAATGCCTCAATGGCTTCTGCCCCTTTTCGCTCATTGGGCGGCGTAATGTCTATCCAGTCTTCCCATCGAAAGGTTTTCAGCGCCAACTGGGAGCCTAATAGCTTTGCTTCGTTTTCGGCTCGCTTGAGTCCATCCAGGCTAGCGGGTAAGCCAGTACGGAGATCATACTGCTGAGGATCCACATGGTTGCTTCCTGGCTTTGGTGGCAGGGTCGCTCGCATAAAGATAGAGTCTCGCCTGGTTCTCAAGGTCACTCTGACCTTGGCTGTCTTGAGCCGGGTATTGGCTGCCTTCAGGGCCGTGTCAAAATCTTTGGCCATCGGTTTTGTTCCCTAAATGTTCCCTACTTTTCTGGCCAAAATTAGGGAAATCCGGATAAAAAGGGATTCACCGCTTCTGTCAAGCGATTCCCGAAAAGCTTTGAAATAACGGATTTTGAGGAACAGGGTTGGCGGGATTCGAACCCACGACCTACCGCTTAGGAGGCGGTTGCTCTATCCTGCTGAGCTACAACCCCAAACTAGTGGCTATTTTACACTGCCAGGCAAGCCACTGGTAGAGCAGCGGCGATGGGCTATAGTCATAGGCGCGATGGGGCAATCCCCGTCTAAATAGCCCTAGGGATGAACCATGGATAACGTTTGGGATACGGTACTGGCCTTTGCTAAAGATATCACTGGGGATGTAGGCGACAAGCTGCTGGTTGACTTTGGCCAGGTGCAGGGGGATGTGAAAGCGGACGGTAGCCTGGTCACCCGCTGCGATCGCTGGGCTGACGAAACCCTACGGTTGGCTATCCAGCAGCAGTTTCCGGACCATGGGGTGCTCAGCGAAGAAGTCGAACATATTTTCCCCGCCACCGACTGGTGCTGGATTATTGACCCCATCGACGGTACCACCAACTTTACCCGGGGCATTCCCGTCTGGGGCATTTCCCTGGGGCTGCTGTACCGGGGGGTGCCAGTATTTGGCTATGTGGCCATGCCCCCTCTGGGGCAGGACTTTTATGGCTATTGGCCAGGGGAGAGCGGACTAGAAATGCCCACCGGGGCCTACTGCAATGGACGACCGATGCACCCTAGCGATGCCGCCCCCGGCCAAAACCAGTTCTTTAGCCTCTGTGCCCGCAGTACCCACCTGCTTGCCAACCCCTTTCCCTGCAAGATTCGGATGTTGGGGTCGGCGGCCTACAATTTGCTGATTGTGGGGGCTGGCTGGGCGATCGGGGCCGTGGAAGCCACCCCCAAAATTTGGGACATTGCCGCTGTTTGGGCGATTGTTCAGGCTGCTGGGGCCACCTGGGTGGCCCTCGACGATCAGGTTATTTTCCCTCTGGTGGTGGGGCAAAACTATGGTGATCGCCCCTACCCCACCCTGGTCACCGCCCAGGGCCACTGGGTCGAGACGTTTCGGCCTCTAGTGCAGGGAGTAGCTAAACCCTAGCGCCCCTACTGGTGGGCCTAAGGAACAATCACGGCGCGATCGCCCACTTGAATACCTGCGCCTTGAATAATCGTACCCGTTTGAAAGCCATCGCGGATACCCGATTGAGCATAACCTCTATTAGGATTCTGGCACCAGTTCGGTATTGACTTCGTTTACGGGGCGGCGGCGCAGATCTACCGATTCTGAGCGGGGTAGCAGATCAAATACCTCTCGCATCACATCGTCAATGGCCTCATAGGAGACAATCCCGACTTCGTTAAACACCAGTTCCCCATCGGCGTTAAAGATCAACGTCTGGGGTACCGCATTGTGAAAGTAGTAACCCGGTTCAGTCGGCTCGTAGGTATCTTTGACCGGAATTGAATCGGCCATCACCGGAATGAAGTTGGCCACCCGTCCATAGGGGGCTTGCAGTTGCGAAATCACCGACGAGAATATCTTACAGTCGCGGCTATCGTCCACATAAATCACCATCAGGGCAGGCTTGCCGTACTTAAGCGACTGTTCTAAGTTGACCCGAGGCGGCACCAAAGAGCCATTGCCCGCATACAGGGCGAAGATATTGCCATCGTAATTATCGTCGTTCAGCCCCGCCAGGGCGGCCGGTTGCCCCCCCAACCCTAGCCACAGCAGCAGCGTTACCATCCCTAACCCCAAGCCCAGACGGCACCGGGCCGCGAATGGGGCGATTGGGATTGTCCAGGTTTTTACTAATGTCCTAAGCCACCGCTGCATGACGTTACGCTCTCGATTGTTACTCCATAGGGCCGCTAAAATCAGACCCTAGTCTATTAGGCCACAGAATGGCCCCACCCTTAGGGGCAGATACAGGAATTGGTCTGGTAGCACCCGATTAATTTTGATCCACTCGGAAGCCCTGAACAATGTCACCCATTGCGCTTTCATTGGTTTCCCAGCGATTGTCAGCGGTCCACACTACAACCTGGTAGTAGTGGTCGTCTAGCTCCAGGGTCGTGTGCAAATAAGCCACCGCTTGCCCTAGTACCTCCCCCCGCAGCTCATACTGAACCGCTGGTAGGGAATTAACCTGATTGACGTTGGTTTGGGTTTCACCAGAGAGGGTATTGTCAAATTCTCCCTTTAGCAGTTGCAGGTAAAGGGTGGCCTGTTCTTCTAGATCAGCAGCCGCATTGTCCAGAGCCTCGCGGCTTTCCCCCAAGACGATTAAATACATCCCCTGGTCGGGGTGATAAGCTTCTAAGTCAGCCTGTCGGTGCAATGAACCGGTTGGCGCTGGTTGCCAGCCATCCCTGAGGCGCAGCTGTACTGGCAGCATTTTGCTAACCAGATCGCGATGACGCAGCGATCGCGATACATATTGATTCTCCATCGACACTGCGCTGCCACCAAACGGGTTCGGCAGCCCTAGGGTATTACATCCCGTCAGGCCGATCGCCACCACCCATAGGGGAATCCCAAACCGAGCCATGCCTGGCCAATACCTGGTAGCTGCATATAACCTTAGATTGTCTGCTGGCTTTTTGCCCTCTAGCCCAGTCATGCTGACACCCCTTGTGGTTGGCTGCGTTGCAGCCTGGTAGGAAGAATTGTCCTAAGGGTAGCAACAGTCCTGCCAATTCAGGCCGTCCTCCCATATGCTATGAAAAGTGTTTTTGGTGAATAAAGTACCCCCATGTTACGAGCTGGCATTGTTGGCCTCCCCAACGTTGGAAAATCAACCCTGTTTAATGCCGTGGTGGCCAACGCCAAGGCCCAAGCCGCCAATTTTCCGTTTTGCACCATTGAGCCCAATGTCGGCGTGGTGGCGGTACCCGATGGTCGCTTACAGGTGCTGGCGGAGCTCTCTAGTTCGGCCGACATCACTCCAGCCCGGGTGGAATTTGTCGACATTGCTGGCCTAGTGCAGGGGGCCAGCCAGGGGGAAGGGCTGGGCAATCAGTTTTTGGCCAATATTCGTGAAGTCGATGCGATCGTCCACGTGGTGCGCTGCTTTGAGGATGACGACATCATCCATGTCTCTGGCTCTATCGACCCGGCGCGTGACATTGAGGTAATCAACCTGGAGTTGGCCCTGGCAGATCTAGCCCAGTTGGAACGGCGTATTGAGCGGGTGCGCAAATTGGCCCGGGCTGACAAAGAGGCCCAGGCAGAACTGGCCGTTTTAGAAAAGTTTCTGCCGGTGCTGAATGACGGTAAAACCGCCCGTCAGGTAGAGCTTGACCCAGAAGAGGAAGCCATGATCAAATCCCTCGGATTGCTGACCCGCAAACCGGTGATCTACGCTACCAATGTGTCAGAAGACGACCTCGCTACCGGCAACGCCTGGGTTGAGCAAGTCAAAGCCCTGGCCGCAGCAGAAAATGCTGAAGTGGTGGTGATTTCGGCCCAGGTGGAGGCCGAGCTGGTAGAGCTTAGCGACGCTGAACGCCAGGATTTTCTAGAATCCCTCGGTGTAGATCAGGGAGGGCTCAAGACCCTGATCCGGGCCACCTACGACTTACTGGGACTGCGCACCTACTTTACCACCGGCCCTAAGGAAACCCGCGCCTGGACAATCAAAGCGGGGATGGTGGCACCCCAGGCGGCAGGGGTGATTCACACGGACTTTGAGCGGGGCTTTATTCGGGCAGAGACCGTGGCCTATGATGCATTAGTGACTGCAGGATCCATGACCACCGCTAAGGAAAAAGGCCAGGTGCGCAGTGAGGGCAAGGACTATGTGGTGCAAGAAGGAGACGTGATGCTGTTTCGCTTCAACGTCTAATGCTCAGAAGTAATATTGCAGACGGGTGGTCTCCCCCCAAAAAACTATCTACAATTTGTTCCAATGGGGCTTATGGGGCAAACAGCCAATCAGGGTCGGCTCGCTTAGTTTTAGGTTTGTAGGTATTTCACTAGGCACTTAACACTGTGGCACCACCGCTTCAGCACCATCCACAGCTCCGCAAAGCGATCCGCTATTTCCAGGGAGTCCCCCCCTGGGCACTGCTGTCGCTGGTTTTAAATGGCCTGTTGTTCGTTACGGTGTTGGTCACCCTGCGGCAGCTTAGCCTCAGCTCCCAGACGGTGTTGTCTCAGTCCAATGCCTTTGCTTCAGATCTAGATGGGAGCACCACCACCGTTGCACCTGAACTGGGCCAGCGCCATACCCTGGACTACCAGCAATGGGTGGCCCTACTGCAAGCGGAAGCCGAGGCGGCTGAGGCGATCAATGCTCCGCGCCAAACGGTGCTGCTGGGGGATTCATTAACCCTGTGGTTCCCCCCAGAGATGCTGCCGGGGCGCAAAACCTGGCTCAACCAGGCAATTTCGGGGGAAAATTCCAGCGGTCTGCGCAACCGCATTCACCTACTCGACAACAATACCCTAGAGGCCGCCTTTATTATGGTGGGCATTAATGACTTGATCTGGGGTGGATCTGACGCTGATCTGGTTTACAACATTCGTCGTATCGTTGGCGACTTGCAGCAGGCCCATCCTGAGCTGCGGATCGTAGTGCAATCTGTCTTGCCCCACGGCGGAGCGCGCGCTAGCTGGGAAGGGCGCGATCGCCTAGCGGATATTCCCCCTGGGCAGATCCAGGCGATTAATCAACAATTGAGATTGTTGGCGGTGGAAATGGGGGTGGAATTTTTGGACCTCTATCCCCTGTTTGCCGATGGGGACGGCTACCTGCGCCCGGATCTATCCACCGATGGCCTGCACCTGAATCAGGAAGGATATCGCGTCTGGCGCACGGCCCTAGCGTTGATCAATGAAACTGATTTTCAGCCGTAGAACCCAAGTCAAATCAGCAAACGCCGAACGCTAGCCGAAATCCACTCGCTAACGAACACCGTCAAAAACACCACCAGCAAAATCATGCTGACCTGGCTCCAGCGCAGGATGTTAATCGACGCCTGGAGCTGGATGCCGATGCCCCCGGCCCCCACCAGACCCACCACGGTGGACTCGCGGATGTTGATGTCCCAACGATAGACGCTGACGCCAAAAATGCTGGGCATCACCTGGGGCCAAAAGCCGTAGCTCAGCACCTGGGCGGCGCTAGCTCCGGTGGCGGCCACTGCCTCCACCGGGTTAGGGTCGATTTCTTCAATCGCTTCGTAGAACAGCTTGCCGGTAAAGCCAATGGAGCGCAGGCCAATGGCTAGAATTCCGGCTAGCACCCCTGGCCCCAGCACCACTACCAGCAGCAGCGCCCAGATCAGGGAGTTGACGGAACGAGAGCCGACAATCACCAACAGGGCAATGTAGCGGACGATGGGGTGGGGCGTTGTATTTCGGGCTGCCAAAAAAGCCGTAGGGATGGCCACAGCAACCCCCAGCAAGGTTCCCAATGTCGCGATATTGAGGGTATCCCACAGGGGCTGCCACAGGGTGTTGAGATAGCCCCAGTTGGGCGGAATCCCCCGGGCGATCATATGGCTGGCCTGCTCCGGGGCATCGGCTACAAAGCTCCAGTTGGTATTGTCGGCAATGATCTGCCAGCAGAACAGCACCACCGCCGCCCCCACCAGCCAACCCAGCCAGCTCAAGAGTGCCTGGGTGCGATCGCGCTTTTGCCAGACTTTCTCACTGCCTTTCTCTAAAACAGGCATTACTGCAACCTCTGCCGAACCGCACTAGACACCAATTCCGTCGCCATCACCAGGGCAATAATCAGCAGCAAAATTGCTGACGCCGTGTTGTACTCGTATCGCTGGATCGACGTATTCAGGGTGGCCCCAATCCCCCCAGCCCCGACAATGCCAATCACCGCCGACTCCCGCAGGTTGATGTCAAACCGGTAAAGCGATAGCCCCACCAGCCGAGGCAGCACCTGGGGCAGCACACCATAGGTCAACATCTGCATCCAGGACGCCCCGGTGGCGCGAATCGCCTCCACCTGGGCCGCGTCGATTTCCTCGATATTTTCTGCCAGTAGCTTCGAGACAAACCCGACGCTGCCAAACACCAGGGTCATCACCCCGGCCAGCGGCCCAAACCCCAGCATCACCACAAACAAAATGGCGATGATCACCTCCTGAAAGGTGCGAGACAGAGCGATCACCAGGCGGCAGACCAAATAAACCGGTAGGGGCACCAAGTTGCGGGCACCGCCAATGCCAATGGGCACCGAAATCACCACACCAATGGCTGTTGCCACCACCGTCATCACTAAACTTTCGATCAGACCACTGATGATGTTGTCGCGGCGGCTGAAAAAATCAGGCTGCACGAAACCCACCAAAATCTGCCCTCCCCGCTCCATGCCCCGGGCAATCCGTCCCGGGTTCACGTCCACAGAGAGTAACGCCAGCACCAGGTAGATGATGCCGCCAATCAGCAAACCCCAGCGGATCCAGGGGTTTTCAATCAAGTTCGGGGGCGACCACTGCCGCCCAGGCAGGGTAGTTTGAGTCATGACTGGCGCTCCCCGGCAGTGCCCGCCAACGCCGGGGACTCATCCGCTTCTGACTCGCGCTCAGGATTCCAGTCTTCTTCCCCATAGATTTGGGTCAGGGCCCGCTCGGTCAGGCCACTGGGGGGGCCGTCATAGACAATTTCCCCTGCCTGCAGGCCGACAATCCGCTGGGAAAACTGCTGGGCCAAGGGCACATCGTGAATGTTGACGATGACGGAGAGACCCCGCTCTTGGGCTAACTCGCAGATTAGCCGCATGATTTGGCGAGCGGTTTTGGGATCGAGGCTGGCCGTGGGCTCGTCCACCAGCAGAATATTGGGATTTTGCAATAGGGCCCGGGCAATGCCCACCCGCTGCCGCTGACCGCCGGAGAGGGCGTCGGCTCGCTTGTCGGGGAACTGACCTAGACCCACCCGCTCTAGCAGCCGAAAGGCTTCGTCCACGGTGCCCTGGGGAAACTTACGGAACCAGCTTTGCCAAAAATTGACGTAGCCGAGCTGCCCCGACAGCACATTTTCCATTACGGTCAGCCGCTCAACCAGGGCATATTCCTGAAAGATCATGGCCATTCGTCGCCGGGCTCGCCGCAGTTGGGCCGACCCCAGACGAGTTAGCTCTAATTCGTTCAGGTAAATTTGGCCGCTGGTGGGCTCAACCAAACGGTTGATGCAGCGAATTAGGGTACTTTTACCCGCGCCAGACGGGCCAATCAGGGCCATAACCTGACCGTCAGGCACGTCTAGGTTGACCGATTGCAGGGCAATATCCCCAGTGGGATAACGTTTGGTGAGGGACTGAATACGGAGCATGGGACACAGTGGGGTGACAGCAAGGGCGTAACCAAAGGCAGTGGGCCGAAACTCGTTAGGCACAAAACCCGCTAATAGAACCGATACAAAAACAATGGGCAGCCCTAAGTTAGGGCTGCCCATACTCCTGGAGGAGGCTAGTTCAGGGTGTATTCAACGCCCTGGATGTCGTTGATTTCGCGAATCACCTGCCAGTATTCTTCGTAGGTGATTTCCATGAACTGGGCTTCCCCAGGCTCCTCTTCATCACCGCCGAACTCTTCCTCTAGGCCGGTGCCGCTCCAGTCAAAGGTAAAGAAGGCTTCTTTAACCAGTTCAGCTAGCTCCGGGTCAAGGTTGTAGACGTAGCCGTAGCCGGTGGTAGGGAAGGTCTCAGAGGTGTAGACCACTTTAAGGGCATCGCAGTCGGCAGCACCCCGGGCACACATCCGGTTTTTGACTGAGTTTGCGATCGCAGCCGCTTCATAGTCCCCGTTCTGCACCCCCAGGATGGAGTTGTCGTGGGCACCGGAGAAGGCGGTTTCAAAGTCTTGATCGGCAATCAGTCCGGTCTCGCCTTCCAGCAGGGCTGAAGGAGCCTGGAAGCCAGAGTTGGAGGTGGGAGACGTGAAGGCCAGTTGGCGCCCTTCGAGGTCTTCTAGGCTGTCGATATCGCTATCGACCTGGGTGATGATTTCCATCTCATAGCCAAAGCTGCCGTCTTCTGCCGCCATGATGGCGAAGGGACGGAAGCCTGCCAGGTTGACGGCGTAGGGCACACCGCCCGTGTTCACCCCAGCCACATGGAGTCGCCCTGCCCGCAAAGCTTCATACTGAGCCGCGTTGGAATCCACGGCAAAGAACTCTACGTTTTTGCCGGTGACGTCTTCCATGTGCTCGATGAACTCGGCCCACACATCTTCGTAAACCGCCGGGTCTTCCACCGGGGTGTAGGCGAACACCAGGGTGTCAGGGTTCACGAACTCTGAGGGATCCGTAGGCGGGTCGGCAATCAGGTCGCCATCTTCATCACAGAAGCGCTCGTCCATGGTGTCGGGACGGCTGCATTCCACCTCGGCGGCGGGGGCATCGCCATTGGCCGTGGCATCACCTGCCGCCATGTCTGGCCCGTCTGAGGCACAGGCTACGGCAAAGGTCGTAATCGCCAGCAAAGAAACATAGAGAGATAGCTTGCGCCAACTGAACTTAAACATCGTTCCAGCTTGGGTAGAGAGTCATTACGATTTCTTCACAACCCTACCGGCCTCGATTTAAGCTGAGGTCAATTTCACCTTAATTCTGCTTTAAGGCAAATATAGTCTTGGACCCAAATGCGTCGATCTAAACCAAATCCAAGTCCAGATCTGGACTTGGTATATCTATCCCGTCGAGTCAAGTTAAGAATTTCAGCCCGGCGGGTCCAGGATCGGCTTCAGGTCTCATAATTTGAAAGATTCCCTAACAGGCAGACTATGGCTGACGATCGAGAGTCCCTAATTCGATTACAGCTCGATCTGTCCTCTGATCAGCCCGAATTGTTAGCAGGGCTCGATGCTTGGCTGGCCTTGGGGTTAATCAGTGATGCTCAAGTGCGCAGGCTGAGCCAAGACCACCTCACCTGTGCCGTGGTACTGCCAGCGGCGGCGGCATCGTCGACCCCGCCGATTACCGACTTTCTCCCTCCCGATACGTCCCGACCGCGATCGCCCCGGCCCCAGCTTCGCCTGCCCCCTCGATCATCGGCCCCATCATCGGCCCCATTCACTGCACCCACCCCGGCCCCAGCTGCCGCCGAATCAACCCCGGCTCCCCCGTCTCCAGTTAACCGCTGGACCCGCCGCCTGATGAGCGAACTGAGTGTGGTGTGGTTACTGGGGTTGGGGGTATTTTTGGTGGTGCTGTCTTCAGCGGTGCTAGCCGCGACCCAGTGGGTTCGGTTTAATGCCATTGGCCAGTACCTGGTGCTGTTGGCCTATACCCTCTTGTTTTGGGGGGCCGGGCTCTGGTGCGGTCGCAACTCTCAACTACAACTGACGGCCAAAACCTTGCAGATGATTACCCTGCTGCTCTTGCCCTTAAACTTTTGGGCCATGGATGGGTTGGGGGTATGGTCTGCTGGCGGTGGCTGGTTGATCGGCACTATGGCGGCTGGATTGCTCACCTGGGTGGCGTTGCAAGTGTTCCGCCAGCGGCAAAGCCCTGGCCATGACCAGATCAACCTGCTGGGGCTGGCCTACTTACAGAGCGGCTGGGGCTTAAGCTGGATGTCCATAGCGGCGGTCTATGGCGGTGCCCTGGGTAGCGCGGCGATTACGATCTATGGTCAGAGGCAGCGTTCTCAGTCGGGGCGTTGGTCTCAGCTGACGGTGATTTTTGCCCTGGGGTTGTTGCTGGTCAGGGCCTTGGCGATCACCAACGCCAACCAACTGGGACAGTTTAGCCTGGCCTTTGGGCTCTATGGTGCCACCTGGGTTTACCTGGGTCAGCGACAACTGGCCCTGGATTCCTCCAGCACTTCCACCGATCTAGCCACAGAGGCTAACCTCCAAACCATGGCCCGGACTAGCGATCGCTGGGCGATCGCCATTGGTCGGGGGCTGCTGCTGGGGGGGTGGCTCTTGGCGATTGGGGCGACCAATTATCCCCAAGCCTTTGCGATCAGCCTACTGGGCTTAGGCCTACGGCTGCAAGCCCTGGGGCAATGGGGCAAACGACGAGACCTGCTGGTGGCCTACAGCATTGCCGTGCAGTTGGCCTTTGTGGGCTGGCAACTGGTGCCCTACGCCATACGCCAGGGTTGGCTGCGATCGCTGGCGACCCTCTTCAACATCACCGGTAGCCACGAGGTACTACTGGGCTTATCCCTATTTCCCTATGTGATCCTTGCGGTAGCGGTGGCCGATCGATATCTGCGGCGGGGGCAGCCAACCTTAGGACGCTTCAGTGACGGTATGGCTCTCGGAACTAACGCCCTACTGACGCTGATTAGCCTGGCCAATGGCCCCGTGCTGGTGATCAACCTGATCGCGTCTACCATCACCGCTCTGGTGGCCACCCTACGCCGTTCCCCCCTGGCCCTGGGGCGGATTCTCACCACCTATGGCCTGGGGTTGCTGACGGTGATCGTGGCCCTGGACCAGCGCTGGCCCCGGCTTCCCCTAGAGCGCTGGATGATGGTGATGGTGGCCCTGGCGGTGCTGGCCCTGGGGCTGAGCCGGGCCTTACCCAGGTTATGGGGGAAAGGGGCCTGGTGGTACGGTCTAGGGCTATCGGCTCTGGCCTATACCCTGCTCGGGGCGCACTTGATCGAGCGGGGCTGGCAGTCAGACCTCAGCTGGCTGGGATTGGTGATTCCAGTGGTCTTCACCCTGCTGGGCCACTATCCCCTGAGCCTGTTGGCCACTGGCCTGGCCCTACCCCTTACCCTGGGTCTACCCTGGACTCGCCTTGGGGGGCTGGTCGCCGCCACTGGCTTGACTGGGGTCAACAGTGTTTACTACCGTCAACGACGGATTCCAGCCCTCACCCTGGGGATGGCTCTGGGAGCCGTCATTAGCTTTGTGGCCGACTGGCTACCGGGCTTTCCGCGCCATGGAGCCGACTGGAGCCTGGTGATGGTCGGGTTGATAGCGGCCCTGTGGTTAGCCTGGCGGATGCTCTCTAGGGTTGGGCCAGCGGGCTCTTTGGCGGATGACTACCGCCGGGCCAGTGACCACTGGGGCCATGGGTTGACTCTGGGCTGGCTATGGGCCATGACAATTGTGGTTGGCGGCACCTACGGGGGCTGGCGATCGCCGCTGCCGATGGTGGTGCTATCTCTGGGGGCCTGGTTGCTGGTGCTGGGGGGGCGCTATGGGGGGCAGATTCGCCCCGTGGCAGTTTACCTGGCTGGCTGGGGTATCCAATTACTGCTGGCGGAAGGGTTAGCCTGGCACCACACCACAGCGGTGGCGCTGGCGGTACCCACCCTGGGGCTAGGAGCAAGCGCCTTACTCTTGAGTATCCAACTCCAGCGGCGGCGGCCTGACCTGGGCTTGGCCTGTGAGCGGTTGACCCTGGGTTACGGGGGGCTGGCCCTACTCCTACGGCTCTATACCAGTACCCCCTGGACTGGCTGGCTGGTGGTGGTGGCCTCCCTGCTGTTGCTAGACCTGGGCCGGCGGCGACCCCAACCGCTGTGGCGCTGGCTAGCCCTGGGGGGGCTATCGGTAGGTTGGTTTGAGCTGGTACTGTACCCCATGCTGCGCGCCCCTGGAGGAGCCGCAGCGGATGGACTGATTGTGCTGGCAGGGGTCGCCGCATTGATTATGGCGGTGTATCGGGTGTCAGCCCGCAGGCTGGCTCTCCTGGGATTGCCCCCCCTAGAGCTGATTTGGGCGGCCCATATGCACTGGCTGGTGGGCAGCTTGCTGCTGTTGGCCGCTGGGGTGCTGACTGGGTTTGGCGGCGTTAGCCTGGGATGGCTGGCGGTGGCGATCGCCACCCTGCTGATGCTCTACGCCCTGGCCCAAGGACGCCTAACTCCTGCTGCGGGGTTGCAGCAGGCCTGGGTGTATGCCGGACTGGCTGAGCTGGTGGGCTGGTTTACCCTAGTGCGTCTGATGTTTCCGTCCCTGGCGGTGCTAGACCCCTGGTGGGGAGTGGTGGCTTGCGGGGTAGCCGTACCCCTCTATTGGCTGCCCTGGGCCAACCAGGGTTGGCCTCAAAAACCCTGGCGCGTG
Source organism: Nodosilinea sp. P-1105 (assembly GCF_012911975.1). Taxonomy (GTDB): domain Bacteria; phylum Cyanobacteriota; class Cyanobacteriia; order Phormidesmidales; family Phormidesmidaceae; genus Nodosilinea. Next base: position 2,331 of record NZ_SMDQ01000025.1, on the reverse strand, counting down.
ATGGCGGTCGGTACTCCCTTGGCGATCGCTGGGCTTACGGGGGGCTTAGGCCACATCCCCACCCTCTGGGTGTTGGTGGGGTTCTATGGCTGGGTGGCCTGGCATAGTCATCGCCTGCGGGTGTCTTATCTATCGGTCGTTTGCGCTGTGGGGGCCATTTGGCTCTGGCTTGACAGCCGGGGGATCGACGACAGCCTTGCCCAAGTGTTGCCCCTGGGGTTGGCCCTGCTCTATGTTGCCCAGGTAGAACCGACCTTGCAAACGGCACAGGGGCGTTCCAGCCGCCACTGGCTGAGGGTGCTGGCCACTGCCCTGATTTTACTGACTGCTCTGTTTTCCTCCGGTTGGGGAGGACTGTCTGTGGGGGTGATGGGGTTAGGGGCTATCGGGGCAGGACTGTGGCTGCGCATCCGAGCCTTTCTCTACACTGGCACCCTGGTGTTTACCCTCAACGCCCTGCATCAATTGATTCTGTTGAATGCCACCTATCCGTTGATTAAGTGGATAGTCGGTATTCTAGTTGGCATCGCCCTGATTTGGATCGCCGCCGACTTTGAGCGTCGCCGCGACCAGTGGTTACAGCTGACCCAAACCTGGAGCCAAGACTTAGACCAGTGGCAGTAAGGGCAGAGCTGAAGGCAGAAGGATGAAGGCAGAAGGATGTAGGGCGCAGTCCGTGCGAAGCAGGCAGAAGGATGTAGGGCGCAGTCCGTGCGAAGCAGGCAGAAGGATGAAGGCAGCAGCTCTCGTAGGGTGGGAATTGCCCACCACTTGGTAGAAAGTTTCATAAAGTCACCTAAAGGCAGAAGGGCGTAAGATTTTGCCGGTGTGTAGCGGGCAGACGGTCGTAGAGATTAAACCTTTCAAAAGCTGAGCCAGCCTTGGGTAAAAGCCGATTATGGTTGGGGAGAGAAAATTATCCTGCTCTACTCAAACGCCTATGTCCCTTTATCCATCCCAGTCGCCCCAGCTACAGCCTCTGGCGATCGCCCCAGAATACCTGGAAGCCTACGCCGAACAAGATGCTCAGATGGGGAAGCCTAACCCCCGCTTTAAGCAGTCTTCGATCTATTGCAATCGCTACCTAACCATCCGGGCTGACCTGGTCGGTCCCGAGGGGTTCACCGACGCCGAGTGGGATCTCACCATCTTTTAGAGCATCGGTTCAGTTCACCGAGAATTAGTCATGTCACACCGGTAATTTTACGGAATTACCACCTGATTAATCTGTCCGCTGTTTGGCTGAATTCAGTAGATACCTCGACGTCGCTGCCCCTATCCCCGGCGACAATAGGATTAATTCTGGAGGAGAGAGGCAGCACGGGTTCTATGGTTCACTTGGGGGCATTTGGGCCATAGTTCATCGCTGTCAAGAACGTATCCTCACAGGTAAATATGTCTGACTCCAGGGGGCTTTTTGGGGTCAGACATTTTTATTTTGGGCGGATGGTGCCTAGAGCCTGGAACACCAGTACAGATTCCAGGGTTCTTGGGCTTTTGACGACGAATGAAGGACCGATTACTCCCTGTTTAACTCAGAGCCTCCAGTAATTGTTGCTTGGCACTTTCCAGAGCTGCCGGTAGCTGGCTGGTATCCCGTCCGCCCGCCTGGGCCAGGGCGACGACGCCAGCATCATCGAAGACGGTCGCACCCGCGCCGAGGGGATTCGGGCACTGGCGAATACCTGGAGCGCCGCCAGAGACCATGCCCGCGAAATCTTCCTATTCCAGCCGCTGCAAACCTGGTGGCCACGGTGCCCGATGTGGAGGTGGCGTCGATTGTGCCGTCGGCCACTGGTTCTGAGTGGGGACTGAGGGAGGGGTGGGACTGATCAACCTGTAGAGGGCGTGTGTAGGCTCAGCGACGAATCCACTTGGTGAGAATGCGCATGGGCTGCCTGGTGGTGGGGGCGAGCTGTAGTTTGCTCCAGGCGCGGGGTTCGGCAAAGCCGATGTGGTGCAGGTGGGCGATAATGAGTTCCATGCCGCTGGCGGTGCCGAGTAGTATGACCCGCACGGGCTCACGGGGGTCGGCGGGCGCTGGGCCAGGCAGGTCGCCAGAGGGGAGCTGCTCGTAGAATTCGCTATGGGGGATGACGTTTGACATGGTGATGTGATGAATAAGGGGCTGGGAGGATCCAGATCCCAGGTTTTTTGAAAAACCCTGGGATCTTTTGCCACAAGAATCTCTACGCAGGGTGCGAAACCCTCCGCAAAATGGGAAACTGTGAAACCAAGTCGCCGTGAAAAAAGCGGCTCTTCCGACCTAGACATGGGAAAGAGGCTCTGAGGGCGAGAAGTGGAGAGAGAAAGAAACGCTAGGAAGGGGTG
>NZ_SMDQ01000024.1 GCF_012911975.1 Nodosilinea sp. P-1105 | reverse complement strand
CAGCAGGGGAATATCGTCAACCCGTTCTGTGATAACGGTTAGAGGAGTTTCCATAGCCCAAATCTAACCTAATTGGCCGACCTCACTCAAAAATGAGCGAACCGGGAGTTTATTGTTTGACTGGAGAAATCACCATGCAGAATTTTGTTCACAGTTATCGAGACCTTCAGGTCTATCAGCTGGCCTTCGAGGGTTCGGTTGATTTGTATCGCCTGATCCACCAATTTCCTCAGGGTTTCGACACTTACCTGGCGGCAAAGCTCCTATCGACCTCTCGTGCCGTGCGCGCCAACATTGCTGCGGCCTGGGGTAAACGACGCAATTTGGCAGCCTTGATTGGGCACCTCAGCACGGCTCAACTGGAGGCAGCCGAGATGCAAATTTGGATTGAAGCTGCTATCGCTGCTGGGTATCTCACGGCTGGTGTGGGGCAAGGCTTGTATGACCGCTATCGCTGTATTTATGTAGCCCTCGATCAGCTGATGGCAAGCGCAATGGCGACGGCCAAGCGGCGACAGGGGAGCCAGGGGGCAGTTTGGCGGGCGACGGCGTAGGGGGGATGGGGAGAGGGGGGATGGGGAGAGAGGGAGAGGGGGGGATCACGATTCTTATGGGGTGCATTTCCGCGCGTTGGCGGAGCCTCCCCTTAGCGTGCGGAGCCTCCCCTTAGCGTTATGCACCCTGCCCGCCCCCACTCCCCCACTCCCCCACTCCCCCACTCCCCCACTCCCCCGCTCCCCCACTCTTCATCTCTAAAGGAAAAACCACCATGCACGACTTCATTCACAGCTACCAAGAGCTTCAGGTTTACCAACTGGCGTTCAACTGCTCGGTGGATATATACCGCCTCTCCCGAGGGTTTCCGGAGGAAGAGCAAGACCTGCTAACCCGGCAGTCGCTGACGGCGTCGCGATCGGTGTGTGCCAGCATTGCCGAAGCCTGGGGCAAGCGCCGCTACCGCAAGGCTTTTGTCGCTAAGCTCAGCGATGCTCAGGCGGAGGCGGCAGAAATGCAGACCTGGGTGCAAGTTGCAGTTCGGTGCGGATATCTGGACTGCCAAGCTGGGCAAGAGCTAGTTGGCCACTATCGCACCATTTTTGCCGCCCTGGAGCGGTTAGTCGAAAACGCTTCTGTTTGGGTTAAACCTGTCGATGGGGTGCTGCAATGATGCATTATTTCAAGTGGTTTAGACGAGTGCCAACGTCTCTTAATCACCAGGTTTGGCTTTTATTCAGGGGCATTTCAGGGGCCGACCGACGAGAAAAGCAAGGCTTAATGCGCAGGCTGTCAGCGCTGAGGGCCGAATGCAATGGGATCACCCACCAAATGAACCAAATGCGGCACCAGCTGAGTTTAGAAAATCGGGGGTTGCAGGCACGCTATGAGGAAATGAAAGCAGAACGAGACGATCTACAGCTCGAAATTTGGGAGCTTGAAGACCTGCTGCAAGAGCTGTTTGAGCTGTTGACGTTACTGGAAGCGGGGCCGCCTGCGATTGAGGCTGCCTGCTGGCCCGATATCACTTTTGAGGCTCAGCCCTTGGCTTTGCCAAAGCCGTTAGTTAAGCAGGCGGATAACGCGGAGAAAGCGCTATCGGTAGATTTGGCAACGATTGACGTATCTGGCACTAAACTGGCTCTGGTCGGTGGGCATGACTCAACCCGGCGGGGGGTGATTCATCAGCTAGTGAAGCGCCATGGCCTGCTCCACTGGGTAGAGTTGCCGCCCTTTGAGAAGCACAGCATTGGGAGAAGCAACATAAAGGCCAAAATTTCTGACTGTGACCTGATTGTGTTGATTACGGGCTACATGCGGCATAAGCAGACCGATAGCGTTGTGCGACTGAGGAAGCTAGGGGCGCTATCGGGGGATGTTTTGCTGGTGAGCTGCCGAGGCAGGAGTGGGGTGGTACGAGAAATTTTGACCCACATCGGCCAGAAGAATTGTTAACGTTAGCATTGAGAGGTTGACGCTTTGAGTTTGAACGGCTAACCTGAGGGGGTCTGGCGAACCTTGAAAACCCCATAGTCTCGTTGCCCCCCTCAGATGCCGCTCCGTACAAGGGTTTCAGCCCTGTTGGCAGAGGGGTTATTGACATGAATTCTCAATTATTTGACCTTAGATTAGACCCCCTCAGATTTGGGGTGTTGAAAGCCTTGCCCTGCAAGGGTTCTAGATCGAGGGGGTTCAAATCTCATTACCCCGCAAGGGGACGGAAACTCGAAAGTGAACCCTTCAGCATTGTGGAATAAAGTTCAAATCTCATTACCCCGCAAGGGGACGGAAACGGGAGCACCCTCCTTCAACGAGGGCCTCCTCTTGTTCAAATCTCATTACCCCGCAAGGGGACGGAAACGTCGCCCCCGGAGGGGGGGGCATCGTGAACCGAATAGTTCAAATCTCATTACCCCGCAAGGGGACGGAAACTTGAAGTCTTTTTGCTAAGTGGCTCAAATAGGGTAATGTTCAAATCTCATTACCCCGCAAGGGGACGGAAACTATGGTCTCCATTCTTTGGATAAATGATTGCAACTGTTCAAATCTCATTACCCCGCAAGGGGACGGAAACTGGAATGTATCGGAATTAAAGCCGTTCAAAGTGAACGGTTCAAATCTCATTACCCCGCAAGGGGACGGAAACTTAAAAACCTAGCCAAAGTAGCTTTCTGGTAACCAAGTTCAAATCTCATTACCCCGCAAGGGGACGGAAACTCATTACTCTCACACTCGACAACCTTATACGAGCCATCTGGTTCAAATCTCATTACCCCGCAAGGGGACGGAAACCCAAAGTAGCTTTCTGGTAACCAATGAGTACCTGTTGAAAGTTCAAATCTCATTACCCCGCAAGGGGACGGAAACGCTTATACATCGTCTCGCGAATCATCATTTGCTCATACGTTCAAATCTCATTACCCCGCAAGGGGACGGAAACTTTGTGGTTAGCCTTTACTTTACTGTTATGCGCCTGTTCAAATCTCATTACCCCGCAAGGGGACGGAAACAAGTACAACTGATGATCCATTGGATCAAAGAACCATGTTCAAATCTCATTACCCCGCAAGGGGACGGAAACGATCAACTGGACATCTTTAGCTCATATTGAACTGGTAAAGGTTCAAATCTCATTACCCCGCAAGGGGACGGAAACTCTTCCTTCCTTCTTTTGTTGAAGAAAGTATCCCAGAGTTCAAATCTCATTACCCCGCAAGGGGACGGAAACTGCCCTCGACGAATACCAGGTGTACCATGAATAGCTGTGGTTCAAATCTCATTACCCCGCAAGGGGACGGAAACTCTCCGTAATCCTCAAACTCATATCTATTGACATCGTTCAAATCTCATTACCCCGCAAGGGGACGGAAACCTAAGGCTTGCGCGAGCGCAACGGTGAAACCAAGTCGTTCAAATCTCATTACCCCGCAAGGGGACGGAAACTTCTGAGGAAGTCCTAATTGAAGGACCTTAGCGATCGTTCAAATCTCATTACCCCGCAAGGGGACGGAAACAATCAAAGAAACTCTAACTAACTTAGTCATTTGGGTTCAAATCTCATTACCCCGCAAGGGGACGGAAACCGATAGAACGTGACATAAACAAAAGTCTCCTAAGACTTGTGTTCAAATCTCATTACCCCGCAAGGGGACGGAAACGCGAGTGTTTGAATGCCCACCCTGAAGGTTCAGGAAGGTTCAAATCTCATTACCCCGCAAGGGGACGGAAACATCAACTTTGAAATTCTTCCAAGGAAGAATCCAAAGGTCCAAATCTCATTACCCCGCAAGGGGACGGAAACACCAGATTGTGATGCATCACTGTAACCTTGTACGAGTTCAAATCTCATTCCCCGCAAGGGGACGGAAACCATCCTCCCGTGTTGACATTCAGGTCTCCATTTTCGTCTAGTTCAAATCTCATTACCCCGCAAGGGGACGGAAACCGAACTAAAGAACGAAGATGGAAAAACGAAAATAGAAAATTTGTGGTCAACACGCTTCATCTTGGCCAAATGCCCTTCGTTTTTCCTTTTTCCTTTTTCCTTCTTTCTCCCCTGGGGGACGGAAACCGAACTAAAGAACGTAGGGCTTGCCCTTCCCGGAGGGTAGATGGAAAAACGAAAATAGAAAATTTGTGGTCAACATCGAGCATGTCGGCAGTCCCTTTTCGTTCTTCTTTCTTCCTTTTTCATTCTTTCTTCCTCCCCCTGGGTACTCTAGGCAAGCTGAGCTACCTGCTAAAAATGCCTGTTAGCGAAAATTCTCAACCGGAAGACTTGCGGCAGCGAACGAAGACATTTGCCCTACGGATCATCAAGCTTTATGGCTCATTGCCGAAAAGCACCGAGGCTCAGGTTTTGGGTAAACAGCTTCTACGGAGTGGTACCTCCGTAGGGGCACATTATCGAGAAGCCGTGCGATCGCGCTCCAAAGCTGAGTACATCAGCAAAGTAGGCGGCGGACTCCAAGAGCTAGAAGAGTCTGTCTATTGGCTAGAACTGCTTGCCGATGCTAATCTCGTAGCACCTCAGAAATTGACCAGCTTAATGACCGAAGCCAACGAACTCATCGCTATTTTCGTCACCTTAGCTAACCGCGCCAAAGCTTAATCTTCTTTTCGTTCTTCGTTTTTCGTTCTTCCCTCTTTCTACGTGCTCTCCTCTCTCGGCATTGACCCGGCCCGCATTCGCCACGTGCAGCCCCGCACCCGCCGCACCCACTGGCAGGCCATTGTCAACTGGCTGACCCGCTACCAGCCCCCGGCAGAAGGCTCAAACCTGGAGCAGGTGCGGGGCTACCTGGAAGCGTTTTACCACCTCTGCGAGATTGAAGAATGGCAGCGGGCGCTGCACCTGATGCTGCACGAGCTAGATACCCCCGCCCAGGCCCAGCTGCATTACCAGCTCAAGCTGTGGGGCTATCTGCCTGAGCAGATGGAACTCTATACCGCCCTGGTGGATCATGTGGATCCCTTGTGGCAAGGACGCTTGCTGCAATTTCTAGGGGCCATGTACCAGGCCCAGGGCAACTATGGGCAGGCCCAGGAGTACTGCGATCGCAGCCTGGCCATCTTGCAACCCGTGGGTACCCCAGTAGAACAAGGCATGGTGCTGAGCCACCTGGGCGAAATTCGCTATGCCCTGGGCGACTATGCCGCCGCCATCGACTACCAACAGCAGTGGCTGGCGATTGCCCGCAAGGCGGGGCTGCGCAGTGGCGAAGGCATTGCCCTGGGCAGTCTGGGCAATATCTACGAGTCCCAGGGGGACTACGCGACTGCGCTGGAGTACCACCGCCAGCACCTGGCCCTGGCCCGTGCGGAGGGCGACCTGGAGCTGGAGGGATCGGCCCTGGGCAATGTGGGCAGCTGCTACCAAGCTCTGGGCCAGTACGAGCAGGCCAAAACCTACCACCAGCAACACCTGGCCCTGGCGCAGAAAATCGGCCATCGCCAGGGGGAGAGCAACGCCCTGGGGGGACTGGGCAGCGCCTGCTATAGCCTCGGGGAGTACGAGTTGGCAACCTACTATTTTGATCAGCAACGGCAAATTGCGAGAGAGATTGGCGACCGCATGGGCGAGGCCAACGCTCTAGGTGGTCTGGGCAACGGGTGCTTTGCCACGGGCGACTTTGAACAGGCACTGGCCTACCACCAGCGACACCTGGCCATCGCCCAAAGCCTGGCCCATTCCCAGAGCACCCTCCACGCCCTGGGCAACCTGGGCAACGCCCATAGCGCCATCGGCCAGTACCCTCAGGCGGCAGACTGCTACCGACAACAGCTGGCGATCGCCGAGGCGATTGGTGACAAGCTAGGGATGGGGTTGGCCTACGGCAATTTGGGGGTAGTGGCCCACGCCCTGGGGAGCTACGGCGAGGCGTTCGAGGCATTGCGGCAGCAGTTAGCGATTGTACAGGAGATGGGCGATCGCCCTCGTGAGGGGCAGGCTCTGAGTAACCTGGGCAACACCTTAAGTGCTGTGGGCGACAATCCCCATGCGATTCAGTGTTACGAGACGGCGATCGCGATCGCGCAACAGGTAGGCGATCGCCAGGGAGAAGCCAACGCCGTGGGCTACTTGGGAAATCTCTACCTCTCCCTGGGGCAGTTCAACCTGGCGCTAGAGCACTACCAAAGGCACCTGGAATTGGCCAGAACCCTGGGCGATCGCCCAGGCGAAGCCCGTGCCCTACAAGGGCTGGGCAACACCCACCAGCAACTGGGCCACCCAGAGCAAGCCCTGGAGTTCCACCATCAAAACCTGGCCCTGGTCAGAGCTATGGGCGATGTGGCTGGGGAAGGAGCGGCTCTGGGGAGCATCGGTAACGTCTATGACGACCTACACGATTACGCTCAGGCGGCGACCTATCATCAGCAAGATTTGGCAATCGCCCGCCAGATTGGCGAAAAGCGGGCCGAAGCGGCGGCCCTGGGTAACCTGGCCAATGCCGAAAGTGAACTGGGCCAGTATGAGCAGGCGGTAGAGCACTACAGACAGACCCTGGCAATTGCCCGCCAGATTGGCGATCCGTTGGGCGAGGGGTTGACCCTGGCCAACCTGGGCGAAACCTTGATGAAGCTGGGTCAGTATGATGCCGCCCTGGCCCACCTAAAAGCTGGAATCGACATTTTGAAAAAGCAGGGGGCGAAATCGCTAGAGGTGTCGGCCTACAAGTATTTGGGGTTGCTGTACCAGACGATGGGCGATCGAGGCTTGGCGGTGAAGGCGTTTGAGCGGGCGATGGCTCTGGCTAGCGAGGTGGGGATGTAGGGGGAGTGGGGGAGTGGGGGAGTGGGGAGATGGGGAGATGGGGAGATGGAGCGGTTTGTTTTTCATCCTTCTGCCTTCATCCTTCTGCCTTCATCCTTCTGCCTTCATCCTTCTGCCTTCATCCTTCATCCTTTTCCCTCCTGCCATTTCTGGTGATTCTGTAAAGATTGTGGCAATTAGCGGTAGTTTGAGCGGATCGTCGCTAGCTTAGGTCGCATGGGAATCTTGCCGGAGGTACTCTGGGCGCGAGGAGAGTCTTTGCCGCCCAGATAGGTAGGCGTGGAACTAAATTCACGATACTTTCCGGAATTGCCTCATGGGCGGCTGATTCTCTAAAGGAACCTGACCTGGGGTTCATTGGCTGAAACTTTGTGACATCATGCCTAAAACAACGCCTACAACCGAGCTATATCTCGTCATTATTGAGACTTCTAGCAATCAAGACTATATTTTTTCCACCAATAAGCTCAGAGAAAACATTGGTGCATCTGAACTTACCTATCGGTCGGGCACTCAGTGGGTTTTAGAGGCGATCGCCGCTCCGGCAGAACAGCGAGGCTTTGAAGTTTGGACGGATTCTACTCGGCTCAGGCAGATTCTTCTCGACCCGGCTAAGAATCCTCCCATTGAGGAGTCCGATCAGGCGGTTGAAATTCTCACTGCGGCCTCCGGGAAGGCGTTGTTCCTGACAAAAACTCAGGAAGTTGCTCAATCCATTATTCGGGAGGTAACCCGCCGGGCATTGGTTGAGGCCCCTGGGTTAACCATTGCCGGGGTTTATGAAAAGGTGGGGACTCTGGGCAAGCATGGTGCGCTGGCAGAAGCCATCCAAAAGGTTCATCGCAAGCTGGAAACAGAGCGATCGCATTTTCCCTCCCCAGAAAACCGCTTTTTGCGGCTGCCGATTGTGGCGGAGTGTACTTCCAGTGGGTTGCCCGCCAGTGCCCGCGTGCCAGAGGGAGGCAGGCACCGCGCGATTTCCCAGGTGAATCATGCCAAGTGGTTATTTGCGCCCAAGGCTAAAGAGCGCCTAGCAAAGCTAGATCCACGCCTAACGAGACAAATTGATCAGCTGGTGGATGAGGGGCAAAAAGGTGATCAGGGTTCTGCCGCCAGTTCTGGCGATAGACTCCTGAAAGACGACGCCACATCTGACCCGCGCTCCTGGCTGGGGATTGTCCATGCCGATGGCAATGGTTTGGGCCAGATCTTCTTGAACTTTGAGAGATACCTGGGTGACGACACCAGCGATCGCAACTACATCAACACCTATCGCAAATTTTCCCTGGCCCTGGATAAATGCACAGAAGCGGCATTCATCCGGGCATTAGATGAAGTGTTTCCGGCAGACAAGAAAGATGGGGCGGTGCCAGTGGTGCCGCTCATCCTCGGGGGGGACGACCTCACCGTGGTCTGTGATGGGCATTACGCTCTGGAATTTACCCGAGCGTTTCTTCAGGCATTTGAGCAGCAAACCAAAGCTCATGAGAGCATTGCACCAATAGCGAAAGCCGCGTTTGGTGTGGATCGGCTTTCGGCCTGTGCTGGTGTGGCGATTGTCAAGCGTCACTTCCCCTTCTCGGTGGCCTACAGCCTAGCCGCAGAGCTGATTCGCTCCGCCAAACAGGTGAAGCAACAGATCACCTGCCCGCCAACCGACAAGATTTCTAAGGACACCCCCTTTCCCTGCTCCGCCCTCGACTTCCATATTCTCTACGACACCACTGGCATTGACCTAGAGGCGATCCAGGCTAAGCTCACGCCCGAGGCGCAGACCCGGCTGTATAACCGCCCCTACATCGTTAGCGACTTGGAACACCTCCAGCAGGCAGAGGGATATGCCTGGGCTACGCTCCACGACTGGGAAACATTGAACCAACGGGTTCAGTGGCTGAAGCAGGGCAAAGCTCTGGGCGATCGCAAGGAGCAGACCACTTCAGAAACCACAGAACAGAAACATCCGCCGCCGCTATCAAGCAGCCAATATCACCTCCTGCGAGAGGCCCTGTTCAGGGGTAAAGACGCTGCCGATGCCCAGTATGGGCTGATTCGCCAGCGCTACGACCTGGCCAAATTCGCCGAATCTGAGGCTAGGGACTCTCTCTTCCACGCCACCACTGACGACTCTGGAGAGGTATTTGTTACCTCCTTTTTAGATGCCCTAGAAGCCATGGATTTCTTGAAAAATGACAAGACTGACCCAGTTCAACAGCCAGAGGGGGTGAACTCATGAGCCTGAATCCTGCGACAGACTTCACTCTCAAAATCTTGATGGAGAGCGACTGGCATGTGGGCGCAGGGGCGGGGCGGGGTGAGATTGACCGCGTTGTGCAACGCGACACAGACGATTTGCCCTATATTCCCGCTAAAACTCTGACGGGCATTCTCCGAGACGGCTGCGAACAGGTAGCCCTGGCCATAGATGGCGGTGATAGCCGGGGAACATGGCACCAGTGGGTGAACCTGCTGTTTGGCGACCAGCCCGCCCTACTCGATCCTCAAAATCAGGAGCAAGACCAAGAACAGATCGAACAAATGCCTCGTCCGGCCCTGCTGCAAATTCGCTCTGCTCGGTTGGATGCAGTTCTTCGCGAGGTGCTTAGGGCTAAGCCTGCGCTGAAGCCCGCGATCGCCTTTATGAAGCCTGGGGTAGCGATCAATCCAGAGACAGGGTCGGCTATGCCAGACTGCTTTCGCATCGAAGAACTGGTCAGAATGGATGCGGTGCTGACAGCGAACCACTGCGCCCTTGATTTTTCTGAAGTGCAACTCACTGAAGATCAGCAAAAAGCCGCCTATGCCCTGGTGGTGGCTGGAGCAAAGATGGTAGAACGCCTGGGCGGCAAGCGGCGGCGGGGCAACGGCCTGTGCAAGATTGAGCTAGATAGCAAATCGACTGAATGGCTCGAATGGCTACGTGCTCACCACACTAAAGTGGGTGTTCCGCCTCAGTGGTATCCGCCTGAGCTCAAAAATACCGGCTCCCATGAGCCTGCCCAAGATTCGACCTGGTGGGCGATTCCCCTCACCCTGACCACCACCTCCCCTGTTGTCATTCCAGCCCGCACTGTGGGTAACGTGGTGCAGACCTTAGACTTTATTCCAGGGCGGTACCTGCTACGCTATCTGCACAAAACCCTGGGAGGGCATATCAACCTTAGCCAGGCGATCGCCAGTAGCGAGCTAGTGATCACCAATGCCACCATTGCCGTTGAGGCCACCGCTGGTCGCCCCACCCCTCTCTGTATCTTCAGTGAAAAATCCAGTGGCGGACTGAGTAAGGGCCAGGGCATTTACAACCGCTTTGAAGAAGCTGATCCCGGCAACGTTCAAATCAAAAGTGAGCGCAGCGGCTATGTGGGGCTAACGGATGGCGCTGAGCTACCAGCCTACAAAACTGTTTCTCTAGAGCTGTTTACCCACAACACCATTCAAGATAAGGTACAGCGACCCACCCGCGAGGTGGGCGGCATCTATAGCTATCAGGCAATTCCGGCGGGTACCATCCTGCAAGCAGAGCTGCGGCTTCCCGATACTCTCAAAGAACAGTTAGACAATACCTCTGGCGATTGGTGGCAAGCGCTCAACGGCCAAGTATCCATTGGGCAATCGAAAAAAGACCAGTACGGCGTGGTGCAAATCAGCCCCCAACCCCCAGTGAGTCAGCCCATCAAGCCTGTCGCCAACAAGCTGCTTTACGTCTGGTGCCTGTCGGATGTGCTACTGCGGAATTCCGCCTTGAGTTCCACTACATCGCCTAAGGATTTCAGATCGGCATTGGCTGCTGAGCTGGGGGTTGAACTACAGGAGCGTCCCGAAGTCGGGCTATTGTCAGTAATGATGCGATCGCACCGCACTGAAGCTTGGCAGGTGCGCTGGGGCTTGCCCCGCCCGTCGATGCTGGGCTTTCAGGCGGGGAGCTGTGCAGTCTATGAAATCGAAGGCGATCTACCAAAGCCTGAAAAACTAGCCGAGCTTGAGGCCAGGGGCATCGGCGATCGCCGGGCTGAAGGCTACGGCCAAATTTGCTTCAACGACCCATTGCTGATGACCGCCCTGGCAGGCAAAACACGCCAAGCGCCGACATCCCATCAACCTGGCACAAGCTTTACCCCCATTGCTAAGGGACACGCCTCCTTTGAGTACGCTCGTTTAATTGAGCGGGCGGCATGGCGAGAGATGATTCAGCAAAAGGCCTTTGCGATCGCCGCCGATGCCACTGCCAGGGAGCGCATCCTCGGCATCAAAATTACTCTGGATAAGGACAACCAACCCAAAAGCCATCCACCGATGAGCCAACTGGGCAGCTTACGTTCTGCTGTCGGTCGCCTGCTGGGACAGAATGCTCAAAACCCCGTTCCCCAGTGGTTAACAGCACTGGAGAACGTAGAAAACCGCGAAGCCAAATGGCCCCAGGGCAGTCTAGATACCATTCGACAATTATCAGCCACAGAGGAGGACCGGGTGTGGGCGCATCTGGGGTTTGACCAACCAACGGTGGACAAGCTGACCATCACAGCAAACGGCGATCAGGAGCTGCGTACAGAACTCTGGGCCGAGGCGGTGCGAACCCTGGTCGATGCCATTATTCGGGCACACAAACGCCACCTCGAAGACCTCGCAAGGCGTTCTCTCCCCATTCCCCGCTAGGGCAGACACATGGGTCTGCCCCTACATCTCCCTCTCCCCCTCTCCCCCTCTCCCCCATCTCCCAAAAACCATGGCCCGCAAAATCGAAACCCGCTGGAAAATCTCCACCACCCTCACCGCCCTGACCCCGCTGCATGTCGGGAGCATCGGTGGCGATGTCGACACTGACTTAGCCCTAGCGGTCAATGGCCGAGGCCACTATTATCTCCCTGGCACCAGCCTGGCCGGTGCCCTACGCGGCTGGATGGCGCAATCCAGAGACCTAGATCAGGTGAGGGATTATTGGGGCGACCATGACAGCGAGCACCGGGGAGCCAGCTTTATTTTGGTGGAGGATGCCGAAATCACCCTGGGGAAAGGTCAGCGCATCGAAATTCGCGAAGGGGTCGGCATTGATCGCTACACCGGGGCCGCCGCCGAGGGGTTTAAGTACAACCGCGCCATTTTGCCCAAGGGTGTAAGTATTCCCCTCGAAATCACTCTGGATTGTCAGAAAAGCCATGACCCCGCCGAACTGTGGCAGGTGCTGCAAGCCCTAGAGCAGGGCGATATTCGCATCGGTGCGGCCAAAACGCGCGGCCTGGGGAAAGTGCAGCTCACAGACATCCAGATTCACCGTCAAGACCTCAACAGTGCTGATGGGCTCTTCGAGGCTCTGCTGGATCAGGTCTCTCCTCAAGACTGGAACCAGTTAAGGCAAGCTGCTCCCTACCTGCCCCCCGCCCGACTTAATTTCACCTTGGGATGGGAACCCCGCGACCCGGTCATGGTTAAGACCGAGGGGGATGGCCTGGCGGTGGATATCTTACCTCTGGTGAGTCAGGTAGATGCGGGGGTGCGGTTCGTGATTCCAGGCAGCTCTATCAAAGGGGTGCTACGCGCCCATGCAGAGCGCATTGTTCGCACCGTGTGTCATTTGGAGATTGATTCAGAGACAAAATTCAACCAGCAACTGCAAGTTCCTCTGGTCGAAATTCTTTTTGGCTCCGCCGAGAAAAACGAACCCCAGCCCAATAGCAAAAAACCAGAGTCCCAAGGGAAGATTGGTGCCCTGGCGGTGGATGACTGCTACGCCACGTTAGAGATGACTGCTAGCAATTGGGCAGCGGTAGAAAATACGCCCAAAGCAATCAACGGTACCTTTACCCAGTTCGAGAAAACCTTAGCGACAGCATTGGGCGGTAGAGACAAGCCGTTTCAGACGTTGCAGCCTGCCATGCATGTCGCCATTGATCGCTGGACGGGGGGAGCTGCCGACAGCATGTTGTACAGCGTTTTGGAACCCATTGGCGTTTCCTGGGAATCCATTGGCCTATTTCTTGACGTGGATCGGTTATGTAAATACCATCCCAAGATCGTAAAGCCTGCGATCGCCCTTCTCCTGCTAGTGCTGCGAGACTTTGCCCACCGCAAAATTCCTATCGGCTACGGCACCAATCGCGGCATGGGCACGGTGAAGGTGACTGAGATGGTGGCCCAGGGTACCGGCCTTAATGGTTTAGATGAGCTGGACGGCGAAAAGACTATTACACCAAATCTCGATAGTCTGGATGACTCGTTATTAAATGATCTCACCCAGGAATGGCAGAAATGGGTTGATGCTCAGAAGGAGGCCACATGACTACTCAAGAAACCACCCTGTATCGCTACCGGGCCGATGGGCCAATGTCCTTAATAGATGCGATCGCAGCCTGTCAGAAGGCACTAGAAGGTGCGATCGCCCTGCTCTATTCGCCCCAGAGCTGCACCTTGGCACGGCTGGCCCCCGATGGCACGCTCCGGGATGCTGGTGATCGCGTCCTTGACCTGACTGACGTGTTTGAAGCCCGCCTGTTTAATGCTGTTTGCGAACTGCGTTGGCTCAACCGCCTGGCTGGGGTGGGAGATGCAGCCCTGATTGCAGAAACCGCTCAGCAGTCCCTAAACGGATTTGCAGCCACAAAACCTCAAGCCTGTGAGTGTCTGCCGCAGCAGTACCTACTCTGGGGAGAGAGAGCTAGGAGCCAGCCCAGTGCTGAGTCTTGGCAACGCTTGGCCGATGCCCGCATTGGTAAGCTCGACATTCCTTTGGCTCAGGGTTTTGCGCAAGATCAGCGGGTTTATCTGAAAACTCGTGAGTATCTGGACGCTGTCGATGACTACGGCAACGTGGCGGTGATTGAAGAACGCTTGGTGAAACTGGAGGTAGCCTGATGACAACGACAGGAACGCTAAAGCTCAAAAGCAAGACAAATAGGAGAGGTAATACCACCAAGAGCATTGAGTTTTTCTTCACCAATGCTAAGGGCCAGTATCGCTCACTCAAGTTTGAGTCGATTCCTCCTGACCAAATTGCTGAAGCCCTGCGCGAAAAAATTGAAGATACCCCCAGCGGTACCCTCCAGGTGGACTTTGAAGAGGAGGGCGATCTTGTCCTCAAGCTGCGCGAGGCGGGTAAACCCTGGAAGGATGCCAGCCTTACAGCGCTCACCGCACGCATCCAGCCGGTTGACACGCCCAAAGCGGTGAATCCTGATTTCTTTCACAACCCCTACAACTTTGTGCCAGCGCTACCCCGTGATGGAGTAGGAAGTGAACTGGGCGATGATAAACCCAAAGGCCACGGGCGCTACCTGCCCAATCGTTGGACGGGGCGTATTGCCGTAAAGCTCACCACCGTCACCCCGCTGCTGATTTCCGATGCCGCTGAGATGAGTGAAGATGCCAATGGTCATAAAACATTCCCGGTTCGCATCGGGGCTGATGGCAAGCCCTACCTGCCGCCTACCTCGATTAAGGGCATGTTGCGGTCAGCCTACGAAGCAGTGACTAATTCAAGGCTCTCGGTGTTTGAAAGCCATGACAAGCTGTTAGCCTACCGCCTCCCTGCTAAAGAGGGGCTAAACATGATCCCGGCTCGAATTGAAAGTGGTCAGGTTTGTTTGTATCCCGGCACATCACGCATATCTAACGATGGAAAACCTCAATATGGAGATCCCATGTATGCTGCTTGGCTACGCCGGTGGGACAGAAGTAGCACTGGCCTAGATAGACACGCGATTACCCTTGCTGGCAGCAGCCACCTCCCTATACATAAACAACGGGTCAAGTTTTGGGCCGAAGAATTTTCTAAAGGGACAACTTTTAAGTATTGGAAAGTTCGCAAAGTTGTCCCCTATGGCCATGCACTAGGACACCATCCTCCCGCCACTCGCCCTGAAGGCTACGGTCAGCACAGACCGACTGGCAAGCCCATGCGTCAGTTTGAGGGATATGTCTGTGTCACCAATAAAAACATTAAAAACAAGCACGATGAGCGAATTTTCTTTGCCACAGACAATGAGGTCAGAATTCCTTTATCTGACAACATGAGAAAACGCTGGAGCAATCTAATTGAAAGCTATCAAAATAATGCTGACTTTAAGAACGGCCTGCCGTGCCCTGCCGCATTGGGAGGTACCGCCGGTTGGTCGCGTCAGGTGACAGAAGGAGACAGCGAAAGACAACTTTCAGAAGGTACCCTCTGCTATGCGCGTGTTAGTGAAAATGGGTCAATTCAAGACTTATACCCGGTCATGATTTCTCGCGGCCTATATGAACTTTCCCCGTCGGAAATAATTCATCCCAGCCTTAAACCCGCTACAGCATTTGACCAGCTTTCACCTGCTGATCGCGTTTTTGGCTGGGTCAAGCAAAAGGGCAAAGGTTCCTACAAAGGCCATTTGCGGGTTCATAGTGTCACCTGTCGAAGGGAAGATGCCATCGAGGATTTTGGCGATGAAGCAGCAACGGTTCCCCTAGCGATTTTAGGGCAGCCTAAGCCCGAGCAAGTCAGGTTCTATGGTGCAAATGATGCCATGGGAAAACCCTTTGAAGAAGGTGATGACAAAGCCGAGGGATATAAATACGATGACCAAGCTCTGAGGGGGCGGAAGGTTTACCCTCATCATTCTGGGTTACCCACCAGCTATTGGAATACGCCAACGGAGGATAGAACACAAATCCCTGACAACGGCCACTATCAAGAATATCGCAGGCCCTGTAAAGATGAGGCGGAAAACCTAGACAAACAAAATCGCTCTATCAAAGGCTGGGTCAAACCTGAAACAGAGTTTGAATTTGACCTAGATGTCAGCAATTTGTCTTCCGTTGAACTGGGGGCCTTGCTATGGCTACTAGCCTCGCCAGACATTCATTACCACCGCTTGGGCGGCGGCAAGCCCCTGGGTTTTGGCAGCGTTTGGCTAGATATCAACTGGAAGGAAACAGATCTGAGGCTAGGGACCGACTGGAACCAGTTCTACCGATCGCTGATGCCTGTTTCAAACCAGGGCGCTGACGCAGCAGAGTGTATTGATGAATATAAAAAGGCTGTAGCAACCGCCTACGGCAAAGGGCAAAGATTTGAACAAATCTCTTTTATTGCGGCTTTTTGCCGTTGTAGCAAGGGCTTTGAAGACAATGCCGCTGTTCATTACCCACGCGCTACACCAGACCCAACACCTGAAGGAGAAGCTTTTGAATGGTTTGTCAACAATGAGAAGCGGGCAAAACTCGCCCTACCCGCTCTAGCTGACAGTCGTCCTGCCAGCCTTCCCTTGCATCCATAACGGGAAAAACCAGGATCGCCATACAAAAGAGGTTGATAACTGATACATCAGCGTCTCAAAAGTTGCCTTTGTGTAAACGTTTTTGCGACGGTATAGACATCACTAGAGTAGCGCTTGATACAGAAGCTCTTTTTTTGTCAAAATGTTGCAGAACGTTTCGTTTCTATGGCCAAATCTCTAGAAATCGGCTATTCTTAACCTAAAGCTCCCGTTTTTGAGGGGGTCTTCCGATCCTTGAAAACCGCATAGTCTCGTTGACCCCCTCAGATGCCTTTCCGTACAAGGGTTTCAGCCCTGTCTGAGGGTGGTTTATTGACAGCAATTCTCGATTATTTGACCCCTTAGCCGACCCCCTCAGATTTGGGGTGTTGAAAGCCTTACAAGTCAAGGCTTTCAGCGCTAGGGGGTTCAAATCTCATTACCCCGCAAGGGGACGGAAACTGAGATGACCGATATCCTTGAAAGATTGACCCAATGATGGTTCAAATCTCATTACCCCGCAAGGGGACGGAAACGATGAAGTTAATTGAAGGCGGAGTGAAATTTACAGTTCAAATCTCATTACCCCGCAAGGGGACGGAAACCATCCCTGAAGTCCTCGATGGAAGCAACATTAGGAATGAAGAGGTTCAAATCTCATTACCCCGCAAGGGGACGGAAACTGGATGACATCAACTGGAGCTGAGGGTGGATCTCCTAGTTCAAATCTCATTACCCCGCAAGGGGACGGAAACGGGTAATATCGAACGTTAATACTCCTACGATGTCTACTCGTTCAAATCTCATTACCCCGCAAGGGGACGGAAACCTTTTCTGTAAACACGCTGTGAGATTTGATCCCATTGTTCAAATCTCATTACCCCGCAAGGGGACGGAAACGAAGTAGTTGTTAACCACTCCGCATGTGAAGTAACTAGAGGTTCAAATCTCATTACCCCGCAAGGGGACGGAAACTTCGAGACGAGCGCTTTGGGCGCTGTATTCAAAGAAGGGTTCAAATCTCATTACCCCGCAAGGGGACGGAAACCGGGAGCTGACTAGTTGACTAATCTCGGTTTCATCGGGTTCAAATCTCATTACCCCGCAAGGGGACGGAAACCAGAAGCGTCAGGGGACAGACCAGCGACCGCAAAGTTCAAATCTCATTACCCCGCAAGGGGACGGAAACTATCTTGGGTCGTCCAAGGGGACGAGAAAGCTTCGGGTTCAAATCTCATTACCCCGCAAGGGGACGGAAACTTAGGAGAACTCGCGAGGTGTTACCCCGTAGTTGCCCGTTCAAATCTCATTACCCCGCAAGGGGACGGAAACGCGACGGGGATAGTCTTATAAAAAACTACCCATAGAAGTTCAAATCTCATTACCCCGCAAGGGGACGGAAACGATGATGTCGAACTTAGAGTAACGCTTTTTGTTCAGAGGGTTCAAATCTCATTACCCCGCAAGGGGACGGAAACCTACTATCTACCGCATAGCTAAGAACTAGCCCCCAACTCGTTCAAATCTCATTACCCCGCAAGGGGACGGAAACACTTGTAGACCAGATTGATCTACTTTGAGGTAAGGTTCAAATCTCATTACCCCGCAAGGGGACGGAAACTTCGGCATGGACCCGAGAAACTCTATCGGCCAAGTTCAAATCTCATTACCCCGCAAGGGGACGGAAACTGTAAGTAGATAAAACTCTTCCCTTTCACTGAAATGTTCAAATCTCATTACCCCGCAAGGGGACGGAAACGTTTTAAGTAATACGCTCCCTCCCCGCAAGGAGTGAGTTCAAATCTCATTACCCCGCAAGGGGACGGAAACAAAAACTAACCTTTCTTGCTGGGAGTGGTGCTATTGTTCAAATCTCATTACCCCGCAAGGGGACGGAAACGATTGAGACCCCACAAACGTGCTATTGAAAGCACCGTTCAAATCTCATTACCCCGCAAGGGGACGGAAACTAGGTCTATGTGGGCTCAGCTGAGCAGCATCAATGGTTCAAATCTCATTACCCCGCAAGGGGACGGAAACTTGGACCACCATACCAATCATTAGCAGAATACAAGTGGTTCAAATCTCATTACCCCGCAAGGGGACGGAAACACTGCGAGAGCAGCTTCTTCGTGCTCCAATTCCAGGTTCAAATCTCATTACCCCGCAAGGGGACGGAAACTCTATCTTTATTACCTCTCTCGGGATTGGGGGGGCTCGTTCAAATCTCATTACCCCGCAAGGGGACGGAAACAATGTTTGCACCGCGCACAGTAAACATGATCCCTGTTCAAATCTCATTACCCCGCAAGGGGACGGAAACATAATGGGGGTAGACTAAGGGTGGGATGGAGCTTTCCACCGTTCAAATCTCATTACCCCGCAAGGGGACGGAAACTCTTGCACCATTTCAATTACCCCATGGAATTCGCTCGTTCAAATCTCATTACCCCGCAAGGGGACGGAAACACTAACTACTCCGCAATCCAGCGGAAGTTATGCGGAAGCGTTCAAATCTCATTACCCCGCAAGGGGACGGAAACGTGTGCCTGCTGGTACTCAGTGACACCT
This sequence comes from Nodosilinea sp. P-1105, assembly GCF_012911975.1. Taxonomy (GTDB): domain Bacteria; phylum Cyanobacteriota; class Cyanobacteriia; order Phormidesmidales; family Phormidesmidaceae; genus Nodosilinea. The sequence continues at coordinate 55,783 of NZ_SMDQ01000024.1, read as the reverse complement.
TGCGCGTGTTCAAATCTCATTACCCCGCAAGGGGACGGAAACCTGAGTCGACCGTAACTAGAGAGCCAGAAATGCGTTCAAATCTCATTACCCCGCAAGGGGACGGAAACCTACACCTACGTGAAAGGCGATGTATCCAGGCAAGTTCAAATCTCATTACCCCGCAAGGGGACGGAAACTATTCCCAAGATTGCTGTCTCTCTTTAGGTGTGCGGGGGTTCAAATCTCATTACCCCGCAAGGGGACGGAAACGTAATTAAAAAACGAAGAGAGAAAAACGAAAATAGAAAATTCGTCGTCTACCTTAATTGCGTTGGCAGAACCCTTTCGTTCGTCGTTCTTCCTTTTTCTCTCTTTCTCCCCTGGGGGACGGAAACGTAATAAAAAAACGAAGAGAGAAAAACGAAAATAGAAAACTCTCTGCCCACTTCGAGCATGTAGGCCAATTCTTTTCGTTCTTCCTTTTTCGTTCTTACCCAAAAACGCCCGGTTTGTCGTGTTAGTTGGCGAAATGGGTGACAAGGTAGATTAAACAATTGAGCCTGTGTGATGGAAACATTTTTCGTTAGCTACACCTCCCACGATCGCACCTGGGCCGAGTGGATCGCCTGGACGCTAGAAGAAGCGGGCCATTCCGTCATCATTCAAGACTGGGATTTCCGCCCTGGTGGTAACTTTGTGCTCAATATGCAGCGGGCCATGCAAAAGAGTGATCGCACCATTGCCGTCCTGTCTCCCCACTTTTTGCAGGCAGAATACACCCAATCAGAATGGGCCTCGGCCTTTGCTCAAGATCCACAGTCTATCAAGCGCAAGCTGATCCCTGTCCGAGTGGCGGACTGCAAACCAGATGGACTGCTCAAGAGCATCGCCTATGTTGACCTGGTTGGTTGCTCACAGGTAGAGGCAACAGAGAAACTGCGGCAAATGCTGCACGATCGGGCAAAGCCCTCCCAGGCTCCAGCCTTTCCAGGAATAGGTAACGTACACCACGACGCTTCTATCGCCCCTGATTTTCCTGGCGATCGCAACCTAGACACCCCTGCCCCCGCCACCAGTGTCAGCCTGGGGATCTATGGTTGGGATGGCCCCCAGACCGATCCACCCCCGATGGTTGAGCGAGACTGGCGGCGCTACTGCGATCGCGATAGCCGCACCGTACCGACCCCAGAGCTGTGGGAGACTGAGCTATTTGCAGATCTCAAGCAGGCCAAACAAGACCTGGCAGAACGCTCTACCTGTCGAGCCATCGAGCTATCGGGCAACCGCCCTCTGACCATGACCCTGGCGATCGGGGCCACCTTCCCGGCGGTAGCGGGCTATCAACTGCGGCTTCAGCAATTTACCGACAATCAACCCGCCTTGTGGCACCTCGCTCAACCCTCTGAAGCCCGTCTGCGGGTTCGCCAACAGCAGGGAGCCCCAGGGGATGACCTGCTCTTTGCCATCAATATCAGCATCCCTACGGGTGAAAATTTCATCAACCCAGCTTGGGAAGAGATCCAGGAGTTTTACACCGACCATCCAGACCAGTTCACTGGCCTAGTTTACGTCGAACCGGAGGCAGGGGCAGGGCAAAATGCGCTTCAGTCGGGGGGTGATGCCTTGGCCTTGGCGCTCCACGCCAAAGAGTTGATCCGGCAATATCGTCGCAAGTACAAGGCTCAACTTCTCCACCTGATTTTGGCTTGCCCGGCTGGTTTTGCGCTTAGTCTGGGCCAGCAGCTCAATGCGGTCGGCAAAATTATGGCCTACGAGCGTACAGAAAACGGTAGCTACCAAGCCTCGGTATGCTTACGAACTGGCTAGTATTGCAAGGCAGAAGGATGTAGGGCTTTGCCCGCGCGTAGCAGACAGAAAGGGGTTACTTGGATTGTAAGGCCTTCCAACCGCATAAATGGTAGCTCTATTTCCGCCCAACCGCATAAATGGTAGCTCTATTTCCGCCTCAGTGGACTAGGCGCTTCGAGCTTTCGCATCGTTCTCTTTACCCGCATTCTCGCTGGGTTCAACCGTACCATTACGGTAAAGACCGGTAATTCCTCTGACTCATTCCCCTCTGCACAAGTGGGCACAGTTAGGGAAGCCAATGCGCTTTCCTGGAATTTTAACTATGTCATTATTGTATCTCACCCAGCAGGGGACTCGGCTGCAAAAAGAGCACGGTCGCTTTCTGCTGTCGCTGCCCGATCGCACCAATGTCGCCATTCCCATGACCGAAGTCGAACAGGTGATGGTGTTTGGCAATATCTCTCTTACCACCCCCACCATTGCCGCCTGCCTCAGTCGCCACATTCCGGTGGTGTTTTTGTCCCAGAGCGGCACCTATCGCGGCCACCTGTGGAGCGCTGACTACGACGACCACCGGGCGGAAGCAGCCCAGTATGCCTGCCGCGACGACCTTGCCTTTCAGTGGGCCGTGGCCCAGGCGATCGTGCGGGGCAAAGCCTGGAATTCAAAGCAGCTCTTGCTCAAGCTCAACCGCCGCCGCCAGCTCGACACCGTTGCCCTGGCCATTCGCCGCATCGATCGCGACCTGGCCGCCATTGACCAGCTCAGCGCCACAGAAACGGGCCTCGACCAGTTGCGCGGCCACGAAGGGGCGATCGCCGCTCACTACTTCCCGGCCTTGGGTGAGCTGATTGCCAACCTCAACTTTAGCTTCACCACCCGCGCGCGCCGCCCCCCCACCGACCCAGTCAACGCCCTGCTGAGCTTTGGCTACATGCTGCTGTTCAACAACGTGCTCAGCCTGCTGCACTTGGAGGGGCTCAACCCTTACCTGGGCAACTTACATCGGTCTGACCGCCACGAGGCTCACCTGGCCTTCGACCTGATGGAAGAATTTCGCTCACCCATTGTCGATACCCTGGTGCTGACCCTGCTCAACCAGCAGGTCTTCAAACCCGAGGACTTTTTGCCCCCCAAGGCCAACGGAGCCGTCTACCTCGACGACACCTCCCGCCGCCGATACCTGCAAGCCTTTGAAGACCGCATCATGACCACCCTCCACCATCCAGATGCCCCCGACCCCGTCCCCTACCGCCGCATTATCCAACTCCAGATTCGCCGCTATAAAGCCTGCCTGCTCGACAATGCGCCCTACGAACCCTTTCGCCGCGAAACATAGCAAGAAAGGCAGAAGGCAAAAAGCAGAAGGCAGAAAAGCCCCCTCTCTCCCCCTCTCTCCCTCTCCCCCTCCCCCTCTCCCCCTCCCCCTCCCCCTCCCCCTTTCATCCTTCATCCTTCCCCCCCATGCTTGCCCTCGTTGTCTACGACATCCCCGACAATCGCCGTCGCTATCGGCTCTCTAAGCTGCTAGAGGGCCACGGGCGACGGGTGCAGGAGAGTGTCTTTGAGTGCTTTTTAACCCAATCTGAGATGGAGCGGCTCTATCAGCAGATCGCCGGGCGGCTCAACCATGAGGAGGATAATGTGCGGATTTACTGGATCCCGCCAAAGGCAATGGCCAAGACAAAAACGATTGGCAGCCCTAAACCCGAGCCACCGCCGTCGTCATATATTTATTAAGGGACGCTCGACAGAATCTGAGCTTGTGAGTAAAGTAGGGTAATAAACCCACGCAGGTGGTGTGTACCTCGAAAACCTAATAGTTTCATTAACCTCCGTGGATAGACTAGCCTGTAGGGGTTTTAGGCTGTTCGTCAGATACTTTTTTGTGGTTTATGGGGTAAAACTATGGCAGGAAATGTACCTCCGTGGTTTCACCCCTCTAGAGTCCTCCCTGCATAAGGTTTTCAGAGCAGGGGGCCTTTCAAACCACTTCCCCGTAAGGGGACGGAAACGTACTTATAAGCTGGCCCTATCAAACCCTCAGCTACACACTTTCAAACCACTTCCCCGTAAGGGGACGGAAACGTAAGACTAGAGCCGAAGAATCCGCTTACTACGCCTTTCAAACCACTTCCCCGTAAGGGGACGGAAACTGCTGAACGGTACCCTACGTCGGGCGTTCGACTTCGACCTATTCACGCTTTCAAACCACTTCCCCGTAAGGGGACGGAAACAATTCTCCAGCGATCCGGTTTATCTCTATTTCGTTCTTTCAAACCACTTCCCCGTAAGGGGACGGAAACTGGAGGACTATGTTGCTTGCACCATGTTCTGTGAGACTTTCAAACCACTTCCCCGTAAGGGGACGGAAACCGCTAGTAGCTCGATACTTGCCGCGATTCCAAGGCCCTCTTTCAAACCACTTCCCCGTAAGGGGACGGAAACAACAAAGACTCTGTAGGTTGAGTGTGGTGTATCTGCAAAGTAGCTTTCAAACCACTTCCCCGTAAGGGGACGGAAACAATGGAGTTCCCTAAGCGGGTCGCCACCCTCAAATACTCTTTCAAACCACTTCCCCGTAAGGGGACGGAAACTTGAGCAAGCTGGCCTAGCCTAATGCCGAAACCTAGCTTTCAAACCACTTCCCCGTAAGGGGACGGAAACGTTGGTGGTGGAGGATTGTGATTGTTAGGGATGTTGCCGTCTTTCAAACCACTTCCCCGTAAGGGGACGGAAACACTTGGCGCTCGCCGTGGGTGTCGCAGTTGGGGACCACGATTTGGGCTTTCAAACCACTTCCCCGTAAGGGGACGGAAACAGTCACCATCTGGGACGGTAACACCTCGCTTGACCGCACTTTCAAACCACTTCCCCGTAAGGGGACGGAAACTCACGTCTGTCTTCACCGCCAACACCCCCGGCGCATTCGGCGTCTTTCAAACCACTTCCCCGTAAGGGGACGGAAACATGGAGGTCAGCACCTCTAGCAATGGCAGCGACTGGGCTACGTCTTTCAAACCACTTCCCCGTAAGGGGACGGAAACCTTTGAGCTTAGGGTTTTCATTACTTCGTAGCCTTCCCCTTTCAAACCACTTCCCCGTAAGGGGACGGAAACATCGCCTGGGCTAGGGCGGTGGGGAGGTTAGGCATTAGTAACTTTCAAACCACTTCCCCGTAAGGGGACGGAAACTATCGTAAGGCGGGTCAAGCCGGTCTATCCCTAGCACTTTCAAACCACTTCCCCGTAAGGGGACGGAAACTCGCCCCGCTACTCTCCCTGATGCCGTCCTTGCCCCTTTCAAACCACTTCCCCGTAAGGGGACGGAAACTTTCCGCCCCTACAAAGAAACCTATCCCCAGCGCTATCCCCTGATGCAGGCTTTCAAACCACTTCCCCGTAAGGGGACGGAAACGAAGTCGGTTTCAATAGTAATGCAGTACTATAGGGTAACTTTCAAACCACTTCCCCGTAAGGGGACGGAAACAGCCAGCGTAGGGGGGTGGTCATGGGTCACTCGCCTGTCAAATTCTTTCAAACCACTTCCCCGTAAGGGGACGGAAACTAAAGCGCTGGGTCAAGACCAGGCTGGGGTCAGGGTCAACTTTCAAACCACTTCCCCGTAAGGGGACGGAAACATTTGGGGTCAGTCGAGTCGATGAACACTTAGGGCATTGCATCTTTCAAACCACTTCCCCGTAAGGGGACGGAAACTTCAATGGCGCTCCACACCCCAGAGAACTCGCCCTCTATCTTTCAAACCACTTCCCCGTAAGGGGACGGAAACTACCACCCGGCCGCCGGATTATCAGAGTCATCCTCTAAGCTTTCAAACCACTTCCCCGTAAGGGGACGGAAACCATCGGTGTTAGGCATATTGAATTCATCAGCCGCACTTTCAAACCACTTCCCCGTAAGGGGACGGAAACGTGATGTCGGGCTGTAATGGTTCACGTCGGATTGATTCTTTCAAACCACTTCCCCGTAAGGGGACGGAAACAGGCGATTAAGTGTAGGTTTAGTGTCGTCCTTGTCCGACTCTTTCAAACCACTTCCCCGTAAGGGGACGGAAACTCGCTCCGGGTCCGATTCGCGTCGGGCACGGCCAAGAACACTTTCAAACCACTTCCCCGTAAGGGGACGGAAACTCTAGGCTTCGACTTGGGACCCGTCGGGTCTATGTCAGGCTTTCAAACCACTTCCCCGTAAGGGGACGGAAACATGGCTGAGTCGATTTTAACAGATAAAATGCCTTCTACTTTCAAACCACTTCCCCGTAAGGGGACGGAAACAATAGTTCATTTTCGATATCAATACCTGGTGGTAAAACTTTCAAACCACTTCCCCGTAAGGGGACGGAAACCAAGGTAAAGGGACAACCTATTGTGCCTGATACGTCAGCTTTCAAACCACTTCCCCGTAAGGGGACGGAAACTATCATGGTGCCAGATTCTTCTAATTGAGTCGCTGAGAGTCTTTCAAACCACTTCCCCGTAAGGGGACGGAAACCTATTTCTCGGGTAACTCGACCAAACCAGTTCACCCTTTCAAACCACTTCCCCGTAAGGGGACGGAAACGTGGTAGACGTGGTCCTCGACTTGTAAGTCGCCCCAGAATCTTTCAAACCACTTCCCCGTAAGGGGACGGAAACTCAGCGAGAATGGCGAAGAAGCCTACGCAAAAGACGTCTTTCAAACCACTTCCCCGTAAGGGGACGGAAACCGCCGAGACGACCTACGGTGGGAATGATGATTTCCTCTTTCAAACCACTTCCCCGTAAGGGGACGGAAACGGACTAACGCGGGAGGAGTGCCACCTCATACAACTCTTTCAAACCACTTCCCCGTAAGGGGACGGAAACCATCAGCGCGTCGTTGAGCGATTTGGATGTCTCGTTCTTTCAAACCACTTCCCCGTAAGGGGACGGAAACATAAACACGTTCGATTTCATCTACGCTGCCCGTTGAAGAACTTTCAAACCACTTCCCCGTAAGGGGACGGAAACAATATCGGCAGCTGTAAACAAAGGTGGTGGGAATTCGCACACTTTCAAACCACTTCCCCGTAAGGGGACGGAAACTTCAGCTCTGCCTTCGCTAGCATCCGAGCTAGCGTACTTTCAAACCACTTCCCCGTAAGGGGACGGAAACATAATACTTACCAGTTTTTCCGTGAGACTTTCCTCGGAGGATTCATCTTTCAAACCACTTCCCCGTAAGGGGACGGAAACCCAATCAGGGTGTGTTATAATGGAGTTAGTTTAGTCTTTCAAACCACTTCCCCGTAAGGGGACGGAAACCTCTGAGTCACAATGTAGGGTTGCGTGAATAAACGCGACTGCTCTTTCAAACCACTTCCCCTTAAGGGGACGGAAACGTTTTTTAGCCCGTTGCCATACTTGCCAGAAGGCATTGCTTTCAAACCACTTCCCCGTAAGGGGACGGAAACTATAATAGGCATATAGCATTTTGCCAGTGTCATATTTGACGAAACTTTCAAACCACTTCCCCGTAAGGGGACGGAAACGAACTGGTTCTTAAACCATATCTTGGCTTCAGTGTGTAACTTTCAAACCACTTCCCCTTAAGGGGACGGAAACCCGGTGCAGGGGGATGGCATTGCGGATCAGTTGGCGCTCTTTCAAACCACTTCCCCGTAAGGGGACGGAAACTTTTCTATCTCTACCCAGTGACACAAAGCACCCCGCGCCGCTCTTTCAAACCACTTCCCCGTAAGGGGACGGAAACACATACAACGAAAAGATCCCAGGGTTCTTAAAGAACCCTGGGATCTGGTTACAGAGAGCTTTACCCCATCCCTCACAAGGGGGCGCTGCTAAGATTATTCGCTACGATCATCCTTCTCCCTCACCGCTCGCCGCGCCAGCTTGCTGTAGGTCTTTGCCGTCTCATAGGGAATGTCCAGATCCACCGCGATCGCCTGCAATGAGTCCCCCAGCTCCCGCCGCGCTAAAATCGTCGCCCAGGTTTCCGCCGAGTCTTGGGCACGGTGGCCGCCGGTACGCTTCTTCTGGGCTACAAAAAAGGTCGTGAGTTCATCAATGCGATCGGCCAGCAGTTTTTGGGCCGCTGGTTTTTCCTGGGGGGCTACCTGGCTCAGGTGCCAGCCCAGGCGGGTTTGGCCCAGGCCAAAGGTGGTCTTGTGCCCCGTACCGCAATAGGGGGCATAGTGGCCCAGGGTATAGAACAACTGCACATACTCCGGCCTATCGTCAGCCTTGGCACCTAACCCATAGGTCACCGCCCCGGTAAACCCCGTCACCGAGCCCCGTTTACCCGCTGCAATTTTCTCGCTGGCCAACTCGTGGCGCTTAAACACCACATGGTCATCCACCCAGTCCAGAAAGTCGTCTTGGTCCACCGGGCGGCGGGAAAACTGATTCCAGCGCCGCAGGTAGCTGTGGAACACGTTCCTGGGCCAGGGCAGGGGCAGGTGGTGCCCCTTGCGCCGAAAGCTGGTGGGGCTGACAAAGGTGAGGCTGAGGCTACGCCCTGGCTCCACCGCCGCCAGTTTGGCATAGGTGGTCGGCGGTTGGGCCAGGAGGACCCGGCGAACGGTCAGCGGCGCATTTTTCAGGGCCACCACCTCCGGCAATTGCTTTAACCACGTCGACAGTCCCGCCACCACTGGCTTGGTCAATCCATTTACCTGCCACTGATAGGTCTTGCCCTTTTGCAGGTACAGACTGCGGCTCTGGGTCGAAAACCGACCGCTCAGCCCCGAGATGTTGAAGGCTTTGTCCGTTTCGCCATCGTGCAACTGCGCCGACAAGGCCGGGTCAAATGCTTGAAGCTGTTGCAAAAACCAGGCGTGCAGACCAATGGTGTATTGCGGGTAGAGCTCGTAGGCGCTGTCGGCCCACAGGTCAAATCGCAGGCTAATTAGCTCAGTTTGGGCAGGCCACAGGGTTTTGGCATTCAAGTCTAGCTCAGTTCTGTCGGCGGCTTTAGAGGCAGCTTTGGGCATAGGGTCACCGGAATGCTTAGGCCCAGTATATTTCAATCCTCTCGGGGGGAAGCTAATGGTGCTTAAACTCAGATCAGAGTAAGTGTCAGACGCAGCACTTCAAGAGCCGTCTATTTCAAGCTCATTTTGCTGTTGCTTCCTAGACTGTTGGGCCTCATCGGAGTGCTGCTGCCCCGCGATTTTCACCATGTGCTGGGAAAAAGCGAGCGCCTCTTTCCTTCCCTGCTTATCATGAATTAACCTCACCGTCTCGCTCCCTGCCACCAGCATCAGCGTTACCTCCTTAGCCGAGCACCCATCCCGCAACGCCCGCTGCGCCACCCGTAACTCCAAACTCGCCGACGGCAACCCTGCCGAATACTGCTCCCACCGCGCCAAAAGCTGCTCCCTTGAATTCACCTTTGGCGGTTCTGGAGCATCTACCCGTTGCTGCTCTCGTCCAACCGACCTTCCAACCGCTCCAGCGAGGCGATCAACTGCTGCTGCAAGGCCAACTCGGTCTTGAGTTGCCCGTTCCAACTGCTCAAAGCTGCTATCAACAGCCGCAACTGCTCCTGCAAGGTCACCTGCGCATCGGCGGAGGTCTCGTCGCTGACGATACGCTGCAATTGCTCGACCAAGCGCTCCAAGCTCTGGTTCCAGTGCTGCGGCCACATCGCTAAATCCTGCCCCAAGGTCTGGACGTAGTCTTCCAGGTGCAGCACCCGCTGGGTGTTGACGCAAATCTCGGCCCGCAGCGGCTCTAAGCTGCTCTGCAACACGCTGGCCAATACGCTCTCCCACTGCTCTGGGGTCAAATCTGGGGATGGGTTCTGGTTGCCGTTGTTCCCGTTCGAGTAATTGTCCATGGTTCATCACCTGTTGAGTTAAAGGCACGTAGTCACTCACGTTCTCCTTGGCCCGCGACACCTGGGCCAGTCGCACCAGGTCGGCCTGGCTGGTGGTGTACAAGGTCACTGCCCGCTTGGCTCTAGAAATCGCCACATAAAACGCCTCTCGATTTGTCGTTTCCCCCAGCAGGGCCAGCACCCGCTCCGCCGTCTTGCCCTGGCTGCTGTAGGTGGTGCTCACCCAGGCGTAATCGATGTACTGATTCCCACCGAGGTTGATGGTGGAGGTTTGCCCCGCCCCGTCCCAAACCGTCGCTGTCCCATTGGCCTCCAGACCCGTCACCACAAACCCCTGCCCATTGCGGATTCCGGCTTTGGGGTTATTGCGTGTCCACTTGAGGCGATCGCCCACTGCGATCGGAATCGCTTGCGTCGTGTACACCGTCTTGCGCGGACACTCTGCCGGATCGACTGACAGCACCGATCCACCTGGTGTCTCCAACACCACCTGCTGAGCCTCGGCATTCACCGCCACCACCCGGTACTGCTCCCCCCGGATCAACCCCTGCTTCCGATAATCCTGAATCGGCACCAGCACATCGCCCACGTCATAAGCTTTGAGATAACTGGCCTGGGCTGTAGTCAAATCCTTGCGACGCAAGCTCTGCATCACAAACCCGTCTGCGCCCAAAGCTTCTTCATCCTGTAAGCCAGCCCGTATCGCCTGAGTCAGCGCCAATCGCTCCGCATTAGTTCCCGCCAGCACCAGCGTGAACTCCCGCTCCTCCGACGTCAGCTCCAGATAATCGGCGGCTACCTGCTGAATCCGCTCCTGGTTCTGCGTCCCTTCCTTGACATAGCCCGCTTGGGCCAACAGTTCAATCCCCTCCCTGACCTGACCCTGGGCCACCAACTCCACAGCAGATCGCAGCACTCCAGTCTGCTGTCGCCGATGGGTTTCCAGGTAAGCGGTCGCCATCCCCGCCGCCTGCAAACTTTTAAAGGGATTACCGGCTTCTACCGCTGAGAGCTGACGGGTATCCCCGACCAAAAGCACCCTGGCCTGCTCCAACGTCGCTCGTCGCAAGAGGGCATGAGCATCCTTCATGCTCAACAGCCCCGCCTCATCCACAATCCAGAGCGTTGGATTTGGGGGGGCATCCAACGGTTGGGACACCAAAAGACCAGCGACCGTGGTAGTTTCAATCCCCAGCGACTCTCCCAGTACATGGGCGGCTTCAGCACTGGGGGCCAACCCTCGGATCATGTAGCCTTGCCTCTGAGCCAACTCTTTCAGCACACTCAAGGCATAGGTCTTGCCTGCCCCCGCTACTCCCTGCCACGCCATCACTTCATCCGGCGTGGTCACTGCGACATCCACCGCATGTTGCTGCTCCGGGTTCAGGGAGTGGCTCATCAGACCATCCAACTGGGTATCGCTGGGGACAATCGGTACCACCTGCCCCTGTCCCTCTTGCATTAAACGGATCGTGTTGAGTTCAAGATTCAGTGCTGTCTGGGTGGTGAACTTGCTGTCGGCGACTCGAATGAGTTCGGGGCTGTGGGCAATGGCTCCCTCAATCGCCTCAAACCCTTGCACCCCCAGCTCGTGCTCAAACACAAACCGCTCCAGCGTCGTCCGCCGAAACACCGACTCCCGTTCCCCACAGTGCTGGATCGCCGCGTCAATTACCAATTTGGCTGATGGCTGATCACCAACTATCTGAGTAATGCCCTCCGGCAACTCCGGTAGCTCCAACCCCTTCAACTGAATCAGGGCATTCCACCCTCGTTGTAGCAATCCCTCATCCACCTCCTTGGGCTTCCGCTTCCGCGATACCAGCGTCGCCGTCTCCCGCATCGCCCGGTTATTCTCAGATCCCGTCGCTTCCCATTCCTCGATCAGCTTCAGAATTTGCTGCCGCCGGGTCGAGAATGCCTTCAGCAGTTCTGGCGAGTACCCAGTCAGTTCAAACTGCCCGTGGGCTTTAGGCTCAATCTTGTATCCCTGCTGCTTCAGCGCTACGGCCAACTCATTCTGGTAAATCTGACCCAGGAGCTTTTGGTTGGCGATCGCCGCCTCATTGCTCAAGCTAAACCATCGCCCATCGGCCAACTGCGTCGCATTCATCACCACACAATGGCTGTGCAACTGCGGCTCCGCCTCCCGACTGGTGGCATGGGTAAACACCGCTGCCGCGATATTGCCCGTCGTCACTTTCGTCCGACCCGCTTCCGTCGAGATCCGGGTCTGGGCATAGCGCTCTTCCAAAACCGCCAAGGCCTTGGCCACCGCCTGATGATGGGCCGCTAACACCCGCTCGTCTTGCTGTACCAGGGCTGCAATGCTGACGCTCTTAGGGGCACTAAAGGTAAAGTCTGTTGCCGCCCGCCGTTTTTCAGGGTCAATTGCTTTCCCAGTTAGGGATTGTCCCCCTGGAGCCTGTCCTGAGAGCATCTGGCTGAATTTCTGCTGATTGACAACCCCAGCCAGCCCCAACGACGCAGCCCCTTTGCCCATCCACTTGGTTGGATGAGCCGCTTCTTCCGCCGAGTAATAATCTTCTTTCGTGTAATAGGTCTCCGCTTGAGCGGCAGACAGGTTACTCGTGGAAAGCATGGAGAAACTGGGTTAAAAACACGACGCTACCCTGGAGCGATAGCGATAGCGTCTTGGAAAACGGTAGAAACCCTGGGGGGAGGGCCGTTGCCCGGTTTTTGCCAAAACCCTGGCGTACTGTGTGGCCTCTCCGCGAAGCCCCCGATAGGGGCGCAGCATCCTGATACACTTCAGCATAGCGCATGTGTTCAGCATTGGTTCAGCTGCAAATCAAAAAGTCACGTTATGATTGTGATTAGTCAGCATAACAATCAGGGCGTCACGTTTTGGCACGTTTTGGCTCGGGGCTCTTAAGCCCTACCCCCTACATTTTTTGGAGAAAACAGTATGATTTCCCATCCTCCTACCGTCTTGGTAGCCTGCGATTTAGGTGAATCCGGAGGAGACCGACTATCGCATTGATCTCAAACTCAGCTTTCGCCTCGAAGGCCATGGCATCTATGTCCAGCGCAAGAGGGAATAGTCATCTTTAGCTTTCCAGTTCACCTGTTCTTTACGCAAGGGAGCTGGCTGCTATCAACTGCCAAGTACTTTTGATTATCGAGTTCGTTTGATCGTGGCGATCTCAGACAAACAGCGTCATGTTACTGTGTGCCAGCAGAACCCATTTCATCCTAGCTTTTGACCTCAACCTTGGCCTGAATACTGGCGGGTCGCAGTATTAACGGACAGTGCCAGAGCCTGGCAAGTAATGTTATGGGCCGGGTAGATTAACGGCCAGGTCTAAACTAACGAGTACCTCAGTAGCATGAAAACGTAAGCTGTCGTCTCACGAATCAGAATGGTTTCATCGGGAGGAAGAGATAGTTCAAATTCTCCGTCATCTTTCAACTGGGTAGTGTAGTTAGCCAAATCAAGATTTGTGGGTGTTGTGGGCTCTACCTTATCAGATGAGTACAGTTGAATTGAATCAATCCTAATATCCCGACCTTGAGTAATGTAGGGAAAATGCTCTCGCTTCACTTTTGTAACGAAGTTTGAGTTGTCTGTTGCAGATACAAACCGAGACCACTCGCTAGGGAAATCATGCTTTAGGTTAAACAGAAGTGCCAGACCGGAGGCATTGGCTGTACCAACCATATCTTCAATAAATCCGACAGCTTTACTGCCCAATCGATCACCTCCCTGGCGAGCTGTGTAACGAACGTGGAGAATGACATCTGAAATACTGTTGTAGTCAAATTGCCGAAAAGCTGATGGCAATTCAAGCTTCCAAGTGCTTTCTGCCCCAGCACCTTCAAAGGGTAGGAAGCGTTCGTCACGCAGGTTTGGCTCAAACATGCCGCTATCGTCGTTGCCACTACTTGTAACCACGGATTGAATCGTACCAAAGTAGTCGATAAATCGAGCATCTTCGCTTTGCCGAGCATATGTTTCATTCGACAGGAGTGGAGATTTGCGCAGAGAACTTCTGAGCAGGGATAGTGTACAGTTAACACTGGTATAAGGACCTGTAACGGATGGAATCGATAGACTAACGGCTTTGATTCGGCGCATATAGTGCCCAGGACAGTCCAGATCAAACAGCCATTCCGGTAGCGTGACTTCGCAGGTGCCTGTGGCTCTCAGGGCAAGCAATGCGATTGGATCGAGTTGCCGCAGCGAGATGTGTTTGGTTAACTCGTACTCTCGCTTGTTGTGGTCGTGATAGGCCATCTCCATGCGCTTCAGGTCGAGGTGCAGCGCTTCACCGGAGAGCAATCCTTTACGGCCGCCATCCCAATAATTGAATTTGATGAAGGTCTGATCGTCCAACTCCGGCCGCATCAGCTCGTGCTTCATCGTCTGTTCGGCTTTGCGGGCGATATCGAAGGCAAATTTGTAATACTCGTAGTAAAGCTTGGATAATTCGCCCTGCATCCAGCCATAAAGTTCTTCGTTGGTAAATTTAGCCCGCAGGAACTGATCGATCTCCTGGGACTGTTGAATTTGTTTTTTCACGCTCTCATATTCATGATGCGTGGTTTCCTCACGGATTAGAGAGGAGATGATCTGTCGACCGATCTGCATCAATTCTCGTGCCGCCAGGTTACTCTGCAGCATCCAGTCGTCGGCACGACGTTCGTAGGAGGCTGTGCGCGAGGTCATTCCCGCCTGATCTTGGCAATACGCTGAAGTTGTCCTGGCAACTTCACCCAACATTTTGGCAGCTACGGCCAGTTTTTGTCCTCCCGTCACCTCTGCTGACACACCTATGCCCCAATAATGCCCATGTACCTTGGCATTGGGAACAAATACCACTGTCGCAGCCAATGCATCGAGTGCAGAAGCCGTCAGGCGTGTCCACTTTGCTCGTGGCAAGAGGGTGTTTAGTTCTTCGTCCTCATTCTGATTCAGAAACAATATTCCCTCATCAAGCACCTCAAGGTTCGAATACTCTTCACGCGCTACGTCTTGCGCATACTGGCCCACCAACTCGGTGTACACCTCGTCAAAGTTTTCCTCAGTCAAGCTTCTCCGCTCCAGGGTAAAGTCCATTACTTCCTGAAGATCTTCTTCATTGCTACCCAGCAGTCGTTGATAGAAGCGGTAGCGCTCCAATACGATCTCTCGACTTGTTACAAGCGACTCCGTTGCCGCTTCGGCTTCTTTCCACTGTAGATAACGCACATCCTGGACTAGCTGCTGAATATTGATCTCGTGTTTCTGCCGCAGCAGTCCTAGTGCCTCAGTGTCCTTCTTCTCTAATGCGGACAGCAGGGCATTGCCCATGCCACGCACCTCATTGCAGATCTCCAGCGCCTTCTGGATCAATAATGTCGAACGAATCGGTGCCAGAGGCTGATTTAAGCCGCTGACCAGGCTGCTGATGTCGATTCCTGCTGCGGCTGCTTTGACCAGCATGCCGGGATCGATAGGCGGGTCGAACAGCGGCAGTTGGCGCACTACCCCCTCGATGTTCATGCAGTGGCGGATCTTAAACAGTCTATCGGCGACTGTATCCCAGTAGCTCAGCAACTTATCATTGTGGGGAATGCAAAAATAAAGTGTGCGGCCAACCCCAAATAGAGAATTAGTTTGGTTAATGTCACTGCCTTCATCGGTGGTGGGGAAGGATAGATTAAATGGGAACTGAGCTTCTAACTCTACCAGAGCATTACCCAATTCATCCAGTCCTTTGGCACGCAGTTGAGCAAACGTCTTAGGCTGAGTTGCTCCACGTTGAGGAATACGCTGTGGCTTTGGTCCTAGCAGATTAGCTGCCAGCACATAGATTTGGGTCGCCTCATTGACGGTCTCGATCGTGTCCTGCCGAAAGAGACTGTCTCCCCAGGCAATCAGGTTGTCCAGATACTTCATCACCACGCAGTACTGATAAGCCAAAAAACGATTACGCGCTACAACGTGAGGTTGGAATGGATGTTTTCTCAGATCCTCGTAGCTGCTCAAAATCAGTTTTCTTTGCTTACGTTCATCTTCCTCCAGTTCATCCTCGGGCCTGCTCAGGAGGTGCAATAGCTTATCAATTTGCTTGTTGTCTTCCGGTTTTCTAAAAGCTATAAAGCGCCAGAATTGACCATCATTGGTCGTGGGGTCGAAAATGTAGTGAAACCAGCGCTGGGCTTCGGCAAATCGTTGATTTACACTCAGATGTACCGCTATGACGAGGGGAACGTGAAAAAATAACTCCCAGTTGTAGATGCTATAGGCATCGTCTTCGCTAACACCGATTTGCTTTGAAAAGTATTTTACTGTCTGGTCACTCTCGTTTGGCTGATAGAGTTCTTTGAAGAAATCTTGGTTAAGTTTCGGACTCTCAAGAAAACGAGGATCGAGCAAGCCGTTGATGGACTCCTTATTTAGCTTTGTTAGTAGCTCGCCGACAAAGGGATGGAAATGATTGTAAAAGGTATAGGTATACCTATTAGATGTGTTTGACCCCGACCCTAATTTATTTATTAGGTTGCTGTTGTGGTTGTGAAATTGGCTATTACTGTTAGACATGATTTAGCCCTCCATCCATAGGTTTACATCTACGTCAAAATCTCGTTCAATGGATCTGGAACGCGTTACTCCTATGGCTCGATCGCCAAAGCTTAGGGCTTTGGTCTCGGACAGTACATGGATAATTGGACTATGCGGATCAAGACCACGAGCCACCGGATACTTAGTCCCCGCTCCCTGGATAATATCGTCGGCTCCGGGACCAATAAGGTCTAGTACGGGGTCCATTTGAACATGTGGGTCGTATCGGAACCAATCGCGCAGGTCATGCAGATCGGGAATCACAAGAATTGGTGGAATCTCTGGCGAAACCACAACACTGGGGGGTATCCAGACATCAATGAACCCACCTACAGGGATTGACTCTTGCTGTGTAGTAACGTAGAAAACGTGACGGTGATTTTGGAAGAAGAAGGGTGTCTGGTAGATATTCTGGATTTCTCCATTTCCTTGCACGGGTTGGATAACTGAAGAATTATGTCCGATCCATGAAGACTGCACAACTGTTGATTCAAAAAATTTCTCGAGTGATATGTCGACCGTGTTCGCTTGGTTATATTTTTCTTTAAAGGACCAGTGGTAATATTTTATTATTAGTGACTCAGGGGTTAGTGACTCAGAGGACGATTCTGAGATTTCAAGACTCCTTCTTCTTTCGCGAAGGTTTTCATACATACTAATCATGAATTTGTCCTGTAACCTTTTGACAAGGTATTTGTTTTCGATAACGTCAATTGTCAAACCCCCTAGATTTTCCTTCCTCAAAATTGTAGGAATAAGAGGGAGGTCGATTCCCATATTAGTAAAGGCTTTTCTTAATGCTTGGTGCATCCCTCTTGTATTTAGCCGATCACCTATTTGAGCAATATCTTGCGTTACGGTGAATGAGCTTTTGTTACTATATAAGGGAAGGCTGTGAGTGTTGTATAACAAAAATGAATCACACCTTTTTCCCGAATGCCACACATCGATTAACAAAAGATTTTCATATACTATCGGGTGTAGTGCTGTTTTCGCTCTAACAAAAGCGTTGCTGCCTGATGGGGTAAAATCATCTCCTAGCCTGATGGGATCATTCAGATCCGATGTTTTGACTGGCTGCCATTTACCATGGTAGTATTCGCTCCAGTTAAGCATGGCAGTCACTTTTATTTTGATATCCCCGATATCCTCTTCCGAGCTTGGCGGGTTTTCCATCAGCTCATCGGCAGCCTTCTCTATCACTGTGAGCCAGAAGAGAAACAGTCGTCCCTTCCAGACCACCGGCAGCACAGGATTATCTTCGATGTTGAGGTCTACCTTTTCCCAAGGTGTCCAGGTGATGTTGCGCTCTTGGCGGCGATAGTAGTAAGTGCGCCGCGCACCCGCCGTCCGGGCGATTACGTGAACAACATCATTGTCCGGGTTACCGGACTCATCCTCTTCATAGTACATACCGCAGATTTCAAGCTTGGCCACCTCGTCCAGTTGTTCTAGGTAGTGTACAAAGGCGGTTGCGGCGGCGTCTTCAGTGATGTCTCCTTGCAGTAGTTCGCTCTCTAAATCTCTGAAGAAGGGAGACTTGTTATCCCGTAATTCTGGTTCTAGCCAGTTCTCTGGCCACAGAAATACCTTGCGGTTGGCCTCCCAGACCCGGTAGCGCTTCATCCATTCCCATTGTTTAGCGTTGATCGAAGAAGACGCAACCTGCGGTTCCAGATTCATCAGGCAACGCTGAATGAACAACTGCACACTGGAAAGGGCCTGCCGAATGCGCGAGGTCTTCATGCAGGGGTCCATCTCCACATCGATCAGAAAGTATTCAAACAGCTTGTCTGGTGTATCAATGTGTTCGGTCCCATCCTCTTGGCCCATTCGGTGCAGCACATAGGACACCAGGGCATCTCGCTGAAGGCTGCGCAACTCGTCGTTGATTGGTTGGATGAGGTTGAGCCAGTCACGGGTCGTGCCCAAGGGTTGCTTGGCGGGCAGGCTACCGCTGTCATTGCTCCGCGAGACGGGCAAACCGCTGTCGCTATACCGGGCCCGCAATGCACCTTGAAGGGTTCTTAGCAGGTCAGAGGTGGGCTCATTGGTGGTTACTTCGAGCAGGGTGGCAGCACCAATACCAAGGGTTTGGACCACGGCAAGGGCATCATGAAGCTGAGCGAAATGCTGTAGATGAGCTAATTCCGGCAGCCCTAGACCAAAGTGTTCCAACAGAGCCATGGGATCGGCTTCCTGCCAGCCGGTGACCCGTTCCAGTAGGGGCATGCCGTCCTCACCCGTGGCCGCTGGGTCCTGCAGCACCTCTAATAGCCGCTCGTCGCGGATTTTCAGGGTTTCCTTGAGGGCTCGATACTGTAGCAGGGCGACCAGATTGGCGAGAAGCGCCTGCCCCGTTGCTTCAACTGGCGATGGGTCCACAGGCAGGGCGTTCAGCCACCCTTTTCCATCGATTTCATAGTCGCTATGGGCCGCAAAGTGTTCCAGTTCGGCGCTGGACAGGTTCACTGCATCCGCTATGGCCAGTACCTTCAGGAGGCGAAGGTACATCGCCCTAAAGCGTTGGAGTGGCATGGCCGGGTAAAGCTGTTCTGCCGGGATGGGCACTCGTCCCATACCTTTGCGCTCCCATTGCAGTACCAGTCGGTCTTTTACCTGCTTGGCCGTCAACTCCAGGGCATACAGGCGTCCGACTTTCAATTCAATAGCGCCCTGGTTCCGCCAGGTACCGTCAGTTAACACCAGGGTCACCGCCTGCCCATCCAACTTCAGGGCAATATCTGAGCCAGCATCTGCTTTGACGTAGAAGTTATAAAAGCCATTGTCGGGTACTTCCAGGAACCCGCGCCACACACCACTGATGGAGGCATTTTCGTCTGCCGGATTGAGCGGTAGCGTAGTTCCGCCTTGCCGATAATTGATTGCGGCTACCAGAAGATTAGACCGATCGGGGTCGCCGATCACGTCATCGGCAAAGAAGATATCGGCGGACAGACCCTGCGTCTCCAGCGCCAGGAAGTCGTCAATGGCTGGGTCGGTCGGCTGATCCACAGCGTGTAGGAGCGCAGCGTTTTCCAGCAACGGTGTCACCTGGGTTAAGTCAGCGCTCACCTGCGCGCTGACCGTCTGGCGCACCTGCTGGCGCTTGAGCCTGGCTCGCAGATCGGGCAGGAAATCAGCCAGCAGGGCTGACATCCTGTCTTCCAGAGGGTCGTTGGAATCGGCAAAGTTTTCGTAGAGATCCTTCAAGTCGGGATAGCGTTCGAAGAATGCCGCGAACGCTGTCTGTCCAGCATCGAACAGTGCCTGTACTGCCGTGCGGAAATCGTTGGTAGCGCTGGACGCTTCGTCGAGGGCTACTTTTTCGGCGGTCGTCATGATACCCCGGAAGGAAAGCTGTTTCTGGAAATCGTCGTAGGTTAAACGCTCCGTGACAGCGAGAAGATCGTCCTCCAGTGCCGGTTGCCCATGGTCATAGGTAACGCTGAAAGGTGAGGTGTTATTCAGTAACCCAAAGAAGACATCGGTGGCCTCAGAGCCATAAACCAATACCATCTTGGTTCTGGCGATCTCTCCGTCGGGATCGTCTTTCATCCCATGCTCCCGCTCAATGCGCAGCAGGTCATTGCGCAGCATCCGGGCAAAGGCCAGCACGCTCTTCCGGGAGGGGGATGATTTGCCGCTCCAGTCGTTATGCCGCAGGAAATAAACCAACTGGCTGACCCTGAACGGCGAGGCCTTGATTTGCTGTACCAATTCGATGAAGCGAATGGACTCCGGGCGAACCGAACCCAGCGGCTCCTCTGGCTCGGTAATGTCCAACGATAGGAAGGGATCCAAACCCGACAACGCCTTCAGCGCCAACAACTCCCGTACGCTGAGATGTAACCTGCGCGCCAGAAAGCCGTGGCGGAAGATGGCACTAACGTTAGCCAGATCCAGCACCATGTTCGGATTAAAGCCAAGTTCCTGCAGGATCAGGTCTAATTCTTCTTGAGCAAGTTCCTGCAGGATCAGGTCTAATTCTTCTTGAGTAAGTTCCTGCAAGAACAGGTCTAATTTTTCTTGGGCAAGTTCCTGCAGGATCAGGTCTAATTCTTCTTGAGTAAGATTAAAAGCAGCGCGCAGCACCTGGGCATGAGCTAAGAGCTTGGGAAGCTCGACCCCAGGTTGCTGGTATTCTGTCTTCTCTGCAAGGTAGTTGCCGTAGCCATCCTCCTGGAAAACATCGTCCAACCCGAGAATTGTCGGATTGAGGAACATTTGCCGGTACAGGGAGCGGTAGCCCTGGGTATCAATGGTTGACCAGCAAGCCAACAGCGGCAGCAGGTCGCGCTGGGGTGCGAGCTTGAGCAGTTCCATCACTATTTGGAGATGGGCCAGCCGCAGGATCAAGGTCTGGAACCCGGCATCCAGCTTTTCCCTGGCTGTATCCCAATCTTCCCCTGGATCAGGATAGTGATCGGCTGGATAAAGCGCAGCGATCGCCTTATCGGTCTGCTCGATAGTCCAGCCCAGCTTGCGCCACAGGCGAACGAAACGCAGTAACTTCAGGAATTCAATGGGTTGCAGCTTGGTGTCGTCGCTGTCGGATAAGGGTAAGGCATAGCCTAACTTAACCGTGTCGAAGCTACAGATCGTTTCACTGCTGGCAGGGGCAGAGAGAACGATCAACCCCCGTATCTGGGTCTCGTGATCCCGAATCCACTGAATGACCTGGGCCAGGTTCTCTTCATCCGACCATTCCGGATTTCCTCCATACTGAATTACATCCAGGTCACTGATTGGCAACAAGGCTCCAAAGTCAGGTTCTTCCAGAGACCCGTCAAAAAAGGCTTGAAGCGTTGCAAAACTGACAAATAGTTTCTCCAACTTGGGAAGTAAATGGGTATGGGGATTGATGAACTGCGTGCGGATAATCTCAATCAACTCGTCATAGGTGAGATTGAGCAGTCGGGCGTAGTGTTTGGCACTGGATAACTCCTCAAGGAATGGGTCTAAGGGGATGCCGACTTCTTCTCCATAGAGCGTTTCCAACGGTAGGCTGCTATCGCTGCTATCGGTGAGAATGCGGTATTCCAGGCGGGAGAGTCGTAACCGTTCCATCAAGATATCTTGCCAGTCGTAGGCCGGATCGTCGCTGTCGCGATCGCTGTCCAGATGGTCGTTTTGCCGTAATCGTTCCATAGCCTGGTGGAGCGGCATCTCGAAATGCTCAAAGTGACGCCGCAAAACCTCTAGCGGTTGATGAAAAGGCAAGGGTGGTGGGAACAGGTTGTTGCGCAACTCCACATAGGCAGCATCATTGACGAACTGTGGGTTGGCCAGCAGTTCTTCGGTGGTCATACCCGCCTCGATATTGTGGCCGGTAAAGGTTTCCAGAGAGTTATTGACCACATAGTGCTCCAGGACTTCATTCACCAGATCGATGTAGGGCAGCACTGTGTTGGTGTTCTCGCAGGTGAGTTGGAGGTGCTGGATATCCGGTCGTCGGTCAAGGAGCATATCCACCGGATTTTCCTGGTCATAGGTTGGTGGTAATTCTTCGCCTGCGCTGTTGTAACGTCGCAGATCAATAAATTGCAACAGGTCAACCAGATAGGCCGCCGGGCTGAGCCAGGAGCGGCAGTGTTCGCAGGCGCAATAGTCCATTTCCCCAAAAACTTTTTCCAGGGTGGGCATTGCGATTACACCACTCTCTTGGTTGCTACTGAAGGTGGCGATCGCGCCATTCTCTTCTACTTCATTGAGGGCCGGTAGATTGGTGATGGCATAAGGGAGAAGAGCCGACTTTTCAAGGAAATAGGATGTGGTGACGTTGAGAACCGTGTGGTGAACTTGGTGAGCCTTGGCGTAGATCAGTTTGGCCACGGCTTCACCGCCCAATTCGTCCTTAAAGGCATGAATAAAAGCCTGCTCGTCGTAGCGCACCACATCATAGGCAGAATTCAGTTTTCGTTCCAGCAACTTGCCCATGGACTCGTCTGATGGGCTGATCTGGTAGACTCGCTGAAGTTTTTTGATTTCTGCTAGAACTGGTGTCTCTAGTTGGATTTCATTTTTGTTGAGATATTGCTCGACAGGATGAAGTCCTAATTCAAACTTGCCTTGATTTTCATCCAAAAAGTGGGTCACCTGATGTTTAATCGATGGTTCCGTATTCAGAGGAATATCATCGACTTTGACCATTTCAGATACAACAGCCGTAGGGTAACTCAGCCGAAGCTGGTGAGCCATTACCGCAGCATAGTTTGTCTTTTGTTCTGCTGGCTGTTCTCCAGGAATTTCGTCAGGAATGGATACATCACTTAATAGAGGTTCCCAAGCGGATTCCTGGTAAAGTCCTTGGCGCACTAAATCAAGGGGGGTGTGGAGGGCTCCATTTTGGGCGTGCAGTTGCTGAATTAGGGGCGCATTGTTGATGGTTAGAAAGGCCAGTTTGCCATCTAGTTCTAATCGGTCACTTACCTCTGTGCCGAATTCTTCTTTGGCATCAGTCCAAAATTCTTCCAGGTTATCGCGTCGTTGATAATAGAGTTCGGTAAACTGCTGCTGTTGACTAGGCTCGGGCAGGGTATTTTCAATCAGTGCTTTGAAATTGGAAATTCCAACCGGTGTGGGTTCGTCTAATAGGCGACTGATGCTGTGCGCCTTGAAGCGCTCTAAATTTTCTGGAATCTGATGGCGCAGTTCCTCAGGCAGAATTTTCGCCTCCACGGCTCGTTCCCAGGCCTGTTGCACGGTTTCCGGTGCCATCTGACTCAAGATCGTCTCGTTGGCTGGAACCCCACTGCGGAAGAGAGCGTAATAAAATTCTGGCTCGATGCCGCTAGTCTGGCTGAACTGACTGGCCAGGGAAGTCATGGCAACCATGCGGGCATCCCAACCTGTTTTGTTGGCTAGATAGGTAATGTCTTGTTGTTCGTCGTCTTCCCTGAGCGTGGCCAGTCGTTTTTTCAGTTCTGGTTCGCTCTGGGTATTGAGGTGGGGGCCCAGTTCACCCAGCAGACGAGGATATTCTGCCGGTCGTGGCAGTTGGTCTGCCGAAATCACAATATTCAGGTCATTTTCTTCTGGGTTGGCGTTATAACGCACCGCAGAAACAGCGATTGGGGTATTGCCATCGCCAAAAACTTGAACCTGAACATCCAGTTTTTCCTTGGCTTTTGTAAGGTGAGGGGGAAGATAGCGAATCTCGTACACCCCGCGATCTTCTGTGGTACCTGTACCAAGGGGGCGATCGCCATCGATATTTTTGTCTACTGCAACTATCCGCAGACCAGGTAAGCCCCGGAGTTCATGGCTGACAATCTGGCCCCGTACTATAAATGACTGATCCTCGACGGGCTCTTCATCGATTGGTTCTTCATCGATTGGCCTACCGTCTTGGAGCCTACAATCTCTGATGAAGCGCCAGAGATAGGCGGCAGCAGCCAGTGCGATCAGTAAAACAACTGAAAGAAAGGTGATATTTTCAATGACTTGATACATTTTATGCCTCCCCATCGCTAAGGACAGATATATTTTTTGCTCTATTTTCCTGTTTTTACATGTATGGATATTGCCAATAAAAGTAGTCGATACAGCTTTTTCTCACTAGCGTTAGACATATAACAGATATTTATAAGATCTATTTGTAAGGACTCATGCCATACCCAACTCTATTAGGAGTTGCTATATAATTTATTATTAATGTCCGATTCTCGTATCACAAATTCATTATCTTTTTCTTGGTAATCGAATCCAAGTATTTGCTTGTCTTGGCCTTAATCGCTCTTTTGGTTACTCAGGCTGAACAAACATCTTTTCGATCAAGCTGAAAGTCATATAAAATAAAGCTTTGGGAGATTAAGGTCAAATTAGCTATCCAGTGGGTGACTAAAACAATGATGGAGGCTCATCGGAAGCCCATATCTTACAAAGGTATGGGCATGAGTAGTTTTTCATCCTCTTGAGAATCATTATTTACCTTGTGTGGCATTAAAAGATGGTGGAGTTGGTATCCAGCAAATGTCTGAAATTTACTTTGATCACGCGACCTGGGATAAAGTGTTTGTAAGTATCTAGGTGCTGCCAAGTAAGTTGTTCTTATCTCATCCCCCCTAAGGTTAGGATTCAGTCGGAAAATTGTATTCAGTTCACGATGTAAGTGAAGATATAGTTGCAATTCCCCTTTATTCTCTAGAATATCTAGCATATCTCGAGCCAACTCAGGGCTAGTCGAATATGCAGCTCTCCAGAAATCATTCCAGTTTCTCTCCAGTCTCCTTGAAAAATCTTCAAAGTTGCTTACTCGCATCTCAATTTGGCGTTCTATCTGATCAGCCTGACTTGTGAGTCTTCTGCGCTCAATTTTTTCTGCTTCTCTTGCCCGAGTCCTTAAGTCTTCAACCCTTGGCATGTTAAGCTCTCTAAGAGCTTCCTGGAATTGGTCAGCATACTCGTCAGACCTACTGTTTAACCACTGTTGTCGGCTTGGCACATGTGATCCTGTCTGAGGTTCAGGGACTATATACTCGTCTTTGAACTCAAGTTTGTCCTCATATACAACTCTTTCCACTGGAAATATGTATTCCTGTCCAGGATGAATAAAGTCAGGGTCAGGAAGTAGCTCACCCAGATGTGGATCAAAGACAATATCTAGATATGCTCCATAGGCTACATCTGGTCCAAACCACTCGTTATATCCAAACTCTGCTAGGGAAGCAGAGATCCAAGTTCCCTCCTTTGCCCTATATCTAGCAAAAAGTAAATCGCCAACACGTTCAAAACCTAAGAATTCACCAGCATTACCTGCCTGCTGTCCATCGAGATCGGTAAACTTAACAGGATTTCCTCGTGTGTAAGTATATCGATTTGGTCCATCCGAAATACTTATAGGATCACAACTCGTCCACCTCCCCAACCACAGCGCATAATACCGCGCCCCATGATAATTCAACCCACTCTCCTCATCCCGTTCCTTCCCTGTAAACCGATATCGCTTTGGCGTTTCTGTCTGGCTCCCCACGGCTTCATACGACGTACAGCCATAGGGATAAAACTCCTCATAGGAAATGATCTCCCCAATTCCATCCACTTCTAAAGCAGCAGACCCCAAATGATTGCCCACCTGAAACCGAATCAATTGTCCCGGTGAATTGTCACTGCCAAAAGTCCTGGTTTCCACCAACGCAATCCGCTGCTGGTCATCCATAACATGCAGCGTTTCCCGCTCCAGCGTTACACTGTTGCCGCTGCCATCATAGGCTCGAAAAATCTCAAACCCACCCAGATAAATGCGCTCATTTTTGCGCGTACCGTTTTGTCGTTCCGTGACTTTCCGAACCCGCTCACCAGCGGCATCATAGACGTAGTACGTCGTTTCCGGCGTTCCCTCATTCACCACCTGCCGCGCCGTGGCCTGGAGCTGATCGCGATAATCCCACCGCATCAGGGGTAGATGGGGCATGGTCGTCATATTGCCGTGGGCATCATAGGTATAGGGTTCAGGAATAGAGATACCATTGCCAATTTCGGTGCGGCTGAGGCGATTGCTCCTCTGATGATTGGGTTCAATTAGGCTGGGTTCGTTATAGCTATAGCTGCGATGCCAGTTTCCATTCATCGCGTCATGAATCAGATCGAGAAAATTCCCAACTGAGTCGTAGTCATAATGCTCTGTGTAGGTACGCATCGCCTGCCCGTCATTGGGATGGGGCAAGTTAACTCGAAACTGATCATCCCAGGTGGTGTGGGGTTGACCCACCTGCCCAATGTGTTCGCGGCCTGTTGCCGTAATTAACCGATAAATCGCGTCGTAGGTGTAGTCATTACTGGGGGTAACCACCTCATTATTGAAATAAAGCGTCTGCTGCGCCCGATCGTCAATATGGGTAATATTGCCAACCGGGTCGGAGGTATAGCTCAAGTCCTGTAATTGAGACAGATCGCTCCACCGCAGCGTTTTCAGACGAGTCAACCGAAACGTTAAGGGATCGTAGTGATACTCAGTTCGGGTCTGGTTGCCATACTCAATCAGCACCCGCTGCCCCTTCGCGTCATAGTCAATATTACTGACAAAGGCAGTCACCTCCTCTGCACCCCGCAGTTGAACCGCCATGCGCTCTAACAAATTAGCTTCGTTATAGGTCGGCAAAATGATACTGTTATCCGGCGTTTGCAGCCTCACCGGACGATTCAAGGCATCGTAGGTGGTACGGCTAATAAACCTGTCTGCCTCCAGGCTTGGCGCAAGGGCAGCGTCTAACCTATCAAGGTCAAATCGTTCAGCCGCATCTGTCGGCAACCCAGCATCGATCGCCCTCCATTCCACCCCCTGCTTGTAGTTCTGCGCCAGTCGCCGCAGTATCTCTAGCGGATTGCCCTTAAAGTCAACGGACTCAACCGATACCGCTCCTGCCGGGTCGAGATGTAAATACAGTTGCCCGCGCAGATTCCGTTGCACATTTTCCGGGTGTTGCTCCCCATACACCAAACGTTCCGTCAGCCATTCTTGGGTTGGATTCGCCGGGTCAGCCCCAGTTACAAACGATCGCAGGGGGCGACGGAGTCGATCATATTCTGTGCGGAAGGTGTGCCCTCGGCTATCCCAAGCGCGAATGGGATTACCGGCCACATCGGTTAACATCCAGCGCTCTCCCGCCTCCATGCTGGACTGGTAGATGCGGTTCGCCCCGGCCTCTTCTTCGCTGTCCCCTGGCCCCAGCAGGTTATAGGCATAGTGCATCACAATCCGCCCTTGTCCATCATTGGTCTGTACAAAGGCATCTCTAACCGTGCGGGGATTGCCCTCAACATCCAACTCCACCCGAGTGGGATAGAGTTCTGGCATACCCTCGGCGTCCCAGCCATTGTGAGCCAGCGTCAGAAATGGGCGACCCAGGCTGTCCAAATAAGCCGTGGTGGGTGTATCCGCATGGGCCGATGCCTTGGTGGCAGCCACTTGCTCCAGTTGCCCCAGGGCACCATCCTGCCGCTGAGCATACCAGGTCTGCCAGGAGTCGGGCTGAGTTACAAAATAAGCCCGAACATACCCCCCAATGTCACCATCGGTTCTTGGATCGGACGTAACCGTGTCACTGACATCCCAGGTCACCTGATGCCAGGGGTCAAACACCACCTTTTCATAGGTATGGTTCGGATGCAGCGTCGCCACTACCCGTTCCATCGGGTCATAGAACAGAATCGGGCTGACCCCCACCACCCGAGCAAACTCAAAACGGTGGGTGTCACTGAAAAAGGGCTCATACTGGCGAACTGGCTTTTCCTTGTTGTTGAAAATCGTCCAGCCACTGCCAACCCAACGCGGGTCAGCGATCGGGGCATCAGCATCATCCAGATCCAGCGGTCCTGGCTCCGCCTGCACCTTGACTTGTATTTCCCGTTCAAAGCCATCGGAGTAAGCAAAGCTGTGCTGGATTTTGCTCTGCTCCCCTGGATTCAGATCCGCAGCGTGGGTTTCTCGCGCCAGGGTATAGACCACCACCGGTTCAGGGTGCGCATCATCATCCTTTGTGCGCCGATAGGCAAACAGGTCATACACCAACCGGGTGGTCGCCCGTTGCAAGATCGCGTGGGGATCGCCCAGGGGATGCTCCAGATGGTCAAGCATGACAGACTCGTCGAGATCTGGCTCGAAGTCTGTAAGGGAGTCTCCCAGAGTTTCCTCCGGTTTGCCCATCACCGCCGTGCCCACAACCAACCCGAGGGCATCAAAGGCCACAGCGGCTCGATTACGGTTAGCATCCATCAGCAACCAGGGCTGCAGCACCCGGTAATCATTGCCAGTTGTGGTTAAATTCTCATCTGCATCCCGTTCCCCCACCGTGACCCGATTGTCCAAAGGATCGCGGGTTTCCCACACCAGCAAGTCGTAATCGTCATAGGTGATGAAGGATTCGGCCCCGAAGGGATCGCGGTTGCGGTGGGGCAAGAAGAAATGTTGCTGGGCGTAGGCCAGTTCCTGGGCGGGCGGATGATCGCTGTGGGGGGAGTAGAACAGTCGTCCTGAGGGCATCCACCAGCGATCGTCCCCATCTAGATCCACATAGCCCCCCTGGTCAGCCCCCGGCCCACCCAGTACCTCCGCAGGATTGGGCAGCAGGTTTTCTGAGGGTTGTCCTGGTTGAGAACGCTGAAACACCTGCGCGATTAACCCTGGTGTGAATGCCAGTTGGTAACTCTCCCCTGGCAAGGCCAAAGACTCCAACTGACCCAGGGGCAGTAGGCTGAGGGGATTATTTTGAGCGGCACCAAAATCATTGGGGCGGTAGAGGCTCCGCACCTGTGCGATTGAGCGACGCTGCCGACCGCTGGTTGGTGATTCTTCATAGTTCAGCTCACTGTCAAAGATGGGAATTAGTACCTCTGGATTGTCCGAACCGGGTTGGACAAAATCACTGAACTGGAACCGATCGGCGGCTTCGGTGGGAGAAAACCCCGTCAGTTCATAGGTACGTGTCTCGCAGGGAAGAGGGGTGCGGTAGTGCGCGGCGCTCTCAATGGCGTTGGTAAACCGATGCTCGGCATAGGTCACCCAACGTTGAGTTTGCTGGAGGCGATCGCTGTCCAACGGCAAATCTGGATCAGGCTGGCGGCGTCCGTAGCCAATGGCCACGTCCTTCAGGACATTGCCGTAGTCATCCACCTCCAGCGTCATGGCGTGCTGAATCCGTGGATCGGAGGGATTGCGCTCGTAGTGGTAGGTAATGGTTTCACGGGGATGGGCAAAGAACACCCCATGATGGTGATCGGCGCGGGGTTGCAGAGGCCGGATCGTGAAATCTTGCTCGACGACGGTGTAGGGCGTCTGGGCTCGTTGGATCATCGCGTCAGACGATCCGGGTGGAGCATCGTCCGCATAAACCTCCTGCCGTAGCATCATGCCCTTGAGGGCGCGGCAGGCTTCCCGTTCTTCCTCCAGGGTCAGCCCCGCAGGCAAGGTGGTGTCGGGCAGAAGCAAGGCTTGGAAGTCCTCGTCACTCAACCCCGGTTCACGGTAGTACTCAGCCTCAAATTGCCGCGAGATATGCGCTCGGTCTAGATAAAATCCGGTATGGAACCAGGTTTTAGTGTGTACTGGCGGCACATGGGAGGCCGCATCAATATTGGTTGCAGCCGGGGATACCCCATTCCCTACCAGCGCTGAGAACTCCTCCGTGTCCCACTGCTCCACCATGCCGAAGCCGCGAAACTCCCGTTCCTCACCATCAAAGTAGCCGTGGTGGTAGGCATAGCGGGTGACAAACCGGTTGCGGCTGATGTGGTCGTAGGTCTCCACCCGCTCCACCACATGCACCGGAAACGGTAGACGGGTAATCCAGGGGTTCCCATCACGCTTATCCTGCAGGTAAAACTTGGTCGAGGGGGCGTAATGCACCACCGTTTCAGCCCCCAGATTATTCCGGGTCTTGATCAGCAAGTGGGGCTTTTGCTCACCCATCAAACTCACATAGCGCATCTGCCGCCCGGCATCCCCCAGCAACGGCGATGACCAGACCAGACATGCCGTACCATTGCCCAGCAGATCGGTAGGGACAATGCTGACTACGTTGTCAATGTCAGGAAAAACCTGTAAAGGCTCTGCCGCGCTCCAGCTATTGCCCGACTGGTTGAAATAAAGCCGCACCCCATCCCGGTGCAAGTAGATGATATCCGTCGTGCCGGTGCCATCAATGTCGGCCAGACGCAGGCGCTGTTGGTCGAACTGGTCAGGATTGTCGAAATAGGGGGCGTTGTCCATCGTTACCTTTGCCCCAAACCGACCATAGCCCAGATTGGGCCAGTAGCAGACCTCCCCATTGCGAATCCGCACCAGGTCAGTCAGACCATCGCCGCTTAGGTCAGCCAGGTAAATTGACTGGATGCCATCGGCAAACACCAACCGAGGCCCCTGTTCCTCATCCAGGGCCTGGGCGACTCGTTGAGCGGCCCCAAACCCCGCCTCCGCCAGGGCAGGATGCCACACCAAGGTATCCTGCTCCGTAATCAAGACATCGGCATGGCCATCCCCATCCAGATCCACCAACTTTAGATTGGGATCGCTCATGTCGCGGTTCAGTCGTGAGATAAAGGGGCGAAACGGTTGCCATCCCTCCTGCCCATCGTGTTCGTATAGCCCCGGCATCGGGCCATCCATCACCACCAGATCGGGCTGCCCATCCCCCGCCAAGTCCATAAACTGCGCCCCACCGGCCAGGGCGAGGTTGGGTTTGAGGGCAACGAGTTCCAGCGGCGCGAACTTCGCCTCGGTTCGCACCGTGCCGTTCTCCCTTCTCTCGTTGATCGGACTGAGGTTGCGTTTGTAGAACCAGCCCCCTGCCTGCTCCGTGAGAATGCCAGGAATGCCCTCTCCATGCAGATCCGTCCATTGATAGATCGCGCCATCCAGTCCAACCGGCGAATTCTCCACACTGACTGGGTCAACCTCCTCAACCACATCTTGCACAACGGGTTGACTGTACTCAAACTCCACCGGCGGCAAACTACGCTTCCCATAGCCGTCGCCCTGCCGCTTGTAGCCCGACTGACTGACCGCAAGCAGCAGCGAGTAAATGGGAATACGCCCATCGTCCGGGTTTTGCTCGTAGGCATAGGTAAAATCGGTCGATCGCACCAACCCCTCATAACCCACAGTGCCATCTGGGGTGCCATCCGGCAGGTCCGGAATGTGATGAAACATCAGCACCCGCTGGCAAAGGCGAGTGGTGCGCACCTCAAACCCTGATCGGTAGGTGGAAAATGGATCTTCACGATAGTCCCAATCCCCTGAATCGCCCGGAGTTGGCGCGTCGGCAGCATGCTCGCCATAGTCAAACACCACCTCAAACATCCAGTCCCCAGTGTCGATTTCGTCCCCGTTTAGAAAATGGGGGCGCTGTCCGGTGTCATCGAGTAAAGGGGTACGGTTACCGTAGTAGATGTGCTTGAGATAGCGGTTTGCAGAGCGGCGTGGGTCGGTGCGATCGCCCCGGTTGCGCTCATGGGCAAGACTCAGATTTACGCCAACTCCGTCCTCTTTTTTGTAGTGGTAGAGAACCCCATTGCCTTTATCATCGCGAGTCTCGCAGATCAGCCAGCTAAAAATGCGTCGGCGATCTTCAGGATCGGCAATGCGGGAGTTCTCGTCTTTGCCGTAGAGCGTCAGGATGTTGTCCTGGGAGATGGAACGCCAATGGACATCACTGGCATCCGCGACGTTAGTCCAGCGTTCAATGCGGGCAAACAACCCCTCCATCCGGGGGCGATAGCGTTTGACGGCATAGGTCATGCCATTGACCGTGCGATCGGGAAGGCTTTCAGGTACCCACTTCCCCTGATTATCCCGCACCAGGACAGGCACCAGATCTTCTGCCCCTGAAAGGATAAAGACATCCGACTCGGTGGCATCGTCATAGCGTGGCAAGCCCTTATCCGTTTTGCGGGTAATCGACGGCAGCGACAGGCTCCAGCCAAAACCGAAGGGGCCATTGCCCGCCCCAGAGTCATAGGACAGGGAGAGTTGGGGGCCAAACCCAGAGCGGCCAGGGCTGGTGGCGATCGGGACTGACATTGACCCGGTGCCTGTTACTGGATTAGCAGCGAACTTCTCGCCCATTCCTTTGATTGCCCCACCCCCCTTGGGCAGATTAAGGCTGGGAAGGGAACCTTGCTGAACTGCCTGGGAATTACTTTTCCCTGAAGCATTATTTTCAACTTGATTTGAGCTTTCTAGCATGGCGTTAATCTACCTGCTAAATTGCATTCACAGGCCACTTAAAAGCCAGGTCTAGCTCATCAACCCAGAAAGTGTACTGAGCTATAAACAGATATATTTACAGAGGCTTATCTAAACTATGTTTGGACTGCCCAATTAATATGGGCGACAGAAAATTAGTAGAAAGTGACGTCAAATCATCCTGAAAACGCATTCAAAAAAGTAGGTTCAGGACAGTCCAACCTTGAGGCCTTCTACTTGTCACTGCCTGATATGAAATAATTTTTATCCAATGGGTCAAAACTTATGTCTATTTTGATGGGAATTTTGAGATTCAACGACCAAATTGGCTGATTTCAAGGAAAACGTTAGTTTACTTTACCTAGCTTAAATTCGCTGATAGCATGAAAAATTATAGTGAAGCTTATCAACTATTATTAAGTTGAGGATGGCACAGTACCAGATGTGATTGCAACGATTTGTTAACTTCGCCTGGAATCCTGGCAGTGTACCTTTGAAGTCTAAAGTCAGACCAGATCTGCCTGCTCATGCTATGCCAGCCACCCCTTAGATATATTTCGCAAAACTATAAGATTTAGGATTTCTTTGTCGAGATTTACCCATCCATCAAACACCCTCTTGCATGAGATCTTGGTATTTTCTCAGGATAAAGGCCCCTACTTATTGACCTATGAGCCTCAAGCAACCAGTAAAACAAGTTCTGATTTTGGCTGCAAACCCAATGGGAGCTCTACAACTCCAGTGGGATACAGAGGTATGTGAAATTAAAGCGGGGCTACAGCACTCGCAGCACCGAGATCGATTCAATCTGGCCTATGTGTTGTCAGGCAGACCACGAGATGGACAAAAAGCTAAGTTTACTACCAGCTTTTACGATTCTCTAAGGACTGGAGAGAGGGCTGAGTTTGCCTATCGACTCGGATGTAACGCCATGCAGATGGCAGGGGTAGCAGGGAATCAGACACCAGTACTAATCCAGCAGCGAGTGGAAGAGCCTGTAGTCAATCTGGGAGATGATTCAGCGATCGCAGAAGGAAAGCGATCGCGCATTTTCATTAGCTACAAGCGCGGCAGGAATCCGGACGAACCGGTGGCCCTGGCCGTCCATAGCGCTCTGAGCCAAGCCCACGATGTCTTCATCGACCAAACTATGACCGTCGGCACCCGCTGGGCCGAACGGATTGAAGCCGAAATTCGTCAAGCAGATTTTTTGATTACCTTTCTCTCTGAGCAGGCGGTTCGCAGTGAAATGGTTGTGGGTGAAATCGAAACTGCCCACCATTTGTTCAAGCAGCAGGGCAAGCCGATGATTTTGCCCGTGCGGCTGGCCTATGAAGTGCCCTTCACCTATCCCCTCAGTGCTTATCTGAATGGCATTAATTGGGCCACTTGGAGCACCGAACAAGATACCGCCTCGCTGATTGCCGAACTGCACCAGGCCATCAGCGGCACCCCACTGCCTCCGTCGAGTCCCCCTTCTGCCTCTGTCCCTAGCTCCCCCCCTGGCTCCTTCCCCCACCCTCACCCTGCGGCCCAGCCCCTGGAACTGCCTGAGGGCACTATGGATCTGGAATCTCAGTTTTATATTGGCCGACCAGGGGATGACCTGGCTAGTCAGGCTATCCAGCAACAGGGCGTGACTATCACCATCAAGGGGCCGCGCCAGATGGGCAAAAGTTCTCTGCTGAATCGCACCATGGCAGCGGCAGTGCAGGCCCATAAGCGAGTGGCATTTTTAGACTTTCAGCTGTTTGATCAGATGGCCCTGACAGATAGCGATCGCTTCTTTCAGCAGTTCTGTGTTTGGTTAACCGACGAGGTAGAGCTGGCTGACCGAGTCGAGGAATATTGGCAGATGCCCCTGGGCAATAGCCAACGCTGTACCCGCTACCTGCAGCGCTATCTGCTCAAAGAACTCAGCCAGCCGCTAGTGCTGGCGATGGATGAGGTTGAGCGAGTTTTTGATACGGCCTTTCGCTCTGACTTCTTTAGCATGCTGCGCAGTTGGCACAACAACCGGGCCATGAGCCCAATCTGGAAGCAGCTAGATTTAGCCCTCGTTACGTCCACAGAGCCCTACCAGCTGATTGAGAACTTGAACCAGTCTCCGTTTAATGTGGGCCAGGTGATTGAGCTAGAAGACTTTTCGCTGGAGTCGGTAAACGATCTTAACCAGCGCCATGGTATACCATTGACCCCAGATCAAGAGCAGCAACTCATAACGTTGATCGGCGGGCATCCGTACCTGGTGCGGCGGGCGTTGTATTTAGTGGCTAGTGGCCAGATGACAGCCGTAGAACTGTTCGCCGAGGCCACACAAGATCGGGGGCCATTTGGTGACCATCTGCGGTATCACCTGTTTCGGATGAACGACAAACCGACCCTAATCGCAGGGATGTTACAGGTAATTCACCATCACACCTGCCCCGACGAGCAGACATTTTTCCGCCTGCGGGGGGCAGGTTTGGTGCAGCGGCAGGATCGGATGGTCGTGCCCCGGTGCCAACTCTATGCCGACTACTTTCAGGAGCACCTCCATGGCTGACCCCAAGCTCTACACCACTGGCGGAACGGTGCAGGCTGGTGGGGGGATTTACATTCCTCGTCCGGCGGACAAGGAGCTGCTACAGCTCTGCCGAAACCGGGCGTTTGCCTACGTGCTAACGCCCCGGCAAATGGGCAAATCGAGCTTGATGATCCAAACGGCTCAGCAGTTGGAGGCGGAGGGGGTGCGCACCGCCATTGTCGATCTGCAAGATTTGGGGGCTCAGGTTACCGCAGAGCAGTGGTATTTTGGCTTTTTGGTGAAGCTGGAAGATCAGCTGGTTCTCGATACTGACGTGGTGAGCTGGTGGCAGGCTCACCACCACTTGGGGGTTTCTCAGCGGTTGACCCTGTTTTTTGAGCGGGTATTGCTGGCCGAAATTCCTGAGCCCCTGGTTATCTTTGTCGATGAGATTGACTCGACCCTCAGCCTCGACTTTACCGACGACTTTTTCACCGCAATTCGCTACCTGTACGTCTCTCGGGCACAGATCCCAGAATTTCAGCGACTGTCTTTCGTGCTGATTGGGGTCGCTACCCCAAGTGATTTAATTCGCGATCCCCGCCGTACCCCGTTTAACATTGGCCAGCGGGTAGACCTGCAAGACTTTACCCTGAGTGAGGCTTTACCGCTCGCTGTCGGGTTGGGACTCACCGGAGATATGGCCGAACAAACGATGGCCTGGGTGCTGCAGTGGACGGGAGGGCACCCCTATCTGACCCAGCGGCTGTGTCAGGAAATGGCCCAGGCTGAGGACGAAACCTGGAGTGGAGCGAAGGTGGGGCGGCTGGTAGAACACACGTTTTTGGGCGAACACAGCGAGCGAGACAACAACTTGCAGTTTGTCCGTGACATGTTGACCAAGCGGGCACCGGAACTGGGGGCGTTGCTGGAGACCTATCGCCAGGTGCGGCGGGGGAAACCACCAGTGGTGGATGAAGAGCAGTCGCTGGTGAAGTCACATCTGAAGCTGTCGGGTTTGGTGAAGCGCCAGGGTAGGGTGCTGCTGGTTCGGAATTTGATTTATCGACAGGTGTTTGACCGACGGTGGGTTCGAGAGCATTTGCCAGAAAGTTTGTGGCAGCGGTTGAAACCGGCAATGCCGATTATTGCCACGCTGTCGGGGGCGCTGCTGCTTGTGAGCAGCTTTGCGGTTTATGCTCGGCAGCAACAGGCTTTGGCTGAAAGGCAGGTGCGAATTGCCAAAATCGCCAGATTGAGAGGTCAAGCTGCTACAGCTAAGTCGTTACTTTCGATTCCATCTCGCCAAGTGGATGGCATGGTTTTAGCGATCCAAGCAACTGGAGAAAGCCGCCAGGGCAATGTTTCTGAAGTGTTTGCTGCCGTGGACGATAGCCTACTGCATGCGGTGCAAACCGTCAGAGAGCGCAATTCGTTCTTGGCCCATCGGGAAGGCGTGAGTGCAATGGCAGTCACTCCGGATGGTCAAACTATTGTTACCGGAGGCAATCATGACGGTACTGTGCGGCTGTGGAATCAGGATGGCAGACCCATTGGTCAACCCTTGCAAACGGGTTCATCGAGAGTTAACTCGGTGGCGATCACCTCAGACGGCCAAACCATTGTCGTTGGTGATAGTTCTCGTGCCAATCCAGTACGGTGGTTGAATCAGGATGGCGAAGCAATTGACCAACTTTTGCAAGCGGGTTTACTGACAGCTGAGTCGGTGGCGATCACCCCAGACGGCCAAACTACTGTCGTTGGTGGTCGTGCCGTTGGCGTTGCTGATCGTACCGTTGGTGGTCGCTCTTCTAGAAGTACAGTACGGGTATTGAATCAGGACGGTAAAGCGATCGGACAACCCTTTCAAGGCCATTCGGGCGAAGTCACCTCAATTGCGATTACTCCAGACGGTCAAACTATTGTCAGTGGAGATGGAGATGGCACTGTGCGATTGTGGAGCCAGGATGGCAGCCTCATTGGTCAACCCTTACCAGGTCATGCAGCATCGGTCAGTTCAGTGACAGTGACTGCGGATGGCCAAACCATTGTTAGTGGAGGGGCAGATGGCACTGTGCGGCTCTGGAACCGGGATGGCAGCCCTATTGGTCAACCCTTACCAGGTCATGCAGCATCGGTCAGTTCAGTGGCAGTGACTGCGGATGGCCAAACCATTGTTAGTGGAGGTGAAGATGGCACTGTGCGGCTCTGGAGCCGGGATGGCAGCAGTAGCAGCAGTATTGGTCAACCGCTACCAGGTCATTCAGAGGGGGTCAGCTCGGTGGCAGTGACTGCGGATGGCCAAACCATTATTAGTAGTGGTGGAGATGGCACTGTGCGGCTCTGGAATCGGGAAGCCCTTCCCATTGGCAAACCCTTTAGAGATCAAGTAGAAAGAGGAATCCCGGTGTGGGTGAGTGCTGATGGCCAAACCGTCAGCACATGGTGGGATGGCACTGAGCGAGTGTGGGATAGGGATGGAATCCAGATTGACCCATCTGTCGAACCTCATCCTCTTTTAGCCCACCGGGGAAGTATCAATACGATAGCGGTAACCGAAGATGGTCAGAGGATTGTCCGCATTAGCGAAGCAGTTGAGGACAGCGCAGTACAGGTCTGGAGTCGGGAAGGAGAACCCATTAGTGAGGCTTTTACTCACCTGGGAGTGCAAGCAGTAGCGATCACACCGGACGGTCAGACCATTGTCAGTGGAGGGGCGGATAAAAGCGTGCGATTATGGACTGATGATGGTACTCCCATTGGCCAACCCTTTGAAGGGCATGAGGTAGGAGTTTATTCAGTAGATATTACTCCCGATGGTCAAACCATTGTCAGCGGAGGAAATGATGGCACAGTGCGGTTATGGAATCGGGATGGGACTCCTATTGGCCAGCCTTTTCAAGGTTATTTATTTGCGCGGGGTTCGAGAAAAGTTCATTCTGTGAGAATTACTGCAGATGGTCAAACCATTGTCAGTGGCGGGGTAGATGGCACCATGCGGCTGTGGAACCGGGACGGTACTCCCATTGGCCAACCTTTTTCTAAACATCGGGTTGACTCATTAGCTGTAACCCCAGATGGCCAAACTCTGGTAAGCGTTGGCGAGGACGGCACAATATGGGTATGGGAAGGATCTTGGCAGGGTTGGTTGCGGGCGGCTTGTAATCAGTTGCGAAATCACTTTGTGTTTCGGGAGCCAGACAAAAGCTTTGACCCGGAGGCGGCCAGGGGGGCACGACGGGTTTGTGAGGAGCAGGTTTGGCAGCAGGAGGAGTAATGCATTCCTGCTGCCCTGGGCTAAATGTAAGGCAGGATACCATTGAGCTAAGATTTAGCCTGACCATGGAGAAAGTTGCCCCTGGTAAGTGATAACCAACAGAATGTCTTCAATGGCTTCATTCTCAAATAGGTCTTTGGGCTGACGACCATCGGCGAGATTGTCGAGCAGGGCTAACTCCCATTCACCAACGGGTGATTTGCCAATTATCTCTATCCAGCTTGGGGCATTGCCTCGGCGTGTGCTGATGATGCCGTCGATTGAGGTTGCGCTGCCACCAACACTTGTTGCTGCATTGGTCTCAGTGAAGTGTAGGTGAGACACTGGTATCTCAAGTGTGGCCCCTGCTTCACGCACAAAGTAAAGGACAACTTGCTGAATTCTAGGATCTTGAATATTGGCAGGGAAGTCTTCTCGACGAGTTTGGAAGCGGACGGCCATGGGGGTCGTGGTTTGGTCTGGATTGTTGAGGTCGTACCACTGGTCGGCCAGTTCGTTGCGGAAGCTGAAGGGCCGATCGCTACTGAGGTCAGCAGGTAGGTCACGAATGACTTGCTGACGGTAGGTGAAACTATTGAGGGCTGTGTACTCAATGGTGACGAGAACATCGGCGATGGTGGTGTAGTCAAAGAGGTTCGCGGCTTTTGGCATCTGAAATTCCCATTGGGTATCAACACCGATGCCCTCGAAGGGAAAGAGCAGTTCGGGTTGGGGTTCCAGGTCAAATAGACCAGTGGCGTTAGTGGGCGAACTCAAGGCAACTGATTCTGGATCGCGACGAATAACTGTTGTTTGAAAAACAGTACCCCCGACTACCACACGGGAAAGACCTGCATTTAATAAGGTGGCCCGAATGCCCTCAGTGGGGGGAATTAAAGCGATCACTGAAACACTTACCCGCCTGATTAAGCGTAAATAGTGGCCGGGGAAATCACGATCGAACAATTCCATGGGCGTTGCGAAGGGCATGATGCCAGTTTCGCGGAACTGTTGGAATTCGGCGGGTGATAAGCGAGCTAGGGATATGGTTTTAGTGATTTGTAGCTTACGTTGATTGGTGGTGAAGGCGTACTGATCTAATTCATAGAGATCCTGCTGTAGGCGAGTAGACCCTGTTAGACCCCGGCGGTCAGGTGCATTACCGTTTTGAGCAACAATTGCACTATCAGAGGGAGCCTCCCAATAGTCGGGCTGGATAAAGGGAGGAGGCGTTTGCTGCCGTTCAAAGGCGAGTTGCCCCTCAGCCAGTTTTGCCATGGCGGTCGCTTGCTGTAGGAAGAAAGCATAGGCTCGCTCCAAGATATTGCTCATCCAGTCGTAGAGTTCAACGTTAGTGAACTTATTGGCTAAAAAGTCAACTACGTCTTCCGCATTGTCTGCCTGGATCAGAGCGATGGTGCGTTCTTGCCCGACAATGCGAACTCGATCCTGCGCAATTCTGATTTGTTGGTTGCCAATGCGAATATCTTGTCGAGCTAAGTCAAGCTGGAATCTCCATTCTTGTTTGCGTCTTTCGTAGCTAGCAAGAGTTGAAAAGATATTTGATAAAGTTTGGAGTTTACCACTTGGACTGTAACTAACACTAACGCTTGGCCCCGTAAGACCTACGCTGAGGCTGACACTATCAGGTGCCAGAAGAGATCTGCCTAACAATGCAAGTGATATTATTTCATAGACGTTCAATCCCTCATTGATTAAATCGTTATAGTGGTTTTGCTGAATTTGACTCCGATCTCTTTGAAGCTCAGCCAATCTGACGCCACTCTCTGCCTCATTCACCTGCAAATCTCTCAGTCTCACACCAGCACGAGTGAGTTGGATCTCTTGCCGGGCCTTGAGCAGGTTGAAAAACTCCGCATCGCGCTTTTCAATTGCCGATAACAGAGCAGCTTCCATCTGGGCAGCAAGCTGCACCAACTGCTTAGCGCGATCGACCAGCACCGCATACCGATAGGGGGTCGGTTGGAAGGTAACAGTGCCAGGAAGCACAAGTTGCCCCCCTGCGCCAATTTGCGGTAAGCCGCTCAGATCTGTAGGGGCTGCATAGGGTTCTACTTGCCGCTCTACCCCCGCAATATTGCGGCAGGTGCGTAGTTTGTAGAGATTTAGCTCTGTCTGCAAGCGCAGGGACTCAAGGACGGGATTGGGGGCAATGCAAAAGCCGTAGGTGGGGGTGGGAAGGTAGTGGGTAAACTTTTGGGTGAGTTGAACAGCCTGGAGAGGGGCACTGCGAGCCAGCAGACTCAGGGTATTGAGATGAGTCGGTGCAGGTGGCTGGCTAGGAAGGGCGATCGTGCTGCCATCTTGGGGGGCAATGGCTAAATTTGACTGGAGCATGACCGGTTGCAGGGGTTGTCGTAACCAGGGCAGTTCAACCTTTCGCGTCTCCAGGGTGACGCGATCGATGCCAGAGATGACTGATACGGTTTGCAGGTAATCTTGACTGGCAACGGCACCCATTTGGGCAATGGCTTGTGTCACTACTGGTTGAGTCAGCAGGGTGGTATGAGCTTGGGCCAGTCTTTGGGGTTTTGCGGTCAAAATCTGACCCGTTGTGGAAGCCGCTGGTTGGAAAGCGCGAGCCTGGGCTACCCGTCTGTAGGCATTGGCAAAGCGGGTTTCAAAGGGTTCGTCGGCGTGCAAGATAGCCTGAACCTCTTGAACGGTTGCCTGTAAGAGGCTGGAATGCTCAATCGCCAGCAGCTCATGTTTAAGTTGTGCCAAAACCGGTCGCCATTGGGTCTGGGTAGTCTCTAGATCCAGGGTGAGGACGATCTGATCACAGGAGTCCAGGGCTTGATTGAGCTCTGGCAACTTTAGTAGGTCTAATGCTGATAGATAGAGCGTGCGGGCTTGGGGTAGCGACTCAGCCGTGTCTCGGGCAAACTCTGAATCGGCAAATTCCAGGAAACAGCGAATCAGCGATAGCAGTGTAAACCGGGTATAGGTGTTGGCACGGGTAGCCGCGATCGCATGGGGATTGAGAGGATCGAGCAACCAGTCCTCAATGCGTTGGTAAATGGCTGACAGGGATTCTTCCAGCGTTAATCCATAATAAATTTTGCGCTGATCGATGGGCAAGCTGTAGTCGTAAACGGTACGGAACCAATCTAGGGAAGAGGTATAGTGTCCACGGGATTGGAGTTGGAGTGCCAGGTGAATGGGCACAAAGTAATAGGCTTCTTCCAGGTAGGTTAAGTGTGATCGTGGCGCATTTGCATTATTCATAAAGATTATCTGAATTGCTCCACGTCGAAATTGACGCTTCTCGTCAGGAATTCGCTCGGGGATATCAAAAGGACCAGCGCATAGCGGAGTAATACGCTTTCGCAAAGATTCTGTTAGTCTCCCACGAGATTCTCTTGTAAAGACAGCTCGATAAAGACCAGAAGAACTAAGGTGTTCATTATAAACAAGCAGTTTACCAGAGTGGCCGGATGACTGACCGCAGTGTACTGCAATTCGAGCTAGCCTACTAAGATTTCTGAATGGAAGCCCTCTTCCGGCGAGAAAGTCGTTTGCCTCACCATATTGAATACCTGCTGCAGTTCTTAAGAAGAGGTAAACAAGTCTGCTGTAATACAGTGTTCCAACCCATGTGCCAAAGCCGACACTGAACCAAACGGTTATAGTATTATCTGGTTTCTTAATAAAGAGCCCTACTTCTATATTTCCGTCAACTCTTTCAACAAACAAATATGAACCTCCCCCCTCTTGTCCTTGGAAAATAAAGGTGACGACCCCACGTACTGTTCTGACTGGTGATCTTTGCGCTCTTCTTTCTATTGCTGGATCAACAATTAATTCAAAGTCTGAGCTTTCCCATCCATTTCCATCTCTTGTTAGCCCACGGCTGAAAACTTTTCCACCCTGAAGACCAACAACAACATAGGGAGGAACCAGTTCATCATCTCGCTGTTCAATTACAGCTGTAAACGCGGTTGCACTTTCGGGCAAATCAAGATCAGTGGGTTCACTGTCCCATATTTGTTGTTCCAGATTGTATTTGGTAAAAACGAGGTCTTCTTTGTTATCTTTTTGAGTTCGGACAAACAAGTAGATAAATCGCTCATTAGCACTTGTTTGATAGGGAACGGCACCAATAATATTCAGCACGTTCGTCAGCCCAGGGACGGCAGCCCAGAACGTTTGGGCATAGCCAGAGTCATCGGTAGAATCGTAGGCTGACCAGTAGACGGCATTAGTTTTACCGCCTCGGCCAAACATATAAAACAGCGATCGATAGTCTGTGGCATAGCGATCGCGACAGCTCTCTCCTTTATGAATGCGGGTTCGGGTCTGGCAAGAGGCTTCTACCGTGAGTGTGCAGATATCCTGGAAGTAGTCTGCATAGGTTTTAGCAGCAATACAGGCTTGGGCTGGCGTAAGACGAGTATTTAAGCGCAGGTTTTCGACCAACGCTTTAAAGGCCGGAGTCTGACGCTGACGCAGGCTCGGAAGCAGGACATTTTCAGGATAGAGAAACACCAACATGGCCGATCGCCAGGTGTTGTAGGAACCAATCCACTGCCACTCTTCATCAAAATTGTCGATGTCTGCTTTGAGATCGGGATAGATGTCTTGCATTTGGGCGGTGCGAAGGCCCATGATCAGGTTTTGTAGGGTAGCGATCGCCTGAGCCGTGCGGGTGGTCTGTTGACACCCACTGGTGTGCATATCGATTAAAAGCTGACGGGTCAGTTGTTTGGCCCTGGTATCGAGGCTTTTCCCTGCTACCGGAGTTGCCAAAACTAAGCCATCTCGCAGGGAGGGTAAGGTTTCTGCCTCAACGGTGCTGACAACGTTATGTAGAGCACTGATCACCGTTTCTTCCTGGTCAATGCGGGTTTGCAATGTGTTCAGCCAGTTGCGGCGATCGCGCTCCGTTGCCCGCCAGGTTGGTAATGCTGGCGGCGGTGGGGGTGGAAACTGGGTAGGATCGGTGGCTGGAACCCGGAAGTGATCGGGGCTCAGGCTCAGGTTCTGGGCCTGTTCTTGGTTACGCCAGAGGGAAAACTGGCGG
Source organism: Nodosilinea sp. P-1105 (assembly GCF_012911975.1). Classification (GTDB taxonomy): domain Bacteria; phylum Cyanobacteriota; class Cyanobacteriia; order Phormidesmidales; family Phormidesmidaceae; genus Nodosilinea. The sequence goes on along the minus strand of NZ_SMDQ01000024.1, from coordinate 13,098 downwards.
AGCTTTTGCACCTGCACCAGAATGGCGTGAACTTCAGCCCATTCTGGATCAAGCACAGGGGCATCTTCTACCAGAAGATCATGGATTCTCAGCAGATAGGTAAACCCAGGCAAGGTTAGATTGACCGCAGTCAAATCCTCTGTAATTTCCTGTCCTGCCTGGGATTCTGTTCGCCAGTTCAGCAGAGTTTCCAGAGAAATCACAGCGTCAGGGTCAACCGTCAGCACAGATTGCACCCTTTCGTTGAGTCCATCCAGAGTCCTAGGCAGGGCCTGGAGATTGGCCAATTGCTGATCCACCCAAGTTAGTCGAGCTTGCCAGAGACTGTAGGCGGGGTTCTCCGGCACTGGCATTTGGAAATAGCCAGGGCCAATCAAGTCAGGATCAATAAGGGGATGTTCTGAATCCGTTGGATTTTCTGGAAAATCTTGCCGATGCCACAGGGCACGAAGATAATCGAGCTGCCAGGACAGGAACTGGGGCAGTACGGAAATTTCAATGTCTGAGCTGTCCCCTTGGTAATCAATTTGGAAATAACCCGATAAGCCACTATTGTTTTCTGGGATCAGGGTCACCGTTCCTCGCATGCTCTCAACCGCCCCCCTGGACAATAACTGGGTGCGATCGCGATCGCGGTAAACCTCTACCACCCATTCCGGTGCAGCAGATTGAGTCAGACTGAGGTAAATCTGACCATTGCGGTCGGTGTTACGGCTCCATTCAACGCCTGTAAATTTCCACTGGACGAGTTGGTCGAGGTCATCGCCAGTCCTGGCTCCCTGAGATAACGGGTTGCGGGTAGTGTCTACTAGGCCAAAGATGCGCTCCAGGGCGTGCTCAGTGATGCTATCGGCTTCCAAGAGCAGGGTATCTAACGCATCGGGGCGGGACGATCCCAGGGTGATTCCCAAGCGAGTGGCCAGGGCCTGGCGATCGCTATCGCTGGCGTTTTGAGCTTGGCGCAGGTCTTCGTAGGAGACCCCCAACTGGGTCAGCAGGGTTGTATAGGTTTCCAAGCTATAGGCTGCTTCCGCAAGGGCTAACGAATGCCCCGATTCGGGTGGGTTGGTCGTGAGATAACGCCGCAGCACTTCAATGGCCAGACGAACCTGGGGCACCTGGTTTTCTGCGGAAGCACAGGAGGCGGGCAATTGGCCAAAGGGTTGATGGAAGGTTTCGGTGAGAAACGGTAGTGTGATGGGCGAGTTATTGTGTTTTAGATGGGCAATGGCGTAGTCCAGCAGATCGACCAGATACGCGGCTGGGCTGACGGCAGAGCTGCAATTCTTGCAGCGGCATACATCTGCAACCAGATTTGAGACGGCGGCACTGGGTGGAATAGAAGGGGGCTGCCCGTTTGCTGTTTCAACACTCAGTCCGGTGACAACGTTGTTTAAGAACTGGGTTTGAGCCCGGCTGCTCACCTGTAGCTGAGCGGCTTTAAAGTCCCCCAGGGTTTCGGCGGAGAGGCTGACAAAATCGGTACGCAGAGCCTGGGCGATCGCGGTGGGGCTGGTATAGCCATTTTCGACCCACTGGGCGTTGAGCTGTACATCGGCAGACAGGGGTTCTAGTTTGGCGTGGGCATCCAGGGTCTGAATGGTCGGGTGATTTGGGGAAAGGGGGAGCCCTTCTAGCTGGCTGAGACCACCGACCTGGCGAATATCGGCCAGGGTATAGATGGCGTTATCTTCCAGAAAATAGTCTAGGGCTGGAGCCAGTTGCAGGTTCAGGGTATTGGCTAACTCTCGAATGTCGAGGGAAGGTGTCTCTGGTACCTCTGGAATAGGAATGCGGATTTCAGCGATGTCTTCCTGTCCAAGGGACAGAGCTACTTCTGTGACGTGGATTTCCTCAAATTGGGGGGTGAAGATCTGTAGCCGGATAATGCGTTGGGCAACATCGTCTACGGTTGGGGTGGGAGGGGGAGCCGTGTAGACGATGACAAACAATCCATTTTGATTGGTAATGTCGCTGCCCAGGCCTTTTTCGGGGGGAGTGGAGGACAGATCAAACCCCTGGACGGTATAGCCAACCAAAGGCTCGTCGTTATCCTGGTTGAGCAGTTGGCCTACCAGTTGGTAGTTTCTCAGCACATCCCGTTCGATCTGAAGTTGCTCCAGGCGCTCCATAATTTGATCGCGGGAGTCTGCCAATGCACGCGGAATTCTATTGGTATCAAGGGCGGTGTCTAATGCTTGGCGAAGGGTGTCTAGGGGCTGGGCCAGAAGTTCGTCAAGCTGCTGGGGTTGACCCACGCGATAAAACCCGTAGAACACCTCAATGGGAAGATTTGTAACCTGAGCATTTTGGGCTGCCTGCCGCAGGGCCTGGAAAAATTCTGGGGGAAATTGCTGATCGCCAAGGCGCACTTTTTCGGCCAGAAAAGCAGCATCTTCATCCGTCAAGTCTGCCAGTTGAACGTCCTGAAGAATAGGAGTAATTGCCTGTATGACCAGCTCAAACTCTGACGGTCGGGGAACCTGTTGAGGATCGATGGTTAAATCAATTGTTTCGATAGGGCCAGCATTGAAGCGAATAGGTGATGTGCCCAGCAAAACGCCCAGTTGATCGAAGACGCGAATCAATAAGTCAGCCCGCTGTTTATCAGGACGACTCAGCCGATCGACGGTGTAAGCGATCTCGTAATTCCCGCTGGTAACGGCTTCGCCCAACAGCGCTTCGTCTCGGATGCCTTTATCAAACGCTTTAACCGTCACCTGGTTCAGGGTACGACTGCGATCGGCAAAGCGAATTGTGCCTTTGACAATCAATTTTTGTTCTTCATCTTCTTCTTCAAAAGGCTTACAGAGGACCTTCAGACAATGTCTGAGGGACTGTCGCCCTACGGAGAAGCGTCGTTGGAGCCTCATGGTAATACTCCTTAAATTTAGGTTGGGCTGGCGTCATTTCATCCTCAATGCGGGCTGGAGTTAGAAAGGAAAGTGCTGTAGCTGAAAGCAGAGTTATGCTCTGCAAAGAGATGGCTGTTTGCCAATCCAGTCGATGGTGATGGTTGTGCCCTGCATGCAGAAGCTAATGGGCACAATAGTGCCTAAAACGTAAACGGTATCGCCTACTTTGAAACCTTTTTCTTGCAGGTCACCCGCCAGGGTATAAAGTTCGTCACTTTCGGTACGAAGCGCTTGACATTCGCCACCTTCATCGGTGAGGGTGCCTTTGATAAATACCCTCCCTTCACCGGGTAGTTGGCCGATAGGGATCTCTTTCATGTTGGAAGAGGCGTGTACGCGAATGCCACGCACCCAGAGCTGAGAGGGTCTCACGGGCGATGTGCCTACGCCCAGGGGTGATGTGCCAAAACCTTGAGGGGATGCACCTACATCTTGAGGCGATGTGCCCACACCCTGGGGCGATGTGCCCACGCCCTGGGGCGATAGGGGGTCGATAGTATAGGTAGCCACAACCGATGTCAGGGTGGGTGCCACGATTTCAGCAGGTGGCTCGGCAACAAAACAAAAGTCCTGGAACCCATCGGTTGGAGGCACCAGATAGATATAGGGGATTAGCTCAGGATTGCGCCAACCTGTCGTTGGTACCGTGCCATGGGCCGTGACGATGATCTGTGGGGGTTGCCTTCGTGTGAGTACAAAGGTTACCTCATCTACTCGATAGATTAATCTTTTGCTCATTGGATTTCCCTTTTGAGTTTCGTAACATCAGTGGTTTTTGGTAGGCATTAAAACTGCTTTTCTAATTGGGAACTGTTCAGATTGATGTGATCGCAAAGAGTGAATTTATTTTTGATATCCCAATCCTTAACCAAAACAAAGTCTCGTCCCGGATGCAACCATCAAAGGCTTTGTCAGTGACTTCGTAGAAGGCTGAATGCATTGGCAAGGCACTCATATCTTCACCAATCAATTTGGCGGTCGTATCAAAAAAATCATCTTACGCATGCAAATTGATCGCCGAATATACATCTAAGCAAGTTATACTCAATCTGATGGCGTAGTGAGTTGGGTGACCGTTTTTGTCTAGCACGAATTTCATTTTCGTATGCCTCAAAAGTGTTTTTGATGGTATAGCTGTATAGTGGAAATCCTGTTGCAAAGTAGAGGATTGGAAAATTGCTTATAAGAAATTTTTCATCTTCCGATAGTTCGTTCTGCCGGATGTATTCTTCAACAGCTACAGCAGCTTCACCTGCAAGGAAATTCAGCCCAAATGACAAAACAACGGAACTAAACCCAAATCGTAAAGCCCTTTTCTGAAGATTACTACTGCCAATACTTGTGCCGCCACCGCCGCCACCGCCGCCACCGCCGCTAAGACCTCGTTCTCCTCGAGAAATCTGGCTTCTAAGCAAGTAATACCAAGGAGTTGTTCTCTGATTTACCACCTCGGGAAAATTAGCTTGACTTACCTTTTGTCTTAATATTTCACCTCTTCTCAAAAAAACTTCTGCCTCATTAAGGACGCGCTGAGTTTTATTTATGCCTTTTTTTGCCTGTTCTATATCATCATTTAGCCTGTCTATTTCTCCTCTCAAAAAATTTCTTCTACTGCGACCACTTGCCTGCCCCATTTCTTTCGCAATGGCCTTCTTTTCTGTCTCTGCTATTTCTAAATCCTGTTTGTATTGAGAGTTCTGCCTTCTGACTTCCGCAATATCCTCATTTTCTCGGATAAACTTTTCTGTGTCTTTAAACCAGGCACCCACCTGATCAATTATTTGTTTTTGTGCGTTGGTCAATTCTGGTTGCTCTCCGCTATCGTCGATAAACTTCATTGGATTTTCGAGAACATATGAGAATGGGCTCCATTCAACAAATTCAGTCTGAGCTGGGTCAATATTTATCCACCTCCCCAACCACGGCGCATAATACCTCGCTCTGTGATAATTCAACCCACTTTCCTCATCCCGCTCCTTCCCCGTAAACCGATATCGCTTCTGCTTAAATCTGCCAAAACTGGTTTCCCCATAGGGCGTAAACTCCTCCCGATCGATCCAGTTTCCATCCTGGTCAACCACCACATTACTACTGCCCAAATGGTCTCCCAGGTGATACTTTACGGCTGGTGTTCTATCCTCTGGAAACGCTTCCCCTACTCGTACCAAAGCAATCCGTGACGCATCATCCATCACATGCAGCGTGTTGTTTTCTTGGGTTTCCCCAACGGTGATTTTGCGGTGGTGTTCAAACATCCCATCCACATACACCGTCACATCCACAATCCCGCCCTGACGGTGAACCCACTTCATCACCCGTTGCCCCGCCGCGTCGTAACAATATTGGGCATATACCGACGGTTCTGCCCCCTCCGTCTGGGTACGAAACGCCTTCATTTGGTCGGCATAATCCCACTCAAAATGACGCGCTTCCCCCTCTTTGACTAAATTGCCGCTGTCGTCATAGTCATACTTAATTTCTGTCTGCCCGATCGCCACCGAAGCCAACCGATTATTCACCACATCCGAAGCCTCATCCGTCACCAGGGTAAAGTTGCGGTTTCTCCCCTGCACAGTGCCATCGCTTTCAATATGCTCATGGCGCAACCGGAGTATATTGCCCATCGGGTCATACTGGTATTGCTCCTGATAGCCACGAGTGCGAGTCAGATCCACACAGCGGGGGCGATCGTCCCAGGGGGGCATTTCTGGCAGCAAGTCGCACTCCCGCCCCGTTGCTGTCAGCAGTCGGTAAATCGGGTCATAGGTAAACGTCCGATCTAGCGCATCGGCTCCCAGGGGCGTATTGAGAATGCCGCTGTCTGGAGTGCGGTCTTTGATGGTGGTGATATTCCCTACCAGGTCGTAGGCGTAGGCAAAATCTTGCAGGGGTGCGCCGGTAGGGCGGTAGGTGAGCGGATTGGGTTGGGTGTAGCGATCGCTCCTTAACCGCAGCAGCCGAAACGTCTCCGGGTCATAGCCATAGCGCGTCATCACCCCATTGCCATAGGCAATCAAAATCCGCTGCCCCTTAGCATCGTAGGCAATCCGCTCTACATAGGGCTGTTCATTCAGCGTCACCCGTTCCAACGCGCCCGCCCGGTTATAGGTCGGACGCAACGTCTGTCGATCGCCCTCCACATCTTCCGGATAGCGCATCAGCGTCACCCGGTTCAGAGCGTCGTAGGTCATGGAGGTGACGTATTCCTGGAAGTTCAGCAGCGTCTCGGCATGGCTCTCCAGACTGTCCCCATTGGGAGCCTGCCAATTCAGGCGGAATGCCTCTATTTGCCAGTTGTTGTTTGCTCCACGGCTATAGGCTTCACTCAGGCGATCATCGGCAATCACTCGCCGCACCTGCGTCAGCAGATTACCCTTAAAGTCAAATTCCTCCAGGGCCAAACGCCCTGCTTCGTCGTAGTGGCGCACCAGTTGCCCCAGGCGGTTCAGTTCCTTCGCCGCCTCCCGATCCCCTTCCGGCTGATCGGGGGTGCCGCCATCGCCATACTGCAACACCTGCCGCAGGGTCATGGCACTGGCTGCATGATCCCGTGCCCACAGATAAGTCGGACGGCTGAGGCGATCGTAGGCTTCCAGCACCAACGCCCCTTTACTGTCTCGCTGTTCCACTCCATTGCCCAGGGCATCCAACACCACCCGCTTTGTCCCAGCATCAATACTCTCGGTGCGGAGGGGGTTATTGGCCAGGTCGTAGACATAGCGAAACGCCTCTCGCTCCAGCGTATCCGTCACCGTCAGCAGGTTGTCTCGAATGTCGTAGGTGGAGCGGGTAAAGTACCAATTGGTCGGATCAGTGCCATTGCGTTCCACCGCTTCAATTGTGCGGCCCAGGGCATCGATGACCACGCTGCTGGGGGTAAACCAGTGACTCTCCGGCACCCGCTCGTTGCCTGGACTGAGGGGGGCCAGGTCATTGGCATCGTAGGTGTAGGCTTCCCAGGGGGTAGGGGTAAACTCGTCCGGGTTGCTCAATTCCATAGGTACCCCATAGATCACCCGCTGTTCTGAACCATCCGGGTTTACCGTACGAATCACCTGCCCCCGGGGGTCGTAGAACATCGTCACCTTCTGCCCCATTTCCCCCTCAGTGGGTCGCTGGTACTCCCAGCCAGCGGCATAAAACGGCTCGTACTGTTCCACCACCTGGCCCTTGTTGTCGTAGGTTTGCCAGCCACTCACCACCACCCGGGGCGGTTCGCCAGGCGCTAATTGCTGACCGACAGCATCCTCCACTGGCAACGCTTGATCGGCGGGCAGCCCCACATCTCCGCCAAAGGGCAAAGCCCCAAACACCTGATCTTCGGCCTGGGTGCGGGTTTGCAGTAGGCGACCAAAGCCGTCGGAATACTCGATGCTTTCAATCTCAGCATCCCGTTCTGGCAGGGGAACCGCCGTATCGTTAACGTGATGCTCCCGCTGTATCGTGCGCACAGAGATGGGCTGCCCTCGCTCTATGAAGGCCAGCAAGTCATAGACCAATCTTGTTCCCGGTACCGCTGCGGTATCCCCAACCGCTTCGCCCGCTTTGCCCATCACCGCCACACTGGCCAGCAACCCCAGGGGCGTAAACGTAAAGCGCTGCCGATTGTCGTTGGGGTCAGTCACCTGACGGGGTTGCAGGACACGATAGTCGTACTCGGCCTGGATCACCAGGCCCACTGGATCGGTGACCGTCAGGGGCAATAGCTCTAGGGCACCTCGAAAAATCCATAAAGACTGTCTCAATATGAGATCATGGTGCAGTAGATGTTATGACCTCGACCGAGCCATGGGACAACAAGGGTTTTGGGATGTAGATGAGCGCCTTGAGAAGTTAGCGGCGAAACAGGACCTGTTGCAACGCCTGAATACCTTAGTGCCCTGGGAGACATTCCGCCCAATTTTGGCTCGTATCCACGAGAAACCGCGCAAAAGTAATGCGGGTCGCAAGCCGATAGACGGGGTGCTGCTGTTCAAAATGCTGGTGCTGCAAAAGCTGTACAACATCAGTGATGAGGACTTGGAATACCAAGTTAACGACCGCTTGTCGTTCATGCAGTTTCTAAACCTGGGTCTAGAAGATTCAGTCCCCGATGCCACGACCGTTTGGTTATTTCGCAAGCAGCTCCAGACCCATGACCTGGTCGATGAGCTCTTCGAGCACTTTGCGGCCTATTTGACGGCCGCAGGCTATCAGGCCCAGGATGGTCAAATCGTCGACGCGACCTTGATTCCGGTGCCCAAGCAGCGCAATACTCGCACCGAGAACCAAACCATTAAACAGGGAGACGTGCCGTCTGCGTGGCAAGAGCAGCCTCACAAGGTGGCCCAAAAAGATACCGATGCCCGCTGGACAAAGAAAAATGGGGTGTCTTACTACGGCTACAAAAACCATATCAGTAGCGATGTTCGCTATAACTTCATTCGCCGCTATACCGTCACCGATGCGGCTGTCCATGACTCTCAAGTGCTCGGTGAGTTGCTGGACGCCGACAATACCGGCGATGGCGTGTGGGCCGACAGTGCCTACCTGTCTACGTTGATTGTCGAGGTCCTGACCCTGATGGGGTTTGAGCCCCAGATCAACGAACGAGCGTATCGGAATCGCCCGCTGAGCGACGAGCAGAAGTCTGCCAACCGAGAGCGTTCCAAGACCCGGGCCAAGGTGGAGCATATCTTTGGGGACTGGGTGACTGACATGGGCGGCAAACTGGTGCGCACGATTGGCTTAGCCCGGGCCAAGGTGAATCTGGGTCTGAAGAATTTGACCTACAACCTGAAGCACTTTGTCTGTTTAGAGACCCAATCAGCCGCTGTGCCAGAAACCGTAGGATAGTCAGCTCTGAAATCACCCCAGCGGAGTTAAGTCAGCCGATTGAACGCCTCGTGAAGCACGATTGGGGTAACCGCTTACAGCCTACCGGCAGGATGAATCCAACCGTCCTGCCGGGGTCGTCTCATTTGAGACCCTAACTAACCCCAAAAACAATTAATCGAGGTGCCCTCTAAGCGGTCATAGCTGATCACCGTTTCATGGCCTAAGGGATCGCGAGTAGCCAACAGCAACCCTCGCCCTGAACCATTCCCGCTTTGAACGTCATAGCGTTGGGCGGTCGTGACGAAGTAGCCCCGCTCATAGCCATCTCCACCGGCATGGAACTGGTAACCGGCCAGGGCAGGCATCTGCGCTTGAAAAGCCTCGGGGTAATCGGCTGTCCAGGGGGGAGCACCTGCGGGCACCAGGTAGGGGGGCACCTCAGCCTGATAGGCATCCTGCAAAATGTCTTCGCTCAACACCAGGGTTTCCGTACGCACCAGGGCACCAAAGTCCCCCAATTCGCCCAGGGGCAGTCCCTCAAAGGCCGCACCATCGTAAAAATTCAGGCTTTGCCCCACGAGCTGGCGCGTCGCTTCGCCAGATTGGATCGCCTCCCACAGGTCGAATAGGCTGGAACGGCCATCGTTGAGAATCTCATAGCTTTCGGTATGGGCCATGCGATCGCCCATGTAGTGGGCATCATCCACCCGGTTGGCATAGGTCGTGACTACCTGGGTAGCCAGATAGGGCTGGCTATCCTCCTCTACCGCCACTCGAAAATCTCGCCCTCTGGGCACTGCGATCGCAGCCTGCATTCGAGGCTGACCCAATTCGTCATAGTCAGTGGTAAAGCTAACCTGCGTCATCGGCTGATCGCCCCGCTCCCACTGGGTGGTGCGTTGGGCCAGGGGATGGGGAAAGAAAATCCTCCGCCGTTCAGGGTTCTCTACAGCTGGGCTTTCCTCCCGTACCCCGCTCACCGCCTCGGTCACCGTATAGGGCTGCTCCTGTCGCTCTGTCCCATCCAGGGCATAGAGTTCAGTCCGCAGCACCTGACCCCGCAGGGTGCGCAGGGCATCGCGTTTGTCCCGCCGGGGGAGTCCATTCAAAAACTCCGTCACTGAGGACGGGCGTTCCAACACCTGCGGATCGCCTGACCAGTATTCAGGGTGGTAATCGATCTCCTCCCAAGCCCCAAATTCATCGCCGATGGGGCCTTGGTGGAACCAGGTTTTGGTCAGCGTGGGGGGAGAGAAAAATTGAGTGCGATCGCCCTCAAACCTTTCAAACCGGTTGGCGTCTTCGTGTAGTCCTGGCTGGTTATAGTCGGCAAAGACCTCTGTATCCAGCTGATCCACCCGCCCAAATCCGCGAAACTCCCGTTCTGCCCCATCCCAATAACCGTGGTGGTAGCAATACGCCGTGGTCAGCTTGCCCTGGGAAATGGCATCGATCACCTCCACTCTGGCCACCACCTGCACCGGGAACGGTAAAGGGGTTTGCCATCGGGTTGCGGGACGAGCCTCATCCTCCAGATAAAACTCGACTGAGGGTGTATAGCCTACCCGGGTCAGCGCCCCCAGGTGATTGTTCATCTCGTTCAGGAGGTAGGGCTTCACACCCCCGGTAAAATCCAGAAAATAGAGATGATGGCGACCCAGTTGATTGGCATCGGCACTCCATAGCACACCGCTAATGCCAGTCCCCAGTAGGTCTACCAGGCGCACCCCATCCATATCCGACACGGGCGGGGTGCCCTTAATTTCAATTGGGTCACTCCAGCCGTTGCCGCTCTGGTTTATCCAGAGAATGACTTTGTTGAAATCAACATAGACCACATCGTCCAGACCATCCCCATCAAGATCGCCAATCAAAATCCGGCGGGGGTCATAGCCATAGGCAAAGCGGGGACTATTACGCATTGAAATTCGTTGTCCCCAGTTGCCATAGCCCAAGTTGGGCCAGTACTCAATATTGCCGTCGTGAACCAGCAGAATATCCTGTAAGCCATCCCCAGTCATGTCGCCCCACTTCACCCGGGGGTCAGAAAAATTGACATTGGGGAATGCCCTCGGGTCACGCCGCTCCACCCAGCGGGTCTCCCTCCAGCCATCCTGAGGATCGTTAAAAAAACATTCCAGGCGGCTACCAGACCGAATGGCATCGGTCACTCCATCCCCATCCAGATCCACCAACTGCACCTCAGGGTCTTCCAGGTTAAAACTCGGGGCCACCCGGTAGCGCTGGAACGACTTACGATCCCACAGTCCCCCAAATCGCAGCGGGAAATAGCCCGACAGGCCCGCCTGACTCACCAGCAAATCAATCCGGCCATCCCCATCGGCATCGATAAGCTGCACCCCTGTATCAGCCAGGGTTAAGCCTCCAGGGGCCGTGCCCATTTCCCGAGGTAAATCAAAGCGCCCATTACCTAAATTACGCCAGTAGCGCACCGTGCCGTTCATCTCCAGGATGTCGGGCAGGCCATTGCCAAATAAATCTGCCAATTCCAGGTCGGGGGAGGAGAGCGATCTCCCAGGCAAATCACGCCCCTGCACCGGGAAAAACTGGCGACCTAGGGGCTCAAAGCCAGTGTAGCCAAACTTCAGCGGCGGCAGTGATTCCTCAGGATCAGGACTATTCTCGTCATGCCCGGTAACCTGCACCTGCCACAGCAGCGACACTCCATTGAGAGGCAGTTGCAACTTTGGGTTTTCTAGCTCAGAATTCTTTGATTCAGAGTCTTCTGATTCAGGTCGCTGATCCAAATACACAAACCGATAACTGCGAACTAGCTGGTCATCATCCGCTTTTGTCGTTATCTGAATCTGCTGACAGCGCCGCTGGGTGCGAATTTCAAACCCCGATCGATACTCTGAAAACGGGTCTGGTCGCTCCTCGTCGTACTCAAATGTAACCGACACTAGAAAGTCTGGGTTATCCTGCTCCCCATAGTCGGCATAGCGAATCTCACTCAGATACAGTTGATTCCAATGTCGGGAGCCTGCCTGGGTCTGGTCTCGCTCATAGCTATATTCAATGCGATTGCCGTAGGGATCGAGCGTAAGCGATAAATTCCAGGCAAAGATTTTGGTGCGATTGGTTGGATCAGCGATTACGGCTGGATCTTGCCAATCACTGGCCGCATCCTCTGGGCGCGGAGTGCCATAGAAACTAACTAAACCATCTTTACTCCACACCTTCCAGTAGTTATTCTGGCTATCTCGATGGTGCTCAATTCGGGCAAATAGACCTTCTGTCCGTGGACGGTAGCGAGTGACACCAGGCAACGTTTCAACGGGAACTAGATCCTCTGCTCCCGACAAAATAAACGTGTCTTGCTCATCGTCATAACGGGGCAATCCCCTGGAAGTTTTGCGCATCACACCGGGAATGCTTAAGCCCCATCCCAGTCCCCATGCACTATTGCCATTGCCAGTGCTATAAACCAAGCTCAGCTCAGGCTGAAACTCATTGCGTCCGCTCGGCAGGGCGATCGGCACCGTAAAGTTACCCGTACCTGTGTGCAGATCTGGTGAAAAGGTCTCCCCAATCCCATGCAAAGCCCCACCTCCTTGGGGTAGGGAGATCACTTGGTTAGAGGTTCCAGATTTATTGCTCACGGTTAAACCTCAATAAAACCGCTAAACCAGACTACGAAACAACTAGTACTCTGAGGCATAAGTCGACCCACCATTCCTGACACCTGTGTAACCCACCCCTGCCCCTCCCAGGAGGGGATGCCGATACCTGAAACTCTCAGCAACGGTGGTCATATTTCTGCCAGACAGTACTAGTTTGCCATCCATGAATAAATCATCAACCATAATAACTCGGAAGACTTTCTAATTAATCGCAGCGGAATAAAAAACAATTTATTTTCTGGTTGAAACATATGGATGAAAGCAGGAAAATGGAGATGACTCTAAAGAGCATTTTGAAGGGTGCAAGTCTCGACTTACTGAGAATAGTGATGGAATTGAAAGGATTCTGACGTCAAAAATTCTCAATAAGCAAGTTATTTTGGCAACTCTAACATCTACAGATAATCTCCATAATCTTTTTAGCTTGGCAAAGAAATTGATGTAGCCTCCGCCCTGCATCATCTGAATTGTTGCAAAAATTTTCAATTAAAGTACGTTTTAATACTAATCAAATACTTCCTGGTGACTGAAAAAAGAGGCTGAATGTGCCAAGTCACTATGTGGCCTCTCCGCGACCCCCCGATAGGGGCGCAGCATCCTGATACACCTCAGCATAGCGCATGTGCTCAGCATCAGTTCAGCTAAAAATCAAAAAGTCACGTTATGATTGTGATTAGTCAGCATAACAATCAGGACGTCACGATTTGGCACGTTTTGGCTCG
>NZ_SMDQ01000023.1 GCF_012911975.1 Nodosilinea sp. P-1105 | reverse complement strand
CAGCAGGGGAATATCGTCAACCCGTTCTGTGATAACGGTTAGAGGAGTTTCCATAGCCCAAATCTAACCTAATTGGCCGACCTCACTCAAAAATGAGCGAACCGGGAGTGACTGAGGTTGGCCCTGGTCAGATCGGCGTCATCAAGTTGTGCCCCAGCCAGCACGGCTTGGCTCAAATCGCAGGCGATGCAACTGCGGCTGATCAGTAATTGTCGCAGTTGAGCTGTATCGGCAGCCTGGGCTACCCCGATCGCTAACGCCAGTCCCCATCCCCCTAGGCCAAGGAGCAGCCTGGGGAAGTGACGGGCAGAGGAGCTGAGATTTTGTGGGCAATACATAAGAATCTGAGTCCAAGTTGGTTGATTGCTTCTACAATGTGTCAGCATCTCCCCTGGGGGCGTTGAGGCTCTATACGACTATTCTATGGCGTCTACACCGGCAAACTCTAGTATCAGGTCACGGCAGTCTGCCCCGGTGGGGCCGCGACGCCAGTTTAATCCGTGGGAATGGGTCTGGTTGGGGCTGTGGGTGCTGCTGCTGACCGGTTCTGGTATCTTTTCTGGTTGGGCCTTGCTATGGTTGACTCGCATTCCACCCCTACCCGACTGTGAGCAAATTACCCCCTTTCATTCAGCCCGGGATTTGCTCTACTGCGCTGAGACCCAGGCCCGCAGTGGAGATCCCAATAGCCTGGTGCAATCGATGTTGCTAACGGCCAACTGGCCCAAAACCCACGCCAGTTACGATGACGCCCAAGAGATTCTAAAGGACTCCTCAGAGCAGCTTTTGGTGCTGGCGAATCGCTGGGCCCAGGCCGGTAAGTTAGAGGATGCAGTGCAGCTAGCAGGGGAGATTCCACTGCACACGCCGCTGCGCAAACCAGCTCAGGCGGTGATTTACGAATGGCGGGAAGACTGGTCCCAGGGTGAGGCTATCGAGGCGGAGCTTAAGGCCGCCCTAGCCACGCAACATTGGGATCTAGCCCGGGATCACTTACAGCAATTGCAGACGATTAAAAGTGACTACTGGGCCAATACGCGCCATCTCCATTGGCAGCGGCAAATGCAGGTGGAACAGCGGGCCTGGGAAAAATTGCAAACCGCTGAATCACTGGCGGCGTCAGGTCAGCCAGAGGAGTTGCACCAGGCGATCGCCTTAGCCCGTACCCTAGATTTACGCAGTCAGGTCTGGCTGACCGCTGAGCAACAGGTCGATCAGTGGAGCCAAACATTGGTGGACATTGGTCTGCAAATGTGGGACGAGGGAGAGCAAGACGCCGCGATCGCCCTGGTCAGCGTGGTACCCCCCGGGTCTAACTGGTCTGGTGCGGCCCAAGACTTACTCTCCCTCAGTTGGGCTCAGCATCTGGCCCAGGCGGCCCATACGGAACATGCCGGGCTCAGACCTCAGTACGGCGCTATGGTGCAGTTAATGGAGGCGATCGGGGCAGCCGAGCAACGGGGCCAAGCTAACCCAGCCAAGGCGATTCCTGGGTTAGCCTCCTGGCGACAGCAGTTGGCTGACCTGCGGCGGCTCCAGTTTGGGGCGATGGTGGCTAGTTTGGGGCAGCGGTTTACCTATCAATGGGCTATACACCAGGCGGAACAGGTGGAACTGGATCGCCCCCGACGGCTCCAGGGCCAAACGCTGATTGCCGAATGGCGCGGTAACATTGAGCGGATTGAAGACCGACCGACGTTGAGGCGGGCTAGGGCTCTGGCTCGGTCTGGTACAATTCCAGCTCTGGAAGCGGCGATCGCCCAGGCGGAAGAAGTTGAGCTTGGGCGTGCCCTGCGGATTGAAGCCCAAACCCTGGTAGCTGAATGGCGCAGTGAAATTCAAGTGATTGAAGACAGGCCCATCCTAGATGCGGCGGTTGCTCTAGCGGATCAGGGGGAACTGCGAGAGGCGATCGCCACTGCCCGGGACATTGCCCCGGGTCGCGCCCTACACAGTCGCGCCCAGGGGTTAATCGCCGACTGGACTACGACTATCCAGGTGGCCGAAGACCAACCGATTTTGGATGAGGCTAAAAATCTAGCCTATGCTGGTAGTCTAACAGCAGCCATTAACCTGGCGTCCCAGATTGCGCCTGGTCGTGCCCTGCACAGTGAAGCCCGGCGCGCGATCGCCCTTTGGCAGGCTGAACGGGCCTATATTTGGTCCATTTGGGAGGCCGAAGGTCGCACCACCCCGGCCAGTGGCAATGCCAACGCCTCAGAATCAGAATGACAGTTGCTGCTTTGCGTCTGATGCTCGTAGACGACGACCCCGTGTTTCGGCTGGGGTTACGCATTTGGCTAGAGCAATCGGCCAACTGCCAGGTGGTGGCGGAAGCCAGCCAGCCCAGCGAAGCCTTGGCGGTGCTCCAGAGTCGGGCCACCCAGGTAAGCGACGATCCTTGGACTGACGCCATGGAGAACCCACCGGCCCCAGCCGCCACGGTGGCCGATCTGGATCTGGTGATTTTGGACCTAGGACTGGGGGCTGGCGACCCTCAGCAATTGCCCGGCTTACAGCTTTGTGCCGAGATTAAAGCCCAATACCCCACCCTGCCGGTGCTGGTGCTGAGTGTGCAAACCGAGCCCGTGCTAGAGGCCGCCGCCCGCCAGATGGGGGCTGATAGTTTTGCCCCCCGCAGTCTGCCGGTGCGCGATCTGGGGCGATTAATTCAGCAGCTGGGGCGAGCCGCCACTGGCGATGCTGTGTCCTCCCCTGCGATCGGAACCATAGCAGGCCGCAACTACAGTGGAGCCCGGCAGGAGCCTGCATCAGGATCAATTCCAGGGCCGTTCACCGCCTTACGCATTAGCATGCGGCTGTCGTCGGTGCAGCAAATTGAAGCGACCATGGCCGCCATCACCGCCGAACTTCAGCAGCAACCGACGTCCCCTTTCACCCAGGCGGTACTGGCGGGGCGCTACCGAGAGCTAAAGGCCGCCCGCTGGTTAATGCGTCGCCTGTTGGCGACTCCCGGTTTCTCAGACCAGTGGCAGCCCACCGATCCCCGCTGGCGCACCCAGCCGTCCTGGGAAGCGCAGATTGAGGGCGGGCAAGCGGCTGACGCCCCAGGGTCAGACAGCCGAGCAATCGCCCCCTCGGGTGACGCCGCCCTAGCCAACGCCCCAAGCCCAGGCCACCGGGCTTTGACCGTAACCAGCCAAACCCAACTGGCACTGCGGCAGGGAGACCTGGCCAGCATCATCTTTGAGCGGGTGTTTCGCAAACTGCAAGGGCCGTTGACTAACCTCAGTTCGGTACCGCTTGAGATTGATATTTTGCGAGACGAGAAAAAACGTGAGCTGCTTTATCTAACCCTGCGTAAATTTGAAGACGCCCTGGATGACCTACGACGAGCGGCGGTTCCCCCCGGCCAACTGGCAGACAAAAGCCCAGTGATATTGCGGGATGTTTGGGAAGCGGCCATCACCGATTTTTTTGGCCGCTACTACACCCTCCAAATCAATCAGGCGGAGCAGTCAGTGGTGCCGACCCTACTGGCAGAGGTGGAGGTGGTGCAGGCCGCTATTCTTGATCAGATTCCCCTTGTGCCCATGGTGTTGGGACATCTGCTATTTAAAGAATCGATCATAGTGGACGGCAGTCCCTATGTGGCCTCTACCCCCGAAGCCCTGCAGCGCAGCCAAGCCTTGGTGGAGCATTTGTTAATTCAACTGGCCAATGGCGTGGTTCAGCCGATGCTGAATTGTTTTGCTGATGTGGAACTGCTGAAAAAAAGTCTCTACCAGCGTCGCATGATCACCAGTCGGGAGATTGAACGGTTCCGCAATGATCTTTCCTGGCGCTACCGCTGGGAGGGCTTGATTGGTGAACCTAGATCTATTTTTGAAAGCCAATATCGGCTGTTTGGGTTCACCAATCGGGGGATCTACACCCAAACCATCTATGCTCCCCGCCGTGACGAACTGGATCAATTGTCGGGGTTACAACGGACGGTAACCCTAGTGGTGGAGGCCCGAGACGCGATCGCCCCTCGGTTTCGGGCCGCTGTATCCTTCGTGGGCAGTGGCCTGGTGTATGTGTTAACCGATGTGATTGGCCGGGGCATTGGCCTGGTCGGTCGCGGCATCCTACGGGGTGTGGGCAGCGCCTGGCGTGATCCCCGCTACCGAACTGACAATCACGACAGCCAGCAAAGGGATGACTTTAGGCCCTAGAATAACCACGAGTACTGCCTAACAGCACTAGGGCCACCGTTGCTGAAAGGGTCAGGCCCTAGGGGACAGGTATCAGGGATGGTGGGCCAACTGATGCCGCCGAGTTCTAGGACTCGACAGCATCAACAACTCACCTATGCCGCACCACGCAGGAAGTTCATAATCAGCGATATAACAAAAATCGCTAAGAAGACATAGAACAGAATCTGGGCAATGCCAGCAGCCCCAGCAGCAACGCCACTAAAGCCAAAGAACGCCGCAATCAGGGCGATTACTAAAAAAATCAAAGCGTAACGCAGCATCAGACTCTCCTTGAGGGATGAAAAGGTAACGGGCCATCTGGCTGACAGCCCCACCGATAAGGGAGAGTGCTGACTAGCAAATTAGCCTATGCTGATTATGAAGAGTCAGATCAGGCTTAGAACCCATCAATGGGATGAGTCAGCTCTCTAGCCCTGGAGAGAGATAGGGGGATTACCGTTGCGTATGCTCTCTAGGGGCTGCTCTCTTTGGTCAGCCTGTGTAAACCAGCAGCGATCGCTTCCGGTAGAGTATTTTCTGCCCTTGGTTGGTGGTAGGCCTGGGGGGCCGCCTTTAAGAAGGCTTGGGTGCGCTGGGGGGCCATATCTTGATCGTGGCCAGGGTCTAGGACCACCACTGGGCTTTGGAGGTCAGCCAACTGATCTTGCACCAACTCTGATCGCAGTTCAGCCGAGCGACGCTGGAACAGCAATCGACGGGCAGCAGGAGCCCGATCCCACTGCCGTTGCCGCTGGCGTAAGGCTTTGAGCCGGGGATAGTGTAGCCCGCCGACCCCCCGAATTCCCCAGTTGAGTGGAGATAGAGGGGATGTTAGGGCGCGATCGCACCGCCACCGTCCTTGCCCCCCAACTGGCACCACCCCTTCTGGCTCTAAAATCACTAACCCCTGCACCTGATCGGGATACCCCAGGGCGTACTGCACCGCCACCCAAGCTCCTAAGGAGTGCCCCACCAGTAGGCACCGCCCCAGACGCAGGGCGGTGAGTAGACCATGCAAACTCTCGACTTCCACCGCGATCGCGTAGGGAACACTAGCCGCAGACGACTCCCCGAACCCCAGTAGGTCTGGGGCGACACAGTGATAGTTGGCCGCCAGATGGTGAATCCCAGGCAACCACTGGGTACTGTCAGCCCAAGTGCCGTGGAGCAAGACCACTGGCTGCCCCTGACCAACCTCATGCCAAAATATCGTGCCTAAAGGTAGCTTCAGACGGCTAGTGCGAACAGGGCGGGCAGAGGGGCGAGGCATCAGGTCTGGAGGAAAGGGTAAGGGATGGGGCGGGGCACAGGGTGTTAGTTCAAGACAGTCTTACCGGCCAGGTAATCCTGTAAATGCTGCCCGTGGTCATGGGACAAATTATCCCAGGGCAGGGCGTCCACCGAAAAGACCCGGGCATCCAAAATTTCCTTGGGGTCGGCCGCATACGGTGTACCCTGCACCCGTACCGCCATTGCCACACACACCGAGTGAAACCGGGGGTCGCGCCCCACCTGAGAGTAAAGCCCCACTAGGCGCTCCACCGCCACTAGGTCTACTCCAGCTTCTTCCTTTAACTCTCGGGCTGCGGCTGTGGTAACCGTTTCTCCCCAGTCCACAATCCCGCCGGGTAAGCTCCAACGGTTATTGTCGCGGCGCAACACCAGCACCAAGGTGCCATCGGGCAGAATCGGAATCACACAGGTACCCAGAATCGGACGCCGCAGCAATAGCCCCAGCAGAGTACCCAGGGCATTTTTAAAGTAGGCCATAAAAGCTAGGGGCAATTATAGGGTGTCCAGATCCGCTAGTACCGTTTCAGCGTGGGTCTCGGCCTTAACTTTGGCGTAGATTTTCTCCAGGGTGCCGTCAGCACCAATAATAAAGGTACTGCGGGTAATCCCCATATATTCTTTACCCATAAACTTTTTCAGGCCATACACCCCATAGCGACTGGCCACCTCTCCCCCCTCGTCCACTAGCAGCGGGAAGGGCAGATTGTACTTGCTAATAAACTTGCCATGGGATTTGGCATCATCGGTGCTAACCCCTAGTACCACGACGTCTTTATCTTGGTAGGCGGTATAGTGGTCGCGAAAGCCACAGGCTTCTTTGGTGCAACCCGGGGTATTGTCTCGGGGGTAAAAGTACAGCACCACCCGCTGACCCTTCAGGTCCGCCAGGCTATAGGTATTTCCGTCTGCATCGGGCAGGCTAAAGTCAGGGGCAGGGTCGCCAACAGAGAGGGACATAACAGATAAAGCGCAAAACTCCTTCGCTATTGTATCCCCAGGTGAAGCCCTAGAAGGTACTACAGATCCCAGGGTTCTACTTAGGGATGTCTGGGAACTCACGGTGAATACGTCTAAGAACCCTGGGATCTTGACGGACCGTATCAATACCCGAGTGGTCTGCGGCAGAAATGACTCACCTACTTCCGTCAGCCCAAACCGCTGTTTAGAGCGAGATTTCCTTTCTGCCTTTTGCCTTCTTAGGCGATTTCTGTACTAATCTGACCGGCGATGGACCAGGGTCGAGGACGATTGGTCGGTGGGCATTAGAAAGATTTCACTGATGGTGACATGGGGGGGCCGGGTCAGGGCAAACTGAATGGCGTCGGCGACATCGTCAGGGGTGAGCGGGGTCATGCCTTGGTAAACCGACTTTGCCCGCTGGCGATCGCCCCGAAAGCGCACCTCACTAAACTCCGTTTCCACTAAGCCCGGCTCAATGTTGGTGACACGCACTGGCGTCCCTAGTAAATCTAGCTTTAGACCTTCCGACAGGGCCTTAACGGCGGCTTTGGTGGCACAGTACACACTGCCCCCTGGATAGGTCTGACGACCAGCAATGGACCCCACGTTCACCACATGGCCCCGGCCCCGCTGCACCATCCCTGGAACTACCGCCCGGGTGACATATAGCAAGCCCTTAATGTTGGTATCAATCATCTCTTCCCAATCTTGGAGAGGAGCCTCGTATTGCTTATCCAGCCCTCGGCTGAGGCCAGCATTGTTAATCAGCCCGTCAATGGTTTGCCAGTCTGCCGGTAAAGCAGCAATGGCAGCCTTGACCATATCCGGCTGGCAGACATCTAGAGGCAATAGCCATGTATCTGTAGTAGAAGGCAGGGCTTGGATGAGGGCATTGAGCTTATCCTGGCGACGGGCCGCTAAAATTAACCGTGCTCCAGCCTCGGCTAACTGCCGCGCACAGGCGGCCCCAATGCCACTACTGGCTCCGGTGATTAGCACGGTCTGGTTGGTCATCGCCATGGCCATGGGCAATCGTCTCCTTTCATCTCGCTTGGGGTTACAAGCCCCTGATTTCCTTATGGTAATGCCATGGGCCCAGGGCTCAAGGGTGGAGATGGTAGCTGGCTGACATGATGCCTGCCAGGATGCCAGAGAGAAAAAGGGGCGATCGCGGTCTATCATAAGTCAACCCAGCCCAAGCCAGTCTCTTACGGGAATGTTAAGGACTATGTTGATTTCCTTAACTGGCTCAGGTTGCAGGCAGGCATTCCCGTATGATCATTCCAAAGTTTGTAAATTTTCCTAAGATTCTGGAGATTCAAACGTGTCTCTTCCGTTATTAAGTTATACCCCGTCCAGCCAAAACCAACGGGTCGCTTCCTTTGACGTCGGTAGCGATCGCCAGCCCAGAAATTTCTCAACCGACGATCTGTTCAGCGGCTCCGACATGGATGCCTTGATCGAGGCGGCCTATCGTCAGATGTTCTTCCATGCCTTTAAATGGGACCGCGAACCCTTCCTGGAATCTCAGTTGCGCAACGGTCAAATTACCGTCCGTGACTTCATCCGTGGATTGGCCCTTTCGTATACGTTTTACAGCAGCTTCTACGAAAAGAACAGCAACTACAAGTTTGTTGAACACTGCGTCCAGAAAATCCTGGGTCGTGAGGTCTACAACGAGCGTGAAAAAATTGCCTGGTCTATTGTTGTTGTTAACAAAGGCATCCAGGGCTTTGTTGATGAGCTGCTAGACAGCGAAGAATACCTCACTAACTTTGGCTATAACACGGTGCCTTACCAACGGCGTCGGGTGCTGCCAGGTAAATCTGAGGGCGATCTGCCGATTCATATTAAGAACCCCCGCTACGATGCCTACCATCGTAATCAGTTGGGCTTCCCTCAAATTGTTTGGCAGTCTCAGGTCAAGCGGTTTGTGCCCCAAGACAAGCAGGCCAGGGCAGGCAACCCCAGCCTCTTCCTATCCATGGCCCGCAGCATTGGTGCCTCTGGCGCTGCCCCATCCCGGGTATCCACTGGGGACATTAACATCGCCACTGCTGTGCCTTACCGCAAAATCTACGGCGATTAACTAATAAGCCAGTCCTGTTTGTGTATTCCAGCCGTAAGGGTGTGTCGCTTGTCGCCTCCCCTTGCGGTTTTTTATTGATCTAAACCAAATTTAAGTCCAGACCTGGAGTTCTGCCTGTGGGAAAACTCCAGATCCCGAGCTGGACTTGGTGTAGTTTCTGACCTTAAGTCATAATCTCCTGCAAATGCTCGGCCAACCGTATCGCCAAGGCTACCAAGGTCAAGGTAGGGTTTGCCGCTGGGGACGGTAGAAACACCGACAAATCGCAAGCATAGAGATTGTCATAAATTCTGCCCGCCGAGACTAGCTTTGACCGTGTTCTCGGAGGGCGGCGATGATTTGGCTATTGGCTTTGGGAAAGGGATAGTCGTCAATGGTTGCGAGGGTGACCCAGCGAATTTCGTCACACTCAATCGGCTGCGGCTCGCCCCTGAGGTGGGTGCAGTGGTACACATTCAGGGTGACTTTGAAATGGGAATAGGCATGGGTGACCGTACAGAGGCGATCGCCCACGGCAATCTCAATCCCGAGTTCTTCAGCAATTTCTCGCCGAATACAGGCTTCGATGGTTTCTTCAGGCTCAATCTTGCCCCCGGGAAATTCCCAGAGCCCCCCCAGCAGTCCCTCCTGCTTGCGGCGGTCAATCAAAATTTCTTGCTGGTCATTCCAAATGACTGCAACACCTATTTGCTTATGGGGTAAGGGGCCTTTAGTTTCTGACATGGGCAGCTCCGACTGAACATTCAGATTATAGGCCCGGCAGTGCCGTTGCCAGGGACAGCGATCGCAGGCTGGCTGACGACGGGTACACAGGGTTGCCCCTAAATCCATTAGCGCTTGGTTAAAGTCGCGAGGGTTTTGGCGGTCAAGTAGTCCCTCAGAAATCTGCCACAGCTGATTGAGCGCTTTAGCGGGGGGTACTGGCAAAGCGACCAGGCGAGCCAGTACCCGCTTCACATTGCCGTCTAGGATGGCATAAGGCAGGTTAAAAGCAGCACTGAGAATGCCCCCGGCGGTAGTTTTACCAATGCCCGGTAGGGCGGTGATGGCCACGAAGTCGGCGGGAATTTGCCCCTGGTGCTGATCCATGATTTGCTGGGCGGCCCGGTGCAGGTTACGGGCTCGGGCATAGTAGCCCAATCCTTCCCAGGCTTTCAGCACCGTTTGTTGATCAGCGGCAGCCAGATCTGCCACCGTCGGGAGCTGCTGTAACCAACGCTGGTAGTAAGGGATTACTGTTTTTACCTGGGTCTGTTGCAACATCATTTCTGATACCCAGATGGCATAGGGGTCGTCGATGTGGCGCCAGGGAAGTTGGCGACCCTGATCCCGATACCAGGCCAGTAGACTGGACCGCAGGCTGTCCACTAAAAAATCCGGCCAGGGCTCTAGGGGCTTGGCCGGATCGAGAGAGAAGACGGGCGGGTAGAGAGCCGCGAAGGTATAGCTTGCAGCTCCATCCCGCAGGCGATCGCAATTGACAGTGGCCGCCTGTTCAGGAATGATTTGCCCCAGGAAGGGCGGTGTTTGATTATCACTCACTCAGAACGTAGGCGCTCACTCAGAACTAAGGGCTTACTCAGAGTCAGGAGTTGACTCAACAGACATCAGGGAATGCTCGAAGGCCATACGTTGCTCGGCCCCCCGCAGAAAATATCCGCTCATCATCGCAGAGGCTAAGAGGCGCCCCAGGTTTTCACGGTTGGTAGTAATTTCCACATCAAAGTGCTGCGAGGGCAGCCCACCCAAGAGGCCAATGATGTTGTGTTCCATCATTTGCTGCACTTCAGCCGAAGCTGGGCTAGACAGATGGGCGATGGTTTCGGGACTCATGGCATGGACATACTGCATCAAAGAGTTAGCCCCATCAGCATTTTTAAACCCGCTGAATAGGTCTGGAGTTTTGCCGGAAGAGTTGCTCACAACGGATACCTCGCTTGGCTAGCAGTAACAATGCGATCGCCTGGGCTAAACAGATTTGTGAATAGGTCTAGTGTTCCCCCGAGGGGATAGAACGTCACACATCATCCAATTTACTCGTAGGTTTTCCTTTAGCCCATGTGCTTAAGGTAACAGGGAACAGGCCAGACCTGATTCCGTAGAACCGAACTGGGGGTGGAGGGGTTATGCCCAATGACGGTTTTTATCGGGACGATCACCCGGCAGAATTAGCCATGGGTTAAGTCTGCCACCCTGTTAAGTCTGCCACACTACTTAATAATAGAGTTACCCAGATAGTTCACGTTATAGCCCCCATGACACTTTCTCCTCCGGCTGACCGGTCGGCTACCGCCAAGTTGCATGACCAGTACCAGGCCGTGCGTAGTCTCAGCGAAACCCTCTGCCAGCCCCTAGCGATCGAAGACTACGGTATCCAGGCTATGGCCGATGTCAGTCCGCCCAAGTGGCACTTGGCCCATACTACCTGGTTCTTTGAAACCTTTTTGCTGCTGCCTTATCTGCCCGCCTATCAAGCGTTTCATCCCACCTATAACTATTTGTTCAATTCCTATTACGAGGCGGTGGGAGAGCGGCATCCACGCCCTCAGCGGGGCCTGTTATCGCGGCCTACGGTGGACCAAGTTTACCAGTATCGTGCCCATGTGGATCAGGCGATGGCCGCCCTACTACAGCAGCAGGGTGATCAGTCCCCAGTGGCGGCGTTAACCATCCTGGGGCTGCACCACGAGCAACAGCACCAAGAGCTGTTATTGACAGATTTGAAATACAATCTGGCTCAAAATCCCCTGCGCCCTGCTTACCGTCAGGATCTACCCCAGGCTATGGCTAACCCTGGCCCCCTCAAATTTGTGGAATTTTCTGGTGGGCTGCACACCATCGGTCACCAGGGGGAGGGATTGGCAGCCGATGAGTTTAGCTTCGATAACGAAGGTCCAGCCCATCAGGTGTATCTACAGGACTTTGCCCTGGCCAACCGATTAGTCACCAATGGCGAATATTTAGCGTTTATGGAGGCGGGAGGCTACCAAACCCCCAGTTATTGGCTAGCGGAAGGCTGGGCAACCATACAAGACCAGGGGTGGCAAGCCCCCCTTTACTGGGAACAGCAGGATGGTCAATGGTGGATCATGACCTTGGCTGGTTTGCAGCCCCTAGGGATCGATCAACCCGTGACCCATCTCAGTTACTTTGAGGCCGATGCCTTTGCCCAGTGGTATGGATGCCGCTTGCCGACGGAAGCGGAATGGGAAGTGGCCACCCGCGACGTACCCCCTCAGGGGAATTTACTGGCAGCTGACTACTTGCATCCCCAACCCGCTGCCGGGATTGAACCCCTAGAGCAACTCTATGGCGACACCTGGGAATGGACCCAAAGCGCCTATTTGCCCTATCCGGGATTTCGCCCTGCGGCCGGGGCAGTGGGAGAATATAACGGCAAGTTTATGTGTAGCCAAATGGTGCTAAGGGGGGGATCCTGTGTTACCCCACCAGGGCACATTCGCCCCACCTACCGTAATTTCTTTCCGCCCAGTGCTCGCTGGCAGTTCAGCGGTATTCGCCTGGCCACCTGACCTGCGACCTAGGCCAGCATAGGGGGACTGGTTACCCTATTCCTTGGCCGCTGCCGCTGCTGATGATCCACTGATCCAGTTCTGCCCGTTCTGATTGTATTTGTATGCCGTTACGTTTGTACTCTTATGCCCGCAAGTTCTAGTTTTCAGACCCAGCGTTTTCCCGTCAAATTATATGATTTTCATCCCCCCATTGACGATTTTCGCAGTGCCGTCGTGGAAGGGCTAAGCCTACCGCAAAAGACGATTTCTCCCAAGTTTCTCTACGACAAGCGCGGGTCTGAGTTGTTTGACGCCATCTGTGGCTTACCGGAGTATTATCTGACCCGTAGCGAAATGGCCATTTTACAGACCCATGCCGCCGCGATCGCCGCTAGCTTAGGAAACCGCACCCTGGTGGAACTGGGCAGCGGCAGCAGTCAAAAAGTGCGGATTTTACTGCAAGCAGCCCCTCAAATTACGACCTATGTGGGGGTGGATATCTCTCGCCAGCACCTACAGGAAGCTTGCCAGGCCCTAACCCAGGACTTTGCCGGGTTAGGGGCGATCGCCATCTGCGCTGACTACACCCAACCCTTACCCATCGACAGCGTTCCAGAACTCCGGGACCAAGCCACCGTCGGCTTTTTCCCGGGGTCATCCATTGGCAACCTGGAACCGGCTGAAGCCGTGGCCTTTCTAAAAACCATCTCGGTGCTGGGGGATTTGGTGATTGGGGTTGACCTGAAAAAATCTGCCCAGGTTCTCGAACCCGCCTATGACGACGCCCAGGGGGTCTCCGCCGCCTTTGCCCTTAACCTGCTGGAACGCATCAACCGAGAGTTGGACGCCGACTTTGATCTAGACCAGTTTACCTACCGGGCTCACTACAACCCTGATGCTGGCCGGATTGAAATGGCGATCGTCAGCCTCAGGGATCAAACTGTACAGTTAGGAGATATCCCCATTCCCTTCCAAACCGGGGAAACCCTGCGCACGGAGCACTCCTACAAGTACACCATCGACGAGTTTCAGCTGCTAGCCATGGAAGCCGGGTTCAAGCCCGTCCAGGTGTGGACTGACCCTGACCAGTTGTTTAGCCTCCACCATTTACAGCAGCTTTAGAGTGCTCCAGCCATGCGCTATGCAACGCCATTCCTGTGGGCCAGGCAGCCCCGGCTTGCCCATGAAAAAATCAACCCCTACCCAATATATGAGAGGCTAGAAACCACTGTTCAATGGACATGTGCCCCATGCAGGTTGCCTGGCAAGACGTAAAGCCCTACGACGACATCATCTACCAAAAGGCTGATGGTATAGCCAAAATCACCATCAATCGGCCCCATAAGCGCAATGCCTTTCGGCCCAAAACCGTGGCAGAGCTCTATGACGCTTTTGCCAACGCCCGTGAGGATAGCCGGATTGGGGTGGTGCTGCTGACTGGTGCTGGTCCCCACACCGACGGTAAATATGCCTTTTGTTCTGGGGGCGACCAGAGTGTACGAGGCCAGGGGGGGTATATGGATGATACTGGTGTGCCCCGCCTGAATGTCCTGGACCTGCAACGGCTGATTCGCTCGATGCCGAAAGTGGTGATCGCCCTGGTGGCGGGCTATGCCATCGGTGGCGGTCATGTGTTGCACGTGGTCTGCGACTTGACCATTGCCGCCGACAACGCCATCTTTGGCCAAACCGGCCCCAAAGTCGGCAGTTTTGACGGTGGGTTTGGGGCCAGCTATCTGGCTCGCCTGGTGGGGCAAAAGAAAGCTCGGGAAATTTGGTACCTGTGTCGTCAGTACAGCGCCCAGGAAGCCCTGGATATGGGCTTAGTTAACTGTGTCGTCCCTGTGGATCAGCTAGAAGCGACAGGGGTGCAGTGGGCCCAAGAAATTTTGCAAAAAAGCCCGATTGCCATTCGCTGCCTCAAGGCCGCCTTTAACGCCGACTGCGATGGCCAGGCTGGGCTCCAAGAGCTGGCTGGGAATGCCACCCTGCTTTACTACATGACCGAAGAAGGAGCCGAGGGTAAACAGGCATTCTTGGAAAAACGCTCCCCTGATTTCCGTCAGTACCCCTGGCTGCCTTAGCTGGCAGGGTTTACAGCTCACGGCTTTCGGTTTACGGTTCACGGTTCACGGTTCACGGCTGGCCATAAACTCCAGTTGGAGGACAGAGTCCTTACGGTTTACGGTTCACGGCTTTCGGTTTACGGCTGGCCATACACTCCGTTTGTAGGACAGCGTTCTAGTGCAGCGTCAAGACTAAAAAATAGGGTCCCCGTAGGTTGGGTGAAACGTAGTGGAACCCAACAACAGTAAGCCTTGTTGGGTTCTGCTGGCGCGCCACCCAACCTACAAATTTAGAATTGACAGACCACTACCGCTGTTGCTCCCAAAAGTTAAGCTGCTGGCGAATGCCATCCCGCTCTTCTAAACTGGCATAGCGCAGTTGATGGCGCAGTTCTTTGATCACTTGACGACGGCGGGTGCCGGAAATTTGGCGATCCATACAACTTCCTCGTAAACTGTAGCGATAACTACAGTTTACCAGTGCAACTCGGGGCATCTGGCCTTGATTACAAATCTTTGGGTGGACGGATAGCCGATAGCCACAGCCACTGATTCGATTTTGATCACAGTAGGCAAATCATAGGTTAAGTTTGTGCGTGTGGTTAGTTCCAAACATTCATGGGTTCCAAGCGTTTTCTGACTGGCATTGGTCTTGGTTTAATTCTCAGCCTTTGTCTGGCCTGCACTCACCAGGTCTTAATGGCTGGGTCGATGGCGGCACCTGGGGAGGTGGCTGTTTCCCAGCCTGTCGCTGGGCAATCTGACCAGCAACAGGCAGAGGATGCTGTGGCTGAATTGCCCGCCGCCACCCAGGCTATTTTGGCGGCGGCGGCACCGCACGGGGTGGTTAATCCGCCTCGCAAAGATGTGCGCCTGGCGATCATTAGTGATTTAAATAGTGCCTATGGCTCCACTCACTACGAACCCGAAGTGAGCAAAGGCCTTAACCTGCTGCCCTACTGGCAGCCTGATTTGGTGATTTGCGGCGGCGATATGGTGGCTGGGCAAAAAAACAGCCTCACCGCTGACCAAATTCGGGCCATGTGGGCTGCGTTTGATCGGGAGGTGGCGGCTCCTTTGCGGCAGCAGCAACTGCCTTTCGGGTTTACCATGGGTAACCACGATGGCTCTGCCGCTCGGGGGGCGAACGGCCAGTTTACCTTTCAACTCGATCGCGATCTGGCTACCGCCTATTGGACTGATCCCAACCATGACCCAGGGCTCACCTTCATCGATCGCTACGACTTTCCCTTCTATTACACCTTTGAGTACGGTGATATTTTCTTCATGGTGTGGGATGGCTCCTCCCATCGGATTCCAGAGGACAAGTTGGCCTGGGTAGAGCGATCGCTGGCGAGCGATCGCGCCCAAACAGCCAAAGCCCGCATGTTAATCAGCCATTTACCCCTCTATGGCATCGCCATCGGGCGCGACAGACCAGGGGAGGTGATGGCCAATCCCGACCAACTGCGGGCCATGCTAGAGCGCTACAACGTTCACACCTACATCAGTGGCCATCAGCATGCCTACTACCCCGGCCATCGGGGTAACTTGCAACTGCTACACACCGGTATTTTGGGGGCTGGTCCTAGGGCACTGATTGCGGGCGATCGCGCCCCCTGGAAAGGCCTAACCATCGTCGACATCGATTTTGCCGATCCTGACCTGACGACCTACACCACTTACAACATTCAAACCCTGGAAACTGTAGATGATGAAGCGCTCCCCCGCTCCCTGAGAGGGCATAATGGCACCGTCTTCCGGCGAGATGTGGCTGAGCCCACGGGGCAGGGGCAACCATTATGCTCTCGGGCGGCGGGCAATGGAGTCTGCACCGATGCGATCAGGGCCATTGGCCCTAAGATTTATGCCGCCTAGGTGTCAGGACGGGTTTTGTGGTAGCCTATACGGTGTAGGTGGGCAAAATTGCCCTCTATTTTGCTGTCTGCACAGATTTGCCTAGGATTATGGGAGGTGGCTCAAAACATCCTGGGGCGACATCTAAAGCTTTTTGGCAGGCCAAACAGGCCTGAAGGTTACAGTTGTTGTAGTTCTTTATTGCTGACATTATCAAGGGAGAAAGAAGCGATTCAGTATGACTCAAGTCGTAGTAGGTGAAAACGAAGGCATTGAATCAGCCCTGCGGCGCTTTAAGCGTCAGGTCTCTAAGGCAGGTATTTTTTCAGAAGTGAAGCGTCGTCGCCACTTCGAGACGCCCCAAGAGAAGCGCAAGCGCAAAGCTGTGGCTCGACGCAAGAAGCGCTACCGTTAAAGGCTCAGTTGCTTGAAGGCTTTCCACTAGGGTGCCCGCTGAAGTGAAGCACGTCCAGTGCTTGGTGGCGTTGAAGCGAGTAACCTTAAGCTCGTAGCCTCTTGGTAGGGCAGAGACATGAATAATGTCTCTGCCCTACTTGTGTTTAGTGGTCCGTCAAGACTAAACATTAGGGTAAGCGCTTTACAAAAGCCTTTGATCTTCAGGGAGGTTGCTTCAACACATCAGGACCTTTCATCCCCTCCCACGGAGGGGTGCCCGGAGGGCGGGGTGGGTTCCCTCGGGCTTGCTTGACCCACCCCTACCCACTTCGACAAGTTGCCCCTCCGGGGCCGCTACGCGCTAGCGAAGCCATGCCGCAGGCTACACAGCGCAGGCCTCCAAAGGAGGGGATTTCGGACCTCGATGTCACCAAATCTCTACATCTGCTAACCCTAAATCCAAAACTTGACACTGCACTAGTTTATTTGGGCGTGTTCCCCTAAGCAGCATAGCGTAGTCCTAAACTCACCCCTGATGGCCAGTCTCTGCCGTGGCAAACCCGCAGGGTGACAATCCGGTAATCAATCTGGGCGACATCCCCTACCGGTTGGCCAGTGCCGCTGTTCACCGGGTATGCCGGAAACCCAGAGGCGGCCAGGCTCAGCCGTAACCTGTGGCCGACGGGCAGGGTAAAGCTGGTGGGATGCAGGGGCAGCCTCAGGGGCTGGTCCCGCTGTTTATCGGTCTGCTCGAACCGCCCATAGCCCTGGGTCAAGCTAATCACCCGATCAGCCGTATCCACCTGAGAGAGCACGGCACTGAGGTCAAAGCTGGGGGCATCCACCTCGACATATAACTGCAACACTGGGATGCCGATCACGGTCCAGGGCTGAGTTAGGAGTTCGGTGGTGTAGGTGAGCACATCGCTGCGGCCATCGATGGCACATCGCTCAAACGGACCGGGGGGCAGGCCGCTATGGCCCCCCAATGAAGGCACCGGTCGCCAGGGATCGTGGACAATCACGTCCTGGCCGACTGCAGCATTGGGTTCGGTGGTTAGGCAACCATCATCCTGGTGCATCCCCGCCAGGCCAGTACTGCTCAGAAATAGAGATGTGGGGGGCACTTCGGGCCATCGCTCAAAGGCCTGCCACTGGTTATCGCCGATCACAAACAGGTGCACTGGTGGTTCAGCCAATAGCCCGGTATCTCGCTCTTGTAGAACCTGATCAAACCAGCGAATTTGCAGCCGATCAATCGGGCTCTCGGCTTCGAGGCCAAAGTCCAGCGCCCCCAGTCGCCGACTCCAGGGAATGTGACCCCAGGGACCAATCCATAGGTGTTGAGGGGTCGTGGTTTGGCGGACCATCTGCTGGTACAGGCGCAGGTCTCCCCGCAGGTAAGGATCGAACCAGCCACCGATGTGTAGCATGGGCAGGTCCACGGTGGAAAGGTCGGGGGTGCGCGATCGCCAGTAGACATCTCCCGGGGGGTGCTCCAACCAGTCATGGAAAAAAGAGTCGGGGGCCAACTCTTGTAGCACCTGGGGCCGAGCTGGCATCGCCCCAGTCAGGGGCAAGGTATGGCCAGCGTTGTACAGGGCTTGATAGGCCGAACGGTCTCCCTGTCGGCGGGCGGTTTCTGCCGCCAGTTGAAACGCCCAACCCAGACCCGCTTGCAACAGTAGCGCCCCATTTTCGTAGGCCCAATCGTGGTAGAGGTCGTAGCCCACCATAGCTGGAGCCACGGTTTTGAGGGGGGCTGGGCGCTTGGCCGCCGCAAATAACTGGGTCATCCCCTGGTAAGAAAAGCCGTACATGCCCACCTGGCCGTTGCTCTGGGGCAGGTCAGCGGCCCACAGGACCGTGGCATAGCCGTCGTCTGCCTCGTGGCGAAACAGATCAAACTCTCCACCGGACGTGCCCCGGCCCCGCACGTCCTGAATCGCGACGATGTACCCATGGCTGGCATACCAACTGGGGTGGGCATAGACCACGGTGGAGGCGATCGCCCGCCCATAAGGCTGCCGCATTAGTAATACTGGAAAAGGGCCATCCCCATCGGGATAGTAAACGTCGGCATCTAGCGCGATCGCCCCCTGCTCCTGGTCGGCCAAGGTCAGGGTCATCTTTCGTTTGGGCAACACAGAATAGGTGTTCATTTAGCCCCTCCCCTGGGCCAGTGAGCCAGCCTCTTTCTGCCCGTCACTCAATAGCCTACAACGCTACCAAAATGCAAGCTACCCGGTTGAGAGGCTTTTGAGCGCCTAAAGATCTAGTGAAAGGCTGAAGAACGGCAGAGCAGGCCAGACTAGAGCAACACACTTCAGAGGTGCTACCACAAAATAAGGGTCTCGATGTCATATATTCAATAAAACGTTACACTAAATTAGTATGACGTTACGATAGCTAAAGGAAATACCCCATATGGATATTCGCAACCAACTGCCTTTAGAACAGCAGTTTGAGCTTCAGGTCTTTGAAACCCAGGTTCAAAACCTCTCCCAGGCAGACGCTCAGGCGCTTCTTGTTCAGCTGCGAGAGGCCATGTTGTATCAGACCACCACTTTCCGTGAAATTCTGAAAGAGGCCTGGGGCATTGGCAAAGACGTTGATATTACTTCAGCCGCGCTCGTAGAAGAGTAGTTCGTTCAGGTTGAACACATGATTGTATATGACCAAGTGAGACAACCCACCTGAATGCGGTTATTGCATTGGGAGCATTCATCTGTCAGGTTTGTGGGCATTTATCACCTGATAACCCTGATAGCATTTTGGGTATCGCAAAACTTCATTCATTTCCTAGACAAATATAGACAGCATGGTACACTTGTGCCATAAAACTTTCTGATTACGCCGCTCATCTTGGGGTGTCTTACAAAACTGCTCAACACGGTGTGGAATCGCAACGCGATTCCGCACCGTGTTGAGCAGTTGAGTACGGGTACCATCATCGTCCACCTCAGGGAAGGCGAGTCCGACTCTGGTGTGCGAGCGGCAATCTATGCGCGGGTTTCGTCGGCGGAGAACAAAAAGAACCTTGAGGCGCAGGCTGAAAGGTTGGTTCAGTACGCCACGGCGAAGGGCTACCAGACGGTTGTCGTTGTGAAGGAGGTGGGGAGTGGGCTGAATGACCAGCGCAGAAAGCTAGACGCATTGCTGAGGCGAGATGGCTACGACATCTTAATTGTTGAGCACTCAGACCGGCTAGCCCGGTTTGGGGTTCGCTATATTGCAGCACTGTTAGAGCGCAATGGTTTGAAGCTAGAAGTTGTTAATACAGCCGACAATCAGCGAGACGAATTGATGCAAGACCTGGTTGCTATCGTGACCAGTTTTGCGGCTCGACTATACGGTCAGCGCAGGGCAAAACGCAAAACAGAAGCGATTGTGAAGGAGCTTCAAGATGCAG
Organism: Nodosilinea sp. P-1105; assembly: GCF_012911975.1. Taxonomy (GTDB): domain Bacteria; phylum Cyanobacteriota; class Cyanobacteriia; order Phormidesmidales; family Phormidesmidaceae; genus Nodosilinea. The sequence goes on along the minus strand of NZ_SMDQ01000023.1, from coordinate 55,225 downwards.
CTAGTTGACCGTCATGTTATCCGCAAGACCAGCCCGTTTTGGGCAGAGATCGATGATCTGGCTTTCCGGTCCAAGAATCTATTCAATTACGCCAACTACCAGATTCGTCAGCGATTCATCTTTCAGCGTGAGTACCTGAACTACAACTACATGGCAGCAGCGCTGAAAGATTCGCCCGACTACAAGGCGCTGCCCGCTAAGGTGAGCCAGCAAATCTTGATGCGCCTAGATGAGTCGTGGCGGTCATTCTTTGCGGCCATCAAGGAATGGAGCATCCACCCAGAAAAGTTTCTGGGTCGTCCTAAGCTGCCCCGGTACAAGGACAAGGAGAAAGGCCGCAATGTACTTACCTACACGATTCAGGCCATCAGCCAGAAGTGGCTGAAGCAGGAGAGTGATCTGATTTTTGTGTAAGTTCCAGTTCTGGGAACGAGAAATCAAGGGTTCTAGCCTGATTGAGCACGACTTTCTGAACACCTTCGAGTGATGAAGCCCTCGACCGCCTTTCCATAAGGGCTTGACTTCTGCCTCTTTTCCTTAACCTGTCACCAATGCCTGACACCTGATACCCGACACCTCCCCACCGTCCCCATCCTCCCCACCTTTTCACCTCTTCACCTCCCCTACCGCCCCGGCACATCAAAGGCACAGTCAATATAGTCCTGCAACACCAGGTAACGACCATCGGCCAAATCTAGGTAGCGGTTGGGGTCGCCGCTGGTGGGGATTGCACCTCGGCGGCAGGCCACCAGGGCCACATCGAAGCGACAGGTGGCGTCGGCCCACTGGGGTTGCTTTAGCAGGTAGAGTTGGGCGGCTTTCCACAGCTTGGCCTGCTTGCTGCGGGTAATGGCCATCAGACCATCGGCATCCCAGTTACCCTGACTGCGAGTTTTCACCTCCACAAAGGTCAGGTGGCCGCTGCTACCAGCGGGGCCGCAGGCCATCACCAGGTCTAACTCTCCCCAACGGCAGTGCCACTGTCGCGCCAGTGGCTGCCAACCTTGCGCCAGCAGCCACTGGGCTACCAGGTCCTCTCCGCTGGTACCCAACTCTCCTTTGGTCATGGGTTCTGCCATTGGCCGACTCCAATTCCACCTATAGATGATTGCTCTAGAATGCCCAAGGATGTAACAGAGTGCTTCAAGATCAGGGCATTTGTATCGTTTACAACAGACCAAACCGGTGGGATCGCGTGAACTAAGCTCTGTGTTGTTTGTGCGTCGTTTACCAGGAGCTCCCGTGACCCAACAGACTGAACAAATGCCCCAGTCACCGCCTGAGCAAGGTTTTGGGGGCAAGGTTGCTGATTTTTTTGATTTCGATGGCCTGAAGACTAGTTTCCGCACTGAGACCCTGGCCGGGGTGACCACGTTTGTCACCATGGCCTACATTTTGATCGTGAATCCTGGCATTTTGTCGGAGGCGGTGTTTCTCACCGAGTCAGGGGATCTGTTTGGGGAGTTGGTGGTGGCAACCGGGGTATCGGCCGCCCTGGCAACACTGATTATGGGGCTGTACGCGAAGCTGCCCTTTGCCCTGGCCCCGGGGATGGGCATTAACGCCTACTTTGCTTTTACGGTGGTACTGGGCCTGGGCATTGATTGGCGGGTGGCCCTGGCCGCTGTCTTCATCGAAGGGATTATCTTCATTTTGATGACGGTGACCAACCTGCGCAGTAAAATTGTGGCGGCCATTCCCGATGCGGTGAAGCACGCTACCACAGCGGGTATTGGTTTGTTTATTGCCTACATTGCCCTAAAGGGTGCCGGTATCATTGCTCCCTCGGAGGCCACCTTCACCACCCTAGGGGACCTGCGGGCTCCCTCTGCTGCCATGGCCCTGTTGGGGTTGGCGATTACCTCGGCCCTGTTTGCTCGGCGAGTGACGGGGGCGCTGCTGTGGGGCATCTTGGGTACGGCCATTCTGTCTTGGATTTTTGGCGTGGCCGCCTGGCCTAGTGGGTTGATGGGGATACCTCAGCCCCCCACTGATTTGTTTGGCCAAGCCTTTGTGGGCCTGGGGGAGCTGATTGCCACCAATTTCTGGGAGATGATCAGCATCGTATTTGTGTTCCTGTTTGTGGATTTGTTTGACACCATTGGTACCCTGACTGGGTTAGGGGCCAAGGCTGGCTACATCAAAGAAGATGGCAGTTTCCCTGGGGCAGAAAAGGCGTTTATGGCTGACGCTGTGGGTACCACCGCCGGAGCCGTGTTGGGCACCTCTACGGTGACCACCTACATCGAGTCGGCTTCGGGGATTTCAGAAGGGGGCCGCAGTGGCTTTACCGCTGTAGTGGCGGCGGCGCTGTTTTTCGCCTCTATCTTTTTCATTCCCTTCTTGCAGGGAATTCCCCCCTTCGCAACGGCCCCAGCTCTGGTGATTGTCGGGGTGCTGATGATGTCGGCGGCTAAGTTTATCGATTGGGAAGATCCGGCAGCGGCGATCGCGGCGTTTTTGACCATTATCATGATGCCGTTATCCTTCTCCATTGCAGAAGGACTGGCCATGGGTCTGATTGCCTACCCAGTGATCAAGGCCTTTCAGGGCAAGCTGAATGAAACCAGCATCGGCATGTGGATTTTGGCGGCTATCTTTATCCTGCGCTACATCTTTGTGGCCTAGGCATCTTAGTCGTGCAGGGAGTCTCGGCTAGAGAATTTCTTGGTCTACTCGCTGAGACCGTATGACATTCAACCTCCATCTCATTTATTAGGCCGCTGCACAGCGATGTGCAGCGGCTTTTGTCTTCAAATCTAGCTCAGTCCATGAAAACCAACGCAGCCCGTATCCTCGATCGCCTGCAACTGCCATACCAGCTACTCCACTATGAGGTCGATGCCGATGACCTGGCAGCGGACAGCACCGCTAGTAAGCTAGGGTTGCCCCCAGCCCAGGTGTTTAAAACCCTGGTGGCTCAGGGCGATCGCCAGGGGATTTGCCTGGCGGTCATTCCCGGTGACACCCAGTTAGATTTAAAGGCATTTGCGGCGCTGACCGGCGATCGCAAAATTGAAACCGTCCCACTCAAAGCCGTACAGCCCCTCACCGGCTACATTCGCGGCGGCGTCACCGCCCTGGGCACTAAAAAGCCCTACCCTGTGTACGTGGATGAGTCCATCCTCACCTTTGACACCATTGCCGTATCAGCAGGCAAGCGCGGGCTGATGCTATGGCTGGCCCCCCAAGACTACTTGACCGCTACCAGTGGCCAAATCGGGCGCCTTTGCCGTCGGCACTAACGAGTTCTCAACCAAAGTCCAGTCCAGACCTGGCGTTCTGCCTGTGGAAAAACTCCAGATCCCAAGCTGGACCTGGGCAATCTCTGGATCACAAAATACCCTCTTAGGATAAGCAACGTTTGCGTGCCCATCGCTCGATAGCTTATGGGCACGGGCAAGGCCCTTTGTCCATCCTACACATAGGGAAAATCTTTCCTAGAGATCACCTTGGTATTAGCCTCTCGTTAACGGGCGGGACGCCAGACAATTTCTAAGCCATGGGGATCAGAGGCAGAGACCTCTCTGCCGTCGTCGAGGGTGACCCGATTCGGGTTGTCTTCCATGGGCAGTAGATTGCGTTCCGGCCATTCAAAAGACTGACAGTCAGCCGCCATATCCAGGATGGCCACCCCAGGGGTGCGCTCGGGATTCTGCAGGCTGCCAATGGCGGTTAGTGGCTTTGGCCCCCGCAAGCTGACATACATCTTGTTGTTGGCGGCCCAGGCTAAATCAGGTTTGGGGTCTGGGCTAAAGGGACGGCCCATGGGCAGGGTCGAGACCACTTCATTGGTCTCTAAGTCAATGATATTGACATCGTTGCTGACCCGCATAAAGGTCCAAACCCAGGGTTTGCCATCCTGGTCGCGACAAATTTCGGAGCCATGGGTGTCATCCCCAGGCAGCTCGATGGTGACTGGGTCGGGGAAGGTAGGGCGCTGGCTGGTATCGAACACAAACAGGAAGTCATCTCCCCCCTGGGCGCCACTTTCTCCATTGGTCAGCATGATGTCTTCGTCATCCAGCGGGAACGCCCCACAACCAATACCAGGGACTTGATCCGCCGGGTAAATGTGGTCCACGGTCATCGGGGTAGACCCATCCCCAGAGCCTGTGCCGACCACCGCGACCCCCCCTCCAGCCAGGGTGACATAGGCGTGCTGGCTATCAGCCGTAAAGTTGTGGCAAATGGGGACGACACTTTCAGTGCCCACCTGATCGGCGTAGGGACGCAGGTTTAAGGTTTCAACCAACTCGAACTGGTTGTTGTCGTAGTCGGTGGCAATCTTGTGCAGGGCATTGCCAGCCATGTCCGCCACAATCACCATACTGTTGTCGGGGGTGGCAAAGGCAGCATGGGCCTGTACAGTGCCGATGCCACCAGCATCGACCACATTCACACAGCCGACGATGTCGCGAGTCTCCACGTCAAAGAAGTGGATATCGCCGGAAGCGACGTTAGCGACAATCACATGGGTCGGGTAGGGCTGACCGTGGTTGACCAGCGACATGTGAGGACGCTTGGCCACCGGGCACCCTGCGGCGATCGCGGCGTCAGCCAGGTCATACACCTCTGGGGCAACAGCCGCTGGATCTGCCGCTTGCTGGGCTCCCGCCGGGGCTCTCAAAGCTGGCCCACTCCAGATATACAGCAGACCACCGCCATCAGCATGGGTATCGGCCTGGTCTAAGGCCCACACCTCATAGTTAGATCCAGGTGGTCCTGGGGCCGCAGTTGTGGTCTCAGCCTGGGCTGGAGTTCCATAGCTCATCGACTCAGGAATACTGCACGCGGCCAGGCCTAAGGTAAACCCAATGGTCCCAGCCAGAACAAGTTGACGCCTCATCACAAACCTCTAAGTACAAGTCTCTCTGCCATAAACGCTAAAGTGCTTGACCAGCAAAGCCTAGACAGCCCGCATCCTGTCTTTCAACCCTTGGCCAGCACTAACCATAGGGGGAAGTAGGGGGCTAAACCCCGAAAACCCGATCAAGATACAGGGGTTTTTAAGGTTACAAAAAACTCCCACAGTTTGGTAGATCCTGCAAGGATTTTTATTAAAACGTACGGATCCAATATGCTCTGTTTGAAGAGTTAGGAGCTTAGAAACGTTGCCAATTCAACAGATAGACCTGGCCGCTTCCAGCTGACATCCACAGGCTGACGGCCTCCATTGGTGTCGGCGCAGTTCAGGTAAAGCCAGCTGTTCAACCTAGAACTGTTACCAGAATGTTGCAAATGTGAATCGATTGTTTAAGTGACCTATAGACCAGGGTCCTCTCGATGATATCTTTTAGGGCTAACGTCCCCCTACACTGTTTGAGGAGATCACAAGCAATGAGTGCCGCACTCCTGGCGATCTTAGGATGGCTTGGATTTTTTCTGGGCTATCGGTTTTACTCACGATGGATTGCTAAGCGGGTCTATCGCCTCCGCCCCGAGGCTGTGACCCCGGCCCACGCCTATGAAGATGGCGTTGACTATGTACCGACCAAGCCTTTGGTTCTTTGGGGGCATCATTTTACCTCTGTGGCTGGGGCAGCCCCAATTGTGGGGCCAGCCATCGCTGTGATTTGGGGGTGGCTACCCGCGTTTCTCTGGGTGGTTTTTGGTACCGTCTTCATTGGTGGAGTACATGACTTTGGAGCCCTTTGGGCCAGTGTGCGCAACCAGGGCCGCTCCATTGGTGCCCTAACAGAGGATGTGGTAGGTAGGCGGGCTCGCAGCCTGTTTATGATTGTGATTTTCCTCGTCTTATTGATGGTCAATGCGGTTTTTGCCGTGGTTATTGCCAACCTATTTGTCAATTTCGGCAGCAGTGTTTTACCTGCCTGGAGTGCCATTGTGGTGGCTTTGGCCATTGGCTACTTGCTATATCGCCGGGGGATGGGATTACTTTGGCCTTCTCTGGGCGGCCTCGCCATTCTGTACTTTATGGTTTACCTGGGGGATGTATTACCAGCCCCCGAACTAGGAGCAACCACCTGGATTCTGTTACTCTTTGCCTACGCCTTTATCGCCTCATTGTTGCCAGTTTGGTTGCTACTTCAACCCCGTGACTACATCAACTCCTTGCAGTTGTTTTTGGGCCTGGGCATTCTTTACCTGGCAGTTTTGATCTCAAACCCTACCGTGGTAGCGCCAGCTTTGAATCCAGCGGTACCTGCGGATGCCCCGGCTTTAGTTCCCTTACTCTTTGTCACCATTGCCTGTGGGGCAATTTCGGGTTTCCATGGCCTGGTATCCTCTGGGACATCCTCGAAACAGCTTGACAAGGAAACCGATGCTCGGCCTGTGGGTTACTTAGGGGCCGTCGGTGAAGGATCCCTAGCCCTAGCTACCATTCTGGCCACCACCGCCGGTTTTGCCACCCTGGGCGATTGGCAGGAGTTCTACCAGTCCTTTGCGGCTGGGGGTGTCGGTGCTTTTGTGCAGGGGGGAGCTAACATTATGCACAATGGCTTGGGTCTGCCGGTGGGGTTTGCGACCACCCTATTGGCGGTGATTGCAGTGTTGTTTGCTGGCACCACCATGGACACTGGGGTGCGCTTGCAGCGCTACATTATCCAAGAATGGGGGCAGATTTACCAACTGCCAGCCCTGACCAATCGATATGTGTCAACCTCTCTGGCGGTAATCACCTGTTTAATTCTCGCCTTTGGGGCGGGGGGCACCGCTGGTACCGGCGGCATGACCATTTGGCCGCTGTTTGGTACCACCAATCAGTTGCTGGCGGCGCTAACCCTGCTGGTGATCAGTGTGCTGCTGGTGAAGCTGGCCCGCCCCTACTGGTATACCCTGGTGCCGCTGGTGTTTGTGCTGTTGATGACCGTTTTAGCCCTGCTGATTCAATTAGGAGACTTTTGGAACCAGGGCAACTACTTCTTGCTGTTGCTTGATGTGTTGATCTTGGTTGCAGCGGTGTGGGTGGTTCTAGAATCGGCGGTGGTCTTCAACCGAGCCCGATTAGAAGCCAGGGCTGAGCAGGTCGTAGAGTAACCTCATAGGGTAGCGATGGGCGTTAGCCGATGAAATCAATGCGCTGGCAACATATCTATCAGCATCTACGTTACTGGCTGGAGGAGTTTTACCAGGCTCCCTACCGTCAGCAGCTGGCCCGAGAACAGCGGGATCGCGATGATCTGTTTATGCTGTTGGTATTCTCAGAAATGTTGGGGGTGCCCAACCCAGTGAGTTTCTACACCTTAGAATTGCTACCCTTGCTTTACGATGATTTCCACCAGTGGCACCAGCGTCAGGGCATGGATCAATCACCCCTGGATAATATCCGCTGCTGTTAACGGCAACAGCTATGGCTACTACAGGTGATATCATCGAGCCTCAACCATGGGCGGCTTTAGGCTTAGGCCGGCAGCAACTGATTTTTGTGGGGGGCAAGGGGGGCGTGGGCAAAACCACCACCGCCGCCACCCTGGGGCTGATGGCGGCAGACCAGGGCTGTAACTGTCTGGTGGTTTCCACCGATCCGGCCCATTCCCTGGGGGATATTTTTGGGCAGTCGCTGGGCGATCGCGATCGGCAACTGCTGCCCCACCTTTGGGGGTTAGAAATTGATCCTGAGGCGGAGGCAGACCGCTACATTGGTACGGTCAAACAAAACCTGCGGAATTGGGTGAAACCCCATCTTTACAGCGAGGTTGATCGACAGATGGACCTGACTCGCCTGGCTCCAGGCACTCTGGAGGCAGCCCTGCTAGAGCGCCTGAGCCAGCTGATGGATGACGGGCTACAGCGGTACGACCGGATTATTTTTGACACCGCCCCCACCGGACACACTCTGCGGCTGCTGTCCCTGCCCCAATTGATGGCCGCCTGGACCGATGGATTACTTAGCCGTCGGCAGCGATCGGCAGATCTGGGGCGCATGTTCCGCCAGGTAGGGGACAGCCAGGCGTTGCTACCCGAGCCGCCCCCTCAGGATTGGCGAACCGAGCAAATCCGGCAGATCCTCACCGAGCGCCAGCGGCGATTTTATCGAGCCAGACGTCTCCTGCTGGACCCCACCATGACCGCTTTTTTGCTGGTGCTGATTCCAGAAAAGTTACCGATTCTGGAAAGCCAAAAAGCCCTGGCCGCCCTGCGCCAGGGGCAGATTCCCGTGGCCGCGCTGGTGATTAACCGTGTCTTACCTGAAACGGCCTCAGGGGACTTTTTTGAGACCCGGCGGCACCAGGAAGCAGCCTACTTGCGCCAGATACAGCGGGACTTTCGCCAGTTACCGCACTTTCAGGTGCCTTTCTTTGCCAAAGACGTTCAAGGGGTTGAGGCCTTGCGTCAGATTACCCAGTATTTGGCCACATAGGGAAGAGGGAAGAAGGAAGAACAAAAAACGAAAAAGTACCGTAGGGTGCATTCGCGGAGCAATGCACCACTCTAAAAAAAGAAGAACCAATGGCTAGTACTCTGAAGCATAAGTCGGCCCACCATTCCTGACACCTGACACCCGACACCTGACACCTGACACCCGACACCTGACACCCTCAGCCTAGGTGGTCATATTTCTGCCTTCCTTACTAGCCTCAAGCATTCGCCTCCGTAGGGGACTGTTACAGCGATCACCAGCGCCTGGGCATAAATACTCTTGTCGGAGTGAAACGGGTCGAGCTAATGTAACGAATAGTTAAGCCCCTTGTTGGATAACGGCATTCTGTGCAGTTCTGCTAACCCTTGGAGCCTCGCTGACCAGTTGTCTTTGACGAATTTGGATTTTTGCTAATGTTAGCCAATCAAAGCAGTTCTTATTTGGGTCGGTCGCCTGCCAGTACCAGCATCTTAGGCATTCTCTTCTTTCTGTTGGGTGCGCCCCACATTTACGGGGCCTTAAAGCGTCGGGCCCAGCGTCGCAAGCCGTTTACGCCGCCCCGTTATGTTATGGTTGCAGCCTTGGCTAGCGCGATCGCTGGCGTGGTGGAACTATCCTTGCTTTAGAGTATCCCAACTAAAGAAGCATCCATTTCCAGGACGCGAACCTGGTCTGTTGGGCTGGTCGCGATCAGACTTCGGATAAGTGTTTAATTGACACACGCTTAGGTCGATTATTCCTTTGCCTTTCTCTGACGGCAGATGCTTTGGTTCTTGGTCAAAATGGTCCGGTCCATCTTTATTGTGGAACGTATACTGGAATCAATCTGTGTCTGAAGTGTGAGGTGGGTATAAACGCTCATCGATTAAACTGTAAAAAATCAAAGATTTCTACAAGTTTTTTATCGTGTGCGTTCCCTCTGACTTTCAAATTTTGGTCGTCGATGACATCGATGATAATATCTTTTTCCTCCAAACTATTTTAGAAACGGAAGGATATCAGGTGGAAACTGCGACTGATGGTGGTACAGCCTTAACTAAGGTAAAAGATTTTCTGCCTGACCTGATTTTGATGGATATCATGATGCCTGGTATGAATGGCTACGAGGTGACTCGTAAGATTCGTCAAAATCCAGATTTGCCTTTTATTCCCATCTTGATGGTGACGGCCCATGACAATATCCATACCGACCAGCAGTTAGCATTAGAGCCTGGCAATTTTATTCGTAAGCCGGTTGAATGTGATCAGTTGCTATCTAAGGTAGCTACCTTATTAGAGGCTAAAGCGGACCATCGAGACTAGAAAAGTTTCGTTTATTACGGGCACAGGCGCCCACCTTAAGGAATACGCTGTATGACGTCAACCCACTAATCTGGCGATCGCGGCGATCAAGTCAGCGGGCTCATATGGTTTACTCAAGTGATGGTCAAACCCGGCGGCGATCGCTTTTTGTTGATTAATGTCTCCAGCATAGGCTGTTAGGGCTATGGCTTTGATGGTGGGTTGCAGCCCTTGGATGGCCAGTTGACTGCGTACCTGAGCGATTAAGGTGTAGCCATCCATGTCGGGCATAGCGATATCACTAATCAAAACATCGACACTTAGATTGGCCAACGTAAGCAAGGCCCGTTGGCCAGAGGACACGCCCGTTACCTCGGCCCCTGCTTGCTGAAGCACAACCACCAGTAAGTGGCGGGCATCTGCCTCGTCTTCAACTACTAAAATGCGAATGCCCGCTAAGGTGGCAGCCTGGTGCGACCCATGCGCCTGAGAGATGCAGCTATCCCTAGCTTGGGCGGGGTTAGGGCTACGGGCGATGGGCAGATGTACGGTGAAGGTAGATCCCTGGTCATCACCAGCACTGGTGGCAGCAATGGTACCCCCATGTAATTCGACCAATTGCCGGGCGATCGCCAACCCCAGACCTAAACCACCAAACTTACGGGTGGTTTTGCTATCGGCTTGGCGAAACCGTTCAAAAATATAAGGAATGAAGGCAGGATCGATGCCTTTGCCGGTATCGGTGACCGTAATCTTGGCCTGGTCAACCCCATTGTCCGAGCAGATCAGCCCCAAGCGAATGGTCACAAGGCCCCCCTCTGGGGTGAACTTAATGGCATTGGATAACAGGTTCCACATCACCTGCTGGAGGCGACCAGCGTCCCCCAGCACAGGGGGCACAGATGGGGCAAACTGAGGCCGCAACTCGATCCCCTTGGCCTCTGCCGCCAGGCGCACGGTCTCCATCGCCGCCTCGATGGTGGTTTGGACATTGACCGCCGCCACCTCCAAGCTGAGCTTACCCTGCAAAATTCGCGATACATCCAGCAGATCGGCAATCAGTTGAGTTTGCAGCTTAGCGTTGCGTTCAATGGTTTCTAGGCCACGGGCTAGGGTAGCAGCGTCGGGCTGCCGCCTTTGCAGTAGTTGAGACCATCCCAAGATCGGGTTGAGGGGCGATCGCAATTCATGGGACAGCACCGCCAAAAACTCATCTTTGATCCGATTGGCCGCCTCCGCTTCGCTACGGGCTGTTTGTTCGGCCTGGTAGAGGCGGTTGTTGTCGACGGCGATCGCGATCTGATGGGCAACGTTTTCGGCTAGGGCCAAATCGGCTGCTACATAGGTGCGATCTGACTCGGCGGTCATAAAGTAGATGACCCCCAGCGCTTGTCCTCGGGCAATCAGGGGGGCCACAATACAGGACTTAAGCCCTAAGGCTTGCAGCTTGCGTAAGTGCCCTTGATCTTGGGCCACCACTTGTAGGACCGCTGCTTCAATGGTGGGCAACAGCCTGGTTTGGCCCGTCCGCAGAAGCTTTGGTACCCCTTCTCCATCCTCAAGGTATTGGGGATACTGGCGATGTATCTGCCAGCCCAGGTCTACCTTGGCCGGGTCCGAATGGGCGATCGCCACTCGCTCTAGGCCATGGGTGGGGTGTAGCAAGTCAATCATGCACCAATCCGCAAAGAACGGGACGATGCGATCGGCCACCTGTTGCAGGGTTTCGGTATGGTTAAGCAACGAGGCCAACAGAGTACTGATATCCACCAATAGAGCCGCCCGGAACTGAGCTGCCTCAGCGTCTAGGCGGGCCGCCTGTTCACGAATCAGTTGAGCCCGCTCGGCTTCGGCCAGTTTGCGATCGGTAATGTCAAAAAACGAGGCCACCACCGCAAAGGGTACCGGCTCATCTGGATTAAACAAAGGACGGGTGTTGATTGAAATCCAGGTGAGGGTGTTGTCTGGTTTATGGACCCCCATCACCACATTAGACTGGGGCTCGCCTGTGCGCAGGGTGACCATGGCTGGGTGCTGATCCCCCGGAAAGGGCGATCCATCTTCGTGAATGGAAGCCCAACGAGGATCCAGGGAGGTACGTCCCATCATCTGATCGGCGGTGAGCCCCAGGATATGTTCTGCACTGGCATTACAGGTAAAGATGGTGCCGTCAGCATGTTGCAGCACAATCCCCTCCGCCACCGTTTCAATCACTGATCGATAGCGCTCTTCTGAGGCTTGCAGGGTTAGTTCGGCCTGCTTGCGCTCGGTAATGTCACTAATAGATGCCAGCATATGGGTGATTTGGTCGTCGGCATCCAGCAAGGGAGAGGCATTGACACATAGGGTTACGGTTGTGCCATCGGCGTGGGTCATGGCCAGTTCTACCCCATGCACCGACTGTTTAGTGCGCATTACCTGACCAAAGGCTAACTCTGCATCAACCAGGGGCTCGCCGTCTGGGGTGATCATCACCCAATTGACTTGATCGTAAGTACGGCCAGTGAGATCTGCGCGGCAGAGCCTCAAAATGTCCTCCGCCGCCGAGTTAGCCGTGACAATCTTGCCCCGCTGGTCAAACATCAAAATGCCGTCGGGGATCGTTTCAAAAATTCTAGACAGCCTGGCTTCACTGGCCCGCAGAGCATTCTCCATCTGCTTGCGCTCAGTGATGTCGTGCATGACCACCACAGCCCCATGGCAAGGACCATCGCTGGTGGCGATCGCCTGACCACTGGCCAGCACGGTACGAGTCGGTTTCCCCTTGGGGGCAATCACCATCTCGGCGCTATCCACCCGCTCTCCGCGCAACGCCCTAAATAAGGGAACTGCGCTTTTCGTCAGAGGCGTTTTGCCGTCGGGCTGATAGAGGTCGTAGTATTCAGTCCACTGATCCGGCGGCAGGGATTGTTCCAATAAACCATGAAAGTCACGGGCCGCCTGGTTAAACAGGGTTAAGAGCCCGGTTTCATCACAGGCCACAATCCCCGCTTGTACGTTTTCCAGCAGCACCCGCAGCATTTCTCGCTCTTTTTTAAGGGCCGCTTCTGTGTGCTGGCGCTCAGCAATTTCCCGCTGCAGCTGGACGTTGGCCTGGGAGAGTTCTGATGTGCGTTCAGCCACTAGGAGCTCAAGATTTTGCTGCACCTGCTGCCGGGCCGCATCGGTGGTTAAGCGTTCAAATTCCGTCGCAATCCGAAGGCCAAAAATGGGCAGTAGTACCTCGGTTAGTTTCACATTGGTTAGGGGCTTGGTGTCCATCACCCCCAGCAGACCCAAAGGCTCTCCTTGAGCATCAAAGAAGGGAATGGCCGCGTAGCTATCAATACCCAACGGAGTCAGCAGCTTTGCCCCCGGAAATTGGGCCTTAACCCCGCTGGGGTAACAACACAGCTGGCGCTGGCGTAACACCTCTTGACAAGGGGTGTGGTTCAGTAAATAGTCAAAATTGTCCAGAATTTGACCCCGGGCAAAGGCAGCTACGGTTTGGATCTGCTCCTGGCGATCGCCCTTCGCTAAACCAATGTAAGCGTAGTCAACCCCCAGCGCCACAGTCAGGTGCTGGACTAGAGCCACAAAAAAGGCCTCACCGGTTTCAGTGGCTACCCCTTGGGTGACCGCCAGCAGGGCTGTATCAATTTCACTCACCCGCTGGGCCGCTAACCGCAGTTCCAGTTCATCCATGACCATGGCGGCCAGATCCGCCAGCAACGCCTGTTGCTCGGTGCTAGGTCGCTCATGGGGTTGGGTATCTAGCACACATAGGGTGCCCAAGACAAAGCCGTCTTGGGTTTGTAGCGGTGCACCCGCATAAAAGCGGCAGCCTAACACCTCCTGGACCAGTGGATGATGGGCAAATCGCGGATCTTGCCGCACATCGGGCACCACTAGGACCTGATCAGACAGAATGGCATGGCTGCACAAGGAACTGTACCGCTGCACCGCCTGAGTCGATACGCCATAGCAAGACTTGAACCAGGCTCTCGATTCGTCCACCAATGAGACGATGGCAATGGGCATATCCAGTAAACGGGCCGCCAGAGCTGTAATTCGATCAAACCCAGCTTCGGGGGGCGTGTCTAGAATGTTGTATCGCCGCAGGGCTTCTAACCGTCTCGCTTCGTTGTCAGGTAGGGGAACTGAAGGCATTAGCGAGCCACAAACTGGGGGCAGGAAAGGTGCGATCGCATATTATCGTCTTCCTTACAAAGGATAAGGCAAAACCCTCCAGAAAATGACTCCCAGTGCCGACATAACATCATCTATGTCATCATTGTCGTTGCCCTGGCTTTGAGGCTTTTGCGATGACAAAAAAGTCTGAAGACACCGTTCCCCAGGCTACCAATACTTGGTTACGTCGATGCTGGGGGGGCACCCTAGTGGCGGTTGGCTATCTGCTTTCGCCCCTCTGTTGGTGGAATGACTTGGTGATCAACTTGCCCCTGGCCTTAGGCTTTGGCTATCTCGTCAGCCGCCCTTACCCCGATGCGTTAGTTCCCCTCACTGGGGTAGGCTATTGGTTGACCAATGTCGTGGGTTTTGTGCTGATACAACAGGGGGCAGTGACGGCCCTGCGCCATCAGCAGAGTCCTTCTGGCGGTCAGTCACTGCGTAATGGTCTGATCACCTCAACCCTCTATACCGTGGCCATTGTGGTCTTGCTTCAACTGCATGTGATTGCAATGCCAGACCTGCTTCAGGGGGATTTACTAGCCACCCTGGATCAGGTGATGCCCACTTGGCTAATCACTTGGCTGACCGCCTAAGCGGATTCCAGCGCAGACACTACTCACAGTACAGAGGCTGAACTTAGCTCGATAGGGGGGCTAGCCAACAGCCTGGATCAGTCAACAGACTATATAACATAGTCGCTAGAATCCCCTAAACCTGGTTTGATCGTTTTGGGAAAGAGTCGTTGCCGATGCTGTCGTTTTTAACTTCTATGGTTCCAGACATGGCCGTTGTGCTGGGGCAGTTTGCTTCTCCGGGGCCTGTGGCCTTTCAGTTAGGGCCCATCGTCATCCGCTGGTACGGGCTGCTGATCGCCTCAGCCGTGGTGATTGGTTTGTTCTTGGCCCAGCGGTTAGGGCAACGGCGGAACATCGCCCCCGAGCGGATCGAGACCCTGCTCATTTGGCTGGTGGTGGGGGCGTTACCAGGGGCCAGGCTCTACTATGTACTGTTTGAGTGGGATCGCTATGCCAACCGGCCCCTAGACGCCCTGGCCATTTGGCAGGGAGGAATCGCCATTCATGGGGCGATTCTAGGCGGGGCGATCGCCACGGTGCTGTTTGCCCGACGTTACAAACTCTCCTTTTGGCAACTGGCCGATATTGTCGCCCCATCGTTGGTGTTGGGCCAGGCGATTGGCCGCTGGGGCAATTTCTTTAATTCCGAGGCCTTTGGTGCCCCCACGAATCTTCCCTGGCGGCTCTACATACCCCCGGCCCAACGCCCGCCAGGGCTAGAAGCCGTTGAGTATTACCATCCCACCTTCCTCTACGAATCTCTCTGGAATTTGGGGGTCTTGGGGCTAGTGCTCTGGCTGTTTTTTTGGGGTCTGCGCCATCCCGATCGGCTCAAGCCCGGTACTGTTTTTCTGGTTTACTTTGCCGCCTACAGCTTAGGCCGCCTGTGGATTGAGGGGTTGCGTTTAGATAGCTTGATGCTAGGGCCATTGCGCATCGCCCAGGTGGTCAGCCTAGGGGGGATTGCTCTGGGAATCGGGGGCCTACTGTGGCTGTATCGACTTAAACGTCCTTTACCAGACGTGGTGTAGCAAAAGGCAAAAAGCATCTGCCCCCTATCTTCCGTGGGCTAAGCCCTATGGGGGAGCAACAATTGGAGAGCTTTGCATCTACCGAGGTTGCAGTCCTAGCAACAGTCTTCCGTGGGATGCAGGACTCAATCGACCCAGGTACCTACCGGGCGTAGATCCTCTGGAATCACATCATCGTGGTCAAACTCTAGGATGGTTTCTCCATAACCTAAGTACCCTGACTCCATAAAGCTAGTTAACATGCGGCTGAGGGCAGGCCAGACCACATCGGCAAATTCCCAATCTTTATTGAACATGGCCCGGTCAGCAATCGATCGCAGCGCCCAGAAATAGCTGTTGCGCACCACAGAACCCGACTTTTTGTAGGCGGGCACATCGTCCTGGTGAATGTACAGAATTTGCTGATGAATTCGAGCTCGCATGGTTTAAACGGAATCGGCTGAGAGATACTCTAAAGGGAATCGGAATTATTAACAAAGTGTTACTAACTTATGGATGCTGCGGTTAGCCTGCAAAACGTTCACAAGGTTTACAACGGTATGTCTGTGGTCAACGATCTCTCCCTACAGATTAAATCTGGGGAAGTGTTTGGTTTACTCGGCCCCAATGGCGCAGGCAAGTCCACCACTATTCGGATGGTGACCACCCTCACCCAGCCCACCGATGGCCATCTGGTGGTAGCCGGTTATGACGTTTGCCGCCAGCAGTTAGCCGTGCGCCGTCAAATTGGGGTGGTCCTCCAACAAACCAGTGTCGATGGCGACCTGTCAGTGTGGGAAAACATGGAATTCCATGGCCGCATGCACCACATCCCTAACCCCCAGCGCCGCCAAGCTATCGACCGTTGGCTAGACTATGTGGAACTGGCCGATCGCCGGGATGATAAGGTGAAAACATTATCCGGCGGGATGAAGCGGCGGTTGCAGATTGCCCGGGCCTTGCTGCATAACCCCAAAATCCTGTTCCTGGACGAACCAACGGTGGGTCTAGACCCCCAAACCCGCCGCCGCCTGTGGGAAATTATCCAGGGGCTGAACCAACAGGGGATGACTATGCTCCTGACCACCCATTACATGGAAGAAGTGGAATACCTGTGCGATCGCATTGGCATTTTAGACCAGGGCAAACTGATCGAACTGGGCACCCTAGACCAACTGCGTCAGCGCCATGGGGAAGGGATTGTCATGACCCAACGGGGCGATCGCTGGGATTACAGCTTCTTTCCCACCCTAGAGGCGGCCAACGCCCATTTGGATCAGCAACCCGATAAAACCGGCATGATGACCCGCCCCTCTAACCTGGAAGATATTTTTGTCGAACTCACTGGCCGCAATTTAGATTGAGGAATGGCACCCACCCTCCCCGGCAGCAGACACCCCCGGCCCGGCCCGACGCATTTGAAGACCGAAGACCGAAGACCGAAGAACGTAGGGCGTAGCCCTTGCGCAGCAGAACGAAAAGGGAAGAACGAAAAGTGAAGAATCCAAAATCCAAAATTCCCCTCCTTCCCAATCCACCCATCCACCCATTTTCCCATTCCCCCCCAGGGCGGACACACAGGTCCGCCCCTACGCCACCTCCCCCACCTCCCCCACCTCCCCCCCACCCCACCTTCCCCCATGCCCTCCCTGGCCACCAGCATCGAAGCTATCCTTTACCTCAAAGGTCAGCCCCTATCCATCGGCAAGCTGGCGGAGATTGCCCGCTGCGATCGCGAAGACATTGAAGAAGGCCTGATCGAGTTGATGAATGACTACGCCCACCGGGATGGGGCCCTGGAGATTGTGGAAACCGTGGATGGGTACTGCCTCCAACTCAAGGAACGCTATCGGTTTTTGGTAGACCTACTCATTCCTTTGGACCTGGGGGTAGGGGCCCTGCGCACCCTGGCGGTGATTGCCCTGCGTGGACCCCTGAGCCAGACTGAGTTAGTTGATTTACGCGGTTCCGGGGCTTATCAGCATGTGCAAGAACTCCATAGCCAAGGCTTTGTGCGCAAGCGCCGCCAGGCGGATAATCGATCGTCGCTGGTGCAGGTGACCGATAAGTTTTATCAACACTTTGAAATTGATCAATTGCCCGAACTCAAACCCAAAGCGGCCAAGCCCCCTAAGGATGGGGATAGCCCCGATTCACTGGCGTCAGACCCCGAATCTGATGATCCGGTGGATGAAGCATCCTGACGGTATTTTCATGATTTGTTACGCTATTATCGGAAATACTGATAGGTATTAGCTTGATGTGGGGCTGTTCCAGGGCATAGTTTCGACTGTTGCTGACCAATACAGCTTTTCCATCATCGCTGACGTTGTGACCAGAGGTCTCTGATTTTCATGGTGTTTAATCCCGAAGACGCTGAATTCGTCGGAATGTCCACCAATAGCGACCACCCCAACGAGTTGCTTAAATATCTCCAGCACCAGTCGCCAGAGGTGCTTAGTCGAGTAGCCCAGTCCGTCAGCGGGGAAATCAAACAGATTATTGCCCATAATGTACAAGGGTTGGTTGGGGTACTCCCCACAGAAGGTTTTAACGTGCAAGTCACCACCGATCGCGAAAACCTAGCTGGGCTGTTGGCTTCCGCCATGATGACCGGCTACTTTCTACGCCAGATGGAACAGCGCATGGAGTTAGAGCACACAGTCTCTGGAGCGTTTTTTAATTCTGACTCCAGCGATTTTAGCGACTTTGACGACTAAGGAAAGCACCTCAAATCCCTCCATGGGGCGGTACTCTGGTGTAAGCAACTGTAACGATTGTGTAAACGCCCCATGGCTACTATCAACAGCAACTATCTCAAGCTTAAAGCGGGTTACCTGTTTCCTGAAATTGCCCGTCGGGTGAATGCCTTTGCCGATGCTAACCCTGATGCGGCCATCATTAAGCTGGGGATTGGTGATGTCACCGAACCCCTGCCAGAGGCTTGTCGCACCGCCATGGTTAAAGCCGTAGAAGACATGGGCGATCGCGACTCCTTCAAAGGCTATGGCCCCGAGCAGGGTTATCTATGGCTGCGGGAAAAAATTGCCCAGCACGACTTCCAAGCCCGGGGGTGTGACATTGACCCCAGCGAAATTTTCATCTCCGATGGGTCCAAGTGCGACTGCGGCAACATTTTGGACATCTTTGGCCGTGATAACTCCATTGCCGTAACTGACCCGGTCTACCCAGTCTATGTAGACACCAACGTGATGGCGGGCCACACCGGTCCAGCCAACGAGGCTGGCGAGTACGAAGGGTTAGTCTATCTGCCGATTAATGCAGAAAATGCCTTTACCGCCCGCATCCCTGACGAAAAGGTAGATCTAATCTACCTGTGTTTCCCCAACAACCCCACGGGTGCCGTCGCCACCAAAGAACACCTGCAAGCCTGGGTTAACTATGCCAAGGCCCATGGGTCCATTATTCTGTTTGACGCCGCCTACGAAGCGTTCATCACCGATCCGGCTATTCCCCACTCCATCTACGAAATTGAAGGCGCTCAGGACTGTGCTATCGAGTTTCGCTCCTTCTCCAAAAACGCTGGTTTTACCGGCACCCGCTGTGCCCTGACCGTGGTACCTAAATCCCTCACAGGGAAAGCCGCTGATGGCAGCGATGTGGCGCTACACACCCTGTGGAACCGGCGGCAGTCCACTAAGTTCAATGGCGTGTCTTACATTGTGCAGCGGGGGGCCGAGGCGGTTTATTCCCCTGAAGGACAAGCGCAAATCAAAGCTCTGGTGGACTTTTATCTCGAAAATGCCCGCATCATTCGGGAACAGCTAACGGCGGCTGGCATCAGCGTCTATGGCGGGGTCAATGCCCCCTATGTGTGGGTCAAAACCCCTAACGATCTCACCAGTTGGGACTTTTTCGATAAGCTGTTGCACACCTGCCATGTGGTAGGTACCCCAGGCTCTGGCTTTGGGGCCGCTGGGGAAGGCTACTTCCGCATTTCCGCCTTCAATAGCCGGGAAAATGTCAACGCTGCAATGCAGCGGGTGACTAAGACGTTCAAGGGTTAATCAGCTGAACAGAATTGGGTAAACTAAAGACACCCTAGGGTCATGTTTGGCTATTAACGCCTATCTTGGGTCGAACTATCAGGTTCTCGCTGGAACTATTTTTTCAGCGAGAACCTGCTCCAGGATTGGGGTGAAGCCATAGTGACTGTCAATCTGCTGATTGCTTGCAGTCGTCACCGTGACTCTATTAACCAACAACTAGGCCGTTGAACCCAGGTCTCGGCACCTGCACTGAGAATAGAATCTTTAAGATATTTTTAATTACCAATTTTTTGAAAGTAGAGGATTTAAATCATCCCCGGCTTTAGGCCTTTAGGGCCATCTTTAAGGGGCTAGCAAACGACAAATGTTAAAACTGGAATGCTAGAACGTTATGAAGAGTCTGACAGCTCAGATTGCCCTAACCTACGTAGCCTAACTGATCAATACTTTAGGCTACAGCTTGCTTAACGGAGACAGTGAGATCTATGACAGTTAAAATCGGCGATCGCCCGGCGGGTTGCCAAGAATGTTGCAGGGGAGAAGGACTCGCATTTGATTTCACAATGGCATTTCAACCCATTGTGAACACCACGGCACGGCAAATTTTCGCCCAAGAAGCTTTGGTCCGAGGGTTGAATAATGAACCTGCCGAGCAAGTCTTTCAACAAGTAAACGACACAAACCGCTACCGCTTTGATCAATCCTGTCGGGTCAAAGCCGTTAAGCTAGCCGCCAAGCTGGAAATCCCCTCCTTTCTTAGCATCAACTTTATGCCCAATGCGGTCTACCGCCCAGAACTTTGCATTCGAACCACCCTCGAAGCGGCTGAGCGGTATAACTTCCCAATCAACCGCATTATCTTTGAAATTACCGAGGGGGAGAAAGTCACCGACCATGCCCATCTGCGGGAAATCGTGGCCCACTACAAAAGCCGGGGCTTTAAAACCGCCATTGACGACTTTGGGGCTGGCTATGCAGGGTTAAACTTTCTAGCTGAAATTCGCACGGATATGATCAAACTTGACATGGCGCTGATTCGCAATATCGAGCAGGATAAAATTCGCCAGGCCATTATCAAAGGCATTTTGCAAGTGTGCGAAGAGCTGTCCACCACGGTGATCGCCGAGGGAATTGAAACCTACGAAGAATTGAGTGTCTTGCAGTCTTTTGGCATTGAGCTGTTTCAGGGCTATTACTTTGCTAAACCCACTTTTGAAAAGCTCGCCAGCGTATCAGCCCATGGGTTTTAGCGCTTAGAAGGCTCACCAGGGTAGCACTTCTCCATTGGCGTGCCAGAAGGTTCCAGAGTTATCTAGGGTGAGCTCGTCAATTCGGGCCAGCAGCCCCTTTACCGACTCTGCAGGCGTAATGCCGCTATCGGTAAACCCTGTCATCCGGGTTTGCACTAAGCCTGGATGTAGAATCGCCACCGCAATACCCTTAGGCTTGAGGTCATGGGACAACGACTTGCCCGCCATCGAGAGAGCCACCTTTGACATGCGGTAGCCATAGGAACTACCGGAGGTATTGTCGCCAATGGAGCCCATCCGACTGGTCATGAGTACCACTTTTGACCCCTCAGCCAGATTTGGCAGGAGAGCCGCCGTCAGGCGCAAGGGGGCGAGGGCATTCACTTCAAATTGGCGGCGAATGCTGTCAAAGTCTAGATTCTCTAGGGTAATGCGCTCTAGAATACCGGCATTGTTGATCAACCCATCCAGTTGGGTGTCCTGCAGCTTTTCAGTCAGATCGGCCACAGCGCTAGCGTCAGTGATGTCGATCCCTGTGATCACCGTTACCCCTAACGCTTTGAGGGGGTCGGAGGGCTGGCGACAAACTGCAATCACAGTATCACCCCGCTGTTTCAGCTGCCGACAATATTCGTAGCCAATGCCGCGATTAGCGCCAGTTACTAGGTAGGTAGCCATAGGGTTAACTTCATGTTCTATCCACTTTTACTGTTGCAGATGGCCAGCCCCCTGACTATTGATCCTGAGAAAGAAATGTGACTGAATAACCGAGACGATCGCGCCCCCTGACCAGTACTTGTACTTGCCTGGCAGACATATGATCACCGTTGCTGAGGGTGTCAGGTTATAGGTGTCAGGTATCAGGAATGGTTAGCTGACCTATACCGCAGATTGCTGGTGATCTGTAGACAATATTGGCGTTATACCGCCAGAAACTCTTGAACAATGTCGTTTGTCAGTTCGCGGGTGGGACCGTTAGCCACAATACTGCCCCGCTGCATAGCGTAGTAATAGTCAGCCTGGCGCACAAAATGTAGGTGCTGTTCGACCAACAGCACCGAAATGCCAGTGGTCTTGACAATTTTTTTGACTGCTGCCTCAATGTCCAGAATAATCGAGGGCTGAATCCCTTCTGTGGGCTCGTCCAGCACCAACAGTTTGGGTTGGCCCATGATCGCGCGCGCGATCGCCAGTTGCTGCTGTTGCCCGCCACTCAGGTCGCCCCCCATCCGATCCAGCATATCCCTGAGCACTGGAAATAGTTCATAGATAGATTCCGGCACTTCTTTTCGAGCTTTGCCACGACTACCCAACGCTTCTTGGCCAATCAGCAAATTCTCCCGCACCGTCAGACGAGGAATCACCTCTCGCCCCTGGGGCACATAGCCAATCCCTAACCGAGCCCGGCGATCAGGAGGAAAACTATTGATTACCTGCCCTTCAAACCGAATCGTTCCAGTACGAGAACGTAGTACTCCCATAATATTTTTCAGCAGTGTGGTCTTGCCCACCCCGTTGCGGCCAATCAGACAGACCATTTGCCCTCTGGGAACTGTCAAGTTGACGTCCCGTAGAATGTGGCTTTCGCCGTAGTAGAAGTTGAGCCCAGAGATTTCCACCATGGGAGCGGTGAGGGGATCTTGGTGGGTGGGGGTGGGGAGGGTGGTGGTCATGGGGGTGGATGGGTGGATGAGTAACGGGGTGGATGGGTGGATGAGAGAGGTGGAGAGGGTGGGGGTGATGGGGTGTAGACGCGGAACGGCTTCCCACAGGGTAGGGGTGGATGGGTGGATGGGGAACGGGGGGGATGGGGTATCGAATTCAAAATCCAAAATCCAAAATTTCCCCTAATCCCCCCGTACGGCCAATTCCTCCAGGGCGGCGGCCTCCAGGCGGCGAACGGTGTCTGGGGGTAGATCCAACAAATTCAGCAGGGTCTGGTAAATGATGGCTTCGGTTTCGTTGATTTGATTGGAACTAATCACCTCGTAACTCAGCATTAGGGCTTGTTCCCGCTGGGCGGGAGTCGTCAACTGGGGGACCAACTCTTCTAGGGGGATGTCTTTGGCCAGTAGATCTTTCAGATCTTCCCGCAAGCTTGCCTGCTCCTCTGGGGCGTGGGCAAATTTGCGGCTCAGGCGATCGAGAATCACCTGCTGCTGGACATCGGCAAAGTTATCATCGGCCCAGGCCATGGTGGCGGCAATGCGCAGTAGCAGCATTTGCTCGGGGGTGAGGCTGGTTTCTTTGCCTAGGTAAACTTCGATCACCTTAGGATCGTTTTGGATCTGGTCCATGGTACCTTCACAAAGCACGGTACCCTGGTGCAGCACCGTCACCTGGCGAGCGATCTGGCGCACAAACTCCATATCGTGCTCGATCACCACAATGGAGTGGCTTTCGGCCAGGGACATTAGCAGGTTACCGGTTTGCTCAGTTTCTTCGTCTGTCAGCCCTGCCACGGGCTCATCCACCAGCAGCAGGTCGGGGGATTGGGCCACTAACATGCCAATTTCCAGCCACTGTTTTTCCCCATGGGAGAGTAGGGCGGCAGGGATGTCAGCCTTGTGATCGAGACCGATGGTTTCTAATAGGCCACCGACGGTGCGCTTCTCGGCGGTGGGAGGCTTTTTGAACAGGGTGGGAAAAATCGTTTTTGTCCGGTTACACGACAAATCTAAATTTTCTCGAGGCGTGAGGTTGAGGTATACCCGAGGGGTTTGGAACTTGCGACCAATACCAAGACGGGCAATTTCGTGCTCTTTATATTTCCGTAGGTCTTGGCCTTTAAAGTACGTGACCCCTTCCGTTGGCTTGGTTTTGCCGGTAATCACATCGAGAAAGGTGGTTTTACCGGCCCCATTGGGACCAATGATCACCCGTAGCTCTCCCTCGTCCATGGAGAAGTTGAGGTTACTAAGGGCTTTGAAGCCATCAAAGCTGACGGTAACGTTTTGAATATCGAGGACTTTGGTGCTCATGAGGGGGGGAGGGGTGACAGGGTGGATGGGTGAATGCGTAGGGTGGGCAATGCCCACCATTGGCCGAGGGGACTGACAGGGTCTATTGCGCTGGGTGGAAGCCTAGACTGAGGCACGTTGCTGCGCGTTGTCTTTAGCCGCGCCTTTGGCGTTAAACACCCTACGATGCCCTACTTTTCGACGAATTCGGGGGTGTCGGTCAGGGGTTCAAGTTCAGGGGTGTCATCCAGATAAGGCAAGTTGGTGGGGGCAATGCCAAGGGCTTGGCTGACCTTGGAACCGAACTGGCGACGAGCCCAGCCAATAATGCCATTCGGCAACGTGGTCACCACAATTAAAAACAGCGCCCCTTGAAAGAACATCCAAACCTCAGGAAAGCGTTCGCCCAGTAGGCTGCGGGCCATGTTCACCAGCACAGCCCCCAAAATGGCTCCCACGAGGGTGCCCCGTCCCCCTACGGCCACCCAAATCACCATTTCAATGGAAAAGGCAATATCCATAGCCTGGGGCGAAATAATTCCTGACTGCACCGTATAGAGCGCTCCAGCGATCCCGGCGATCGCCCCGGAGACCGCAAACACCAGCACCTTAAAGGCGGTGGGGTCGTAACCTGAAAACCGTACTCGGTTTTCATCATCACGGATGGCTACCAGCAGCCGCCCAAACCGACCACTGGTCAGCCAGCGACAGAGGACATACATCAACACCAAAAAGACGACGGTGAGGATGTAGAAAAAGCTGCGCATGTCAGCACCACCCACCTGCTGCCCCATAAAGATAGTGGTAGTGGTACTGAGGCCATTGGTGCCATTGATCAACTGTTGCTGACCATTAAAGAAGTTAAAAAACACCACTAAGGCCGCTTGGGTCAAAATCGAAAAATAGACGCCGCGAATCCGGTTTCGAAAGACCATGTAGCCCAGTAGCCCAGCCACGATCGCCGGAATCATGAAAATAGCGACCAAGGTAAACGGCAACGAATAAAACGGTTCCCAAAACCAGGGCAGTTGGCTTACCCCATAGAGGCTAAAGAAGTTAGGGATTTGCCCGTCTGGCAGCGAGTTAAGCTGCAGAAACATGGCAAAGGCATAGCCCCCGAGGGCAAAAAAGATACCATGCCCCAGGCTGAGTAGCCCGGTAAACCCCCAGATCAGATCAATCCCCAGGGCCACAATGGCTAAAGCCAAAAACCGTCCTAGCAAGTTCTGCCGAAAGCCAGACAAAAACATCGGCACCACGAAGGCCAAAATCAGGGCGATCGCAATGACAACAAGGGCTTCGATGACCAGCTTACGCTTTTGGCTGGCCTTGACAACGCGGCGGGGCTGAATAGTTGCATCTGTTGCCATTAGCTATAGCTCCACCGAACGACCTTTGGGGGGAAACAGCCCAGCGGGCCGCACCTGCAAGAACAAAATAATCAGGGCAAATACCATCACCTTGGCCATGCTGGTGGTGGCAAAGAAGTTAAAGAAGTCGATAAAGGGCTGGAACGCTTCTGTGGGCGGGAACAGCAAAGCCAGGGTACCCGAGCCGACCAGATAAACGGCGATGCCGATAATCAAGGCCGCCACAATGCTGCCCACCAACTTACCCACGCCGCCTACCACCACCACCATGAAGGCATCAACGATGTAGTTCACCCCCAAGTTGGGTCCCACAGACCCCAATAGGGTGACGGCGACCCCGGCAATACCAGCCAGGCCAGACCCAAGGGCAAAGGTCAAGGCGTCGACCCGATCGGTGGGAATCCCCAGGCAGGCGCTCATACCTCGATTCTGGGTGACGGATCGAATCCGCAGGCCCCAGGCCGTGCCGTTGAGAAACCAATACACGGCAACCACACATAGAATCGTCAGAGCAATGATAAATAGACGGGCGTAGGGAAATTGCAGGGACGTGCCTACGGTGACACCGCCCCGCAGCCAGTTTGGGGTGGCCACATCCACGTTGCGAGTGCTGAACCAAGCCCGGGTAAACTGGTTGCTGCCAGCGTTTTGAATCAGAATGCCCGCCACCAGGGCGATCGCGGCTGACAGCCCCACAAAGATCGGATTAGCCCACTGGCTGATTCGATCCCAGTCGGTGTAGCGGTTGAGCAACCAACGTCCTACGCCAAACAGTACAGCAAAAATGACTAAGCCAATCGCGATCGGCCAATTGACGCTACGGACAAACTGCCGCAAAATCAGGCTCACCCCCCAGGTGGCCAGCAGGGTCTCCAGCGGTCGACCGTAGAGATAGCGAATCACACTGCGCTCAAGCAATAGCCCCAACGCCGCAGACACTAAGAAGGCCATGGGCAGGGCCACAAAAATAAAAATATCAGGAGCAATGCCGCCAATTTCTTGGGCAGCATTTTGCACGATATAAGTGGTGTACGCTCCAAACATCATCAACTCGCCGTGGGCTAAGTTGATTACTCCCATTAGTCCAAATACAATAGCCAACCCCAAGGCCACAATCAACAGCACCGCACCAATGCTGACGCCGTTGAACAGGCCACCAATCAAGCCTTCTAACACCGCTTTTACCGCTTTAAAGACAACAGACTGAAAACGTTCTACCCAACGCAGTGCATCCAGCCAAGACCACCCAATGATCACCCTCAGGGCTGTGGGGCCTAGCCTTGAAAATGTAATGGCGAGGACTCAGATAACTGCGCCCTCGCCATTAGCTAGCGCCATCACGCTAGGCTAAAGCCAAGAGCGATCTAGATTTCAAACCGCTCCCCTTTGTCAGGGTCAGACCAGTCACAGGCAAAACCAGTGGTTTCAGGCACAAACTGGTTCCAGGGCTCAGGCTCAATGGGGCCGTCAGTTTCCCAGAGAATGTCAAACATGCCATCTTCCATCACCTCGCCGATGCGCACGGTCTTAGATAGGTGGTGGTTGGGATTCATGGTCACCGGACCTTCGGGAGCATCCAGGGTTTGCCCGTAGGCCGCAGCTCGCACCTCAGGAATATCAAAGGTGCCAGCGGCTTCTACCGCCTGCTTCCAGAGATAGACCATGATGTAAGCAGCTTCCATCGGGTCATTGGTAACGCGATCGTCACCGTATTCTTCCTTAAAGGCTGCCACCCAGCGCTCGTTTTCAGGGGTATCCACGGTCTGGAAGTAGTTCCAAGAAGCCAGGTGTCCCACCAAGAACTCACTACCAATCTGGCGCACTTCTTCTTCCGCCAGACTCACCGACATCACAGGATACATATCAGGGTCCATACCAGCCCCTTGCAACTGCTTAAAGAAAGCGACGTTGCTATCGCCGTTGAGGCTGTTAAAGATGACGCCGCCGTCGGGCAAGGCAGCACGAATGCGGGTGATGATTGGGGTGACTTCGGTATTCCCCAGGGGCAGGTAGTCTTCACCCACGGTGGTGCCACCCCGAGCCTCAAGTTGCTCTTTGATGATGGTATTGGCGGTGCGGGGAAAGACGTAGTCAGACCCGACCAGGAAGAACTCATCACCTTTATTTTCCAGTAGCCAGTCTACAGCGGGCTCGATTTGCTGGTTAGGGGCGGCCCCAGTGTAGAAGATATTCTGGGAGCACTCTTGACCTTCATACTGCACCGGATACCACAACATGTGGTTTTTAGATTCAAAAACAGGGAGTACCGCTTTGCGGCTAGCGGATGTCCAGCAGCCAAATACCACGGCCACCTGGTCTTGGTCGATCAGCTTTTCGGCCCTTTCAGCAAAGGTGGGCCAATCAGAAGCGCCGTCTTCAACCACCGCCTCGATTTGCCGACCCAGGACACCCCCAGCCTCGTTAATTTCTTTGATGGCCAGTTGTTCTGCGTCAACTACCGTGGTCTCACTGATAGCCATAGTGCCACTCAACGAGTGGAGAATACCTACTTTGATGGTGTCACCATTACCATCGGCAGCAGGGGCATCACCGTCGGCATCAGTATCTGTCGCTGTATCGGTGGGAGTTCCACAGGCTTTCAACAGCATCGAGGTGCCTAGGGTGGCCGACCCATACACCAAAAACTTACGTCGGTTAAATCGAGGTACCATTCAATCTCGCTCCTGACTCAATTAAAAAAGGATTTTCGCTACCCAAATAGTGCGCTTAGACCTTCAGAGTGGATATTAGGGGTAGTGAATAGAGGCAAGTGTAGTCTGTGATACGAAAAACCTCAACTTCCCCGTAATAAATCAGACTTTTTAGCACAACAGCTCGGGGGTGTCTAACCCCTAGGGTAGGGTTTAGGGTATGGCTGGGCTAGTTACGCCATGATACTGAATAAACTCAATCACTTTGGGCAGACCTTCCTGAGTCTTAAGATTCGTAAAGGCAAAGGGGCGATCGCCCCGCATTTTCTTCGCGTCGCGCTCCATCACCGCCAGGCTGGCACCGACCATGGGTGCCAGGTCAATTTTGTTGATCACCAAAAAGTCTGACTTGGTAATCCCCGGCCCCCCCTTACGGGGAATCTTGTCCCCAGCGGCCACGTCAATCACATACAGGGTTAAGTCCACCAGTTCTGGGCTAAAGGTAGAGGCCAGGTTGTCGCCGCCGCTTTCTACGAACACAAAGTCTAGGGGTTGAAACCGCGCTTCCAGGTCTTCGATCGCCACCAGGTTCATGGAGGCATCTTCGCGAATGGCGGTGTGTGGGCAGCCGCCAGTTTCCACTCCCACGATGCGATCGGGATTGAGGGCCTGGCTGCGTACTAGAAACTGGGCATCTTCCTGGGTATAGATATCATTGGTGACAACGGCAATGGAATAGCGATCGCGCAGCGCCTTGCACAGGCAATCCACCAGGGCGGTCTTGCCCGATCCCACTGGCCCCGCTACCCCCACACGAAAGGGTGTCGTCATTAGTGGCAGATCCTCAGCGTTTGGATGCTTGGTATCTTACACCGCTAGGGCACTTAGCCTCGGATCACGGTGATCTGTCGCCCGGCTGGGCTGGTGGCTGGCTCTACAGTGGTGCGATCGCTGATCGGACCCAGGCCTTCTCTGCGATCGAAAATGACCAGCCAACCGGTATCCTGGCCCAGGCCACTTAGATAGCGATCCAGTTGCTCTAGCCCAGTCGGCAGGGGGTCAGTCCGCCCTTGACGCCAAACCTTGAGCTCAATGGCCAAAACCACATCGCCATAGCGCAGACAGAGATCCATCCGGTCGGTGCCAATGGCATACTCTCGCTCTAGGGTGCCGCCGCCATTGACTACCCGATGCAGAAAAGCCATCAGCACCAGGTGCGGGGCAATTTCGTGGTAAGGCGCGCTTTTAAGCAGAGGCTCTCCATGTTGCCGCCAAAAGGTTAAAAAAGCTGTTAATAACTGGTTGGTATCTAACCCTCCGTTTGGCATCAGCCAACTCGGCGAAATGCGTGGCAAGGAATCTTCGGAGCCACTGGCGAGTACCCGGGGAATGACTTCTCGATAGATGGGGTTGGCCATCGTCAGGCCCCCCATGGGATCATGCTTCAGTAGACCTAGATCCAGCAGAAAGCGACGATCATCCAGGGGGGTGTCTGCCAACGCCTGGCCAGCCAGCATCGGCTCGATGATCGCTTTGACTCTAGGCTCTCGTAACCGTTCTGCCAGACTATCTAAGTGGGTATCCTGGCGCTGAATCAGAATTTCTTTGGCTCGATCAATGTGAGCGTCTGTAATCGGAAACTCAGGATCGGGCACCAGTTCTTCCACCACCTCTTTAGCCAGGGCATTCACTAGCCAGGGCTGACCATCGGTCAAGTAAACGGCATGCTCTAGGGCGGCAGGGGTAAAGCGTTGGCCAGTGTCGTGGGTATGTTGCTGGTAGAGCGCGATCACATCTTCCCGGCTGAAGTTTTGCAAGGTAAAGGATCTGACCTTGATATTGAAAGGACTGGCCGTATTCAGGCGATCGCTGCCCCCAGACGCCACCTTATAATCTCGCACATCCCGCAGGCCAATCAGGGCCAGGGACTGGGGAAAGGCCTGGGGACGATTCGGGTAGCCATCCCGCAGCTGTCGCAATACAGAGATTAAGGCCTGATTTTGCAGGGCATCAATTTCATCGATAAAAATCACTAAGGGGCGAGGGGATGCCTGGCTCCAAGCCGCTAGGGCCGATCCAATTCGCCGACCGGGATCAGCTGCAGGCCAGAGGGGGGGCTGCAAGTCTGGGGGCAGCCGCACATTAGCTGCCCCCCGCCAGGCATCTAAAATAGCCCCTTCGGCCCGATCAGGATCCTGACTAAAGGCGGCTCCCACTTCTACCGACAGCATCACCGCTGTGTATTGACCGCTGGCGGTCAATTGTTTCCCCATCTCCAGCATGGCTGTCGTTTTGCCCGTTTGGCGGGGAGCGTGGATAACAAAATACCCCTGCTGGGCCACCAGTCGCTCTACATTGGGCAACCGTTCGGTGGCAGGCAACATGTAGTGGATAGCCGGGTTGCAGGGACCAGCAGTATTAAACCAGCGGGGCATAGGGGGGTTAGCTGTACTTCTCGTTGGAAGCGGTCTCCAGGTCAAACAGCACATGTAGGGTTTGCATCGCCCGCTTGCGGGCTTCAATATCCCGCTGGGCCCGCAGTTGCACCATGGGGTCGTGGAGGATTTTGTTGACGATGCCCCGGGTCAGAGCTTCAATCACCTCCTGGTGCTTGTCGGCAAACTCGCTGCCCAGGCGAGATAGGGCTTTTTCCAATTCCTGCTCGCGGATAGATTCAACCTTGTTGCGCAGGCTGCTGATGGTGACTACGGTATCCAAGGAACGCCACCAGTCCATGAAGCTGTCCACCTCTTCATCCAGCAGTAACTGGGCTTCCATAGCCATGCGGCGACGACTGGCCTGGTTTTGGGCCACTACCGCCTTCAGGTCATCCACATTAAAGGCAAACACCCGCTCTAGCTCATTGACGTTGGCGTGGACATTCAGGGGAACTGAAATGTCGAACACCATCAGGTTGCGACCGGCATCCAGAACGGGTGCCAGGTTGTCGCGGTGCAGCAGCGGTTCGGTGGCGGAGGTACAGGTAAACACCACATCAGAGCACTGTACGGTCTCCATCATGGTGTCTAAGGTGCCAGTGCGAATGTCGCTGTCGCTGAATTGCTTGGCTAATTCGTTAGCCCGATCGACGGTGCGGTTGAGGATGGTGATGGTACAGGTGTCTTTAGCCAGCAGATGCTGCACCAGCAGGCGCGCCATTTTACCGGCTCCCAGAATGCTGACATGGCACTGACTCAGGTGGGGCACTTTTAGCCGAGCTAGCTCCACGGCCGCCGAGCTAATGGATACGGCCCCGGTACCAATGCTGGTTTCGGTACGCACCCGTTTACCAGCGGTAATCGCCTGCTTAAGTAAACGGTTGAGGATGCGGCCACTGCTTTTGTGTTGCTGGGCCAGCTGGTGGGCATGTTTCACCTGGGAGAGGATTTGGCCTTCCCCCAGCACCAGACTATCGAGCCCAGCTGCCACCCGCATCAGGTGAGTGACCGCATCTTGGTGGAGCAGAATAAACAGATGCTGACGCAATTCTGGCAGGGGCAGGCCGCTGTGATCAGCTAAGAACTGAGTCACCTCCCGCACCCCTTGCTCGGTGTCTTCGGTAACGATGTGAATTTCGAGACGGTTACAGGTGCTGAGGATGGATACTTCGTCCAGGTGGGGGCAATGGGTGAGATGGGCGATCGCGTCTCCTGTCTGAGCCGTCGGAATACTAAGTTTTTCGCGAATATGAACTGGGGCGGTTTTGTGGCTCAGGCCAATTACGGCGATATTCATTCTTCCTCCACGCGTTTAGTGATTCACCTATTTATGGCGTACCGGGGGGTAGGGTGCTTGATTCGGTAAAACCGCTAAGACATAGACGATATCAACGTTACCCCGGACACAAAAGCCAATATGTTTGAACTTAGAGATAAATTGGACCCGACTCAAGGAAACTCAACAAAAGTCCATCAAACGATAGGCAAAAAAAAGAGATGCGGTAGCACCGCATCTCTAGGGTAACAAGCCCACGGGAGAACCTAGCGAATTTGTAGGGTCTTGGGCTGATCGAACATGTGGATGGTGTCCACAAAACGAGCGGTTTGGGATTGGCTAGAGATTACTAGAGATTGAGTACGAGCCCCACCATGGAAGAAGCGGACCCCATTCATCAATTCACCGGAGGTAATGCCGGTAGCCGCAAACAGTACGGTCTCCCCAGAGGCCAGTTCATCGGTGTCGTAGACCTTATCAATGTCAGTGATGCCCATTTCTTGTAGCCGAGCGATGTTGGCTTCTTTGCTTTCGCCAATCAAGCCAGTTTTTACCACCGCCGGGTCGTAAATCAGCTGGCCCTGGAAGTGCCCCCCCAGACACCGCATAGCGGCCGCGCTGATCACCCCTTCGGGGGCCGCACCAATCCCCATCAGGGCATGGGTGTTGGTGCCAGAAAAGGCACAGGAGAGGGCCGCCCCCACGTCCCCATCGCCGATCAGCTTAACCCGGGCACCTGCATCACGAATTTCTTTGATCAGGTCGTTGTGGCGATCGCGCTTCATCACCACCACCACCAGCTCGTCGATGGAGCGATCTAAACACTCGGACAGAATCTTCAGGTTTTCGGTGGCTGACTTATTGATGTCAACCTTGCCCTTGGCCTGGGGAGGCGCTGCCAACTTTTTCATGTAAAAGTCGGGGGCCGCAAATAGCCCCCCCTTTTCAGAGATGGCCAACACGGCCATGGAGCCATTTTGGCCGTAGGCCACCAAATTAGTGCCTTCACAGGGGTCAACGGCGATGTCGATTTCTAGCAATTCGTCAGGGTTGCAGACATCGGAAGCGTTTGTCTGGGTGCAGATGCCGACTTCTTCGCCGATGTAGAGCATCGGTGCATCGTCCCGTTCCCCCTCGCCGATGACGATACGACCGCGCATATGAATTTTGTTCATGCGCTCCCGCATGGCCTCCACCGCTACCTGGTCAGCGATGTTTTTTTCGCCCTTGCCCATCCATCGGGATGATGCGATCGCCGCCTGTTCGACCACCTCAATAATCTCAAGTCCGAGGGTACTTTCCACGGGATAAATCCTCCAAACTGCCTATATTTAATGGGTTCCGCGTTCCCAATCTCAACTTCCCAGTCTATCAGACGGTGGGATCAAGAAATAGGGTATTGGGTTTGGGTTTCGGGTATTGGGTATCGGCATCCCCTCCTGCGAGGCCTGTACTGAGTATGTCGAAGTAGGCAGGGGTGGGTTACACGGGAATCGGGTTCACGGTCTGCCGTACACCTTGTACCGTGAACCGCCAACCCGACACCTGACACCTCTCACTCGACACCTAACACCTCTCACCTAACACCTATTTCCTATCCCCGCCCTAAAGGGCCGGCACAGCATAGTCCGACGCCACTGGCGGCAGCTCCCCTTGGTTGACCAGAGCTTGGTGGATCATAGCCACGATTTCAGCCCGGGTGGCGGTGGCGGTGGGCCTTAGTTGGTCGCGGTTGGGGTAATTGACAATCAGGGCATTCTCCGCCGCTGCGGCCACCGGGTTCCTGGCCCACTCGGGCATGGCCTCAGCATCGACAAACGCTTGTAGGGTCTGGTCTGGGTTAGAGGCATTAGGCAGATCCAGCCCTGCCCCTAGACTAACTAACACTTCATAGCGGGGGACAAGTTGGTTAGGGCGAAAATCTCCTTCTGGATAGCCACTCATGAACCCTTTGGCAACGGCTTGGTCGACAGCGGGGGCCACTTGGTCGGCACTCGATACGTCGCTGAACTCAGCAGCAGCCGGATCCGGTTGATCGCCAAACGCCTGATCGATCAGCAGGGCTAGATCCCCACGGTTCAAGGCTCGGTCTGGTTCAAATTGCCCCGAGGCAAAGGCAGGTAAATAGCCAGCCTCATACATAGCCACAATGAAGGGGTAAGCCCAGTGACTTTCCGGCACATCCGAAATATCCAGGGGTGGAGGGGCCGCCGCAGAGTTAGCCGCCGGGTCAGTGGCAGGCTGATCTGCTGGTACAGTCGCTGGGGCGATTGGGGTTGCCTCCGGTTCAGCCACCCCTCGCGATACCGCTCGCCTAGGCTGATCAGAGCGACGGCCGAGGCTCGGTAGCCCCCCTGTTTGGGTTTGGGAATTGTTGTCTTGCGATGCTGCGGTCGGTCGCCGTTGGCCTGGTTCTAAGCTACGGGGCTGAAATCGCTCAGGAGTTGTTTCCTCTGTAGTCCCAAACAGGCGGGGAACGGCCTCGTCAACTTGACGTCGTAGTAGTCCAGTCTGGGCCGCGAAGGTGTCATTTCGACTTAGCCCCCACCAAAAAATCGCCCCTACGCCTAACAAAGCCAGCACCAAAGCCAGCAGCTCATCAAAGTCGAGGATGCGGCGATCACTCCTGGGAACATTGTCAGTGGCTGGACGTGGCTGGTTGGGGTCAGAAGAGTCGGGGAATTCAGGGGGAAGATTCACCATGGTATTACGGGAGAGGGGCTGAGGGTTTCAGGGCTATCCTACCGTTAACCTCAGCGGTTTCAAAGGGTTGACACGATCAAAAAACGGTGGGTAACTCAGTTACCCACCGTCAATATTCAGATCTCAGCCGATTTCAGTAGAGCCAGTTCACTAGCATCATCGTCGGGGCGGCCTAACCCATGCTAGCCATGGCAGGCTGACGCTCGGGCTTGACGATCGGCTCTCCAGCCTCATTGATATCCAACAGGGCGCGATCGCCGGATTCCAGGTCTCCGGCCAAGATGGCTTCAGCCAGGGAATCTTCGACCAATCGGGCGATCGCCCGCCGCATGGGACGAGCCCCATAGCGTTGGTCGTACCCCTCAGTAGCAAGCTTGGCCCGAAACGCATCCGATAGGGTGACTTGGATCTGGCGATCAACCAGGCGCTGGTTAACCTGATCCAGCATCAGGTCAGCCACCTGATTTACCTCAGCCTGGGTCAGCTGACGGAAAACAATGATTTCATCCAGGCGATTCAGCAGTTCTGGGCGGAAATACTGCTTCATCTCTTCATTTACCAGGTTACGGATGTTGTTGTACTGGCTGGTGGCAGCGTCAGTGGTGGCCAGATCAAAGCCTAGACCGTTGCCGCCTTTCTCAATCACCTGGGAACCAATGTTCGAGGTCATGATAATCAGCACATTTTTAAAGCTGACCACACGCCCTTTGGCATCGGTTAATCGGCCATCTTCTAACACTTGCAGCAGCAGGTTAAACACCTCGGGGTGGGCCTTCTCAATCTCATCCATCAAAATGACGGCATAGGGCTTGCGACGCACGGCCTCAGTTAGTTGGCCCCCTTCGTCATAGCCCACGAACCCTGGCGGGGAACCAATCAGCTTGGATACGGTATGGCCTTCCATGAATTCAGACATGTCCAACCGAATCATCGCGTCTTCTGAGCCAAACAAAGCCATCGCTAACGCCTTGGATAACTCAGTTTTACCCACCCCAGTGGGGCCAGAAAATACTAGGCTAGCGATGGGGCGATCGGCACTGGAAATCCCCGATCTGGCTCGACGGATAGCCTTTGAGGCGGCCATTACAGCCTCGTGCTGACCAATCACTCGCTCGTGCAGAATATCTTCTAAGTGCATCAGACGAGCGGCTTCGGTTTCCGTCATCCGGTTGACGGGAATACCGGTCCAACTGGCAACGATATCAGCGATATTCTCTTCGTCAACCACGGGTTGAGGGGGCAGGGTACCTGCGGCCGCTTCCCCATACTCAGGAATATCCGCTTGTAGCTGTTGTAGGAGAGCCTGACGCTCATCCTTCAGAGTTTTGGCGCGGCCAAAGTCCTGCATTTGAATCGCTTCATCGGTGTCTTTATTGACCTGACGCAGTTGCTGCTTCAGTTCCTTGGAGGGGTACTTGGGCATAAACCGCAGTTTTACCTGGGAACCGGATTCATCAATTAAATCGATTGCTTTGTCGGGCAAGTAGCGATCGCTGATGTAGCGATCGGACAGCTTAGCGGCGGCCTCTAAAGCTTCATCGGTAAAGGTGACCTGGTGGAATTGCTCGTAGCGGCTGCGCACCCCTTGCAAAATTTCGATGGTTTCCTGCACCGAGGGGGGATTGATGGTTACCGGCTGAAAGCGCCGTTCTAGCGCAGCATCCCGCTCGATGTACTTACGAAATTCATCCAGGGTCGTGGCCCCGATACACTGCATTTCTCCCCGGGCCAGGGCTGGTTTCAACATATTGGCGGCGTCCATGCCCCCCTCTAAGGAGCCAGCCCCAATCAAGGTGTGAATTTCATCGATCACCAACACTACATCGGGATCTTCCCGCACTTCTTGTACTAGCTGGGTTAAGCGTTCTTCGAAGTCACCCCGAAACCGGGTGCCCGAGACCAAAGACCCCATATCCAGACTAATTACCCGCTTGGTGATTAAAGCTTCAGGGACATCTTGGTTAGCAATCCGTTGGGCTAGTCCTTCAGCGATCGCGGTCTTACCCACCCCAGGTTCCCCTACCAAAATGGGGTTATTCTTAGTGCGGCGACCCAAAATTTGCACCACCCGCTCAATTTCCTGAGCTCGACCAATGACTGGGTCGATCTTGCCTGTGGCAGCCAGGGCGGTCAGGTCAGTGCCAAACTCAGACAAAATTTTGCCCGTCTTGCGGCCCCCCTCGCGACTTTCACGGCCACCAGCTGGTACCGCCGCCGCTTCGCCCATGTCTTGAATAATTCGGGTACGAACCTTGGCGGGCTCAACCCCCAGGTTGGTCATCACCCGATAGGCCACACTCTCGGTGCTTTGGGTCAGGCTCAGCAATAGGTGCTCAGGCTCAATGTAGGCAGCATCCATGCGCCGCGCCTCTTGAAAAGCCTGCTCAAAAACTTGCTTCACCTTCGGCGTAAACGGAATTTCGGGGGGTACACTACCGCTACCCCGACCAATGATGGCTTCTACTTCGGCGCGAGCATCATTTAGATTGATGCCAAATTCCCCTAACACCTTGGCAGATACGGTGGACTCTTCCTTAATCAAGCCCAGCAGCAGCTGCTCAGTGCCTACAAAGTTGTGACGTAAGCGCCGGGCTTCTTCTTGGGCCTTCATAATGACCGCGATCGCCGTGTTGGTGAAATGTTCAAACATGGTAGTTAGTGATCCGCTAGTGGGCTGAGGAGAAAAAAGTGGTTAATGAAGAAAAATAGGGTTAGAACAACAATCAGCTTATTAATACTTTACGAGGAAACACTTGTACTCAGCAGTGGGGAGAACCTCACCCCCCACTACGGTTTAATCGGTTGAGACTAAAACCCTAGCTTGAGGTAGGCGTCAAAGAAGATAGAATGTTAATTTTTTCTCAGAAAAGTATTAACATTCCTTAACCTATTCTATCTTGCTATCCTGCTTTGCGGCAAATGCTAGGCCACCCTCTAGCCATCTGAGACGCTCGGGGGGAGTAAAAACGGGGATCTAAAGCCACAGTGGAGTTGCGATGTTTCAAGAAATGCAAGGTTCTGTTGAGTCTGATCCCCGTTCGGCATCTCTAGGGCGACACTAGGGGTGGCACTAGAGGTAAATTTGACCTTGGCAAGAAATGGTCAATGCGCAGCCTATCCCACCTCACCCAGGCCCAGTTACTCGGAGTCATAATCATGTCTAAGGAAAATGCACTCTCATTTCTACAGCAGGCCGCTCAAGATCCTGATCTCAAGAGTCAGGTGCAGGCCATCGACGATCAACGTGAGTTAATTAACTTAGGAGAAGCGAAAGGCTACGACTTTTCCCCCGACCATGTGCGCCAGGCTTTGCCAGTGATCAAAGAACAGAAAGGCTTTTTGGGCGATCTGGTGGAAGCCATTCTGGAGCTATTTGGTCCCACCCACGATGACTATCCCGCCACTGGGGTGCAACCGTTTAGTGGAGATCCCCCGTCGGGACATTAGATTGAGGTATCAGGTGTTAGGTTTGCGGTTCACGGTACAAGGTGTACGGCAAGTCGTGAGCCGTGAACCGTGAACCGTGTTACCCACCCCTGCCTACTTCGACATACTCAGTACAGGCCTCCCAGGAGGGGATATCGATGCCTGCATCCGATACCCGCCACCCGATACCCGCCACCCGATACCCGTCACCCGATACCCGTACCCAGCACCTGCCCCCAATACCCCAAACCCCCAGGCCATTCTGCTGGCCTGGGGGTTTCTTTGTGATCTGGATAACTTGACAAATCAATTTTTTTTGAAATGATGAGTCTACAGACAAATCAATTCTTCTTGAAATGATGAGTCTACAACGGCTTAGTGGGCTAAACCAATGAGATTTGGCGGCCATTGTATTAATCAGTAGGATCCAATCGCTATGGTGAGAGTTGCTGTCAATGGCTTTGGCCGCATTGGCCGGTTAGTGTTGCGGGCAGGTTGGGCCTATCCAGAGTTGGAGTTTGTCCACATTAATGACGTCAAAGGCGGGACTGCCGCTGCCGCCCACCTGCTGAAATTTGACTCGGTCCATGGTCGTTGGGAACCGGATGTAGTTGCTGTTGGGGACGAAAAAATCACCATCGATGGCACCCCTCTAGGCTTTAGTGACGGCTCCTCCCCCGGTGACATTCCTTGGTCAGACTTTGGAGTAGATCTGGTGCTAGAGTGCTCCGGGAAGTTTCGCACCTCAGCGCTGCTTGATCCTTACTTCAAGGCGGGGGTTCGAAAAGTTATCGTCGCCGCGCCAGTGAAAGAGGGGGCCTTAAATGTGGTCTACGGCATTAATGATCACCTCTATGACCCAGCCGAACACCACCTGCTAACAGCCGCCTCTTGCACCACAAATTGTCTGGCCCCAGTGGTGAAGGTGATTCACGAAGGTCTAGGGATTCGTCACGGGGTGATCACTACAGTCCATGACCATACCAACACCCAAACTATTGTGGATGCTCCCCACAAAGACCTGCGCCGCGCCCGGGCCACGGGTATGTCGCTGATTCCCACCACCACTGGCTCAGCGACGGCAATTACATTAATTTACCCAGAGTTGAAAGGCAAACTCAACGGTCTGGCTGTGCGGGTGCCTTTGCTCAACGCCTCGCTGACAGACTGCGTCTTTGAAGTGGACCGCCCCACCACCGTGGATGAGGTCAACCAATTGCTGAAGCAGGCCGCCGATGGACCTCTGCACGGCATCCTGGGCTATGAAGAGCGCCCGCTGGTATCTGTGGATTATAAAGACGACCCGCGATCGTCGATCATTGATGCCCTATCCACCATGGTAGTGGATGGCACCCAAGTGAAGATTCTGGCCTGGTACGACAACGAGTGGGGCTACTCTTGCCGGATGGCAGATCTGGCCCGCAAAGTGGCCCAAAGCCTCTGACCTGCTAGCCCCTACTCCCCTCCAACTTCAAATCCCCCAGTCGTGGGGTACGGCGGTGATCTGGGTGACCTGCGATCGCCCTGTCCCTGGCCGCCTAACCCACGCTACGAATCCAAAATCCAAAATCCAAAATCCAAAATTCTCCCTCCTTCCCCATTCCCCCGCTAGGGCGGACACACGGGTCCGCCCCTACGCCACCCCATCCACCCATCCACCCTTCGGCAAGCTCAGGGCAGCGCCCATCCACCCATCCACTCCCCCACCACCCCATCACTCCCCACCATGTCCTCCTCCACCTTCAAACCCGCCAGCCTGCGCAACTACGCCATCATCACGGCTGCCTACTGGGGCTTCACCATCACTGATGGCGCCCTACGGATGATGGTGCTGTTGCACTTCCATGTGTTGGGCTACACCCCCTTTGAAATTGCCATGCTGTTTCTCTTTTATGAGATTTTTGGCGTGGTGACCAATTTCCTGGGTGGCTGGATTGGCTCTCAGGTGGGGCTGCGGCTGACGCTATATGGGGGTATTGGCTTACAGGTCTTTGCCCTGGTGATGCTGGCCTTTCTGAATCCTGACTGGGTCGTGCCGGTACAGGTGGGCTATGTGATGGCGGCCCAGGCTTTTTCTGGCATTGCCAAAGACTTGACTAAGATGAGCTCCAAGAGTGCCATTCGCCTGGTGGTGCCCAAGGAAGCCGCATCGCGATTATTTAAGTGGGTAGCGGTCCTAACAGGATCTAAGAATGCCTTGAAGGGGGTGGGGTTTTTTGTCGGTGCTGCCCTGCTACAAGGGGTTGGCTTCCGGCAGGCGCTGCTAATTCAGGCGGCGGTGCTGTTTGTGATTTTGCTGTCGGGCTGGTTTTTGCCGGCCGATATGGGCAAGATTGGCGAAAAGGTGCGCTTTCGTCAGCTGTTTTCTAAAAGCAAAGAAATCAATGTTCTTTCGGCGGCCCGCTTCTTTTTGTTTGGCTCTCGGGATGTGTGGTTCGTGGTGGCCCTGCCAGTTTTCCTGTACGAGGTGCTGGGTTGGACTTTCATGCAGGTGGGCTCTTACATGGCCATCTGGGTGATCGGCTATGGCATGGTGCAGTTTCTGGCCCCCCAGCTACTGCGTAAAGATA
Organism: Nodosilinea sp. P-1105; assembly: GCF_012911975.1. Lineage (GTDB taxonomy): Bacteria > Cyanobacteriota > Cyanobacteriia > Phormidesmidales > Phormidesmidaceae > Nodosilinea. Next base: position 15,206 of record NZ_SMDQ01000023.1, on the reverse strand, counting down.
GCAGCGGCAGGGTGGTACCCCGGGCCAAGACCATTCTGTTTTGGACCTCGATTTTGACGGCCATTCCGGCTTTGATTGCCCTTACCCTGATGTCAGGCGTACGAGGAGATATCGCGGTGACGGGGGGGCTAGTGGTATTTGGGATTGTGTTTGCCTTTAACTCGGCGGTGCATTCATACTTGGTGCTGGCTTACACCGAAGACAAGGATGTAGCTCTGAATGTGGGGTTCTACTATATGGCTAACTCTGGGGGGCGCCTGCTAGGGACGATTACCTCAGGGTTGTTTTACCAATGGTATGGCCTGGTGGGTTGCCTGTGGGTGTCTAGTTTGTTTGTGTTGGTGGCGGCCTTGATTACCACCCAACTGCCAGATCCGAAGTCAACCAGTGCCATGGCCACCTAGTGACCTGTCAAGTTAACAGTGGCGGGCTGACAGGGTTTACGGTGTCAGGGCTACGGCTACCCTTTAACCGCAGACCGTAAACCGTGAACCCCAGGCCGCAGATCCCATCAGTGTCAGATTGACTGACCACTAGGTGTAATGGGTTGTCATTGTTTATAACCAATGGTACGCAACAGGGCATGGCGGGCTTTAACATCTTCGGCGGTTTCTACGCCCTTGGGTGAAAAGCCATCCACCACGCCTAAAATACCTCTGCCCTGATCGGTTTCGACCACGATCGCCTCGACAGGATTGGCTGTGGCGCAGTAGATGCGGCATACTTCGGGGCATTGCTTAATGGCATTTAGCACATTGATGGGATAGGCCGCTTGGATCAAAATCAGGAAGCTGTGACCGGCACCAATGGCCTGGGCATTTTGGATGGCGGCCGCTTTTAGGGTGTCATCGTTACCTGCCGCCCGAATCAAGCAAGGGCCAGAGGCTTCGCAAAAGGCCAGACCAAATTTGGCTTGGGCTGAGGTACCCACCATAATCTCGTAAAGGTCTTCGACGGTCTTGATGAAATGAGCTTGTCCCAAAATTAAGTTACTTCCCTCTGGTAGGGTAATGGTCACTGACGTCAGATCCATGGTGGTCTCCTTAGGGCTCACGTAGGCTTAGATTTTGATGACTGGGCACGGGGAGCTTTGGGCTTCGGTAGCTTCATTTCAGGATGATGTAGGGCCAGCGCCTGACGGAGAACCCCTAGGGTAAGCACAGGAGGGTCCGTGGGCTGAAGCAGAGCCCTGGCTGTTTGAGCTAGGGTATTGATTTCGCCCCCCGTGAGGGCAAGATGCTGAGCCAAATGGGACCAACTGAGCGCTGGTTCTAGGGCGATCGCAGCAGGCATAGCCCGTTGCCATAGCACCTCCCGGGTGGCCCGATCGGGACGGGGAAATTCCAGCACACCAGTCATCGCTTGTCGCCAGGACGGTTTCACTGATTGCAGGTAAGGGCTACTGAGTAGGGTCAGTCCGGGTTGACGTCGCCGCCGGATCACCCACGACTGCACCAGGGCTGGATCAAGCGTAGGGCAGCGACCAAACCAGCTGGGGGCTGATGTCAGGTGCAAGACACAGGGGGGTAGGGTCACCCAATCCGCTAGGTCGGGTGGATCACGGTCATCATTCGGGCCTAGGGTGCTTAAGTCGATGGTGATCAGGGGCCAGCCTAAATCTGCGGCTAGTACTCGTGCCGCTAAGGTTTTACCGGTTCCCTCGGCCCCAGTTAGCAGCACCATTGGACTCGGTGTCTCCTGGAATTTGGCAGCTGCAATAACAGTTCTCAGCTGGCTGATCAAAGAATTTGGCAGTACCAGACTTTCCCATGGGTCAGTGGGGATGGCGGGAGGTTCCGGGTCACTGGCGGCCGGGGTGGCCCAAGTCTGAATGGTGGCAAGATTGGGGGACTCGGCCAGCAGGTAGGTGGTGAGATCTTCGTGAAGACGCAGATGACGGCTGAGTAGGGTGGTGTCATCGGCATTCACCCATTCCACCAGACCTAGGTGGACCAGACGGCTATCAGGGGCGATTTGAGGGCGCGATCGCCGCCACTCTTGGTCATTACGGCAGAGCAACCGCAGACAGAGATCAACCGTGGGCAAGTCCCAGTCGGACTCGTCATGCTGGTACTGCAAATAACTATAGAGGCGACCAAACCGCTGGTTAATTTCTGGGGCCAGGGCCAGGAGGATAACGTTTTTTTCAAAGGGGCTAAGTTTGAGCTGATCCCGCAGGGCAGGCAGAGCCAGCACAATCCCTTGACTCTGACTAGCCTGAATCCGAGCTTCCAGCTGTTGAACATAGCCGCTGCCAGTTTTGCGACTGGCTTTAGGCGGGCGGGCATGATCGTAGCCGGGTTGGCCACTCAGGTAAATAATCCCTTTCCACCAGTGGCTGGTGACCCGATCTTCGCTAGACAGGGCAAAGTCGTCTAAGTCTTGAATCTCCCGCTTTTGCCGGGAGACGGCCACCATCAGCAGCCGATCCAACCAAGACAGCTCAGTTTTTAGGTAGGCCCAGTTATCGGCAAAGGGGGCCACTCCATTAGGGTTGGACATGGCCTAGCACCCGAATAAACTCCAGGGGCAACCCATCGGCGTCGGCGATAAAGGCGACCTCGTAGACGCGATCGCCAATGATTTGCTGTTGGGGCTCTAGCAGCACCTTAATGCCCGCCATTTGGGATCGCAGCTGGTTGACCCAATCAGGCAGGTTGGGGGTGAGCTCAGTCAAATCAAAAGATAGGTGATAGTAACCGCTGTAATGCTCATCCCCAAAGGCATCAGCAGCAGGGCGGGGTTCTGGCACCTGAATCAATTCGATGCGTCCCCCCAGTCCTTCCATCCAACACGCTAGGGTAATGCCTGCGGTAAACCGCTCGTGTACTACAAAGCCAAGGTGTTCGTAAAAGTCAATGGCCCGGTGAATATCCTGGGTACGAATGGAAGCGTGATGGAGCATTCAGACAAACTACTCGAACAATCGAAAATAGGGATAGCGTACCGGAACACCGGGCTCTTTCTCCAGGTTAAAGTTAATTACGGCCCACTGGGGATCCTGTTCGGGGGGAGGGCTAAATTCTACCGGCAGCCCATACAGCTTGGGTGAGGAGGTCCCTTCTCCTGAGCCCCGCCAGGGAGAATTGCGTTCTAAGTAAGCATTCACCAGCTCTTGATAACGCTCAGCAATAATCACCCGGGTGGCTCGATATCCTTGGGTATAAAGTCGGTCGAGGGCCTCATGAATTTCAAAACGAATGCCGTCGGGATGGGTATGCTGGCGATACCATTCGCCATCCCATTGGCGCCAGTGGCGACCCGACTGTAGGTGAACGAGTTCCTTAGACTCGGGGTCAGCTTCAAAAGCCCCGTGGCGCGAACACAGATAAGTATCCGTCAAGGTCAAGGCCGGAATGGTCTGACGACAATGAGGACATTGGATTTCTGGGCCGTAGATGGGATACTGCAAAGCGGAATTAACCATTGGGCTGAAACCAGTTGCGTCCTCAGTAGGTGCGTAAGCAGGTGAGTGAACTATGGGGGAAAACCAGGGACAATGAATTTGTTCCTATACCCGTATTACCTGTACCCGTATTATACGTTGGGAACCCAGCTGACTTGGTAGTCAACATACACCATTGGCCCAATCCTGAGATTTTTTTGAGACCCTAGTTACCATGGTTTACTCTGCCCGATCGGTTTGGCCCCAACCCGATGACACAAAAGCGGCTTTCGTCGCCCCAAATGCTACGCTGATGGGCCACGTTACCCTAGCGGCAGGTTGCAGCATTTGGTATGGAGCCATATTACGAGGAGACATTGAAAGTATTGCCATTGGTGCTTATACCAATGTACAGGATGGGGCCATTCTGCATGGGGATCCGGGTCGCCCGACCATCCTAGAAGACTATGTCACCGTCGGGCACCGAGCCGTTATCCACAGTGCCCATATTGAGCGGGGAAGCCTGATTGGCATTGGTGCGATCGTACTGGATGGGGTGCGGGTTGGCCGAGGCAGCATCATTGGAGCTGGGGCGGTGGTGACCAAAGATGTACCGCCCCAGTCGCTGGTGATGGGGGTGCCCGGCAAAGTGGTGCGTCAGGTATCTGAGCACCAAACCCTGGAATTATTGGAGCACGCTCAAAAATACCATCAGCTGGCGTTAGCCCATGCTGGGCGCAGCGATGATTTGGGGTTTGATTAGGGTGCGGTGCAAGGGAGCAGGTTCACGGTATACGGTGTCAGGTTCATGGTGCAAGGTATCAGGCGCACGGTAACCCCCAGACTGTACGGATGCCGCGTACCACGAACCGTGTACCGCTAACCATGTACCGCTAACCGTGCTAAGACACCAGCGCCTGAGCCAAATTCTCTTCCCATTTACGAGGCGGGCTGGCCCGGCGGGTGTTGCGCCAAATTTGGGTGGCGGCCAGGGTGCCATCGGCTACGGCAATGGACACTTGGTTGAGGCCCTGCTTCAGGTCGCCCAGGGCAAAAATGCGATCGTGGGTCGTTTGGGCCATGGTATTGGTGACCAGGTTTTCGCCACTCCACTCTAGGCCCTGGACCCCCTTCAGGTAGTGGTTGTGATAGGTAGACCCCATACTGACCAGGCCGGTAGTGGCTTCGACCACGGTGCCGTCAGTCAGTTTTACTCCCCTAAGCTGGTGGTCTTGGCCCAAAAACTTGGCGATGGGGGCTTCGTACAGGGGGTAGCCGTGATCCGCTAACTTCGCCTTCATGTCGTCGCCGACGGCGAAGAGCCCGTGGGTTAACACTGAAATGTAGGGGGTAAACCAATTGAGCACAAATGCCGCGTTGATTTGGGATTCTGAGCCAGCAATCAGGACAGCTTTTTGATCCCACATGTCGTAGCCGTCGCAGATCATACAAACATGTAGGGTATAACCGGCGTAATCATAGACGTTTTGCATGTCATCAAGCTGGGGTAGCCGATCAATCACCCCGGAGGCCGCCACCAAATATTTGGTGCGAAAGACGGGGTAAATACTGTCTTTCTTGCCCACTTTAACCTGTACGGCCAGGTGCTCCCCTTCGTCTACAACGTTTTCTACATAGCCCCGCAGATAGTCAGCTCCCCAGGCAATCGCCTGTTTCATGCCGTGGTTTAGGATGTCGCGACCAGGGGTATCAGGGTCAAAGCCTACAAAGTTTCGTAAATCTTGCATCCACACCGATCGCCCTTTGCCCTTTTCAATCACCAAACAGTTCAGTCCATAGCGGGCCAGATAAATGGCGGCTGACAACCCACCCATGCCGCCGCCAACCACAATGGCGTCATAGACCTGATCAAGACGAGTATCGAGGTTTTTACTGGAGAGTTTCATAGATAAAGACAGCGTGAAGTAACAAGACGAATAGTGACCGCAGTAACTGATCTCTAAAGGCGTTGGCGGCGATCGCCCCAGGAAACAAAACCACTAGAAACCGTTGGCACTCTAACCATGGCAGCTCTCAACGCCAGCACATTTAATCACCAAACAATTATATAGGCATATAATCATGAAGGCAACACCCCGGCGACACCTATCAAGCACACCAGGGGCAGCGTTGAGCTGCCCCTGGCAAGGTGAACCAGAACGGCTCAGATAGAGATGCTAGGAACCTTAGCCGACGAAAGCCAGACGAGGCTCAGAGACACCAGCGGGCTCAGCCCCTTTCAAGTACGCCAGCATGGTGTCAGCGTCAGACACCTCAAAGGGGTCGGTGGGGCAGTTGTCAGCGTAGTCGGGCTCGACAAAGATTTTCTCGATGGCGCCGTCATTCACCAGCATGGAATAACGCCAGGAGCGCATGCCAAAGCCCAGGTTCGACTTGTCAACCAGCATCCCCATCTTGCGAGTGAATTCACCGTTGCCATCGGGCAGCAGGAAGACGTTCTTAGCGCCAATTTGCTTGCCCCATTGGAACATCACGAAGGCGTCATTCACAGACACACAGATGATCTCGTCAACACCTTGGGCCTTGAACTCGTCATAGAGCTCTTCGTAGCGGGGCAGGTGGTTGGAAGAGCAGGTAGGGGTAAAAGCACCCGGCAAAGAGAACACAACAACCTTCTTGCCACCAAAAATGTCCTGGGTGGTCTGATCTTCCCAACGATAGGGGTTGGGGCCACCGATGGACTCATCCCGCACACGAGTTTTGAAGGTGACGTCGGGAACGCGCTTGATAACAGCCATAGATTACCTCTCGAATTAATTAAACAACTTAACTGCGTTTCAGTTGCTACTTAACTCAGAATAATTCCGAGTTAAGAATTAATCAATAAGTAAAATTACTTATCTTTCGTAGCATATCTTAAATAATGTTTACCCTCAAGTTAGAGTGTTACCATGTTATGAGCAGTTTACTCAGCCACCACGGCTAAGCCAGAGCTAAAGAACTAGGGCTATGAAAACTAGGACTATAAGGAGTTCTGAGCCGACTAGCAGGAGTCAGTCACGATGCAGCAGCAAGCTAATCACATTGTTCAGACGCTAAAGTCAAAGGGATTGCGGGTGACGCCCCAGCGGTTTGCTGTGTATGCCAACTTACTGGAGCGTTCTGATCACCCCACCGCTGACGATATTTTGATGGACTTAAATCAAACGGCTCCTACCTCATCCCAGGCGACGGTGTATAGCTCTCTGCAGGCGCTGCGAGATGTCAGCCTGGTGCGCGAGGTGCTATTGGAAGAGGGGGTCTGCCGCTACGATGCCAATGTGGAGCCCCACCATCATTTTCGTTGTCGCTGCTGTGGCGCGATCGCAGATATTCCCTGGGACGCCCTATCAGATGTTGACGTCCATAGCCTGAGCACAAAGTGGAAAGTTGAAGGTTATGAAGTGACGGTCCATGGAGTGTGCGATCGCTGCTAAGGCCACTTTCTTGACGTTGACGCTTCTTATCACCCCAGCGCTCCATGGAAAAATCCTCCCCTCTGACTAGCCCCTGGCAGCTCAAGCCCTGGTGGTGTCAGCCCTGGTCCATTGCCCTGACAGGGCTAGGGTTAATTGCCGCCAGTTGGCTCTTGGGCCATCGCTGGTGGTTGACGGCGATCGTGGCTGTGCCGATCACGGTATGGATGGGGTTCTTTCTGGTGCTCTGGCCCCGGCTGATGCGGCAAGCCGGGTGGCTAGATCCTGCTGCCTACGGTCAACCCGATGAAGAGACTTGAACCAAGAGCGCAGGGTCAAGGCTTGAGCCAAAAAAACAGACCATTAGTCCTTACGGCCAGGCCTGACGACCAGCCAGGCGATCGCCGCCAGGAACGTCACATAGGTGGCGACAAACAACCATTCTTGCCATCTATCTTCCATGGATTCCCCATTGCTGAATCCAGTGCTCCATTGGCGAGGGCAAGGGGCAAGGGCGGCGGGTCTGAACATCAATACAGACATGGCGGGTGACGGCCTGGGCCAGGAGGGTTTCCGGCTGGGCGATCGCCGTCAGCTGATAGGTGACCTCAAACGTTTTCTGATCCAAGCGGGTTGGGGTCAATTTCACATGTACCCGATCACCGCAGTACATGGGGCGGCGGTAATCCATCTGGGCATGCACCACTGGATAAGCCACAGTAGTGGCCCTAAAAAAGTCACCCAGGTCTACTCCAGCCGCTTCTAGGGACGCCTCGTAGGCAATGTGACACATCACCAGGCCATTGGCGAAATAAACAACTCCAGCCCCATCAGTTTCATGGAAGCGCACTGTGTGGTCTATGCCAAACGCCATAGGCCCTTAACCCTCCGACTGGAGGAGTGGGGACAAATGGTTAGGCCTAGCTGGCATTGGGCTGGGCCGGACGGAAGGGGTAATCTACCGGCAGAGCATCGTCGGCTGGTTCGGCATTGGGGGTAGACCGACCTAACGCTAGCCTTGGATTGTCGAGCAATTCGATCAAGTTAGCTAAGCCATGTTCTACGACTTCGATCGGATCAACCGCAACCCAGCCTTGGCTAGTGAGTTGGCGCACTTCAAAGTGTAAGTGCGGCCCCGTGGAATTACCAGTACTACCTACTAGGCCAATCACTTCTCCCTGTTCCACCCACTCCCCAGGCTTGACCGCTAACTGAGATAAGTGGGCATAGCGTGACTCTAGATCGCCGTCACCATGGCGCAGAATAACAGTGAGGCCATAGCCCCCCAAATAGTCTGATACGGCGACCCGCCCAGACCGGGTGGCTAACACGGGAGTACCAGTGGGCGCAGCTAAATCAACCCCAGCATGAAACCGCCAGGTTTGTTGAATGGGGTGCATGCGCCAGCCAAACAGCGAGCTGATAGGGGCCGGGGTTGATAGGGGAAACACATATTCTTCATTGCCCCGGCGCAGGATATTGAGCGGACGCAACCGCTCATTCAGGGCCTCGCGGCTAACAATCGTGGTGTTACCCAGGCTGACTCCTCTAGAATCAACCGTAACAGGCCCTACTTGCACCCCATTTCCCCCCTGGGACGCAGAGGCTGTTTCCCGGGTAGCATTGGTGGCGTTACCGTTGCAGGCACCAGGGTTAACCTGGCCGCCAGATACTTTAATTTCGCAGCCACTGGAGCGATCTGAAAAGACAACGTTAGGAACTTGGGTTGCCCCCACACTGTAGTCAGTGGAATCAATAAAGACGCTGTTATAGCCTTGAGGCACTGACTCATCAGCGGCAATTTCGGCGGGCACCGTGCGTTCCGTAGATGATTCAGCGGCATCTGCAGTGGGCGAGGGGGTCGGCTTAAGCAAGCTTTCTGCCATGGTAGGAGCCGACGCTGGCGCAGGGGCCACAATAGCTGGCGGAGAAGCCGGAGGGGGAACCTGGGGTTGCATCAGATTGTTTTCTGCAGAAGGAGACGTCAGAGGGACTGACGGGGACGATCTCAACGGCGAAAAATTAGGCTGATTTGAGGAGGCTTTAGCCGGGTCTAGGTGAGGGACCACACTAGGGTTTGACTGGTGGTGGGACCTACTTTCGGTAGGGGCTAGATAGTCTGCCGAGGTTTCAAAGGGCTCATTAACCTCGTTAGGCCGACGGGTGTCGGCAATGGCTAACCCACTACTGGTTAACCCTAGACTGCCCAGCAAAGCCACTGATCTGGCCCATTGGATAGACATTTTGGCTAGACGGTGCTGCTCTTGTCGCTGACTTTTCGTGTTGTTGTTATCCACCATATCAATCGCTACGCATTGTAGCCTAAAGTCACTTTTCCTGGTTCGATTTCTAGGGGAGTATCCCCCAGAGCGTTGGCATCAACGGGGCAAACCCGCAAGTTGCCGGATGGGGCTATGCCCGTTACTTGGACTGGATCGCTGCCAACGGTAACCCTCTGTCCTAGGTGGCTCATCTGGGTTTGATAGACCTCTAAAAAGGCTTCATCCCCTTGACTTTGCCAATACAGATACCCTTGCATCAGGCCATAGAGGGCAACGGCGGCTAGTCCCTCCAAGCTATTCAACGGGGTGGCATGGTGTTCCGGTTGAATGAGCTGCTGAATCGTTACACCAGTTGCCGGAACTGGATTAAAGCCATTTAGCCCCAGTCCAACCACCACATCATTGATCTGAGAGCCCACTACACGGGTTTCAGCCAGTACCCCTCCTAGCTTTTTACCCCTGACCACTAGGTCATTGGGCCATTTGACCTGCACGGGCAGACCAAGATTGCTAAGGCTGGTAGCCACTCCCCAGGCACTGGCCAGGGTTAGGTAAAGACTTCGCTGCACCGGAATCTCCGGCTTTAGCCCCAGGGAGAGGTAGATCCCTCCAGCTGGAGACTGCCACTGGCGACCCCACTGCCCCCGCCCCAACCGCTGGGTTTTGGCTAAGACCACCGTACCGGCAGTTGCCCCAGCGACCATGAGGTCGCCAAGGACACGGTTGGTGGAATCCACCTGTTCAACCCAGTGCAGCCTAAACTGCGGACGTACGGCCCAAAACAGGGGTAAAACCCCTAAGGTTTTGGGTGGTCGAGCAAGCTCATGGTACAGCTGTTCTAAATTCACCCGATAGCGATTCCAGATATAGGAGTTTAGATAGTGCCTAAGCCCTACCCGAGGTATTTCGGTAGCCGCAGCTACCGAAATACTAAATCGAATGATAAGCGGGCGTAGGTGAGATTAAATCAATAAGATCATGTATGTGTGAGTCCACCGTATCATTCCTGAGTTGGGACAGTCGCCTCTGAAGGGCGAAGTCTAAGAGAACTTGATAGAGAACAAGGGTGTCTTAACCTCTGCTCCATAATGACCTAAGCGATACGCCTCACAATACAGTCCCTGCGAGAGCCGTTACCCCATGATCGATTTCCGCCTGCGCCGGAATGAGGTTAGGATTTGAGGCTGGGATTTTATGACCTTGCGAGTCTTTAAACTATTAGGCTTAAGCTATCAAGCCTAAGTTATCAGGTATAGGAGGCAGTGCTGTGACGGAACTTTGGCAGTGGCAGGTGGTGCAAGACCAACCGACGTTGGTCTGCGATCTGCTACGTCCCTGGCCCCATGGCTTTTTTACCCGCCATGGGTGGCCTCAGATTCCAGAGTCCTTAACGGATATTTTGGATGACCAGGCCTCGGTTCATCGGGTTAAACAGGTACATGGGCATCAGGTCTTAACGGCTAACCAAGCCCAGACGGTGACCCATGGCCCCCGTCCAGAAGCCGATGGCTTAACGAGCGATGCCCCAGGTCAAGCCCTATGGGTCTGTACGGCAGACTGCAATCCGGTCTTGATCGGCGATCGCGCCACGGGTAAAACGGCGGCCATCCATGCGGGGTGGCGGGGCACCGCCCAGGGAATTCTGCCGCTAACGGTACGTCAGATGCAGGCCCAGGGTAGTCGTTTAGAGGACCTGGTCATTGCCATTGGCCCAGCCATTGCGGGAGACGTGTATCAAGTTTCCGTGGCCGTTGCGGCCCAGGTCGGGCGGACAATCGCAGCGTTGGCTGACATTCAGGCCAATGAAGAGGTTCCAGATCAAACTGTCGTGGACAGCCTTCAGGACCTAGGGGGAACCCCAATTTTGGCGGATCCTGAACCTGGTAAAGCCCGACTGGATGTCCGCCAGGTCAACTGGTGGCAGTTGCAGCAATTAGGGATTAGCGCCGATCAAGTGGCGATCGCCCCCCACTGCACCTTTCAAGAACCGGAGCGCTTCTTTTCGTACCGGCGCACAGGGAAAAAACAGGTGCAGTGGTCGGGGATTGTCAGCCGTTAGGGCAACCAACTGGCCTGCAAACCATGGAAGGGAAACGGCTCTGGGTCAATTACAGTAGGGGTACTGGTGTCCCGCTCCTCTGAATCAGTAAACAGGGGAATGTGCCAGATGGAGGCGCGATCGCCATTTTCTGATTCTGAAGGCTCCAGGGTATCAGCATGCACCTGACCGTCCAGGTCTAGCAGCAACGACAACCCGTCAGGAGCAAGGCTCATGTGAATTCGCTGTTGTTGGGGCAACAGCAGTAACTTTGTCATGGCCATCGCTTCGAGGTTAATCGCCAATAGCATCGGCTGCTCAGTGTAGGACTCACTGGCGATGGCATCCCGGTTGTCCGTGTCGACCGTGACTTCGCTAGCCAGCACATAGAGAAACTGTTTGGCGCTGTCAAACTGGGCATCGAGAATGGCGCCGCTGACTTGCAGCAATTCTTCTTCTTGGCCCACATTGGTGACCAAAAAGAGGGATTCCATAAAGCGGCGTTCCGGATCGTTTTGGTTGTAATTAACCATCGCCGCCGCTGAGCCGTCGGGGGCCAGGTCAAAGACCCGACCATAGTCGGGCAGAAAATCTAGGGGCTGACTGGGGCCAGTTTGTGTCTGTTGCTCTAGGTCGATGATGGCGGTGCCCTCCCCTTGCAGCAGTACCAAAGACTGACTGTCAGGCGCAATTAAAAAGTCACCGCCGGGGTCGGTGTCCAGGGGCCGAGGAGCCTGCCCTTGGCGAATCACCCAGGGGCCAAAGTCAGCCGGATTTTGTTGATTAACCCGCTGGACCACGATGGTTTGGCCGTCGGGGGACAGGTCAAACTTGAGGTTTTGGTAGTCCTTGTCATCTAGAACCAACTCCAATTCCCCTGACTCAGCGGCAACCGAGGGCCGAGACCAGAGCCGCTCCCACAGGGAGGGACCACCGGTCATTAAGTCGTCGGGGGGGTGGGGGTGAATACCCGTCGTGACGGTATAGAGCTTTTGGCTGAGCAGCCCGCCCCCATTGCTGGTGTCACTGGCAGAAAACAATACCTTATCCCCCAGCGGATAGGGAATAAAGTGGATGACCGATAGATGGCGGGGGGTGAGAATCGTGCGTTCTTGCCGTTGTAAGTCGGCCAGCACCAGGCGATTGGCTTCGTCCCCTTCAACCCCGATGTAGAGAAAGGCGCGATCGCGGGTTTGAAAGTTGGCCTCGAAGGGGGCAAAACGACTGATGGGTTGCTCAAGATCGGCGGAAAAGCGATCGCGGGCATCCTGCAGACTGACCTTAAAGGACTGGCCGTAGGGGATCGGGTGGTCAAACGTGTAGGCCATCCGACGACCAGCCCAACTTACTCGGCCCGGCAAAGGGGGATCAATAGTCAGGTTTTCCTCCACACTGACTGAATCCATTGGTCGACTAAAGGTGATCACAAAGGCTCGATCTTCAGCCCCCACCTGGCGGTCTTGCCAGGTAAACTCTCGCACCCGGGCAATGGCATGATCCCCAGAAAACACCAGTAAACCAATGGCTAGGGCTAGCCCGGCTATGACCACGATGGCGACCCGGTCCAGCGGCTGGCGCTGGGCGGGCGAACGTTGCAAACGACGACGGGAACGACGGACCATAGCTAATACTCGAAGGGGTTACGGGGTTGAGAGATTTCAGTCAGGGTGGGTGAGCCAATGACCAATTGGCGAGTGTCATCCAGGGTGTCGGTTTGCATGGTTCCCTCCACCTCTAACCAGGTGTCAGGTTCTGGACGGGATGTCCCCTCCGGCAGTTCCACCGGTAACCCCACGGGATAAGCATCGGCGGCACAACAAGTGAGCACAAACCGAGTAATCATAAACATATTGCTGGGCCAGTCGGGCATGTGGGTGACAAATCCGCTGACCTTCACCCCCTGTCCAGTATAGGCATCGGGTTCTGGATAAACATTGAGGGTGCGAATCCAGTCGACGATGGAGCGATCTTCGGGAGACCCACTGAGCACAAACCGTTCCGGACGCGATCGCGTTTGCCCGAGCACATCAGTAATCCCCCGTTGAAAGGCTGTTTCACTCATGAAAGGCCGGGGAGTATACACCATGCCAAACATGGCCACCGCCAGGAGCAACCCACAGCTGAGTCGGCGGGGTAACAGGGCAAAGTGCTCCTGACTGCGGATGGTCTCTTGCGGTTGCGTTTGGCGAACCATGTTCCAAACCTGGACCAAGCGGGCTAGGCCCAAAACCAGCAGAATCACCATGGCCAGGTGCGCCAGCCACATAAAGTCGGGGTGCAGTAACAAATACAGCTGACCCGTCACCGCAAACCGGAGAAACATCAGCCCCCACAGCAGCATCACCAAACTATCGACGATGGCCTGCCAGGGCAGCCGTTGGGATTTGGGCAATCGCCGCCGGCGACGGGGCAAAGAAGGAGAGGTCATGGGTACCGCCTAGCCTGACAGATCAATACAGCAAACGTGGATCATTCGGGGGGGATGGCCATGGGGTCATTACCCGCCATACAGATTCATGATCAAGGTCAGCAAAAAGGTGAGCTGGGCCACCAGCACAAACAGATAAATAATAGTGCGTCCTTTAAACACCGTCAGCAACAGGCTGATATTTTTCAAATCAACCATGGGGCCAAATACGAGAAATGCCAGCAGCGACCCGCTGGTAAACACCGATGCAAAAGATAGGGCAAAGAAGGAGTCAACCGTTGAGCAGATAGAGACCACCCAGGCCAGGGTCATCATCGCCAGAATTGACGTAATTGGCCCCTGTCCCAAACTGAGAATGACTTCTCGGGGAATGGCCACCTGCACAAAGGCGGCAATGGCACTACCGATAATCAGCACTGACCCCAGTTCCCGCAGCTCCAGCACCATATTGTCCCCCATCATCCGCAGCCGATCCTTGAGGGGGGGCAGCGATGGCGCTAACTGGTCCATGACCTGGGCTGGGGGAGCATTTAATTGCAGTACCTGCCCCGGAGCCTGCATGAGAAACGTCCCGGACTGTAATAGAGGGGAGGTGGCGGCGGCACTAGCAGCCGGGGCGGGGCAGGTTACCCCTGAGTTGCCCTGAGGGCCATTACCGTTCTGACCATTACCGTTCCTGCTGGAGGTATCCACCGGCTCCCCCATTAGCCGAGTCAGGTTGTCCTGCAGAAAGGGGCGCATATCTTTCTGTCGGCTGAAGATCAGGCTGATGATGGTGGCGATAATCATCGTAAAGCCGACCCGAAGAAAGACAATTTCAGGCTGGTCGCGAAAGGCCATCCAGGTGGCCCAGAACACAATCGGGTTGACAGTGGGAGCAGCCAGCAAATATCCCATGGCCACTGCCGTCGGCGCCCCTTTCATCAACAGGCGGCGAGCGACAGGCACATTACCACACTCGCAAACCGGAAACATGAACCCAATCATACTGCCGGACAGAGACGCTAACACCACGTTGCGGGGCAGTATACTTAACAGTCTGCGCTCATCTACAAACAGCAGCAGCACACTGGAGAAAATCACACCCAGCAATAGAAAGGGCATGGCTTCAACCAGCAGGCTGAGAAAAAGGGTGATGCCGTTATTGAGTTGAACCATACACGGGGGTGATCGCACAAACAGAGGTCATCGCACAGGGAAACCTACCACAGTGGGCAGACAGCCATTTTAGCCGATCTTTGTCTAGCCTGCCTATACCCGGGGATCGCCCTGATGACAAGCGATTCCGACAATGGGGCGGCGGCGTGCGATCGCTACCTTTAGGAATTATTCCCTAGGTGGTGGGCGTTTTACCTGAACCTACTGACCCAATTATCAGGATCAGCTAACTCAGTTAAATTGATTAAAATTTCACACCAATGTTTTGCCATGACAAGGAAATCCTATGGCCCCATCTTCTGCCCCTACGCCATTTCCACCTCTCCCTCTCTCCCCCGTGAGTTACGGCGAAGCTTAAGGGACCTGGCGATCGCCCTAACCCTGACCGCCTAACCCACGCTACAAATCCAAAATCTCCCCACCTCCCCATCTCCCCATCTCCCCATCTCCCCATCTCCCCATCTCCCCATCTCCCCATCTCCCCATCTCCCCATCTCCC
>NZ_SMDQ01000022.1 GCF_012911975.1 Nodosilinea sp. P-1105 | reverse complement strand
TTGAGAATAACGAATGGAGTTGTAGAGGGAATAAATAATAAGCTTAAGTTGATTAAGCGATTGGGTTATGGCTTTTCTAATTTCGACAATTTCAAGTTAAGAGGTTTGTTGCCGTGGGTATTTCCGTTTAAAGCAGCATAACCAGACCGGAAGAGCCAAACATCTTAAGGCTGAGCTTGCGAGCGAACCATAGCCACGATCGAAGAATAGTCATCTTCGCTAAACCCAGCCTGTACCGCCTCGGCCACTAACTGACGCACACTTTCAGCCGGTAGGGTATTTAAGTCAGCCGCCTGGGCTGCCTCGGTAAACAGCCCCATATCTTTCAGCAAGTGCTTGGTAGGAAAGTTAGGATCGGCAAAATTGCCCGACTGCATACGCTTTAGCTTTTTATCAAACGTTGGCGCATAGAGCGCACTCTGACGGACAACCGCCATAAAGGTTTCAACATCAATGCCAGCGGCTTGAATGAGACTCAGGCTTTGGGCAAACGCGGCAGTTAACGAACCAATCAACTGGTTCATAGCTAACTTCAGGGCTGCTGCTGTGCCCACTGGCCCCACATGGTATAGGGTGCTGCCAAAGCACTCAAGTAGAGGTTGCCACCGTTGGTACTGCTCGGCATCGGCCCCCACCATAACAATCAGTTTGCCCGTTTTCGCCTCAGGAATACTGCCCAGCACAGGAGCTTCTAAGTAGCTGGCTCCCAAGTCCGCCAATTGTTGGTGCAGGGCCTGACTTTCGGCGGGGGCAATGGTGCCCATTTGGATCACAGTCAGGTTATTCAGGGGCGATCGCTGGGAAGCCGGATCAGTAGCTTCTCCAGGGGGAGATGGAAGTAAGGAGCGAATGGCCGCAGCATCCGTCACCATCAAAATGACTGCATCTACGGCCTGTAAGAGCTCGTCTGGAGTTTGACAGACCTTAGCCCCAGCCAACTCCAGCGGTTTTAACCGCGGCTGGGTGCGATTATAGACCCACACTTGATAGCCCGCAGACATCAACCGCAGCGCCATCGGAGCGCCCATTAACCCAGTGCCAATCACCCCAATCTTCACCATCTGTGCCTCATCGGTGTCTGCCCAGGGTATCTGGCGGTTGGTATACCAACCAGGCCCCACTACAGGTTTGCCTCTATGGTACTGCTCGCTGGCTGCTGTCTAAACCAGGATTTCCATGCCGATAGCCTGGGGAATAGCGCTGCCAAACCGCCTCGGTCTGGAGGGTATGCCCTAGCCACTGGCTTAAAAATCGCCGTAGCCAACCCCTGACATCTCTATGGTAAAGGTGGTGCTGGCTCAGGTGGTAGGGTCGCCCTTGGGCTCCGGGAGCGGTCAGGTGATCGGCCCCAGCAGTGGTCCAGTGGTTGATCATCAGTCGGGTCATTTCGGGATGAAATTGTAGACCATAGGCCTGGGGGCCATAGCGGAAGGCCTGATGGGGAAAAGTGTCGCCTGTGGCTAGCAGATGGCTGCCCCGAGGCAGGTCAAACCCTTCTTGGTGCCACTGGTATACCACCATCGGCCTAGGCAAGACGGCGCGTCCAGTTAGGGTTGGGTAGATAGGTATATAGCCAATTTCCCGTTGCCCTTGGGGATGGGGGGCCACCGTTGCCCCTAGGACCCGAGCCAGCAGTTGTGCTCCCAGACAAATGCCCAGGTAGGGTTTCTCGGCTCCTAGCACGGAGGGAATCCAAGCCAACTCTTGACGAATAAAAGGCTCATGGTCGTCGTTGGCACTCATGGGACCACCAAAGGCGATCGCCGCACTGTGGGCTGCCATCGTCGCGGGTAAGGTATCCCCCAGGGCGGGGCAGCGTATGTCTAACGTCAGTCCCATATCCCGCAGCACCTGACCCACTAACCCCGGAGTAGAGGTAGCCTGGTGAACAACCAACAGCACTGGAAGAGAGCGGGTCATGGGGAGGTTTAGGTGGAAGGTAGCGCCAGATAAATTTTAAGGCTCTGTTGCCTGCTGCCGCTGGAACGACTGGTGAATGCCGTTGATCAGGTTATCGACCTCAGGGGTGCTTTCTGGGTAATAGCTGACCACAGCAGCGGTAACGTCGGCATAGCCAATGTAGGTGATTAACGCATTGGGCAGATCTTCGTCCGGCAAATCGGTGAGCCAGATGCGCAGGGCGGTGGTGCCATCGATGTTGATGGCGTCGTAGCGGGCTACGGTGTAGCCGTTAGCCTGAATCTCGTCTAGGGCCTGGGGTACAACCTCACGGGGAGAGGCCGAGTGCCAGGTCACCTCGGTGCGAATAGTCGCTTCGTCAACCACTTCAGCCTCTGCGGAGGCACTAAACTGTGGCGCGTCGTCTTGCTCCGTAACGGTCCAATCTGCCGGAAAACCGATGGAAAACAGGCTGTTATGGCTGTGGCTATCGAGCTCTACGGGCGGCAGAGCTGGGGTGTTGCGGCGGGGGAATGAGGGGGCCTCGATTTCAGGGTCTGGCCCATTGTCCATCTCGGCTGGCTCATCAGGCTCATCAGTTTCGGCTGGCTCATCGATCTCGAGTGGCTCATCAATTTCGGCTGGCTTATCGATTTCGGCTGAGTCTGGCCCCACCGGCGAATCAGCCGCTGCCAGGGACCGTTGTGCCCCAGATGGAGCGGCGACCCCAAGCACCAAACTCAGTAGCCCCAGGGCCACCGCCACAGACTTCAGCTTGTACATGCTTAAAATCAATTCCTAGACCATGCTTCCAATACAATAGGCTAAGGACGCCACCAACACCTCAGCGGTTCCCCCCCCAGGCAACCCATAGGCCACGGTAATTGCCGTTCTAACCACATCCAAGTCCAGACCAAAGGTCTACCTGGGGAAAACTCCAGACCTGGAGCTGGACTGGGAATAGGCAATTATGCCAGCAACTAACTCACTGAATTCTAACCCCAGGGATTGGCCTTTTTCTATGGCACCAGCGTCTGATGACCCCAAACCCGGCCATTTATACGTCGTGGGCACCCCGCTAGGCAATTTGGAAGATATGACTTTTCGGGCGGTGCGTCTGCTGCAAGCCGTCGACCTGATTGCTGCCGAAGATACCCGTCATACGGCCAAATTATTGCAGCACTTTGCGATCGCCACGCCCCAGTTAAGCTATCACGAACATAACCGCCACAGTCGCACTGGCGAGTTGCTGAACCTTTTGCAGGGGCAGCACAAGGCGATCGCCCTGGTGTCTGATGCCGGTATGCCAGGGATTTCTGACCCTGGCCAGGAGTTAATTGCAGCCTGTGTACAGGCGGGCGTGCCGGTGCTGCCCATCCCTGGGCCAACGGCAGCGATTACCGCCCTCTGTGTGTCAGGCTTACCCACCGATCGCTTTGTGTTTGAAGGGTTTCTGCCGTTGAAGGGCAGCCATCGGGCCAGTCGGCTAGAGGCGTTACAGACGGAAACCCGCACCATCATCCTCTATGAAGCCCCGCACCGACTGCTCAAAACCTTGACGGATTTAGCCCACAGCCTGGGAGGCGATCGCCCCACCAGCCTGGGTCGCGAGCTAACTAAACGCTTTGAGCAGATCTGGCATGGCACCCTAGGGGATGCGATCGCCACCTACCAAGCCCAGGCCCCCAAAGGGGAGTTCACCCTGGTGGTGCAGGGGGCCTCGGCCCAGGGGCCAGCCATTTCTGAGCAGGCCTTAAAGGACGAGTTGACCCGACTGCTGCACCAGGGCCTCTCCCGGGCTGACGCCAGTCGTCAACTGGCCAAGGCCACCGGCCAGTCCAAAAAATCGATCTATCAGCTTTCCCTCACCCTGGACAGCTCACCAGCAGAGACTTAGTACTGGCTTGGCAGACATATGACTACCGTTGCTGAGGGTGTCAGGGGTCTGCATCCCCTCCTTTGGAGGGGTAGGGGTGGGTCAAGCAAGCCCGAAGGAACCCACCCCGCCCTCCGGGCACCCCTCCCAGGAGGGGACCACCCCGCCCTTTCACGGGCAACCCTCCGTGGGAGGGGATGGTAAGTCATGATGTGTTAAGGCAACCTCCCTGAAGATAGAAAATAAAAGGCTTTTGCAAAGCGCTTACCCTAATTTTTAGCCTTATCAGCTCCCCCCTACCTGGGTGGGCTGAGCGCGGCGGGGTAGCGCCCTTAAACCTGGCGACGTAGGCTAAACCGGGAGGCTGGAACGCTAAACAAATCCCGGAAGCTGGCCTGACGCTCTGCCACAGACTCCGGCGCATCGTACCAGAGACTTTCGTAATAGAAAAAGGCCACCCCCAACCCCTGGGCTGTCGATCGCATCACTTGAGATTGAACCATCGCCATCGGCATAGGTCGATTGCGTAACCCAGTCAAAATGCCAATACCCACCGGGATTTGTGTCTGGGCCATCTGAATTTCGGGCCGCAGAATTTGATCCGTAAAGCTGTGCATATCCCAGCGGTAGACCTGCACCAGCAGCTCATCCACCAGGCCACGGTTGATCCAGCCGACCCAATCTTGCAAAAACGAGTTGTAGGCTGTGTCATAGGGGTTAGGCGACACAGAAAAGATGGCTTTGGGACGATACTGTTTCACCGTCTGGTTGAGCTGAGCCACAAAGTCCGTAATCTTGTCTGCCCGCCAGCGCATCCAGGCCGGATCACGCGGGTTACTCGGCACCGGCTGTTCGGTTTCCTGCTGGTACAGCGCCATGGTGTAAGGGTCATAGCCAAAGTCGCTGGGCAGGGCCGTGTGGTCATCGAACTGAATACCGTCAATGTCGTAGCGGACGGCAATTTCGGCCACCAGGCTGGTGATAAACTGCTGCACCTCCGGCTTAAACGGATTGAGCCACACCACTTCCCCAGCCGCACTACCTGAGGTCTGGCTGCCGTCCTGGCGCTGGGTTAGCCAGTCTGGATGGGCCAGCGCCAACTCCGATGACGGCGGCGCCATAAAGCCAAATTCAAACCAGGGAATGGCCAGCAGCCCCTGACGGTGGGCTTGGTTAATCACGTCAGCCAGAATGTCCTGTCCCGCAGCGCCTCGGTGAATGTAGGGAATCCCAACCCGCTGGGCAATCACGCTGGGAAAGAGGGCATAGCCCGCATTCCAAACCACCGGATAAACCGTATTGAAGTTGAGCTGAGACAGTTCGGCCATGGCGCTCTGCACCCGAGACGAATCCCGCAGAATGGTCATGTCGTTGGTGGTCAGCCACACCCCTCGAATTTTCTGGAAGCTCTGGGGAATCGGGGTAAGTTCCCCGGGCTCAGTCCCCCAAGGTGCCAAAGGTGGCGGAAAGGCGATCGCAGGCCCACCCAACAGCACCACCGTCAGCAGCGTGGCCCAGAACAGCAGAGTCCAGTGTTTTAGTTTGCGTTTGAGGTGAGAGGTCATGGGGGGAGAGCTATTGGTTATTGGTTATGGGCTGTTCGCTATTTTATTGACGTTGGCTGTTTGGGCGCGATCGGCTTGATCCCTTCCCATAGCAAGGCCAGCTCGGGATCTGGAGTTTTTCCACAGGTAGAACTTCAGGTCTGGACTGGGAGTTGGCTTATTACTCAAGACAGAGCTTTATGCCCAACATCCGGACGATTTATCAACCTCAAAAGTTGCCTGATCGACCATAACAGGGGTGTAATCGCTGGGCTTAATCCGTTTTCGGGGAGCGGTGTCAATGATACAGGCGATGGTCTGGTTGTAAACAGGTTCTACAGCTTTGCCCCCCCCGCCCCCCAATTCTGGGGGCTTCAGCAGGGGGGCTAAGGTCAAACAAGACTTTTGGGTACTTTGTGGGTACTTATGAGGAGGGAACGGTGCCAGTCCGAACTCAGGTTAAAGCATGTTCTGGCTGTGCAGGAAAAAATAGCCCAGCCGAACTAGACTCAGGCCAATGAAGGACAGAAGCACCACGGTAATGGTGACGCTAATGATATCGCGAACAGATTTCACCTAAAACTCCTTGGGAGACCCGCACTCTACAGGAACCGGAAAACGTTATGGTTTGATCAGTATTCTCCCGTTGTTTTGTCCCCTTCGGCATTCAAGCTCATGAATCGTCGCACTTTTTTAGCCCGCGCTACCAGCCTGTGGTTGGCGACCCTAGCCACTAGTTGTCAGCGGGCGGGGGGCGAAAGGCTCAGTCTGGCGATATTGGCTAACTCGCTGCCCTCCCAGGTAATTCGTACCTTTCAGCAGCAGCAAGGCAGCTCTGTGGCCATCACGTCTTACCCTTCCCTGCTGGACCTGTTTAAGCGACTGCAAACTTGGCAGCAGCAACCCCAACCTGAAACCAATCAGGCGGGGTTGCGCCAGCTACTGGGCTCTCAGCCCCAGCGATTGGCCCAATGGGCGACGTTAGGGGACTTTTGGCTCAAAGCTGCCATTCAGCAGGAGCTAATTCAACCGGTGACTGTAGAGGCGATCGCAGCCTGGGAGCCCGCCCCTGACCCGTGGGCCCAGCTAGTGCGACGGGATTCCCATGGTCAACCCAGTGAAGCCGGCAACCTTTGGGGCATCCCCTACCGTTGGAGTAGTTTAGCAATTCTCTATGACCCCGCCCGCCTCACCTCCCAGGATCAACCCCTAACCCGCTGGGTTGACCTGCTCAGATCAGACTTGCAGCGTCGGGTGATTTTGCCTGACCACCCTCGCCTGGTGCTTGGCATCGCCCTCAAAGCCTTGGGCGCTTCGGCCAATCATCCCAACCCGGAGACGGTGGTGGGGCTCCAGGATATGTTGCAGCAGTTGCATCAGCAGGTCAGAGCCTACGATGCCAATCACTTTCTAGAGACCCTAATTATTGGTGATGCCACAGCGGTAGTCGGCTGGACCGATGACATTGCACCCATCCTGCATCAGCACCGATCCCTAAACGCTGTCATTCCAACCGAAGGGACCTTGCTCAGTGCTGACCTATGGGTCCAACCAGCCACCAGGGAGGCCCAACCCAACACACTATTAACAGAAGCCCTCGCCTGGGCCAACTTCTGCCTAGGCGAGGACTTTGCCAACCAATTAGCGATTTATGGTCATGGGGCGGCGCCGCGCTGGTTAGGGCAAGACCTACCGGCCTGGCCTGATGCCCTCCAGCGTTACTCCAGCTTGATCCTCTCGCCAGAAACTCAACGCACCAGCGACTTTTTACTCCCCGTGAGCCCCGAGGCAGAAGCCCAGTATTTAGATATATGGACAGCACTACGGTCTAACGATCTGCCTAACGACCAGCGTTGATTTCCCCGGCGTTGACTTCCCTAGAGGGCGGTGACACCCCATCGGCAACGGGACTCAAACGCTCTCCGGCGGCGGTCAAGTTACGCTGCATCTGGACAATTCTCGGTACATCCAGACTGGCGGCACAGACTTTGGGTTGGTCCGATGACGGCTCTGAGTTAGGTTGTTCAAAAGACAGTTGATCCGGGGGAACGGTGGCCTGGTTGGGTGCCACCGGTTCACAGGCATACACCCCAGCCAGGCGCTGATTGCGGGAACTGCCGTGGAAGAATCGCAGGTCATAGCCAAAGTTGCGGGCCGAGGTGCCAAACTGGTTCAGCACAGCAAACCGCTCGTTAAAGGAAAGGGCGGCCCAAATTTGAGGGTTAACCCTCACGTCAACGACGTGACGACTTGAGTTATCAATTTCGTAGGAAATCCAAGACATCACCAAACGCCGCCCCCCCAATTGGGGGGTCAACGAGTCACGATTCCACCACAGACTCGGCAACGTCATCGCCTCAGCTGATGCATGGCGGCTATCACTGGAAACAGAACCGCCTACGATCTGGTCTGAAAACGCATCCGTATCCACCAGACTGGCCGTCGGGAACAAAAGCAACTGGCAAAAAGCCTTGCGCAGGGTATCAGGCTGCCCAGGAAAGTAACCGGCCAAAATCTCTTGCCCAGCAGAAAGGCCGTTGCGTCCCGAAATAAAGCAAGCCTGCTCGATAGTTTCTGGGGGAGCGGCTGACGCTGACCGCAGTAGCCCGGGGGCAACCACAAGGGCCACGCCCCCCAGCCAACCCAAGAGCCATTGGCTGGCTCCAGGCCTAAACCGATCCCGGCTACAGGGCTGATATGATTGCTTGGTTTGCGACATAACGTAACCTTTAACCTACGGGCATGGGGGAAGGGGCAATCGGGCCAGTTGGAGTAGTGTCACCATCATCACCTGACGCCGCAGCGGACTGGTCATGGGACCGAAACACCAGGCGAGAACGGTGAATCTGCTCAAGTTTCAAGGGCTGCCCTGCTGCTGTTTCTATCATCCACAGGACTTGTTCAGGCCGCAGTAGGTTCCCATCGTTGCGACAACTACCAACCATTCTAACAACTGTCCCACCGTCGCGGCCCATGGCCACAGGCCGTGGTGCTGTGGCCGGAGCCAGGTCAATCTGGTATAGACGTTCCCGTAAATTAACCGTTTGTACCTGGCCAGATTTAGTGGTTTTTTCCCACATAAAGGTCTGCATGTCGCGTACCGCCGCAATCCAGCTGGGCCAATCAGCGGCAGCCCCCTGGGGATCCTCCTGGCTGATGGCAAGCCAGTATTCGGCCTGGTCGAGCCGCTTGGTGGCGGAGGGTTCTTGCAGTGACACCGGCTCGACATGGTAAAGGGGAATCTCGGCAGGCAGTTGCGCCGCCAATTGCTGACGAAAGTCTTCAGGATCCATGACGGTTTTCAGCTCAAAGTCAATCACCTCACCACTACTGGTTACCCCCAGGGGCAGAGCATTGGCGGGGGAAATACGAGGGCCTGGATGAAAACCACCGGTGAAGGAAATGGGCAGACCAGCCCGGCGCAGGGCCCGATCGAAAAGGCGCACCAGATCCAAATGACCAATCAGGGCCATATCCCCCAGCTTGCCGAGGGTAACCCGTAGCCGCTGTACCCGAGCCTGATCGGGTTTACCATGGCCGACAAAGGTGGGAATTGGCGGGGGAGGGACGACCACATTGTGGCCGAAGTCAGTCCCACATACTCCACAATGGCTGCACCCTTCGAAGGAGCAGTCGGGCACTGTAGCCGCTTCTAAGGCCCGTTGCAGGTCCTGCTGTAACCAGGCTTTATCAATGCCGGTATCCAAGTGATCCCAGGGTAGGGGAGCCTCTAGACGGGGGGCACCGCCCTGGGTTTCCATCACATTCCATTCCCCCTGGGAGACCTGGCGATATTTCCAGGACAGACCGGCCTCGTCAATCGCCTGGGTCCAGGCATTGAAGGCATTGTCCAGGCTTTCCCACCAGGCATCCATGCCAGCCCCCAATTCCCAGGCCCGATGTACAACGGCGGCTAACCGGCGATCGCCCCGGCCCACAAAGTCTTCCATCGCCGAAATGCGTACATCGGTAAAGTTTACCTTGGCCCAGCGCATGGTCTTGAACTCAGCCTGGAGCAGGGCCTGTTTCCGCAAAAATTCCTCCGTTGAAACCGTATGCCACTGAAAGGGCGTGTGGGGCTTGGGGGTAAAGTTAGAAATCGTGATGTTAAACGATAAGGACTTACGTCCTTTGATATAGCAAGCTTGGCGCAGCCAGCGCACCGTCTCGGCGATGCCGATCACGTCGGCATCGGTCTCGCCGGGCAAACCAATCATGAAATAGAGTTTGACCCGATCCCAGCCCTGCTCATGGGCCGTTTTCACCCCTTGCAGCAGTTCTTCGTTGGTTAACCCTTTATTGATAATGTCCCGCATCCGCTGGGTGCCTGCCTCAGGAGCAAAGGTTAGGCCTGTCAGGCGGGTGCCCCCGACGATGTGGGCAATATTCTCGTCAAACCGATCCACCCGCTGACTGGGTAGAGACAGGGAAATGTTTTCGTCTTTCAGGCGGTTTTTGATTTCCACCCCCACCGCAGGCAACGCCAGATAGTCCGAGCAACTCAGAGAAAGCAGGGAGAATTCGTTGTAGCCCGTCTGGCGCATACCGGTTTCAATTGCATCCACCACTGCTTCCGGCGCCACATCCCGAGCTGGGCGGGTCAGCATACCTGGCTGGCAAAATCGGCAGCCCCGGGTACAGCCCCGGCGAATTTCTACGGTCAGCCGGTCGTGAACAGTCTCCACGTAGGGCACCAAGCCCATGGCATAGGTGGGCATGGGGGTAGCCACTCGCCGTAATACTCGGCGGGGTACGTCAGGGCGGTTAGGCTGTACCGAACCATCTGCGGCCATGGTGTAGAACCGGGGCACATACACCCCTGGCACCTGGGCCAAATCTAGCAGCAGTGCCTCTCGGCTGAGACCGGCGGCTTTTCCTTCTTCTAGCACTAGGGCAATTTCGGGCAGCAGTTCTTCGCCATCCCCCAGGGCCACAAAGTCAAAAAAGTCGGCATAGGGCTCTGGGTTGGAGGTGGCGGTCTGTCCGCCAGCAAAAATCAGCGGCCAGGAACCCGCGTCTACGTCAAAGCGCCGCCCCTGGTCCCGCTCTTGCCAGGTGAAGGGAATGCCAGCTAGGGAAAGCATTTCCAGGATATTGGTGGCCCCCAATTCGTAACTGAGACTGAACCCCAGGATGTCAAAGTCTGTGAGGCTACGTTGGGATTCGACCGCAAATAGGGGCGTGTTGGTTTGCTTAAGCTTAGTTGCTAAGTCGGTGGCAGGTAGATAGGCGCGATCGCAGAGCTGGCGAGGCTGCGCATTCAAAATGCTATACAGAATAATATGGCCCAGGTTAGACGCCCCCACCTCATACACCTCGGGGTAGGTCAGCACCCAACGCACTGCGGTTTCGGCCCAAGGTTTGTGCACCGCCCCCAATTCGTTACCTAAGTAACGAGCGGGCTTGTTAATGTCGGGAGTTAGCAGGGTATCAATAGATACAGACACGATTCAATGACTCGCAACGAGGCTACGGGGTTTCTTCAACCTACTATAGCGGTCAGGCTAAAAAGATGATCCGCTTCGTGCCGTAAAACCCTGCCGTAAAAAACCTGCTGCAAGCCAAAGCTACAGCAGGTCGGACAGGGTTCAAACTGTTGAAGATAACTGGGGCAGAGCTAATGGGGACAAGCTATGCCGCAGCCGCCATTTGGGGCATAGCGTCAATCATTTCAAAGGCGCGATCCAGCTGGGTGAGTTCAAAAATAATCCGAATACTGGGGGGCACTGTGCAAAGACAGAACCGCTTCTGCTGCTGCCGCGCCTGCTTCAGAGCCGCCACCAGGGCAATCAGTCCAGCACTGTCGAGGGACTCCACACCGCTCATATCGACCACCAAGCCGGAAGATAGGTCACTCTGGAGCTGCTGCACCATAGAAACCTGAAAATCTTTGGCGTTGGAAGCATTGAGAGAGCCCTGAGCTTGTACGACAGCCATAGGTCTAGTCATAGTTTGCATATTCCTATACTCCTAGTCAGCCCAAGAAAATTGTTAACAACTGTTAAAGCTACGGTCTAATATCTACGACAGTAAGTGCTTTCACTGTAAAACACCTAACTTTATCCAGGAAATTGGCCTGATCTTGATAAAACTGCTGATCGTGTGCAGATCTTGTTAACCATCTGCCTCCGTGAATTTACTGACTATACTGGTATACCTTGATTCATTTGGTGATTTAAATCACTTATTTCCTGAACCAGGCTCACATTAGATCATGCAGGCTATCACCTCCTTAATGGCTAAAGCTTCAGACAATATCAGTACAACATTCACTTATATGGCTAATATCTATGAGTCAGATCTCTATGCATCAAACCTTCTCTATTCGTCATCTGGTTGAAAAGGCCCTCCATATGGGGCTCTTAACTCCTGATATTGAGCAGGGCATCAACACCGAGCTCTCTCGCTTGGGGTATTTACCCATAGGTGACTCAGAAGCCCTAGAACTGCTCATGAGCGAAATGGACGCTGGCCGGATTCGCTTAGTTCCAAGAAATACGCTAAACCCGCTTTGGGATGATGCTTGGGAACTGGCCCAGTGACATCCCCCCAGTGACATTCCCCCAGTGATATCCCCTAGGTGAAACCCCATAGATGTTGTCTTGTAGCCTGCATTATTAATGAGGGGCAAAGAGCTAATCACCCTAGCTTAGCTATCTTCATAAAAAATTTATCAAACTCGAGGGTCTAGCGCTGGTGTCACCTAGACCGCTGACTCTACCCAGCGTTGGCAAAGACAGGCGCTAGCCCTGGTTGGCAGACAGATGACAACCCTGGCTTAGGGTTTCAAGTTCCAGGGGGCAGCAACAACTGATCGGCTGATGCCTGAGCATACTGGTCGGCACCATCACTGGGCTCGCCAGGATAATGACAGGGTGCTGCTTAGATCGGGTCTTGGGTCAGGGGCGATCGCAGTTATCTGAAACAGTAGTATCTGAAGCATTGGACGCCTGAGGTGAGCAAAAGCTGGCGACAAACTGCTGCAGTTGATGCAAAGGCGTGGCATCAGCCGGTCGAGGTTGACCAGGGATAGAGAACTTCTGGCCCTGCAAGCTCAAAAACGGTAGCACATCCTCATCCAAAGCCAGGCGAAACTGGTGGATGGGCCAGATCAAGTCGGGGACAACCGGTTGTCTGGTCGCATCGCTGACATCCGAAGCATCAAACCATGAGGACGCATACAAGATGGGCGACCGTTGGGGGGCCGCCAAGACCAAAGGGCGTACCCAGCAGACCTGGCGATCGCGAATCACCTGAATAACTTCAGCATACAATCGGGTCCCTTGCCATTCCAAAAATACAATTTGATGCGGGACCAAGGTCTCGGCACTAGGACTCTCCCAGGTCGGACCAAGGGACGACTTAAGATTTGGGGTAGAAGACTCTGGCACAGCGGTATCAAAGTGACGATCCGACATACCCTCTATGGTAGAAAAAATTCGGGTAAAAAAAATTCGCGCCTAAGTATCCATTGCCCTCAATCACTCCCTGCCCTGACAATGGGCCACTTGATCTTAGGGATAGGTGGTCCCCCATCAGGCCAGGTAAAGCCGTCGCCGTCTTCAAAACATTCCCGTGGGTTAGAATTTACCCTTGACCCAAGGGCGACACTCAGCCTAGGGTAAAGTTTTATGAGCAGAGGGAGATGTCCCTGGAGTTAATCCTTTACCCAGTTGAAGAGGGATTGTCGTGTCTGTCGAAACTATAGAGCGAAGTACAACCTCCACTGTCCGCAAGCCAGCGCCCCGCTACCGGGTGCTACTCCATAATGACGAATTCAACTCGATGGAGTACGTGGTGGAATCACTGCTGAAGGTTGTACCCAGCTTAACCATGCCCCAAGCAGTCGACATTATGATGCAGGCTCACACCGCTGGCGTTGCCCTTGTGATTACCTGTGCCCTAGAACATGCTGAATTTTATAGCGAAGGGCTGAAGAATTTAGGGTTAACCAGTACCATCGAACCAGACGAATAGTATGAGTGCATAAATGGCGATCGCGGCCTCGAAATTAGCCAAGTCGTCCTCTCCAGTGCGGGTCTTCGCCTTCTTAGGGTTAGTGGCTACGGTTTGGGCCCCAGCCGCCCTGCCCCTGTATTGGCTTTCGGCCCAGGGAAGATTACCCGGCGGCGATTTATTTCCCACCGCGCTACTCTATCTCGTGTTTCTGATCGTGCTCCCCCGATGGCAGCGACGGGTGCATGGGGTGGTTCAGCCCTGGCGGCAGATAGGCTTTGCCGGATTAAAGCCTTTACTGCGGGGCATGGGGCTTGGTGGGATCATCGGTGTACTGAGTCTAGCGTTGCTGGTGCTGGTGCAACTGGGGTTAGGTTGGGCTAGACTCAGGCCCGACCTAGGCTGGGGCTTAGTTGGCATCGGCTTAGCAGGGGCAATCACGGCCTTTGCCGTAGGCTGGTCAGAAGAAATCTTGTTTCGTGGCTGGCTGTTGTGGGAACTAGAACAGGGCTGCTCGCTCCGTTGGGCGTTAGCCATCAGCAGCCTGATTTTTGCCCTGGCTCATTTTATTAAGCCCCTAGATGTGCTTTTGGCGATGTTGCCCCAGTTCGTGGGGCTACTGTTATTGGGCATCGTCCTAGTTTGGGCCCGACGCATTCCCCTGGATTCAGCTGCCACAACTGGACTCGGCCACCCGGTAGGACTCCATAGTGGCTTAGTGTGGGGCTACTATCTAGTGAACGTGGGACACCTGATTACCCCCACTGGGGCGGTTCCCGCCTGGGTCACAGGGCTAGACGATAATCCTCTGGCAGGTCTATTGGGCTTAGCCCTTTTGAGCTTGCTAGGCGGCATATTTTTCCGCTGGTCTCAACCACCTCAGTAGGGATTCATCAGTAGGGATTAGGGGCCGCCCATGTCAGCCAATCAGGCCAGCTAACTATGGGTTACCCCTTCCCCTTTAAACCCTGCTAAGTACACATATCGTGTGAGCAGCTCCGAATTGCCAACTTTGGCCCCCCTAGCCCCCCGTTCGCGCAGCGTGCCCGGAGGGCAAATTCGGGGGGGGATCGGAATCAAAGTCCCCCAGAATTGGGGGATTATAGCCCTACGGGCATACCAGAAAAGGGGGCCAAAGCGAGGGGATGAAGTCTAGCACAACTTATGTGTATCAAGTAGCCTTTAAAACCGGCCAAGCCAATGGCTAACTCGCCAACTCTTTCACCTTGGCAATAATGCCCGCCGGGTCAATCCCCTGGTGGGGGTACTGCTCCCACAGCCCACCGCTACCTTCTTCGTGAGTGCCCAAATGGGCAAATTTGGGGGTATAGCCCCGCTCTAGTAGCCAGGAGCCAAACCGACTACCCAGGCCAGTGCGGCGGTTAAAGGCCTCCGTGACCAGGACAAAGGGGGCTTGGCCCAGTTTAGCCATCATCGCTTCATCCACAACATTAAGGGTGGCTTTGTTCACCAGCCCCACATCAATCCCCTCTTGCTTTAGGCGCTCCACCGCATCTAGAGCGCGATAGAGGGAATCACCAAACGTCACAATGTAACCAGCTGTCCCTTCTCGAATCACCTCGTCCTGACCCGGAGTAAAGGTATAGTCGCCGCCAAACATCTCATTGCCATCGGCATCAAGAATCATCGGCACCTTCGAGCGAGTCGAAAAGATGAACCGCAGGCCAGGGTGGTTAAAGACCCCTTTGACGCAGGCTTTCATCTGGTTAGCATCGGCCGGGAAATAGAGACGGGTTTCGTAGCCATCATCTAGGCCGTTATCGGCAAACATGTTGTTGATGCCGAAGTGACAAGTATTGTCGGCCATGTCGTCGATGCCAGCATGGGAGAAGTGGCACAACAGGTTGGAATAGTTCAATCGGGCCATGGTGATTTCGGAAATACACATTTCCAAAAAGGCACTGAAGGTGGCAAAAATCCCTTGCTTACCCTTCTCCATGCCAAAACCAGCTGCCGCTGACAGGTTACCCCGCTCTTGAATCCCACCGCTAATGAACACTTCTGGGTGGGCTTTGCGAATTTGGGCCAATCCGCAGGAGCCTTCTAGATCGCTATCCACCACTAGCACGCTGGCTTTGCGGGTAGTTTCGTCCATGGTCCCCAATACCTCAACCACCGCATCGCCAAAAACGTTACGGTTAGACCCCAGTTTGTCGCTAGAGCCCAAAAATTGATAGGTGTTCTTGGGCTTCTCGATCCCCTTGAGCACGTCAACGGCGGCGGTGTGTCCCTTGGCCTCTAGATAGGTGATGGCAGCATCCACAGGCACCACATCATGACCATGGGTCGTACCTTCTACACCATCAATGCCCACGGCCATGGCTCGCTTGTTAACCAATGCCACAGGACCAGGGGTATTAATCGCCTGACAAATATTGGCGTAAAGGCTATCAATGTCTTCCCCATCCCCTTCCAGGACAGTTAGGCCATGGCCTTCCAGAGTTTGCTTGACGCTATAGCCCCCCATGTAGTGAGAGGGGTGACCGGCAATGGTGACATCGTTGTCGTCAATCAGCAACTTGACATTGACATGGTTAGCTACTGCAAACCGAGCCGCTTCCGCATCATTGCCCTCCTGCTGAGACCCATCCGACCCGAGGCAAAAGACAGTCTTGCCGGGATTGGCCAAGGCCACACCATTGACATAGGGCCACATGTGCCCCAAACGCCCGGAGCTAAACTTGACACCAGGGGTCAGCCCGAGTTCAGGGTGACCCGGTAGCTTTTGGTGGGCTTCCCGATAGCGCATCAGCTGTTCGGCGGGCATATCCCCATTCAAGACCGCCATCAGATATTGGGTGGCAACCCGGTGACCGGCTTCATCAAAGAAAATGGGTACATACTTTTCCCCAGCTCCCCGAAACAGGGCATCCAGAATCATCACTTCAGGTACCGTGTCGTAGGGACCACCAGTGTGTCCACCCACTCCCCGGGCGGCCCCAGTGGCCGTGAAAAACACAATGGCGTCACGGCAAAGCTGAATATTGGCTTTAAGCGCACTGCGTTGGTCGTCGGTCAGGGTAGGGGTCGACGCGTCTAAAGAAATTCGCTGGTAAGCGCCCAGATCAATGGGAAAGCTGGTCATAGTAGTTGTCCTAGGGTCTGATGTGCAGAAAAGCGTGGCAGAAGTTAAGTGTGCTCCGAAACAAGTCCATCGCCTGAGTCCGGATATTAAGATCCGTTACTCCTATCATTCAATACTGTGGGATCGGTGTGAAGCTTTTCGGTCAGCGTTAGTTAAGAAGATACCGCTATTTAGGGTTTAGCTTGAAGTGAGTCAGCTTACCTCTATCGTGGGATAGTCCATCTGAATCTCCCCATTACCGTAGGCAACCCGCCGAGGACCAAGGATGCACAAAACCTGTCGCCTGAACCGTTGGTTCTGCAATCTAGTGCCTACCGCTGCGATGGTCAAAGATCACCCCTCTCGTCCCCCAAACCTTAAGAAAGCCCTCCCAAAACCCTGCCTCGCCCCATAGTCTTGGCATCCTATAAGTTAGTCTTGTCAGTAATGGGCAGAGATATGGCCACAACCAATTCCTGGCCTCGTCAATCCCTTTCCTCCTCGCGGTCCCAGTTCCGGGATAGCTGCATTACTCTGGCCCATGGTAGCGGTGGCAAAGCCATGGCCGACCTGATTACTGAGGTATTTGTCAGCCGGTTTGGTCAGGGGAGCCCTGGACCGTTGAATGACCAGGCCCTGGTTGACTTAGGGCCACTGATCAAGCGGGGCGATCGCCTGGCGATGACCACCGATTCCTATGTGGTCGATCCCTTGTTTTTCCCTGGGGGCGATATTGGGACCTTAGCGGTGAACGGTACGGTCAACGACCTGGCCGTAGGCGGCGCTACCCCCCTGTACCTCACCTGCGGCTTTATCTTAGAAGAGGGGTTACCCATCGACACCCTGATACAGGTGGTCGATAGCATGGCCCAGGCGGCAACGGCAGCGGGGGTGCAGCTGGTGACGGGGGACACGAAGGTGGTCCCCCGTGGCAAAGCTGACCAGCTGTTTATTAATACCGCTGGAGTCGGGGTAGTACCGGTTGGCGTTGCCCCGGCGGCAGACCAGATTCAGCCAGGGGATGTGGTGCTGGTGAATGGGCCGGTGGGGGACCACGGGGCAGCGATTATGGTGGCCCGGGCAGATCTGGCCTTAGATAGCGATATCCCCAGTGACTGTCAGCCCCTGCATCGGTTAGTCGACACTATTCTGGCCGTCTGCCCCCAGGTGCGGGCCATGCGGGATGCCACCCGGGGTGGTCTGGCCACGGTGATCAATGAGTTCGCGATCGCATCCCAGGTCTCCATTAGCCTCGATGAAACCCAAATTCCGATTCGCCCAGCGGTGAATGGTCTGTGTGAGCTGCTGGGCCTGGATCCGCTGTATCTGGCCAATGAGGGGACATTGGTGGTGGTGGTGCCACCGGATCAGGCTGAAGCCGTACTAGTGGCAATGCGATCGCACCCGGCAGGCCACCACAGCCAAATTATTGGCACAGCCCAGGTCGAATCCCCCGGTCTGGTGACCCTGCACACTGGTTTTGGTTGCGATCGCGTCCTCGACCAACTAATTGGCGATCAACTCCCTCGCATCTGTTAGCTAACCTATCCTCATGCACGAACTGGCCATCACCCAAACCATCATCGACACCGTCGCTCAACAGGCCAACGGTGTCCCAGTGCGGCGAGTCGTTCTAGAGATCGGTCAGCTTGCTGCTATCCTGCCCGACTCAATCCAGTTTTGCTTTGATGTTTGTGCCCAAGACACCCCCCTAGAAGGGGCAATCCTAGAGATTATCGAAATCCCTGGGCGAGGACGCTGTCGCCACTGTGGCCACGAAATGTCCCTAGAGATACCCTACGGTATCTGTGACCGCTGCGACAGCTTAGCCATCGACATCATTGCCGGCCAAGACCTTGTGATTAAAACCATGGAGACCGCCCTATGTGTGTAACCTGCGGCTGCTCTGACGATGCCAACCCCACCTTTACCCATCTGGCGGCTCATACTGCGGCCGCTGCCCTCACCCATAGCCATGTCTTAGCCGATGGCCAGGTGATCACCCACAGCCATCCCCAAGAGACTAGGCAGCAGACCCACGAGCACCATCACCCATCCAGCCATGCCGCCCTGGAGACAGCCCCCCCGCCCCGCCACCCCGAAAGGAAGCAATCCTTACAATCGACGGCCCTAGAAATCAATGTGTTGGCCAAAAATGACCTGATTGCCGCCCAAAACCGGGGCTGGTTCGAGGGGTGCAACGTACTGGCCCTGAACCTAGTCAGTTCCCCAGGGGCAGGGAAGACCACCCTGTTAACCCGCACCATTAGTGACCTGCAAGATCGCTTACAATTCAGTGTCATCGAAGGGGACCAGGCCACAGCCCATGACGCTGAACGCATCCGGGCCACGGGCTGCGGCGTCGTGCAAGTCAACACAGGCACCGGCTGTCATCTAGAAGCCGCCATGATTCAACGGGGGATTCACAGTCTGAATCCTGCTGCTAACTCGGTGCTGATGATTGAAAATGTAGGCAACCTAGTTTGTCCTGCCCTGTTCGACCTGGGAGAGCGGGCCAAGGTGGCCATTTTGTCTGTCACCGAGGGGGACGATAAGCCGATCAAGTATCCCCATATGTTCCGAGCCAGTTCCCTGATGCTCCTGAACAAAGTCGATCTATTGCCCTACGTCAACTTTGATGTGGATCGCTGTATTGCCTATGCCCGGCAGGTTAACCCCGACATTGAGGTGTTTTTGGTGTCAGCCACCAGTGGCGAGGGACTGGATCACTGGTATGGGTGGCTATTAGAAACTGTAGCGGCCCCTTAATGGGTGGGTAAAACCCTATGCCAACCAGCGGGCTACATCCTTGGCATGGTAGGTCAAAATCAAATCGGCCCCGGCTCGCTTGAAGCCTGTCATGGTCTCCATCACCAGCTTTTGCTCATCGACCCAACCATTGAGGGCGGCTGCTTTGACCATGGAATATTCCCCAGAGACGTTGTAAGCGGCCACGGGCAGGTTAGTGGCCTGCTTCACCCGCCAAATCACATCCATGTAAGCCAGGGCTGGCTTCACCATCAGCATGTCAGCCCCTTCGGCCACATCCAACTCTATTTCTTTCAGAGCTTCAGTGCCATTGGATGGATCCATTTGATAGGTGCGGCGATCGCCAAACTGCGGGGCCGAATCCGCCGCATCCCTAAAGGGTCCATAGTAGGCCGACGCATATTTAGCGGCGTAGGACAAAATGGGGATCTCCTCAAAACCTTGGTCATCCAGGCCTGTACGGATCGCCTGGACAAACCCATCCATCATGCCAGAGGGGGCAATGATGTCAGCCCCCGCTTGGGCCTGGGATACAGCGGTCTTCTTGAGCAGATCTAGGGTGGGGTCGTTCAGCACCCGACCGCTCAGATCCCCGGTTTCTAAGTAGCCGCAGTGACCATGGGAGGTGTATTCACATAAACAGGTGTCTACGATCACCACCAGATCAGGCACCGCTTCTTTAACGGCGGTTGTGGCCTTTTGCACAATGCCACAGTCATGCCAGGCCCCGGTCGCCTCGATGTCTTTATCTTCTGGAATGCCAAACAAAATAATAGCTGGAATGCCCAGGTCATAAACTTCCTTGGCTTCTTCCACAATTTTGTCAATGGACAGTTGGTAGACCCCCGGCATCGAGGTCACCTCCTGGGCCACCTGATCGCCCGGCACCGCAAACAAGGGGTAGATCAAATCAGCCTGGGTGACCAGGTTTTCTTGCACCATGCGGCGAATCTGAGGGTGCTGGCGCAAGCGGCGAGGACGATGGGTCGGAAACATAGTTCTAGATGAAGAAGCTTATCTAAGACTAAACCTTTATTTAAGGCCGAAAACAAGCGTTAGTAACGTTCCGTTACGTCGCGACAGTAGACCGATCGCCGGGGTAGCAATAGGCCCTAGGACCGCTTTCGCGATCGCCGCTCCTCTCCCACCAGTAACACCACATAAAGTCGCTTCACCAGGAGGGGCAGCGTCAAACGAATATCCAAGGGATGACGTCGCCAAGCGTTGGCCACCAGAGCCTGCTGCAGAGCCTCACGCTGTATAGGGGTGAAGGACGCGGCGACCGCAGGGGGCATCATTTGCAATAAACGATTAAGGGCTAACTCAGCCTTGGCAGACGCAGCCTGGGGGTGATCGTCAGGGGTCATCATTATCACAGCCAGAAACAGTTATTTCAGACCACCTATCTGAACAGGGAGCCTCATCTAGCTTCAGCATGCCCAGCCAGTCAGCTCAGATTGCTCAGATCCCAATCCCAATGCTTAAATTTGCCCCTTTACCAATTTTGTTTGGCCGCGATCGACAAACAGCGCCATTACATGTGCTACTATCATTAACCGTGTCTGACAAACGTTAAGTGCAACGTCGGTCTGGCCTCAATATACGGGTCGCTAGCTCAGCGGTAGAGCACTCGGCTTTTAACCGATTGGTCCTGGGTTCGAATCCCAGGCGACCCATTTTGGTCATCGTCACAAAGGCGCGTCTTCATAGAGACGGGCTCATAGAGATAGACTCAGATCTAAGCTCAACATAAAAATTTTGACTGACTTTAACCTCCAGGTATCTCTTTAGATACATGTTTATGCCATAGCAGACCTGCCAAAGTGTTTTATGATGGTTCCTAAGATGTTATCTATTTATCTGGAACGGGTAGTCAAATCTTTTAAGCTTAGCTTTAGATTGTCAAAACATTTCGTCATACATCATCAATCTGTCCTAAGATTGAGTGAGTAAGGCTACCTACTTAGAGTATGCAACTCATAGTCCAACCAGGATGGTGACGCAACCGTTTCTTGGTTTAGCTTATCCATTCTAAAAAGGACGTAGCTTAGGTTGAATGCTCTTGAACGTCTTGATGGCCTAACGGCGAGAACACCCTAGGAGGATTTTATGGCGCTTGTCCCAATGAGGCTGCTGCTGGATCATGCCGCTGAGAACGGTTATGGCATTCCGGCCTATAACGTAAATAATCTGGAACAAATTTTGGCCATCATGAAGGCCGCCAACGAAACTGATAGTCCTGTGATTCTGCAGGCATCCCGTGGGGCTCGTTCCTACGCTGGCGAAAACTTTCTACGGCATCTAGTTCTAGCAGCGGTTGAAACCTATCCCCATATTCCTGTGGTCATGCACCAAGATCATGGGAATGCTCCCTCCACCTGCTATTCAGCGCTGCGGAACGGGTTCACCAGCGTCATGATGGATGGCTCCCTGGAGGCTGATGCTAAAACTCCAGCTAGCTTTGAATACAACGTGGCAGTTACCAGTGAAGTGGTGAAAGTAGCCCACTCCATCGGCTGCAGCGTTGAAGGTGAGCTTGGTTGCCTAGGTTCCCTAGAGACTGGGAAAGGTGACAAGGAAGATGGTCATGGCTTTGATGGCACTCTCAGCCATGATCAACTGTTGACCGACCCTGACGAAGCAGTTCAGTTTGTCGAAGCGACCCAAGTGGATGCCCTAGCTGTAGCTATTGGCACCAGCCACGGTGCTTACAAGTTCACTCGTAAGCCCACAGGTGAAATTTTGGCCATCAGCCGGATTGAAGAAATTCACCGTCGCCTGCCTAACACCCACCTGGTGATGCACGGTTCTTCGTCGGTACCCCAACGGTGGTTGGATATGATTAACGAATACGGTGGTCAGATTCCTGAGACCTACGGCGTACCTGTAGAAGAAATTCAGAAGGGCATCAAGAGCGGTGTGCGTAAGGTCAACATTGACACCGATAACCGCCTCGCCATCACGGCCGCGATTCGTGAAGCAGCCGCTAAAGATCCGTCTAACTTTGATCCTCGCCACTTCATGAAGCCCTCCATCAAGTACATGATGGAAGTGTGCTCTGCACGTTACGAGGCCTTTGGCACCGCTGGTAACGCTAGCAAGATCAAGCAACAACCCATTGAGGTTTATGCCGCTATGTACGCGAAGGGTGAGCTAGACGCCAAAATTGCCAAGACCCCTGCTACTGTCTAGGGTTCTGTTCAAATCGAGCCAGGCTGACTGCTCAAGTTCGGCTGGTTAAGTAGATCAAAGCCAGGAATCCTGACGTTGGATTCCTGGCTTTTGCGATCGGAACACCTGCTCTGCCGGGGCTTAAGACAATCCTTCAGCCCTGTTGAGGTGGTTAATGATGCTCGGACTAAGGGGATTTGGATGGAGGGGATCTCGATCACATGCTCTATCCTGGGATAGAATCCTAAACACTGTCCTGATTACCCAGATATGACCGGTATAAAGCCTTAGTGGTTGATGGGAAGAAAGAATTACTCATGCGTGCCAAGCAAGTTGCCATTCTAGTGTTGATATTAATTGGCGGGGCCGCTGCGGGGACCGGCGCCGCCGTGGCTTACTACGTCAACCGGGCCACAGCCATACCCACTTGGTACAACAGCAGTACAGCTGAAAGCACCCTAACAGAAAGCCTCAATCACAGCGGCCAGAGTTTGTTGCAGGCCAAGCTGGCCAGCGGAGAAGGGGTTAACTATGAAGGTAACAACCGAGTTACTATTTCTCTCACCGAAGCAGAACTCACCCAGGTGATTGCAGAAGGCCTCTCGCAGCATTCCCAGGCCTCTCGGTTATTACAGGAAACTCCAGGGATCCAGGCTAGTATCAACGGTAATCAAATAACAGGCGGGGTCGTGGTTAACCCAGCCGACTTGCCGATTCAAGACTTGCCGCCCCAAGCCCAGCGAGCCGTCGAGCAGGCCTTGAAGACAGTGCCTATGCTAAGCGATCGCCCTGTTTATATTGGTATTGAAGGCAGTCCCCGAGTTGATAATGGCCGTCTAGTGCTCAGCGACGACACCCGGGTACAAATTGGCCGCATTAATTTGACAGTGGCTGATCTGTCTCGGTTGACGGGCATTAGCCCGGCCCAAATTAATGCCCATATCAACCTGACCCTAACCCAAACCGGCATCACCCTAGATGGCATTGAGTTTGTTAATGGTGAAGCGGTATTGCAAGGGGTAGCCCGATAGGCAGCTAGGGTTAACTAATCTACCTCCAGATGGATGAAATCTTAAGAAAATCTAAGTAAGCCTACGGATGCCGCTAGGTAATTATTCTTGTTTTGATAGCCATATCGAGAATGGTGTAAATAACATCCCTCAAGCCTCCGATTAATTCACTAGACTTTACGCCAGCTTCATTAAGCTTACGCAGCCCTTGTCCCCAGGGCAGTAGAAATGACCATCTCGGAATTCCGTAGGTCTTCTGTCGATCCGGTTAGCGTCCTCGGCCTTAATGGACATAGGGTTAAGCCATTTCGGTTGCTACTGTTGTTTAGGGAGCGTCTACCCTCAGACAGATTTGATTCCCCTAGTTAGATCAGTCTGGGGTAATAACGAAAGTCATATGGAAAATTCGCCAAGGTATTACACCAACTCTCCGTCCATTGGGCTGCTAGCCATCGGCACGCTGTCGCTACTGCTGATGATCATGTTCCAGGCCTTCGGTACATCATCCATGGCCAGTGCTAGTAGTCGAGATGAATTTCCTGGGCGACGTCAGGGAGGGGGCACCCATTGGGTCACCCCATCTCCTGCAATGGTGGACTATCAGCACTAGGACGATACGGCATCAGTCGGTCAACCATTCCTGGTGCCTGACACCTAGAGCCTGGCACCTTCAGCAAAGGTGGTCTTTTGCCAGTCGATATGAGAAATGAGTCGCTCTTCAGCGCCCTAGTTAAGGCGATCTCTAGGAAAGATTTTCCCTTGATGTAGCTCGATACCTGATGGGCAAGCAAGCTTTGCCCATCCTACGGGGGTATTTTGTTATCCAGAGATTGCCTAAGATCTCAGCCCTGAATCGACATTCAGCAGACAGTTCATTGTCCAACTGGCGTGGGTTTACACCGATAGCCTGGCTTTAAATGCCGTATTGTTCTTTAGCAGCAGTCTCACCCAAGAGGCTGCTGTCTTGTTATCGGTGGCTATGGCCGCTGCCCAGCATAAACGTAAATTAGCGCGACCTATCCATCGGAGGTTAACGGCACCAGGTCCCCCTATCTTATCCAGAGTATCGGCAAGCTCTGTCTATCCTGCTGAATCCAGCCCATACCCCCCAAAGTTGTTGGCGAATCTTTCTTTAGATCGAATACGCTTAACTCACTCAATTTGGGCATGCTATATCAAGTCCAGCCTCAACTTAGAGTAGTTCAACTAATAAAATATCCAATTGGTGCCCACTCCCAGAGAAGCCGCTTACGTGCTCTGCACACGCTTCGCGTTCCATGTCGCTTGCGAAACGCGTCTACACCCTGAATCCCCCTCCCAGAGCGGGAGAGGGACTTTGGGGCTGTCCGGCTCCCCTTCTCCCGTCCTGGGAGTAGTCCGTAGGACGTGCGTGGCAGGGGTTGGGGGATGTAGAGCTTGCTCTTCCCGCAGG
Organism: Nodosilinea sp. P-1105; assembly: GCF_012911975.1. Lineage (GTDB taxonomy): Bacteria > Cyanobacteriota > Cyanobacteriia > Phormidesmidales > Phormidesmidaceae > Nodosilinea. The sequence goes on along the minus strand of NZ_SMDQ01000022.1, from coordinate 50,482 downwards.
GTGGGCCAGACGGATAATTATTGTCATGAATTACTCTTAGTCGAATGTCCCCCAACCATTCTGTTGGGCTGAGATAATAACAACGGTCTCTTAATTCCTCAGGATGCAGCTACCTCTGACTGTCGCTGTCGTCAACAGCTGTAGCTATTGTGAATGCCATTTTGAACGCTATTTATCGTGGGTTTCAACAGCTTAGGACCACTCACCGGTGGCCCACAATCTTGAGCATCAGTGGCAAAATCGTGCTGCTGTCCAGCCTGGCGGCGGCTTCTTTAGTCACCGGGGTTAAAGTGTTAAGGCTCTTAGAACCAGCCGAACTATTTATCTTTGATCACTTGGTGCGCTCCACGGCTGATCGTCCTCCAGATGAGCGTATTACCATCGTCGGCATTACCGAAGCCGATGTCCAACAGTATGGTTGGCCGCTGGAAGATGCGGTGATGGCAGACCTACTCGCCAAAATTCAAGTGCACCAACCCCGGGTCGTAGGGCTAGATCTATACCGCAGTAGTTTCCGCCCCCCAGGATCTGATGCCTTAATCGAACAACTGGCCGCAGAGAACCTGATTGCCATCTACAACGTAGGCAGTGCGCCAGGAGGACAAGGGGAGGTCCCTGCCCCTCCTACGGTTGAAGCAGAACGGGTTGGGTTTAATGATATTCCCACCGACACAGACGGCATTATTCGCCGAAATCTGATGTTTGTTCAGGGGCCTGATGGGGGCTACTACTCATTTGCCCTGCGAGTTGCCCTAGCCTATGGTGACTCGCCCCCCCTGTCTCTCACCTACGACTATGACCATCTCTTTGCCGGAGACACGGCCATTCGGGTTCTATCTGGCAATGAAGGGGGATACCATGGGGTCGATAGCAGCGGCTATCAAATCTTGCTGCGCTATCGAGGACGCTATTCCCCGGCCCGGGAGCTTTCCATTAGTCAGGTGCTCAGCGGCCAATTTGACCCAGACTGGTTGACTGACAACGTGGTACTCGTCGGCACGATCGCAGCCAGTTTGAAAGACCGATTTTATACCCCTTTTAGCTTTAATCAAGATGACGATCTCACTATGGCTGGAGTCGTTATTCACGGTCATATGGTCAGCCAACTCTTAGATGTGCTTGAAGGGGAGCCAGCCTTATACCAATTTATGCCCCTTTGGCTAGAAGTAATATGGCTATGGGGCTGGTGTTTGACTGCCGCTAGCCTGGCCACTGCCCTCAAACGGCCTAGCTTGCTACCGATTTCTGGGGCTTTCTTGTTCATTGCGTTGGCGGGCTTAGGCTGGGTTGGGGTTGCTAATTTAATCTGGGTACCTTTGGCTGAACCCGTCACCGGGGTTGTGGTTACGCTGATCACAGTCTTAGGCTACAAACTGTTCTACCGCAGTACCCATGACCCCCTGACTGGCTTACCTAACCGAGAGTCTTTTATCAACCGAGTGCAACAGGCCCTCAAACAATCGACTAAAGAGGCCGATGCCGCCCCCGTAATCGTGGCATTTTTGGGCATCGATCGGTTTAAGGTGATTAACGAAAGTTTAGGCCATCAAGCTGGGGATATGGTATTGCAGATGATCGCCCAGCGGTTGAAGCAGCACCGGCCCAACGACAGTCAGGTGGCCCGGGTTGGCGGCGATGAATTTGCTCTACTACTGAAAGGGGTAGACGCTAATGCCGCCGGAGCGCTGATGGATACTCTGCAAGATAACCTGTCGGCGCCCCTGATGCTGGGGACACAAAAACTACCAAGCACAATTAGCTTGGGCGTGGCGATCACCCAGCCGGGGTTTCAGCACAAACCTGCTGACCTGTTGCGGGATGCCCACACAGCTATGTATCGCGCTAAAGCCCTTGGGCAATCACGCTTTGAGGTGTTTGCTGCTGGGATGTTAACTGAGGCTGTTAATCGCCTACAGTTAGAGAGTGATTTAATCAGCGCTCTCGATAACCAAGAATTTCTGCTGTATTACCAACCCATTATTAACCTGCGAACGGGCATGATTGCTGGATTTGAGGCGCTGGTACGCTGGCACCAAAAAGATCGAGGGTTTGTATTGCCTAGTGCCTTTATTCCCGCTGCTGAAGAAACTGGATTGATTATGGCCCTAGGTCAGTGGATTTTTCGGGAAGCCTGCTGCCAACTGCGCCGTTGGCACGACATGTTCCCCCAATATCAGCATTTGACCATGAGCATTAATTTATCTAACCGACAGTTTAGTCAGCCCGATCTGGTGGCCCACATTCAAGCTGCCCTCCAGGACACCAAAGTCAGGGGAAACTGCATCCGGCTTGAAATTACCGAAAGCATGGTGATGGGAGATGTGGATGCCGCTATTGACCTAATGCTAAAACTAAAGGCCCTGGATCTACGGTTAGCTATTGATGACTTTGGTACTGGCTATTCGTCTTTAAGCTATCTTCACCGCTTTCCCATGGATACCCTGAAAGTCGATAAATCTTTCGTCGGGCGCCTAGAAAAAAGCCATGAGGATCAAGCCATTATCCATACGATCCTGACCCTAGGGCAGCAATTAGGTATGGACGTGGTTGCTGAAGGGGTGGAAACAGCGGCCCAGGTAGCCATGTTACAGCGAGAGCACTGCGACTATGGCCAGGGTTATTTTTTCGCTAAGCCCCTACCCAGCGATGAAGCCCTGGCCTTGCTACAGAATCATCAGCCTAGCCAAATTCATCACCTCTGCTGACCGCGATCGCGTCAGTACAGTACGCCAAGACCCCAGAGTTATTTAGCTCATAGGCGACACCCGTAGGGTATCCCAAGGCATAATCTGAGACCTGTAGCGGTACGCTAGGCTCCTGGCATCATCTGGTCATCCACTTTCCATCATTAGGATATTCCCTACAATGCCAGCAGTAATGAGTAGATCTACTCCCAGATCTGGTACCCAGTGGGGCTTTATCGGTAGCTTGTGTTACGGATCGTGAAAAATCTCCGATCTTGCCCATTAACTTCCAATCTCAACTGTTCTACAATGATCCCTATTAAAACCTTTGCAATTTTTCTAAGTAAAGTTACTGGAGGTGATGATTGATCCGTCAGATTCACCTTACTGAACTTTTTGAGTCCAGCTTCTTACCCTGTTAACAAAGTTTTTACTGATCTAAATGTCAATTTCTGTTGTTGAAACCACCTTTAGTGCCACCGTTTTAGAATCTGACGTGCCGGTACTAGTCCATTTTTGGGCTCCCTGGTGTGGCTTGTGTCGGATGATTGCCCCAGTGCTTAACCATTTTCAAACCGAGTGGGCTGGTTATGTGAAGCTGGTAGACGTTAACGCCGATGAAAATTTGCGCTTAGCCAACACCTATCGGTTATCCACCCTGCCTACCCTACTGCTATTTGACCAAGGCGAAGTGCAGCAGCGCTTTGATACCTTTCGAGGCAAAGAAGAGTTACGGTTGGCGTTAGATGCTGTCATGCGCAGCCGCCAGCTTATCCAGGATGTCCCACGGCTAGTGCGGGTTTATCCCCAGGCTTAAGCCCCAGGGCTACTGGGGCACAGCTCGCAGGTAGCCCTCAATTAAGAGATCATCGCCTAGGGCGTGCCAGGTGACGTCACTAAGCTGTTTGGCGCTGGTCATTGTGGCAATGTTTAAATCCCCTACTGGTCCTGGAGCCTGGGTTCCGCCCACCAGCTTTGGGGCCACAAATGCCCAAACCTTGTCAATCACACCATCCTGAATGGCCAAAGCTGCAAGAGTTCCGCCACATTCCCACAGTACCTGGGCACAGCCTCGATCATAGAGGTACTGGGTAGTGGTAGCGGGGGTTAGGGTTGGTAGGGGGATCACCTCAACTCCAGATGCGGTTAAGGTTTTCGATCGCTCTGAGTCAGCCTGGGGAGTTGTGAGCACCAGGGTTGGGGCCGTGGTGGTTAACCACAGGTTGGCCTCTAGGGGTAACTGCAGTCGCCGACTGAGAACCACCCGCAACGGGTTATGGGCACTGTGGCCATGGGTAGTCAAGTGAGGGTTATCGTAGCGAACGGTGTTTCCCCCCACCACCACAGCATCACAGATGGCTCGTAGCTGGTGCACCTTGGCTCGGGCTTGGGGGCCAGTCACCCAATGGCTATGACCGGTGGTGGTGGCGATTTTGCCATCAAGGGTCATGGCATATTTCAAAATGCCCAGGGGACGCTGATGAATAATTCGTTGTACAAAAGCCTGATTGAGGGCCTGACAAGCGGCTTCCTCCACTCCGACGATCACATCAATACCGGCGGCTTTTAGGGTTTGAACTCCGGTTCCGGCTACCCTAGGGTCAGGATCAATCATGCCGACGACCACGCGACCGACTCCAGCCCGAATTAAAGCCTGGGTACAGGGGGGCGTTCGTCCAGTATGGTTACAAGGTTCTAAGTTGACGTAAAGGGTCGCCCCTTTGGCCTTGTCTCCCGCCTGGCGGAGGGCAAACACCTCGGCGTGAGGTTGTCCTGCCCCAGGGTGAAAGCCTTCCCCGACCACCAAACCCTGATCTACAATCACCGCCCCTACCATGGGATTAGGAGCGGTGTGGCCAGCGGCCTTTTGGGCGATTTCTAGGCACCGGTTCATCCACCGGGTATGAACCTCCATGGGCAGGGACTGGATCATGGCATCAGGGTTTGGGGAACGGCTGAAGGGGTATTGTCACCAATGCTTTATTCTATTTGAGAATGACAAGGGGCTCAGGGCTACCGGCAATTGCCAGCCTCTCAACCTATTTCAACCCCTTGTCCTAGGATCGCTAGTCAGCTGACAGGCCACCTTTGTCTTCCAACGGTAGGTTACACTAAGCCTATCCAGTGAGTGAGTGTGAGCGAGCGAGTGACTGTCATTCCTCCCGTTGATTTAACGGAGCAATTCAAACAGATTCAAACCGACGTTAATGCTGCTGTGGCTGAGGTGCTTGCCTCTGGCCAGTACATTAATGGACCCGTGGTCGAAAGCTTTGCCCAAGCGTTTGGCGCGTATGTGGGCACCCAAGAGTGTGTTGTTTGCAACTCCGGCACTGATGCCCTGTATCTGGCCTTGCGGGCTTTAGACATTGGTCCTGGGGACGAGGTGATTACATCGTCGTTTACGTTTATTGCGACGGCGGAAGCCATTAGTGCCACTGGCGCCACCCCAGTTTTTGTCGATATTGAGCTTGACAGCTTTAATCTGGATGTGGCCCAGGTGGAAGCAGCCGTTAGCGATCGCACTCGCGCCATTATGCCTGTCCATTTGTTTGGCCGCCCGGTGGATATGGGGCCATTATTGGAGATTGCGGCTCGTCATGAGCTAACCGTGATCGAAGACTGTGCCCAGGCGACTGGGGCTCAGTGGCAAGGTAAATCTGTGGGTAGTGTGGGGCATGTGGGCTGCTTTAGTTTCTTCCCTACTAAAAATTTAGGGGGCTGCGGCGACGGCGGGGCCATCACCACCAACAATTCAGACCTGGCGGATACCCTGCGGATGCTGCGGGAACATGGCAGTCGGGTTAAGTATCACCATGAAGCGATCGGCATCAATAGCCGTCTCGATGCCCTGCAGGCGGCCATTTTGGCCGTCAAGCTGAAGCATTTAGACCAATGGAATCGCCAGCGGGCCCAGGTAGCCCAGCGATATGACACCCTGCTGGCCAATTGCCATGGGATACAGCGACCTCAAGCCCCTGGCTTTGGCCAATCGGTATGGAACCAATACACCCTAAGACTGACCCAGGCAACGGCTAGCGGTGAAGATCGAAATCGCATCCAGCAACTCATGCGCCAAGCCGGGGTGATTGCCATGGTTTACTATCCCTTGCCACTACACTTGCAGCCGGTGTATCGCCATCTTGGCTACCAACCTGGCCGCCTCCCCCAAACTGAACTTGCCGCCCACCAGGTGCTCTCTCTGCCCATGTTCCCTGAGCTTGACCTGGCTCGACAAAAGCAGGTGGTGCAAATCTTCACTGAAGTTTTGGCTGAGGTGATGCCGAAGACGGCTCAGTGTTATTAGCTCAGTGTTATGGGTGGATATTAGGGTTAGGGGCTGGGCAACTACGGTAGCGCTCCCAGGGGTGCGCCTGGGTCTCAACTGGGTCTGTTGTCTAGCCAGGGCCGTGGTTCTTTTCTGCTAAAGTTATTTGTAGTTTTCTATACTATGTGTAACGCTAATGGGGATCCGCCTAGGTCAAACTAGGATTTATAGTTCTATCAAAGAATTCAGTTTTCACGGTCTAACGACTGATTCTTGACGTTGGTGTTTGCCCTTAGCCAGCTGCAATGCGAGGTAATAGGTGCTGTGACTGCTACAGATCCAAGTTCATTTAGGGCTTATGACGCTGAGGCGATCGCCCAGTATTTTCGCTGGCGCTTGTGGACCCTAGGCTGGCGAGTATTTCAAATCCTTTGGTGGCTGGGTAGTTTTGCCCTTGGGTTACAGCTCGATCGCTGGTTCAAGCGGGAAACCATTAACCGACAACGGCGGGCAATTCAATTACGCACCATTTTGACCAATCTAGGCCCAACCTTCATTAAGGTAGGGCAGGCGCTCTCAACTCGTCCTGACCTGGTCCGTAAAGATTTTTTGGAAGAGTTGACCAAACTCCAGGATCAACTTCCCCCTTTTCCTAATGCTGAAGCCAGAGCCATCATTGCCGCAGAGTTAGACTACCCTCCCGAAGAAATTTTCCAGAGCTTTTCTCCGGCCCCAGTAGCCGCTGCTAGTCTTGGTCAGGTTTATAAAGCTCAGCTCATGAGTGGCGAAATAGTCGCCGTCAAGGTTCAACGACCCAATCTACGACCTATCCTCAGCCGTGATCTCTACTTGATGCATTGGGCCTCAGGATGGTTAGCTCGATTTTTACCCCTTAACCTTGGCCACGACTTAACCCTGATCGTAGAAGAGTTTGGCACCAAACTGTTTGAAGAGATCGACTATCTAAACGAAGGCCGCAATGCAGAACGCTTTGCCGCAAACTTTAAATCAGACCCTACCATCAAGGTTCCAGCCATTTGTTGGCCCTATTGTAGCCATCGGGTCCTAACCCTAGAGTGGATTGATGGCTACAAGCTCACTAATGCCGCCCAGCTAGAGGGCGCTAACCTGGACCCCGATCAGCTGATAGAGGTGGGTGTCATCTCCGGTCTGCGCCAGTTGCTCGAGTTTGGTTTCTTCCATGCCGATCCCCACCCAGGCAACTTGTTTGCCATGGCCGATGGCCGTATGGCCTATATCGACTTTGGCATGATGGATCAGTTAGATCAACTGACCAAAGAAACCTTGGTTGATGCAGTCGTTCATCTAATTAATCACGACTTTGAGCAGCTAGGGAAAGCATTTGTTAAGCTTGGCTTCCTTACCCCTGACACAGACCTAGACCCGATCATTCCTGCCCTACAGCGGGTATTAGGGGATGCACTGGGGGCTAAGGTCAAGGACTTCAACTTTAAAACTATTACCGATCAATTTTCTGAGCTGATGTATGAGTACCCCTTTCGGGTACCCGCTAAGTTTGCGTTGATTATTCGCTCCCTTGTCACCCAAGAAGGGTTGGCCCTCAGTCTGAACTCAGACTTCAAAATCGTGGATGTGGCCTACCCTTATGTGGCCCGTCGACTGCTACTCGGGGAAACCCCGGCCCTGCGCCAGCGACTACTGGAGGTGCTGTTTAAGGATGGACAACTCCAGTGGCAACGACTAGAAAACATGCTAACCATTGCCCGGGGAGAAACTGGGTTTAATGTTATACCAACGGCTGAAGTTGGCATTCGTTATCTGTTTTCTGAGGAAGGTCGACACCTGCGACAGATGTTGATTTTAGCCCTGACCGAGAACGATCGCTTACATACCGAAGAAGTCCAGCGGCTATGGACTTTAGTCAAAGATGACATTACCTTTGACCGTGTACTGGAAGCCGCCTGGGGTGCCCTGGCTGGATATTCCCTAGAACGGGCTGAGCAGGTGGTGCCCGTGGTTGGGGACTTGCGTCAGGTATTGAAGGTCTAGCTTGCCTGCCGCAGGTGATCAGTCCTGGCTAGTCATTAATCCTGGGTTGATCGTCTTACCCTGGGGATGACTCTCCTTTATAATTGCAAAAGATTAATAATTGTTTCGCGTGGTTAAGATGCTGTACTCACAACCCCCTTACATTCTGCTATTTGCCGGTTTCTTAGCCGCCATTTCGTCTGGCTACGCCTTTAGTATTGTCTTGCAGCAATCCGTTGGTGAATGGAACGCCAACCGCTCCACTAGAATTTTGGCCAAGCTGCGCGGACCACAGTTGCAAATTCCTTTTTTCGGTATTAATGCAGGGATTTGCGTCTTTCTGGCGTCTGGCATTCAATTATTTGGGTTTTCTGGCAAAATAGCCTACGCCTTGGGAGCGCCCATGACCGTGCTGATTGGCCTACTGATTTGGTCTCAGTTGGGCAAAATTTTAGTGATGATTGAACAAGGGGGATCTAAAGCTCTGGACCTGGATGTTTTCTAGCTGAGGGAAAACGGCATTAAGGCGATCGCGGCTCCCTACTCCCGGCCCGCCCCACGATGGAAAAACAGGCCTGCGGCTCAAACCTCTGCTAATCTCTCTTTCCCAGGCCCGGCTAGGGGTAATGTTACGGTCACCACTGTTCCTTGGTCGGCAGATGAGGTGATGGTTAATTCGCCCCCGTGGGCATCGATAATCTGTTTGGTAATAGCGAGCCCCAACCCATTACCGCTGGGCTTGGTGGTGAAAAACGGTACCGTTAATTTGGGCAGGATATCGGGGGGAATGGGGGCGCCACCGTTATGGATGGACAGGGTAACCTGTTGAGGGGTGGAGGCATCCACTTGCCAGGTTACCGATTCCCCGGCAGGGCAGGCCTCTATGGCGTTGCTAACCAGGTTAATGAAAACTTGTTTGAGCTTGTTGCGATCGCCCCATAGGGTAATTCCAGTCTGGCTCGGCCCCAACCGCAAAGACTTATGGCTATCCGCCAGATGGGCTTCCAGGTTGCTGACAACTTCTTGCATCAACGCCTGCAGCGGGATGGGCTCGCGTTCTAGGATGGGCTCATGGGAATACATCAGAATTTCATTCAGCAATTGCTGTAACCGTTGAGCCTCTGCCAAGGCTAGGGATAATCGTCGTTGGGCTCGCTCTGATAACGCCAAGGTTTGAAATGAGCTCAGCCCCAGCAGAATGGTGGTTAACGGACTACGTACTTCATGGACGATCATGGCCGCCAGTTCACCAATTTCAGCCAACCGTGCCCGGGTCTTTTCCGACGCCTTACGTTCTGTGATGTCCCTGGCTAAGGCCAAAATGTAGTGATTTTGATTGGTCTCGAGTAAGCCCAACCGCACTTCCACTGGAAATCCTGTGCCATCCTTGCGTTGGTGCCAGCCTTCCCGAGTTTGAGGCAGCCCCGGTTGCAGCTGCTGCCAAATTTTTTCAAAGTCGGCAGCGGTAAAAGCCTTCTGAACATCAGGTACCGCTAGACGTAATAGCTCGTCTCGACTGTAGCCCAGGTTATGACAGGCCGTTTGGTTGACATCGATAATTTGCCCCTGCTGATCAACCACAAAAAACGCATCTACTGCCTGTTCCACCAGGGTACGAAAGCGGGCTTCACTCTGCTGCCTGGTGGTAATGGCGTGGCTAATTTGCCGCAGCATTTGCCCAAAGGCGGTAATCACATCCCCCAGTTCGTCATCCCTGGCCAGATCCAGGGTTTTAAAGTCTAAGGTGAGAGAATCTGTTCCTTGGCTAATGGCCGTTCCAGCGGTGAGGAGATCCTGTCTTAGCTGTAGCACAGGCTTGATCAGTAACCAACGCAGCACATAGAGGGTGGTGCCGGTGACAAAGGCAGAAATAATGATCACCAGCCCAGTAATCCGGCCAATAAAGGCGAAAAACTCTCGCTGTACCCCGCTGGCGTCATGGCGGATAATCAACCAATAGCGATCCTCCAGCAGGTCCATGTCCCAGGGCGCGTCATATCGATTTTGCCAACGATAATAACGATCCTGGCCGCCCTCGCTGGTGAGGGCGGGGGGTTCTCCAAATGTGCCCACCAGTTGCGCTTGAGCGTCGTAAAGGGCTCCGCCCAAAACAACACCGCTGGTTTCTAGAGCCCGTAAGGCCTCCAAAACGCCATCGCTGCCAGATTGATCAAGCGCTTGGCCATAGAGTAGCCCCCTGGCTTCAGCCGTTGATAGGGCGCGCAAATTAGCCAACAGTTCCCGTTCCCGGCGTAGTACAGAAGGCACCAGGATAATAATTTCAATCACAATGATACTTAGAAAAACCCAGTAGGTAATCCGTCGAGACAGCCTGGCGTTCAGGAACTCCAGGAGAGAGCGGAGTTGGTAGGCAACCTTGGCCATGAACTGCTTTAGAGAAAACTATCTGTGCATTTTAACTCTCAGCCTCGGCCCCCATCGATTTGGTATTGGCTGGCAGAAATAACTACCTTTGCTCAGGGGGGCAGGGCCTAGGTGTCAGGTGTCGGGAACGGTTGGCTGACTTACGTCGCAAAGTATGAGCAGGGTGTTGGCCGTTGGCCAGACTGGTGGTGACAGGGACTAGTCGCCTAGGCTGACCATGGCAGACTGTTCTGGGCCAAACTCGGAACCAGGACGAGTCCCTCATCTGCCCAGGTCAATCGTCCTGATGTTAGGACTCTGGTCGGGATCGTGCCGGTTCGATACACTAAACCTGGTTTAAGGCTAACGGCAGCCTTTTGCCTAAGGCGTTGATAGCAGCACTGCTCTGGGCAAGGGTCCCCTAGACTGCCCTACCGATTACCGGTCTATCATCGGGCCTGCAATGCCCAAAATCAGGGGAAAGGATGGAAGCCAGGCGCTAAAATCTAGGGGCGCTATGGGTGTTGGTCTAGTTTTTGATGAGATCTTTTTGAGTTTTTTGAGCACAATACTAACATTCACCTTTAGCTGACAGGTTTGGCCACGGCCAGGCATGACTTCATCTGTATCAGTCCATCTACATCAGTTTAGAGCCAGATAACCATGGGGCCGATTGACCATTCCTCCGATGATTCCCAACCCCGGTGGCGGCCTCAGCAGGCTGAAGATGCTCTACGGGTATTGAGCCAGGACTTAGAAAGCCTGCGACACAACGTGTCAACTCAGCTGACTGGGGATATTGCCTACTTACAGGCCCACAAACAGCGCCTTATGGCTGATATTGAGGCGTTGGAACAAGATTTTGACAGTCTCAAGGGACAGCATCGGCAACTTCAGGCTGATCATGCCCAGGCATTAAGTCAGCAGCAACTGGCTCAACAACAGTTGTGGGCGAAGCGTTTGGCCCAGGCTCTGGCCACCCACTTGCAGGCCCACTTGACCGCCTCATTAAGATTAACAACGACGACTAGCGATAGTAACGCCCTATCGACCATTGCGGAAGCCAACCAAAGCCTAGCCGCCCTAGATGCCACCCTGCACACTACCCTGCGATCGCTACAGCAAGATCTCAACAGCTACTACAGCACCCTGTCCACGCAGGTAAACCGTATGCAAACCATCGAGCAGCAGGGGGAGGCGATTTTAGACGCGCTAGTAACTCGGCTGAGCCAACAGCTCCAGCAGCAGATGGTGCAGCCATCACTCATGCCCCCGAGCGTTGGTTATGACCAGCGTGCTAACGGGCTGCCTGTTAGCACTGATGCAGGCAGCGGGGGGAGCGGCGATCGCCCTAACCCGAATGCCCCACCTGCTGGCTACCCAACAACCGACCGTGGCATTCAATTGCCGCTGTCAAGTTCATTGCAGTATCAGCCCACTCCATCCGTCCAGTCGGCTAGCATGCCCCCCCAGGGGCGCTCGACCCAACCGCCCCAGCGTTCTAAAAGCAATGGCCAAGTTCAGTTGGGACTCCTGCTGGTAGGGCTATCAACCCTGGCCCTCTCTTTCCACAACGTCCTGGTAGGCATTATCGGCTACGGGGGCGAATTGTTCGGGCGGATCCCCATCAGCCCCACCTTACCCCTAACCATTCCGAATTCGCTCATGCTGCTATGGCTGCGGATGGTGGTTGTCCTGCCCTTGCTGGCATTGGTAGCCGCCCAACTTTATCCTCGGGTCTGGGTTGATATGCGCCAAATGTTTCACAGTCGCGATAAGCGCCCCCTGGCCCAGGCTATAGCCAGTGGCAGCTTTTTATTCTTATCCCAAGTTTTAATCTACAAAGCCATCTCTGATGTCGGACCCGGGGTTGCCGTCACCCTGCTGTTTATGTATCCCCTGATTACAGTGCCCCTAGCCTGGGCTTTATTTGGCGATCGGCCAACGCCATTGCGCCTGGTTGTCATGTTTGCCATCAGTATGGGTATTGTGTTTACGGCTTTACCCCGAATATATAGCGACCTCAGTGGAGCCTCCATTTCCCTGTGGGGCATAGGGTCAGCTTTACTGGCCAGTGTAGCGTTTGCCCTGTTTTTAGTTTCGATGCAGCTTTGTTTTCGACGGTTCCATCCTGTCCCCGTCAGCCTGACCCAGTTTTGTACAATTTTTGCCCTCACTAGTGTGATTTTAATTGTGGGATCGTTGGTGGGGCTAGACGTAGGCGAGCCCAGTAGCCGCCTGGGTCTCTATGGCGGAGCTGGCCTACTAGGCTTGCTGACGTTATTGGGTTACCTGTTTAACAACTACGGGGTGAAGCTGATGGGAGCGGCCCAGGCCTCGATTGTGGCGGCCAGCGGCCCAGTGGTAACTGCTATTTTGGCCTACATTATTGTTCCTGGGGAAAAGTCCTCCCTACTCTTTATTCAGTGGATGGGGGTGATTTTAGTCACCCTAGGGGTGATCTGCCTCAGCCTAGAACGCCTGTCTACCCAGCGACGCCAGGGGCCGCCATCGATGCCACCAACGGCCGTTCCGGGAGAGTTGCCCTAGCGCACCGGTACAGTATGTCAACATTAGTCCGTCAATCCTTCCTGACACCTAGAACCTGACACCTGACACCCTTAGCCAAGGTGGTCAGGCTTCAGCAGGCAATAGTAGGGGTTGGGCAGAGTTCCGCTTGAGCAAGTAGGTAGATTATTGCTGCTGTCGAGCACTCGTACTCGGTAGCCGACGCAGGTTTCATCAAACGGAGAGAGAGGGATTCGAACCCTCGTTAGAGTTTCCCCTAAACAGCATTTCCAGTGCTGCGCCTTCAACCACTCGGCCATCTCTCCAGGGGGCAGAATTACTCTACCGAAAAGCTATCGTAGCAAACAATGTTCCCTGACACCACCTTTACCTGGAGATTGATTAGTAACGCAGTCAACGATGCTCGGACAGCCCCAAAGGCGAATTCCAAAGAAATAAGTTGGGCCCCTGGATCCTACAGCTATGACCACTGGATTCGTGCGACTATGGGGACATGCCGACACGTTCTAAGGTTTTATGGCCTGCACCCACACTGTTACCATTTATCACCGCGATCTACACCAGACTTACACCGTAGAGGTACCCGAAGACCGCTACATCCTGCAAGCCGCTGAAAACCAGGGTGCTAGTCTACCCTTTTCTTGTCGCAACGGGGCCTGCACCACTTGTGCCGTGCGCATTCTGGAAGGGGAGGTTGACCAGCCAGAGGCCATGGGCCTTTCCCCCGATCTGCGGCGTCAAGGGTATGCCCTGTTATGCGTTAGCTACCCCCGTAGCGATCTACGGGTCGAAACCCAGGATGAAGATGAAGTCTACGAACTGCAATTTGGTCGATATTTTGGCAAGGGTAAAGTACGATTTGGCCTGCCCATAGAAGATGACTAGGGCTGCCTGGCAGAAATATGACCACCGTTGCTAAGGGTGTCAGGTTTTAGGTATCAGGTATCAGGAGTGGTTGGCCGGTTTATGCTGCAGGGTAGTCATACCGGATGGCAGGCATAACCCACCCACCTGCCGACGCTAAAACCTCTTAGAGACAGGAAAGTCATTTTCTGCCTTCTGCCTGTTGCCTTTTTGCGCCAGGCAACCCCATCCACCAACTTGCATGAGGAATACTTCATGTCGTTTCCGACATCGACAGATTTACAAACTTGGCTCGACATTGCTACAGAGGCGGCTTTAGCTGGCGGCGTCATTCTGGAGCATTACTGGGGCAACCTAACCTCGATTCAAGAAAAAGGACGATCTGGGGATCTAGTTACCGAAGCCGACCAGGCCGCTGAGGCGGCAGTGATGGCGGTAATGCTACGCCATTTGCCCCAGGACCACGGGTTTCTGGCAGAAGAGTCTGGGGCCAGGGGAAACCAGCAAAGTCGACTGCTTTGGGCCATTGACCCCCTAGATGGCACCACCAATTACACCCACCAGTACCCCTTCTGTGCCGTTTCCATTGGCTTACTGCTGGATGGTGACCCAGTGCTTGGGGTGGTGTATGACCCCATCCACCGAGACCTTTTTCGGGCAGGGCTAGGGTTAGGCGCAACCCTTAACCGTCAACCGATCGCCGTATCGACCACCACAGACTTAGCTAACAGTCTGCTGGTCACGGGCTTTGCCTACGATCGCCGCGAAACCCTAGACAACAACTATGCTGAGTTTTGTACCTTTACCCATCTTACCCAGGGGGTACGCCGGGGCGGGGCAGCTTCTCTGGATCTGGCCTATGTGGCCTGTGGCCGTTTAGACGGCTACTGGGAACGGGGACTATCCCCTTGGGATATTACAGCGGGAATTGCGATCGTACGGGAAGCAGGGGGTACCGTAACGGCTTATGATGGCAGTCCTGTCTTGGTTACCACTGGGCGCTTGCTCGCGACCAATGGCAAAATTCATCAGGCCATGGGCCAGGTTTTGCAGCAGGTTACTCCCTTGCCCGAGTTTGCCCCTGTCCCTGAAATTCGCCAGTGAGGGGATAAAAGCTGGGCATAATCGGGCAAGGGCTGGTTAAACTGGGGGTGGTTAAGTCGCGTAAAACGTATTTCTACCCCCAGCTATGGGGGTTTACGGGTAGGTAAGCATGCAACTGGAGCAAGGGCTGTTTAAGCTGGATTTTAGTGATTATCACGCTGTGCTAGGGATCCCGGTTTCCGCAGATGCCAAAGTCGTTCGCAAACGATACTTGACCATTGCTCGAAAATTGCATCCCGATAGTTTATCAACGGCCTCAACTGCTGATAAACAAAGGGCTAGCGAACTTTTGTCTAAATGGGTGAATCCAGCCTATGAGGTCCTCAGCCAAGACAAGCCCAGCACTGAGCATCAGCTGGTGCTCAAGCTAAAGGGGCAGACCCTAGGCCGGGCCACCAAACCACCAGAGGTTGACTCTGAGCCGGCCAAACAGTTGATCAAAGCTCCCCATGTGGATGCTGCCTACCGGCAAGCGGTCAATGCCTTGGCTAGCGAACAGTACGACAAACTCGATTCGGTGTTACAGATAATCGGCCAGCTTAGCGAACTGAATATGATGTATCTATACCGAACCGCTAGCTCTGCTGCTGCCAGCCAGCGATCGGGCGTAACGCCTAAAGCCCAAGCGTCACCTACTTCCCCGACCGCCACACCCGCGGCCCCACCCCCTAAATCAGGGACAGCACCGCCCCCGCCCCGCCGCTCCCAGTCCACTATTTTAGATAGCTACATTAACCGAGCCCAGGAGCATGAGCAGTCCCAAGATTATGGTCAGGCCGTTTTAGAGATGCGGGAAGCCATTAAGACTTATCCCCAAAGCGCCCGATGCCATAGTTACCTAGCCAGCCTGTATTTGAAGACTGGCCAGGTCACGATGGCCCGGGTCCATGCCAAGCGAGCCTTAGAAATTACCCCTGACAATGAATTAGCTAAAACCATTCAGACTCGCCTTGATCGAGCGGGGGGAGCGTCCGGTAAATCTGGCACAACTGCCAAGGGATCGGACAAAAGCAGTGGGGGCTTTTTTGGTCTGTTTGGGGGTAAGAAGAAGTCATGATCTACCAACCACCCACCGGAGCCCGGGATTTATTACCCCTGGATGTGGCTCAAAAACACTGGATTGAGGACCGTCTGGAACAAGTTTTTCAGCGCTGGGGCTATCACCGGATTATTACCTCCACGGTGGAACGTATGGATACGTTGATGGCCGGGGGGGCGATCGACCAAAGTGCGGTGATTGAGCTAAATCAGGCGGCGGGGCAACGCTTGGGCCTGCGGCCAGAGTTAACAGCTTCCATTGCTCGGGCTGCAGCCACCCGACTAGCGCGAGTGACCTATCCCCAGCGGTTGTACTACAACGCCAACGTCTTTCGCCACAACACCCAGGGCAGTCTAGACGGGCAACGGGAATTTTATCAATCTGGGGTAGAACTGCTGGGGGCGGGATCATCCGTCGCCGACGGGGAGGTGCTACTGCTGTTGATCGATTGCCTGGCCAGTTTGAACCTAACTGCCTGGTCACTGGTGTTAGGAGACGCTCAACTTACCCGGGCCTTACTTGAGCCGTTTCCTATCGCGGTGCGGGAGGCTGTACGACGGGCGATCGCCCAGTTAGATCGAGTCGCCTTAGATCGCTTGGACCTACCCGATCACCTTTACCAACAAGCTCTGGCGCTGTTGGATCTACGGGGTGACCCGGATGCTGTCTTGGCAGCCGTTCAGCAGATGGACTTAGCCACTGATACCGCCGCTGAAGTCGAGCGCCTAAAAGGGCTAATTGATTTGGTGCGCGGCGTCACCGACGAGCAAAGTATCCACCGAGGTACCCCAAAGCCTCGATTAATCTTAGACTTGAGCTTGATTCAAACCTTTGATTACTACACTGGACTGGTGTTTGAAGTGGTCACTAGTCCAGAAACCGGCTGCCAGGTGCTAGGCCAAGGAGGGCGCTACGATCACCTACTGGGGGTGTTTCACCCCCAAGGGCAAGGCTTCCCAGGGGTGGGCTTTGTGCTTAAAACCGAGGCCTTACACCAGGCCCTGTTACCGATGGGCTGTTTACCCCAAAACACTCCCCCCAGTGACTGGCTGGTGGTACCCATGGCCCCCCAAGCAGCGGCAGCCGCCTTTACCTATGCCCAAACCCTACGCACCTCTGCCAATTTAGTCCGAGCCGAAGTGCACCTGGCTCCGGTGGATTCTCAGGCCAGTATTCGCACCTTAGCCCGACAGCGACAAATTAGCCATATTGCTTGGATTAGTACAACCGGCCAGCCCACGGTCGAAGCCTTGAGTTACAGCCCAATACCAGTGGCTTGAGCGATCGCGCGATCAAGCCACCGGCCACATCAACCGTGGGGCGCGGGGACACATCCATCGGTTGAACGGTTACGATACCTAATGTGGGGTGGGTTCCTGGCTGCCAGTCCCTACCCTACTGCCAATTGATCATCGGTGAGGAGACACTGTGGCTCACACAATTGTGACCAATGTTTGTGAAGGGGTGGCAGACTGCGTCGATGCCTGCCCAGTCGCTTGTATCCATGAGGGGCCTGGAAAGAATACCAAGGGTACGGATTGGTATTGGATTGACTTTTCCACCTGCATTGACTGTGGCATTTGTTTACAGGTCTGCCCTGTAGAGGGGGCGATTGTGCCAGAAGAACAGCCAGAGTTGCAGAATACCCCGGCCTAAGGGCTCGGTGGAGACAGCTGCACACTCCTTAGAACACGTCTATTATGGCCAAGATTACCCTACGCAGTCGCCTCTTCTTATCTCACCTGGCGGTAATGGCGGTGGGCATCATTACCCTGGTGATTATTGGCCGACTGTATTCCCCTCGTCTTTTTGTCATTTCCCTAGAGCGCTACGAGAACGGTGTGCTTAGCGTTCAGCGTCATCGTACGCAGTTAGTCAAAGGGTTTGAGGCCGCTTGGAGCCGGGGCATGTTATGGGCGATTTTGATGGGGGGTAGTACAGCGGCTGGACTCAGTTATTGGGTTTCCCGCTGGATTATTCGGCCCCTAGATCAGATGGAAGACGTCACCCGGCTATTTGCTTCGGGACAGCTGTCTGAGCGAGTTCCTCCCTCAGAAATTATGGAAATCCAGCGATTAGCCAATAGCTTTAACCGGATGGCCACTGATCTAGAAAATGTGGAGCAGCGTCGCCGTGAACTGATTGGCGATCTGACCCACGAGCTGCGCACACCCCTGACCATTTTGCATGGCTATCTAGAAGGGTTGGCCGATGGGGCCGTCCCGGCTGAAACTGACCTGTATCAGCGGCTGGCCGATGAAACAACCCGGCTGCAACGATTGGTCAATGACCTGCAAGAGCTCTCTAAGCTGGAGGCGGGGTATTTACCGATTCAGACTCAAACTGTAGAGTTATCTGCCCTATTGACGGGGCTAGTACGGGCCTTTGCGGACCAGTTCGCCAGTGATGATCGGGTGATCTTGACCTTAGACTGTCCTGAGGATTTACCGGCCGTCTGTGCTGACCCGATTCGAGTTGAACAAATTATGATCAACTTGCTGAGTAATGCCCTGCGCTATACCGAAAAGGGGCGAGTTACAGTCACCGCCTGGCCAGATAATCGGCGGGTCTATATCAGTATCGCTGACACGGGGATTGGCATTGCTGAGGCGGACTTACCCTATGTATTTGAGCGATTTTGGCGGGCGGACCGCTCCCGTAATCGTGGATCGGGCGGTACCGGGTTAGGGCTGACCATCTGCCGCCGTCTGGTGGAGGTACAAGGGGGGCAAATTGAGGTTAAAAGCCAGGTGGGCGAAGGGAGTGAATTTATCTTTTGGTTGCCCCAGGTTGACTAATAGGGCGCTGTTACTCTGCCTGGAGTGGATGATTGATGCATGTTTTCAACCATAGTGATACCCATCTGGTGATTGGCGATCGCCCCTGGCTGCTATGGTGGGTCGGCTTCGGCCTTTTGGTCAGTGCGATGGCAGTTTTGGGGCTGGGATTGCTGAGAAACTGGGGCGATGCCAATGCGGCATGGGCCTTAGCCTGGCTGAGTGGTCTACTGGCACTGACAGGAATGCTGGTGTTGGGCGATCGCCCAACGGTACGCTGCATCTTCGATCGGCGACAAGGACAGGTCACCAGACAAGGACAGGTCACCATTCGTCGGCAACGGCTGTGGCAGATTCAAACGACCCACTGCCCCTTGGTGCATATCAAGGCTGTTAGCCTGCGACCAGCGACGGGAACCAGGCAGGTTGTGGTTAACCCGAGTGGCGTCAATAGTAGCTGCATCATTTTAGAATTAGCCGCCGGAGGATATTTAGCTCTAACGCCCTATTACTCAGATAATACTCGGGCGCAGCACCGCACCCCCCGGCACATTCGGGATTTCTTGCGTCAGCGACCGGCACGATCCCCATGACAAGGGCAGGGAGACCGATGCTCTGGTTGGCAGCGGGTGACTACTCCAGATTCAGCAACTGCTGAGTAAGGGTCAGGGACTGGTGGCGATCGCAGCGAATTTCCAGCAAGCGCACTCCCCGGGTTGGCAAAAACTCCAGGGTGGCCTGCAACTGAGCCCAGGTTTTGATCTGTTCATAATTCACCCCATAGGTGGCACAGAGATGGCTCCAGTTCACCTGCTGGGGGGTGGCGAAGAAATCCTCAAACGGTGGCTCAAACTGGGAAATGGGCAGCATTTCAAAAATACCGCCCCCCTGGTTATTGATTAACACCACCGTCAAATGTCCCTGAAACTGGGGCAGGGTAAGCCAACCATTGGTGTCGTGGAGCAGAGCCAGATCCCCCGTTAGCAGCACCGTTGGTGGCCCCTGGTGGGCAATTCCCAGGGCGGTAGAGAGGGTGCCATCAATACCGTTGGCACCGCGATTACACCAGGGCCGTAGACCGCGATCGCTGGGCGGACAAAACCATTCCATCTGGCGAATTGCCAGGCTATTGGCGATTACAACAGGGGTGCCTGGGGGAAGACAGTGGGCCATAAGCCAAGGTACTTTGCCCTCAAATAAATGGGTTAAATCAGCCAGGGCCGTATCTAACTGTCGCCTAACTTTGCCCTCTAGCCGCAACCACTGCTCACCGTAGACCGACAGGGGGGGCACAGATGTCGTCATTGGCAGGACTGCGGTGATGGCCTCGATCCCGAGTGGCACCGGGGTTACCGAACCATGGAGGGGATCCAGGTTAGCCCCCAGAGAATCCAACACCCAGCGGTAGGGCTGGGTCTGGTCCAGCCATTGGCGCAGGACTTTACTGGTGGGCAGGGAACCCAGTTGAATCACCTGAGTAGCGTCGAGGGGTTGGGTCCAGAAAGCCTGCCGGAGAATCGGGTCATAGGTGGTCACCAAGTAGGGATGCTGGGAAGCCGCATGGCGTAGAGGCGATAGGGCATCAGCCAACACCGGCCAACCCAAATACTGGCTCAGACGGGCTACAGCCGTATTGTATGACCTAGGGTTAGGGGGCTGGGCTGGGCCGGCAATGATCAGACCGCGATCGCAGCTCAGCCAGGTATCTAACCCAGGGATAGGCCCAACTGGCTGGGGAAAACTGGATTGATCAACCGTCCTCAAGTGCTCAAAAAAGTCCCTAGCCCATGTAGCCTCTAGCCCCGCCACCGAGCCATCAGCCACTGGGGCCAAGGGATCACGGAAAGGACAGTTGAGGTGGACTGGCCCCGGTACAGGCCACTGCGATCGCTGCCAGGCCTGCACCAGAACCTGACGCAGGTAACGTAACATCGCTAGATCAGCAGTGGGGGAGGCCAGTTCGGCATACCACTGGGCAAACTGACCAAACAGCCTCTGCTGGTCAATGGTTTGGCCGGAGGCACAGTCTCGCAGTTCCGGCGGGCGATCGGCCGTCATCACCAGCAAGGGGACTCGACTTTCTTTCGCTTCAATCACAGCCGAGTAATAGTTAGCCCCAGCCGTGCCCGATGTACAGACCAACCCCACCGGTCGCCCCGTGGCCTTGGCCTGGCCTAGGGCAAAAAATGCCGCCGATCGCTCGTCTAAGATGGGCAACGACTCCAGACGGGGATGACTGGCTAAAGCCACTGTCAGCGGTGTCGAACGGGACCCTGGCGAAATCACCACAGTCTGCATACCCAAACGCGCCAGGGTCTCTGCTAACACTGAGGCCCACAGCGTATTTGTATTGCGAAAGTCAAGGGTCATGGACGACTACAATAACGCCTCGCCCAGGGCCCGAAATTTCAGCTGAATCTCGGCCCATTCGCGAGTTGGGTTCGACCCTGCCACAATACCAGCTCCTGCGTAGAGTCGAGCCCAGTTGTGATCAATCAGCGCCGAGCGGATGCCCACAATAAACTCACTATCACCATTCGCACCAATCCACCCGAGGGGAGCCGCATACAGTCCCCGATCAAAGGACTCAAACCGGTGAATTTGTTCGCAGGCATCGTAGGTGGGGACGCCAGCTACAGCTGGGGTGGGGTGGAGCGCCTCTACCAACTGTAGGGGGTGGGTACCCACGGATAGTTGGGCCTGAATGGGAGTATGCAGGTGCTGAATATTCGATAGTCGTCGTAGGGTGGGGGTCTTAGGATAAATGGGATGCAGACCTAGATCCATCAGCTTTTGGGCTAAAAATTCAACTACCAGGCGATGTTCCCCCTGTTCTTTAGGACTCCGCAACAGCTGCAGGGCCAACTGACGATCGGCATGGGGGCTATGTCCCCTAGGGGCCGAACCAGCTAACGCATCGGTGATCAGATTCCCTTGACGTACACTTAGTAACCGTTCAGGGCTAGCCCCCATAAATCGCTTCCCCTGGCCATTTCCCACCGAAAAGACATAGCAGTCAGGGTAGCGCTGGCGGAGCTGCCCTAGGGACGGTAAAGGTTGGAACGGTTCTGGCCGGATCCAGTCAAAAGCATGGGCTAAGACAATTTTCTGGAGTCTGTGGTGCGCAATATGCCCTAAAGCTGTAGCCACGGCCGCCTTAAACTGGCTTTCCGCCTGGCCCGTTGGTTCTATGGGTTGGGGTTGCAAGGGTAAGGGATTGTGCCACTGCTGTTGGCTGAGGCGATCGATAGCCTGAATGCTGGTTTCTAGATCTGAGAGAACAGCAGCGGGAGTTGTGCTAGGGGTGAGATGCACATTCAAGGTCAAGGTGCAGCGGTTCCCCTGACGTAGCAGTTGCCACTGGGGTAAGACCACGGTGGCCCCAGGGAAGCCGATTCGACTGTGGCTACTCTGGGCAAAGAAGGTGAACGTACAGAAGAACCTGGGCAAGCTGGTGCAGCCCAGGGCTACGATCGGTACCTCTGGGGCTTGATAATGCTGAGTGCGACGCCCCCAATGATCAATAAACTGACGGGCCTGGGCAAAGCGATCTGCCCCAAAAACCTGGTGGTTAAGGACGCTCCCTAACGCTACAGCAGCGGTCTGAGTCGCAGCATTCTCCACATAGAGATGCACGTCTGGGCTATGGGCTAGGTGGGTTAGCACCAACAATGGATCAACGGTAGGTACAGCCAGGGTAATGCTAACCAGTTGAGTAGGTTGGGATGGCGCAACTTGAGGTAAGCAGGTAGTTATAAACTGATGAACGGCCTGAAGATCCTGGCTGGAGGATGGGCAGTAGGGAGCAACTGGCATGAATTCAGAGGTATTAAAGCGGTTGAAATTCACGTTTTAGTAACAATTGGCTGAAAAGTAGTCCAGGCAATGACCTCGGGCATTCAGCCAGTATTCCTACTGGTAGCATATTCGGCTGGGGCGTAGCCATTTCGGGGCCAGTCGTTCATGCAGCTTAATAGTCTGAGATAGGCTGGATCCCTAGATAACAGATTAATCGTGACTACCGGTTTAGTAGTGGGTACCGGTTTGACGGAAATGCACCGCAGTCTTAGCGTCGCTATCCAGCACCTGCCCAGCGTTGACGGTGGCATACACTAGCCAGTGGTCACCGCACTCCATGCGCTGGGCTACAGTGCAGTCAAGGTAGGCGATCGCATCTTTTAGAATTGGTGCTCCATGGTCAGCCACGTCAATATCAATCTCTTGAAACCGATCTTCCCCTGGGGAAAACGGCTTAAGAAAATGCTTCATTGGCCCCAGGTGTTTTCCTTCAGCCAAAATATTTAACACAAACGAGCTACCTGGATACATCAAAGACTCAATGGCCCGGTCCTTGGCCACAGCCACTGTAAAGCCAGGAGGCGTAAACGAAGCCTGGGAAATCCAAGACGCTAACATCGCGCTGGATACCTCCCCCTGGTGGGCTGTGACCACCCCCAGAGACCCGACAATCCGCCCAATCGCCTGTTCCACCCCCGAAGCAGGGGTGCGAGGCTGCTTTGCTCGCTTGGCTTTTTTCAGTCCTTGGGCAAAGTCCGTCCCCACCTCTTCACAGTATTTCAGGGTGACATCTGTAGGCTTAAACTTAACCCGAATCGGTTCAAACGCCAGGGAGTAACCCCCATCTTTCAACTTGCGTTCCAGCAGGTCAATCGCCTCCCCACTCCACCCAAAAGAGCCAAAGACCCCGGCTGGCTGAGATTTAGAGGCGGTCGAGAGCACAATGCCCAGGGCCGTTTGCATCTGAGTTGGCGCATGGCCTCCCAGGGTAGGCGACCCCATCAAAAAACCAGCAGACTGCTCCACAGCCGCTTTGATCTCTTCTGGATCCGCATGTTCAGCATTGATCGCCTCCACAGCGACCCCTGACTTGGTTATCCCCCGGGCCAGGGCTTGAGCAATCGTCGCCGTGTTGCCATAGGCGGAAGCGTAGATTAAAGCTACAGATAAGTCCTGGGCTGTTTGGGCCTGACTCCACTGACGATAGCTGTGGAAAAGTTCTCGGGCACTGTAGCGCACCACTGGCCCATGACCAGGGGCTAACACCTGAAACGGAATCGCCTCTAATCGGTCAAGGGCAGCCAGCACCTGGCGCGTACCCGAGGCAAACAAACAGTCAAAATAATAGCGACGATCATCAAGCAGAGCCTCCCAGCCCAAATCAAACACGGCATCATCACAGCGATGGGCGCCAAAAAGCTTATCGGAATACAGCACCTGAGCATAGGGATCAAAGGTGGCTAGCCCGCCTGGATAACGGGGGGTGGGAATAGGAACAAACTGTAACTCATGGCCCTGCCCCAGATCCAATCGATCATCGCTGCTGCGAATTACTCGCACCCGAGGAGATGCTTCGGGCAATAAATCCTTAAGGGCCAAGGCCACAGGGTTAGAGCAGATAACGGTAATATCTGGCAACCGTCCTAACAAAATCTTTAAAGTTGCAGCCCGGTTAGGGTTGATATGCCCAAGAATCACAAAATTCAACTGATAGAGATCGATATGACGTTCCAGGGCGGTCACAAACATCTCACAGAAAGACTCCCCCGGCGGATCAACCAGGGCTGTGCGATCTGCCTGGATCAAATAACTATTGGCCGTTGTGCCCCGTTCCAGGGCGTATTCAATCTCAAAACGCAGCCGGTTCCAACTGCGGCACCGCATTACCGTCGTGCCAGCCGCAATTTGATAGATTTGCACATCGCGAGGTTGAGCTGTCATGGGAAAGCCACACAGTGAGTACAGAGCTAACGTCAGGTAGACCGTCGACCCAGGTCGCCCTAGACATACCCGTTTGACGGCCTATCCCGCAGCCCATGTCCCTTTAGGGAACATGCACCGATTTTAAATCTCAAGTTATTTAGACTTTACACACTTATTCAGCTTTTATGAACCCGATGTGAAAGACAGGGCATGGGTTAGTCCCTCGTTTAGGATCAACACACAGTTTCTTTACCGATAGTGTTACCTCACTGACAATTATGATACCGTTCGACATGTGATGTCGCCCCTCTTATCTGGCTTAGGTTATATGCCCTGTCTTTCTGGAAGAGCTGGACATTAGATTAATCGGGGCTTTCTAAACACATTCAAAGTTCTGTTGGGTAGCGTTTAGTCAGCTCCTATGATCGCTGACCAACAATTTGCCCTGGATAGCTATTAAAAGAAATCTAAATCTATATTTGCACAGAGTCCTGAATACAGATAGCCCTATGGAGCCACTGTCCACCGAGTCAATCTCACCACCTGAACTAGAATCAGCCGGTTCGCGGCAGGTTCCAGCTCAGGATGTAAAGCAACTTTACAAGCAGTTTCGTAAAGCTGCTTTAGAATCGACTGCTCGTGAATTGAGAAAGCAGCAGTATGAGCGCATCCAAAATCAGGTCGAGATTTTAAATATTCCGATTGATAATATTTCTGTCAGTGATTTCTTGGAGCAGCTAGAAAAAGGAGTTGTTTTTACCCCTAACGTTGATCATTTAATGAAGCTCCAAAAGGATATTGATTTTGTAAAAGCTTACAGCCAGGCAGACTTCCGTGTTTGTGACAGCCAGGTGTTATTGCTTGCTTCTAAATTCCTAGGCACACCTATCAAAGCCAAGATTTCCGGCTCCGACCTCTTCCCCATGTTTTGTGAGCACCACCGCCACAACGAACATATTAAGATCTTCCTGTTAGGAGGTAGAGAGGGAGTGGCCCGCCAGGCTCAGTCCCGGATTAACCAACGCATTGGTCGTCAGATTATCGTGCAAGCCCACTCTCCTTCCTTTGGATTTGAAAAAAATGAGGCAGAATGTGAAAAAATCCTTACCATGATTCGCCAATCCTCAGCTAATGTACTGGTGGTTGGGGTTGGAGCTCCTAAGCAGGAAAAGTGGATCGCTAAGCATAAGGATCAACTGCCTAACATTGATATTTTCTTAGCTGTGGGGGCTGCCATTGACTTTGAAGCTGGTCATAAGCCGCGCGCACCCGAGTTGGTTAGCCAGTTGGGGTTAGAATGGTTATACCGGTTGATGTCTGAGCCTAAACGCCTTTGGAAGCGCTATCTGCTGGATGACTTGCCATTTCTATGGTTGATCGTGAAAGAGCGGTGGACAAGGTTATGGCGTAAATCAAAGGTCAGTGACGAAGCTGACGAAGTCATTGATGCCAACTCTATCCGTTAATCAAGCACAAAGAAGATAACGGTTTTCCCTTGAGTGGGGGGGGCGGTCAGTCGCTTAAGCCCGACAAATTCAATCAGCTTCTTAATGCTAGGGATATTTCACCCCTAGCTAGTTTTGTCGCTACCACAGGAGATTTCACTACGGCCTACATCCCGACATTCAGGCTCTACTTGCGGCAAGCTTACGCTAACACCTAGAGTGCGGGGCTTCCCGCTGATTCAGCTAAAACCTTGGATTAGTTTGGATTAGTATTTAGCTGAGCTACGCTGGGACGAGTCTCCCCAAATATTCTGGGAGATATTTCAGGTCTCGAATTTTGTGGCACCTTAGAGGGACTATCCTCCTTGGCATCGGTCATGATTCCTGTTTCTGCTTCTGGCATTGCTCAGTCAACCCTGTTATCGGACCATTTATTGACCTATTACCGACAGCTTACTGAAGCTCAGTTGACGGTTGTGGACGTGGAAACGACTGGTTCCCGTGCAAGAGATGGGCGGGTGATTGAAATCGCGGTGATTCAGGGCTCTCTGCAAGCGGGAATCACCTATGAGACTAGCGTCATGGTCAATGCCAATGTGTCTGTGCCTGCCATGATTACTCGACTAACCGGAATCACAACGGCGATGGTGCGTCAAGGGCAAACGGCGGAGGCGGTGTGGTCAGGGCTGCAGCCACGGCTTAACCAGGGAACTTTGACCGCTCATAATTTGACTTTTGACTACAGCTTTATTCAGTCGGAGTATCATCGCTTAGGAAAAACGTTCCAACGCCCCGATCGCCAGCAATTTTGTACGGTCCTGTTGTCTCGGCTACTGCTGGCAGATTTGCCATCTCGCAGCTTACCCCAACTGGTTCAACATTTTGGCTTTGATGTAGGGCGATCGCATCGCGCCCTAGCAGACACGAAAGCTTGCTGGCTATTGGCCAATGTACTCCTCACCCAACTGGGGGAGTTGAGCGATAGTGCCCTGCGTCAGCAATTTGCCCAGCAGTGGATTCCCCTGCGGGAGGCTGCTAAGGCGTTTACCTGCACAAAACGAGAGCTACAACAGCAGCTGGATCAACGGGGTTGCGAGTATCGCGCCTCCCGCCGCAGCAACCGTTATCTATATCGCCGTGGCGACCTTGAGACGTTGTATCAAGAGCTTTATCCCCAACAGTTGCTACTGAATCTATAGCTGATACCCATAGCAGAAAGCAGGAGGTTGCGATCGCAACCTCCTGCCTCCCTAGCCATGGTTCTGGCTGACGCCTGTGGCAGAATAGCTAGCGCCTGGGACTACATCATACCCATGTCGCCCATGCCGCCCATGCCGCCCATGCCGCCCATGCCGCCCATACCACCCATGCCGGGATCGCCAGCGGGGGGCTCAGGTTCAGGGATTTCAGCCACCAGGGCTTCAGTGGTCAGCACCATGCCAGCAATCGAGGCCGCATCCTGCAGCGCAGAACGAACGACCTTGGCAGGGTCAATAATTCCAGCCTGAATCAAATCTTCGAAGGCACCGGTAAGGGCGTTGTAGCCGATGGGGAAACTCTGACTTTTCACCTTTTCAACCACCACAGACCCTTCTTGGCCGGCGTTGTCGGCAATTTGCCGCAGGGGAGATTCAATCGCTCGCATGACGATATCCACCCCGACCGCCTCTTCAGGATTATCCAGGGAACCCTTGAACCCCTCGAGCTTACTGGCTAAATGCAGTAGGGTGGCTCCACCACCAGGTACGATCCCTTCCTCTACAGCCGCCTTAGTAGCGCTGAGAGCATCTTCGATGCGCAACTTGCGGTCTTTCAGTTCGGTTTCGGTCGCCGCCCCTACCTTAATCACAGCCACTCCGCCAGCCAGCTTCGCTAACCGCTCGGACAGCTTCTCTTTGTCGTACTCAGAGTCAGTCAGTTCTAACTCTTTACGAATTTGAGCTACCCGTTTATCGATGTCGGCCTTGTTGCCGCTGTCAGACACTAAGGTGGTGGTGTCTTTGGTGATTGTCACCTTGTGGGCCACCCCTAGCATTGATAGGTCAACGGTTTCTAGGTTGAGGCCAACCTCCTCAGAAATCACCTGACCGCCAGTCAGAACAGCAATGTCTTGCAACATGGCTTTACGGCGATCGCCAAAACTGGGGGCTTTGACCGCTGCCACATTCAGTACCCCGCGAGCCTTGTTCACCACTAAGGTGGCCAGGGCTTCCCCTTCAATATCTTCAGCGATGATCAGCAGGGGAGCCCCATCCCGAGCAATGCGCTCAAGTACACTGACCAGATCCTGGATAGCACTGATTTTCTTGTCGGTGATCAAAACCCGGGTGTTTTCTAACTCGGTCACCATCCGCTCCTGGTCGGTGACAAAGTAGGGAGACATGTAACCGCGGTCGAACTGCATCCCCTCCACGACGTCTAACTCGGTATACAGAGACTTGGACTCTTCCACCGTGATCACACCGTCTTTGGTCACCTTGTCCATCGCTTCGGCAATCATTTTGCCGATTTCTTCATCGCTGCCAGCAGACACGGTAGCCACCTGGGCAATGGTGGCATTCCCTTCGACAGGTTTGGCGATGGCCGCGATTTCTTTAACCAACAGATTCACAGCCTTTTCAATACCGCGTCGCAGGCTGACCGGGTTAGTGCCAGCTGCCACATTCTTTAGCCCTTCTTTAACCATGGCCTGGGCTAACACGGTGGCCGTCGTGGTCCCGTCTCCAGCCAGGTCCTTCGTCTTAGAGGCCACCTCTTGCATCAGGCGGGCCCCAAGATTTTCAAAGGGATCAGACAGATCAACTTCTTTGGCGATAGTAATGCCATCATTGACGATTTGCGGTGCGCCGTACTTCTTCTCCAGCACAACGTTCCGTCCCCGGGGGCCGAGGGTAATCTTAACGGCGTCCGCCAGGGCGTTAACGCCCTTTTCGAGAGACTTCCGAGATGCCTCATCAAAGGAAACTTTTTTTGCCATGTCCTGCTCTTTCAGCTCTCCAGTGACCAACTTAGCACTCGTTCTAGTTGAGTGCTAACTTCGCTAGATTATCGTTGCCAGAACCGTTCGGTAAGTCGCGATAACCGACCCTCGGCGGCGGCAAAGGCAAAAGGCAGCTTTCCCCATTGTCTTCACTGGATGAGAGTGCCACAGCCTGCTTTAACAATCTATCTGTTGCTAAACTGATCCTGCACTCCCTGAACCATCCCCCCCGCTAACCCAATGCCTACCATTGACTACCTACGCATTAGCCTGATTGATCGCTGTAATTTTCAGTGTCAGTACTGCATGCCGGAGGGGGTTGATTTGCAGTATGTGCAGCAGCGGGATTGGCTGACTCGGGACGAGTTAAATACTCTGCTGCAGCAGGTATTTCTACCCCTGGGATTTTGCCGCTTTCGGCTGACCGGGGGAGAGCCCTTGATTCGACCAGATGTGGTGGAGATTGTGCGAGACATTTCCCAGTTGCCGGGGACCCAGGATTTGGCTATGACGACTAATGCTTTTCTCCTCAGCAAGCTGGCCCAGGACCTTTGGGAGGCAGGACTGCGACGGATTAATATCAGCTTAGATTCGTTAGAGCCTGAGGTGTTTCAGCAGATTGTCGGTGGCCGGGGGCGATCGCGCTGGTATGACGTCTGGCAAGGGATTCAGGCGGCGCACCGGGTTGGGTTTTCCCCCCTAAAGCTGAATGTGGTGGTGATCCCTGGGGTGAATGATCACGAGATTTTGGATCTGGCGGCGTTAACGCTGGATCGCCAGTGGCACGTGCGGTTTATTGAGTTCATGCCGATTGGTAACGATAGTTTATTTAAGCACCGCGGCTGGGTGGATTCGGAACAGATTCGCGATCGCATTCGTCAGCGTTGGGGCCTACAAGCCGGTACCGTCACTGGCAACGGTCCTGCCGATGTCTTTCAAATTCCCGGGGCCATGGGCACCGTAGGGTTCATTAGTCAAATGTCGGAATGTTTTTGCGATCGCTGCAACCGGATGCGCCTCTCGGCCGATGGGTGGCTACGTCCCTGCCTGCTGAACGAAACCGGCCAACTTGATCTCAAGACACCTTTGCGCCAGGGGGGAGACTTGGTGCAATTGCGTCGCCAGGTGGGAGACCTGCTGGCGGCTAAGCCCGACATTAACTTCAAAATGCGAGACTCGGGGGTGACGGGGGCCTACAGCCGTACCATGTCCCAAATTGGCGGTTAGGTGAAGATGTATAGGGAGTGGCTCAAACCCAGCGATTTTAGGTATAAATTGAATCGAGGGCGATCGCGTCAATGGGTTTCCAACCTTCGCCCTGGCGTTACTGGGTCCAACCACCATGGCTTATCCGTCAGAATCGATTGAATTACCCTCCCTGGCCCCCGTTACTGCCCCAGGTCAGCCCCCCTCGGTGGCGGCAGAACCACGGCGAACTGTCTCCTTCAACATTGCCAGCCATGGCCCAGCCAAGACGACCAGCAAAACCCCAGTCACTGCTTTCCCAACCCAACCCCCATCCTCCCAACTGCCCGCCCTACCCCGGCGCAAGCGACCTAGCTTTAGTCGCCATCGCCACGATGCCAACCCAGCGCTGGCGATCAAGGTGTTACAAGATATTCAGATGGCGGTTAACACCTGGCACCACGACCTGAAGCAAACGATGCAGCAGATTCAAGACCTCTATTTGGAAGGCCCCATCGTGGATGGCTGGCTAGAAACTATCGACAGCAACGCGGGACTGGCTGGGGTTGATGCCGCTTTACTACGTCATGGTGATCCCCAGGCCCTATCAGGTTATGTCGATCAGCTGTGCGAGTCCGTGGAGCAAGCTGGTGGATCTCCCCCTGCCCTAGCCCCCAACGCAGAGATCAATGCGCCCTCCTACCGGTTGTGTAGTCTCGATTCAGACGGCCGGGTCCACTATTTCCCCTGCCCGCCTGAACAGCTATCCACCATTAGCTTGGCCATTGCTCGACACCAAAAGCTCAGGCAACTGCTGGATCAAAAACGCTTCCTAGAGGCCAAGCTAAAGCGAGCCGTAGACGTCCTCACCAACAGCCGCGATACCCTGGGCATTGCCCCCACCTGTAGTTCCGTGCCAGACTCCCCCCTCGACTGAGACCCCCACTAAAACGCCGCTCCAGATCCCAGGGTTCTTAGGTTTATAGATCATAAATTTTGGGAGGTCCCAGGGCAGAACCCTGGGATCTAGACAGACATAATTCGCCTTAGGGGTTTAGTTACCACCCCCAGGTACCCTGCCCCCCTTTGAAAGGCCCCACGATATTCTGGGTAATCCAACCGCCATAGAAATCCCCTGGCTGGGCCTGAACCTGCTCTCCATCCACATAGCAGGCGTCCATTAAGCCAGGGTAAACCGCTATAAAGTTAGCGATACCCAGAAATCGCTCTGCCGTGGGCTGCGGGTAACACCAGGCCCCATTGGCCACCTGGCGATCGCCCACAACCACCGTAAAGTATTGGGCGCTGCCTTTCCATTCGCAGTAGGTCCGGCGAGGACTGGGGTGCAGATAGGACATTTGTACGTCCACTGGCGGCATGTAGTAAACCGGCGGATGGCTGGTTTCTAGAACCCGCTTCGTCTGTCGAGAGTCGGCGATTACCACGCCATTAAAGAGCACCTGAATATGACGAGATGACTCCTCTACTCGGGGAGGACGGGGATAGTCCCAAACGGATTCTTGACCGGGACCGGGGGGGATGGGGTTGGTTGGGGTGGGCATGGTGGGGTGATGGGGAAGTGGGGTGATGGGGAAGTGGGGTGATGGGGAAGTGGGGTGATGGGGTGATGGGGAAGGTGGGGGGGGTGAATTTTGAATTTTGAATTTTGAATTTTGAATTGAAATTGTAGGGTGCATTAGCGGTCGGGGTCTAGATATTGGTGGTCAACCTGGGGCGCAATGCACCGGTCGGGGAGGGGGGAATGCCGTAGGGGCGGACCCAGGTGTCCGCCCTGCCAGGGGAATGATAACCCCAGGAAATGGCAACGTGAGGGAGGCGACGTAGGGGCGAACCCAGGTGTCCGCTACGTCAGGGCAGCGTGCCGCCGCAGCAGCAGCGAATTGACCACCACCGCCACCGAACTGAAGGCCATCATACCCCCGGCTGCGGCTGGGCTGAGGCTAATGCCGACGGTGGGCAACAGTACCCCTGCCGCCAGGGGAATCGCCACCAGGTTGTAGGCGAAGGCCCAGGCGAGGTTCTGACGGATTTTATTGAAAGTGGCTCGGCTGAGGACCAGGATATCCAGCACCCCGGACAAATGATCCCCCATGAGAATGACGTCAGCCGTTTCCATGGCGATGTCGGTGCCGGAATGGAGGCTGATTCCCACATCGGCCTGGGCCAGGGCCGGGGCATCGTTGATGCCATCCCCCACCAGGGCGACAGTGTGCTGGGCGGCTTGGAGTTGGCGAATGGCATCGACCTTGTCCTGGGGCGACACATCGGCCTGCACTTGGTTGGGATCCAAGTTCAGTTGGGCCGCGATCGCCCTAGCCACTTCGGGACGATCGCCCGTTAGCACCTGCACCTGTAGCCCCTGCTGCTGCAACCCTTGCACCACCTGGGCCGCATCTGGTCGCAGCTGATCGGCGATCGCCAATAGCCCCACCACCTGGTCCCCCAGTGCCACATACACCACTGTTTGCCCGGCATTGGCTAAGTCAGTGACCTGGGTTTGCACCGCCGCAGACAGATCAAGGCTCTGTTCTGTCATCCAGGCCTGATTGCCTAGGACACAGGCAACCCCCTGCCCTTGCCAAGTGACCTGGGCCATAACCCCTAGCCCCGGTTGGGTCTGAAAATCATCAGCCGGTAAAAGGGATAAATCTCGGCTGGTGGCCGCCTGCTGAATTGCCAGGGCCAGGGGATGGCGGGTACCGCTTTCTACAGTGGCGGCCAATTGTAGCAGGTCCGCCTCGGTCAGCCCTCGATCAACACAGTGAATGGCCGTTACCTCAGGTGAACCTGAGGTGAGGGTGCCAGTCTTGTCAAACACCACCCTATCCAGGTGGTGAATGGTCTCTAAGCTATCACCCCCACGAATTAGCAGGCCCCGTTCAGCCCCAAGGCCAGACCCCACCAAAATCGCCGTGGGGGTGGCTAACCCCAACGCACAGGGGCAGGCTACCACCATCACCGCGATCGCCAGTTTCAGACTGACTAACAGGGTGGATGATGTCATCGTCATCTGGTGCCCTGCATGGGCCATGCCCAGAGCCGCATCCATCACCTGGGGCCAGGCAGGCAGCCCGACAAAATACCAAAATAGAAACGTGAGGGTCGCCAGGGTAATTACCCCGTAGGTAAAGTAGCCAGAAATCACATCCGCCAGTCGCTGGATCGGCGCTTTGCGGCCCTGGGCCGTTTCCACCAGGCGAATCATCTGAGCCAGCACAGTGTCTTGACCGGTGCCGGTCACCTGTAGGGCGATCGCCCCTGACTGGTTTAAGGTCCCAGCGACCACCGTGTCCCCCGGCTGCTTGAGCACCGGCATGGACTCGCCGGTCAGCATGGACTCATCCACAGTCCCCTGTCCGGCCACCACCGTACCGTCGGCGGGGATCTTCTCGCCGGGCAGCACCTGGACCCATTCCCCCTTCTGCACCGAGTGGGCGGGCACCTCAACCCCGGCTTGGGCCGTCTCAGCACTGGTCGGATCCCCAATCAACCGAGCCACAGCGGGCTGTAATTCCACCAGCGATCGCAGGGCATCCGCCGCCTGAAACCGAGCCCGTTGTTCTAGGGTGCGCCCCAGCAAAATAAAGCTCAGCAGCATCACCGGCTCGTCAAAGAAGCATTCCCACCCCAGCTGGGGAAAGCCCAGGGCGACCACACTGGCCAGGTAGGCACTGCCACTGCCCAGGGCTACCAGGGTATTCATGTTGGGGGCCAGTCGCTGCATCCCCTGCCAGCCGTCCACTAAAATTTGCCGGGCCGGACCAACCAGGGTGACGGTGGCCAGCAGGGCGTGGAACCACAGGTCGCTGAGTATCGGTACCGTCAGCCAGCCGAAATGCTTCAGGTGGCCAATAGTGGAAAGTATGAGCAGGGCGATCGCGATCGCCAGCCGCCGCCCCTGTTGCTGTTGCTCCTGACGCTTGCGCTCTACCCAGTCTGTCAGGTCGGCCGAGTCGGTCCCATCCCCAGGTCTGGGGGTGGCTGTAAACCCAGCCTGGGCCACCTGGGCCGCCAGCTCATCGGCGGTGACCTGGCCCGCTTCCGCTTCTACCACCGCCACTTCGGTGATCAGGTTGACCGTTGCGGATCGTACCCCCTCCACCCCGGCCAGATGATTTTCCACTGCCCGCACACAGCCGGCACATTTCATGCCGCTGACGTTGAGCACGATGGTCTGCCCCGTGGGTAACGGGGCAGGACTGACCACAGAAGACTGGGGCTGGGACGATAGTACCGGCATAGACAACGAAACCCTTGGAAATGTGGAGGGGCGACAATACTACTCTCAGCCTATCAAGTCTCTAGGCAGTGCAAGGTATTTCTTTATTGAAGAGAAAAGATTTCAAGCGGTAATCGCGATCGCCTTGGAGCCGAATTAATACCTGTACCCTTAGAGGTAGCGTCATCTACTGTCAATAGTTCGGAGCTCTGCGGTTACCAGCAGCAGACTTGTCGAACACCACATTAGATGAGATGAATCGGGTGCTGCCCGCGATCGCCACCCTTATCGGCCTGCTCTAAGTCAGTTTCTCCCCATAAAGGCTGAGAGCATCTCCTTCCGCCGATGGACGATGATTGCGCTATTAACTGTTTTGATAGGTAAAGTATTGTTACAAAAACGAGGTGTTATGGCTGCTTCTACAATCAGCACAACCCAAATTACCAATCAATCGACCCAGCAGCTATTTGAGCGCTATAACGCCCTCAGCGTAGATGACAAGTTGGCGCTGTTGTACTACGTTTATGAGGACATGGGCGATTCAATTACCCCAGCTGCGCCCAGTGCTGCGGATCCCGACCTGGCGCGACCTTTGGCGGAGGAACTGTTTGCCCTGTCCAAGGATGACCAGTTGGAAGCGATGCGCGCCATTGTGGCTCGCAAAGATGCGCCTTTGTCAAAGCGCTATGGCGGTCTTAGCCCTAACAATCAGCTGTTGGTGTGGTACGTGTGGGCCGAAGCCATGGGCGATCGCGTCGTCGATCTACCCAAGGGCTATAAGGCGTCTGCCGATGTCAAAACCATGTTGTCGTTAATCGAAGGGATCGAGTTCCAAGAACAGATTACTCTGCTGCGGGAAGCCGCCACCCAAATGGGCTATAGCCAGGTCAGCAACCCGCCTTCCCAGGCTGAAACCGGCAAAACCAACAGTCTCTAAGGGTAGTCGCATTATTGCGGTTCAGTGCATACCGACCCCGTTCGCGGCCGACAATGGCGGGAGTGAACGGGGTCCCTAAGTCCTAGCTCTCCGATGCAGCATGCCAAGATCCCAGGGGGCTGCTTTGGGGGTCAAGTCCAACTAGTCCGAACGTTCCTGGTCCTCTATGCGGTGGCGCTCTGCCAGTTGCAGCAGCATGGCTTCGTGAGCCTGGCGATCAATCGGGTAATACTTAGCCAGAAGCATCGCCAACAGCAGCAGCACCATAGGCACAAGACTAATAAAAATCCGAATCGTCAATAGGGCCGAATCTGGTTGCTCAGTGGCCCCAGACTCAAACCCAGAAAACTGCAGCGCCAAACTCACCAGGAGCAACCCCAGGCCCAGGCCCACCTTTTGCAACAGGGTCATAAAGGCATAAAACACCCCTTCTCGCCGCTGGCCAGTTTGCAGTTCATCCAGTTCGATCACATCGGGCAACATGGCCCAGGGCACCACGTAGGCGGTGGCCACCCCAAAACTGACCACTGCACATAGTAAGTACAGGGCGGCCACCTGCCCTGGCTGAATAAAGAATAGGGCAATCTGAGCAATTACCCAGGTGCCAATACCGATATAAAAAATTTCTTGCTTGCCCAGGCGGCGGCTGAGGCGGTTGACAAAATACATCATGATGATCGCTGTTCCCTGCACCAGCAGTGCCGCTAGAAAGTAGTTGTCTAACCCCATCCAAAAGGTGGCATAAAAGGGAATAATACTGGCGGTCATTTGCAGGGCCAGCCAGGCAAACAGATAAAGGCCAACCACAAACAGGAAGGCCCGATTGCTAAACACAATTTTGATCTGCTGAAACAGGGTTAAGTCTGTGTCGCTACTACTGGTAGTAGGTTGTAAAGCCTCCCGCTGCACCGCATAGGGGTATGTCCCGGCCACACATAGCAACAAGGGGATCACCGCTAAAAGGCTGACAACGCCCCCCAGGATCCAATACTGTCGCTGCACATCATCAATCACCTGGGTAATCAGCAGCCCCAATGCCAGGGCCGAAATTGCCCCAAACAAGGATGATGCCAGACGGAAGGCGGTGAGTTCAGTCCGTTCGTCATAATCTTTGCTCAGTTCAGCGGTCAACGTCGCATAGGGTAGGTTAATGACGGTATAAAACACCTGGAACAGCAGCGAGATCACCACATAGTATGCAAACCGGGCCATTTCGCTATCCCAGGCGGGTACCACCCACATCAAGAAAAAACTAATGCCAAACGGTATGGCCCCCAGCACCATCCAGGGGTAGCGACGACCCCAGCGGGTTTGGGTGCGATCGCTCAGATAACCAATAAACGGGTCATTGATCGCATCCCAAATTCGGCCAATCGCCAGTACTGACCCTGCAATGGCTGGGCTAAGGCCAGCCGCCGTGGTTAAGAAAATCAGGAAGGAAAAGGCCAGCAGGTTAGCGGTCATACCTGGGCCAATATCCCCGGCCCCAAAAGCCAGCTTGCCCAACAGGGAAAACGGCTTAGGACGGTCGGCAGCCGTGACTGAATCAGAAAAGTTTGCGGCCATAAATTAAGGGTTCGGTGGTCAACAACTCAAAGGAC
Organism: Nodosilinea sp. P-1105; assembly: GCF_012911975.1. Lineage (GTDB taxonomy): Bacteria > Cyanobacteriota > Cyanobacteriia > Phormidesmidales > Phormidesmidaceae > Nodosilinea. The sequence goes on along the minus strand of NZ_SMDQ01000022.1, from coordinate 13,737 downwards.
GGGCTCAGTGTATGATTTCCCCATCAACCATATCTGGCATTCTACGGGTAGGTTTTATAGTTTAGTTGGTTGCATAGGGCGGGACTATGGCTGATTTTTATGTAAGCTGGGACGAATACCACCAAGATATTGAAAAGCTTGCCATCCAGATTTACGAATCGGGTTGGGAGTTTAACCAGATTGTTTGTCTGGCCAAAGGGGGGTTGCGAGTTGGGGATGTTTTATGCCGTCTATTTGACGTGCCGTTGGCCATTTTGTCCACCGCCTCCTATGGGGGGGCCGATGGGCGCACCCGGGGGACCATTACCTTTTCCCGTGACCTCAGTATGACGGCTTTGGGTTTAGGCAGCCAAGTCTTACTGGTGGATGATTTGGTCGATTCAGGCCACAGCCTGGAACGCTCGATTGGCTGGCTCAAGCATAAGTATGGTTTTAGTATCGACGAGATCCGCACCGCAGTGCTGTGGTACAAGGCTGATTCCATTATCAAGCCTGACTACCATGTGGTGTATTTGCCCGACAATCCCTGGATTCATCAACCCTTTGAAAAGTACGAAACCATGGACTTACCAACCCTGGTAGCTAATCATCAGGCTCACTCAGAGGCGGTTGTTTAGCAGCAGGGCCTGTAGGGGAAGGGTTGAGTTGAGCCTGGGAGGGCAAGTCTTTAACCCTGGAGTCATGGAGCTGCTGGTATCCCCAGTAGCCTGCCACCAGGGTAACTAAGGTTAGGGAAATGGCCCCACCGGCACGGCATAGGGCCTTGATGGTTTTCGAGGCTTGCACAGCCGTCAGGTAGTCCCCCCGTTGGTAGGCTTGCTTCAGGTTGATGGCGTAAACCAAGGCCGGAATTCCCAGGGGTGGAAAGATCACAAAGGCCGTGAGCAGCACCCGATACCACTGGGCTGAAGGGCAGGACTGTCCCTGAAACACAGGGTATCGCCCTTGCCATTCCACCACCCCAGGGCGTTGATCAGCGCCACTAACCCGAGCGATGAGCTGAAATGTTCTCAAGTTCAGGGGCTGCCAGCTGATCAATACCTGTCGGATCTGATCGGGCAGCGCAAAATAGTTGATCCCTACCCCTACAGGGCGGGAGAGTTCGACGGTGAGTTCACTGGCTTGCTGCCGGGCCACCACCGTAATTTGGTCTAGATCCAAAGCGACTTGCAGCTTTTCGGCCAAGGCGCGATCGCCGCTTGCTTGCAGTATCTGGTTCAACTTCAGCCTGGCCTGCTCTAGGTTAAGGTCGTTGCACAGGGCCAGTTCCCAATCTCGGACAGCTTCCGTCTGGCGTCCTAACTGGTCATAGACATTGCCCCGATGCAGGTAAGCTTCGGCCTGGTTGGGGTCAGTGGCAATGGCCTGATCGAAATCAGCCAGGGCTGCAGCATAGTCTTGCTGCTGGAGATATAACAGCCCTCGATTATAGTGAATCAGGGCGTGACCCGGTTGATGCTCTAGGGCTTGCTGCCAATCGGCTAGGGCGGCGGCCACTTGCCCCTGCAGTGAGTGCAGCAGCCCTCGGTTACCGTAGGCTCTAACCTGGGTGGGGTCAAGGGCGATCGCCTCACTAAAGGCCGCGATCGCCGCTTCAATCTGTCCTCTCTGCCAATGGACAATCCCTAATTCAACATGAATCTGAGCCGGGTAGGGATAGTGGTCCAGGGCTCTGGACAAGGAGTCTAGGGCCTGATCCAAGTTACCTTTTCTCAGTTGGACCAAGGCCCGCCGATAGTCGTAGCGAGCCTGCTGCCGATAAAACCAAACGGGCATAGAAGAGGCCATAGGCGTGATCAAAAAGGGACATTACTATCCATCATTGCTGTGCCATCCAGGGGATGTCAGGGGGGCATGATCAGATCTTTATAGAAAAGCTGGTTCTGTGTAGCCAACGACACAGCGAATTGTAGAGGTTTGCGCTGGCAACAGACTGAGTCAGGGGGGTTAGAAAAGAGCCATGGCCAGACCAGCTAGACCCCTACTCAAGACCTTGGCTAGAATAGATTGATTATGGTTAAACATGCCGATCTTGGTTAATTCTCCTGTTCAGCCGCCTTCAGGGCAACAGAGGCGATCGCTAAGCTTAATCGGGCTTGCTCAATGTCGGAAAGGGCATTCCAGTCGGCCTGGGAAATGGAGCGGAGGTTGAGGGCCAGAATTTCACTGCGACCATCCCGCAAAGAATAGGCCAGCGGACGGGCTAACACCGCCAGGTCATCGCTTTCCCACCCCGGTAAGGCCTCGTTCACACAGCCAACCAATTGCTCAATCAAGGGACGACCACTGCGGGCGAGGTGACTGGCTGTTGTGGCGATCGTTTGCAGCAGGGTGGCGGGCACCCGCTCTTGGAACTGCTGGTTAAGGCGAGCCAGCAGTGGCGTAGATGACGAGGTTGCATCAGCATGCCATTGAGCTTCGACCTGCTCAGACCAGGTGGACCATCCAGCCCGGAGGGTGGCATCAATGGTGGGATGATTCAGCAACTCATCGGCGGCGGTATCGAGGGATGCGAGATACGCCTCGGCCTCGGGACTATCGTGATCCCAAGGGTAAGGCGCATCAGGGGTGAACAGATGGGAGACAAAATCGTGATCAGCGGCCATAGGACGATTCGCAGGGGTAGAGGGGAGGTTAGAAGGCGAGGATGGCTGAGTCATGGGATTATCTATGAACGATGCACTGGATGGTAATCAGGTTGATAATAGACGCTACAGCATAACTTGCTACAATTCCGTAAGCCAGGCACGATTCAGTACAATTACGTAGCACAGCCTTGGCAACTAAGCATTACCCTCCAGGGTAAATTCCATCAACTGACCTTCCAGACTTCCGAATCGTACCAAAGTCCCCAGGGCCAGGGGCACCTCCTGACGATGGATATGCTGCCACGTGTGGCCATCAAAATAATGGGACCCATTGCGGGAAATATCCCGCAGGTAATAGCAGGGCTCGTGACCATCAGGGCCAGTCAGATTTCGGCAAAAGATTTCGGCATGCTGCCCCGAGACCCAAGGTTCCAAAATAACCAAGTCATTGTCGGGCAGCCGCCCGACCCGCATTAGGCCACCACACAAGCGGCCTAATCGGTGGGGGGGCTCTACCGATCGCAACACCGCCACTTCCGCTGGGGGCAGGTCATGCCCTGGAATCTGGGTCACCTCCTGGGCCGGTAGACGCAACAAGTGCCCATTAAACTGAGGATGCAGATAAAGCACGGGCAACGTCCAGGCGGCATGGTTAAACCGATACACTGTCAGCAGGTGCTGCCGGGTCCGAGCCATTGCTTGGTCGATGGGCTGCCGTTCGGCTAATCCCTGGGCCAAGACCTGAATGAAGCTCAGGGCCTCTTCGTCAGCAATCGAGTCACGCATGGCGAGTACCGCTGGCACCCCGTGGTGGAGCAACACCTCAGCTAAGCTACTGCGAGGAATCACCCCTTGTCCCTGTTGGTCAGGTTGAGCCCCCCAGCACGTGTTAAAAACAGCTAAACGAATGCCATTACGGGAGAGTGCCTGGGCCAGTTCAATGCCGCTGAGGGTTACCCCTGATTGCAAAAACAGTAGACCGCCATCGGGGGCTGGCACCCCGTGCCCGCTGTAAAAAAAGACGTTAAATCCCCCCGTTTCCAAGGTGGTGACCAGGGTTTTGGGATCTGGTTCCACTAAGGTTTGCACTTGGCAGGGGGCTGGGCTACCCAGCCGAGGGGTCAGGCGAGAGGCACTCAGTTCTAGTAAGTCTTTGAGTACTGCCGCCTCTTGGGCTAACTGGAGCTCACCCCCAGGCCCGGTGCTACTGCTATCTTGCCCCAACACCAGCAAAATCCGTAGGGATGTATCCAATTCGCTCAGGGGTAGAGGATCCACAGCATCAGTGGTGCGACTTAACAAAATCTGCGGTCCCAGGGCCAGGGCCGGGCGTCCAGGCTGGGGCTGCATAATTTCCCAGGGCAAGCTAATCAGCTCTGGGGCGCGAATGTCTAACCGCAGCTTCAACGGCCGATTTTGACCAATGGCAATCCCTTGACTGCGATCGAGGGTGTGACGAATCGGGCCATCAAATAGCCATTCCCATAGGCTAATGCCCAGTCCCTGCATCAACCGCCCCGTGTAGCCCCCCGCTTGAGAGGAGGGCGGAGACACCTGGTTCAGCAGATCATCTAGGTGAAACTGGGGCACAAAGGCGGAAGGTACATGGGGGACGCAGGGCAGTTCCCGCAGGGAGAAAAACTGCTGCCAACTACTCCAAAGCTGGGCCATTGTCTCGTCCCAGAGGCGATCGTGGTGGGCCGCCCCACCGGGAAAAGGGCTGTCTAATACCCAAATGGCGTAGTGATTAGCACTCGACCCCGAAAGGCGTTCCACAGCTAGGCATAAGGTCAGGGAGTTAGACGAAAACATAAGACAGTGATCAAGACTAAGCCTAGCAAGGGAGGCAGATTGGCTAAAACCTACAGGCTTCCCCCTGGGCCAGAGTAACGGATTCCAGGGCAGAAGCGGTGCGGTAGAGGTGGCTAACCCTAGCCCAGCCCTGTTGCCCTGGTGACGCCAACTGCTGTTCCAAGTCTGTAGCAGCCGGAGATAGATCCGCCGCCGGAGGTAAACCAGATTCGGTAGGGACTCGGTCTAAAGATGCCCCAGATGGAATGGAACACACCTGTAGCCGCACCCAGCGGCGGCCGTCAGCGGTGGTTTGCCGACTGGTAACGTTGACAATACTGCCGGTAGCTACCACCCGCCCGTTATCCATTTCGGCCTGATTCACCGCTGCTGTCAACCGCAGAGGGTTGCTGGTATCCGCTGGGGCAAGGCCTGATCCAATCTGCCAAAATGAGCCCACTGCCACGTCAGCGGTGATGGCCATAGCGTTTGCCGGTAGCTCATCCCCGGCAAGGCTGGCCAACGGCCAAGACAGGGTTACAGGTCGGAGAGCGGCTGGTGCGGGTTGTCGCTGGTGGTAGAACCAGGCCGCACTTCCGGCGGTCAGTAAAGCGGCAAGGCTGACTAGTCCCAGGGTAACCCAGGGCAAGCGCTTAGGAGGGGGGGGCGTAGGGTCTCCAATTGCGGTGGGCACAGCGGTGGGCTGGGCCGTTACTGCGATCGCTGAGTTGGCGGTTCGGCCTGCCCCAGCAGCTCGCAATCTGGCCCCTGGCAAGGTGGGCAGTGGGGCAGATTGGGGGATAAAACGCATCAGCCCGACGGTGACATTATCGTGGCCATTCAGTCGGTTAGCGTCATGAATTAAGGTTTGGGCGACGGACTGAATCGGACCATGGCCCCTGGTCAAAGGCTGGATGGTATGGCGCCATAGCGCGTCGACGCGATCGTAATCGCATAGCCCGTCTGAGCACAGTAGCAGGACGCTGGGATCGTCAATCAGCAAGTGTTGCACGGTGGGGTAAAGATAGCCTGAGTCGCTAATCCCCAGAGCCTGGATCAATGCACCGCCCCCAGGCATGTGTACCGCTTCAGAGTAAAGGGCATAACCAAGATGGGCTTCTCGGGAGGCCACATCATCATCCAGGGTGATTTGGGTACAGGTATCAGGGCTGATGCGATAAGCTCGACTATCGCCCAAATGGGCAATGGAGACATAGGGAAAATGCACCAGAGCCGCAACGACGGTTGTCCCCATGCGAGCCCGGGCCGATCGCTGCTCATGATTGTTGCGGTTGACGATCGCATCATTGACTGAGGCCAACGCCTGCTTGAACCGTTGGCTGACCATATCTGGACTGAGGTTGGGCTGTTCCCCTAGGGGCAGGAGCTCTTCCCTCAGGCGTTGAATGGCCATTTCTGAGGCTACCTTGCCCTGCTCATGGCCGCCAATGCCATCACAGACGAGTAACAGGGGTAGGGCATGGGAGCCGGACGTGCCCGCGAGCACCTGCTGCTGGACTTGGGCCTCGGGGTAACAGGCATCTTCGTTGCGATCGCGGGCTGGGCCTTGGTCAGTGTAGGCCACCCAGTCTATGGCCACCTTCAACCCCTGCCCCAAGGTTTGAATCGCTTGATCGACCTCAGCTGCTAGTTCGGTGCCAGCGGAAATAGCCCCCTGGATCAAGGCCTGGGTGACCCAGTCTAAATAAGCCCTCGATTCGGGTTGGGCAGTGGGGACCAAGGCCTGCCACCGTTGCCCTAGTTGGGTTAGGGTTGCGGCCTTGGGGCGATCGCTGTCAGCGGTGAGCGTGGTTAATCGCAACACCGCCTGATCCACCCGTAGTTGGTCTAGATCCAGCAGCGTCGCCGCCACCTGTTCCTGGTTGAGGGGCGTCCATAGGGCCGCCACTTGGCGCAGCCAATGCAGTTGTTGCAGGGCGGTCCCTTGAGACCACCGCTCCGCCAGGGAAGGCAGCAGGTAAGGCTTGATCTGGTCGCGATCGTCTACCGCTACCCCCAGGGGTGCCGCATCCAGCAGCAACACTGGATTGGGCATGCCACTCTCGTCAGAGGCGAGATAAGCATAAGGCCGAGGCATGTGCTGAGCTAATTCCGAAAGCCGCAAATAGGGCAGTAGAAATGGCGGAATTTGATCGAGAGTAGGGACTGACCCATAGGGTTGGATATCGAGCCAAATCTGGTCAGATAAAACTTGGTAGCGACCAGCTATCAGGCTACCGAGTTTCGCCCGCGTCACATCGGCCCCCACCGCCAGCAAAAACCGGTATAGCAGCGGAGTTCCACAGACGTGACAACGACTGGTCAAACCAGTGGCCACCGCCTGGCAGGTCGGGTTAAAGCACTGAATCACAATCCCTCAGGCATGACTAAAGGGCTAGAGATACAAGTCTATCTAACGTATGTGCAACGTGGCAGATGCAGATTTTGGGTTTTGGGTTGGCCTAACACCTGGCACTGTTGTCTAAATAAGTCATAAATCCAACCCACGACCAGCCATGGAGTTCTGCCTATGGGAAAGCTCTGGCTCTGGACTGGGGATAGATTACTCGCTGTCAGCGGCGTCTGAGGACTCAGCCGTTACCACTTGGGGCAAACCCATACTGTAGTTCAGAGCCCGGGTTTTGAGGTTATAGCTAATTTTCCCGGCCTGTAACTGTTGCCTGATGAAGTGCTCTAAATCAGAGCCAATGCGCCGCAGATTGTAGTCGGTTAGATCTTCCCCTTCAGCGGCATCCACGAGCCGGTCAAATTCGCCGTAAACCTCTTGGAGAGCCTGATCGGACCAGTTAAACTCGTTGTCAGGGTCTACATCAAGGGTCAGCAGATCGTCACTGGGGACCAACTCGTTGTTCTCCACCGTAGCGGTATAGATATGAACATGACGGGTTGTAGACTTGAGCATCATAGCCAGACATTGCCTATAGGACTACATCGTTCTGTCTTTGTATTAAACCTTATCCAAGTCCAGAAGTGGAATTTTGCTTGGTAAGCTGAAGGTTTGTTCTTTGATTGCAGAGTTGGGTGGCAAGGCATGGAAAACAAATTAATGCTAATGATTCCGGGGCCAACCCCGGTTCCCGAACCGGTGTTGCTGGCCATGGCCAAGCACCCTATGGGACATCGCAGTGGTGAGTTTAGCGCCCTGATGGGCGAGGTGACCGCAGGTCTAAAGTGGCTGCACCAAACCACGAATGATGTACTGGTGCTGGCGGCTAGCGGCACCGGGGCGATGGAAGCAGGCATGATCAACTTTTTGAGTGCAGGCGATAAAGTGCTGGTGGGCAATAACGGCAAATTTGGTGAGCGCTGGGGCAAAGTGGCCCGCGCCTATGGCCTGGACACCCAGGAAATTACCGCTGAATGGGGTAAGCCGCTGAACCCCGATGACTTTAAAGCGGCCCTGGAAGCTGATACCGCCAAAGCGATTAAGGCGGTGATTGTTACCCATAGCGAAACCTCCACTGGGGTACTCAACGATCTCGAGACTATTAACCGCCATGTTAAAGCCCATGGGGCCCTGATCATGGTAGATGCCGTCACCAGCCTGGGAGCCTGCTCCGTGCCTGTGGACGAGTGGGGCTTAGATGTGGTGGCCTCTGGCTCCCAAAAAGGCTATATGCTTCCCCCAGGGCTTGCCTTCGTCAGCGTCAGCCCTAAAGCCTGGGATGCCTATGAAACGGCCACCTTGCCCAAGTTCTATCTGGATCTAAAGCCCTATAGCCAGGGGGCGGCTAAAAACACGACGCCGTTTACCCCACCGGTGAATCTTTTCTTTGGCCTGCACGCCGCCCTGCAAATGATGCAAAGAGAAGGGCTAGCGGCTATTTTTGCCCGTCACGATCGCCAGCGACGCGCTACCCGAGCCGCCATGCAGGCCCTCAACCTGCCGCTGTTTGGGGCAGACGACTGTGCTAGCCCAGCGATTACTGCCGTCATGCCCCAACAGGTGGAGGCGGAGCAAATTCGCTCGGTGATGAAAAAGCAGTTTGATATTGCTTTAGCCGGCGGTCAAGACCACCTGAAGGGCAAGATCTTTCGGATTGGTCACCTGGGCTTTGTGGGCGATCGCGATATCCTGACGGCGGTAAGTGCTCTCGAAGCCACCCTGACCAAGTTGGGCTATAGCCAGTTCACCCCTGGGGCTGGGGTCAGCGCTGCGGGGCAAATTTTGCTGGGTTAAGCTTGCAGCACTAGAGGTCGTGCATTGGCGGCTCCTTAGCCTAGAGCCTACTATCACAGACTCAGCCGTTGAGCCGTAATGCACCGCCTCCCGGACTAGGGGTGGCTACCATCGGGCAGTATCGCCCCTGTAAAATCAGTATTGCGGAGGGTGGACCCTGTGAGGTCAGCCCCCTTTAAATTGGCCCCTCGCAAAATAGCCCCTGTGAGATCGGCATAGCTGAGATCAGCCCCCTCTAGGTTAGCCTCGGTCAAGTCGGTTTTAAGGGAGTCGGGGCGAAAACTTTGACCCAGGTGAGCACGGCAGAACTTGGCTCCCCTGAGGTCAGCCTGGGCCAGTTGAGCGCCGCTGAGGTCGGCATAGCTAAGGTTAGCCCCTTGCAGGTTGGCTCGCCGCAGGTTGGTTTGCTGGTCAGAGGTAGGGCGACAGTCAGTGTCTATCAACCAGGCCTGGGCCAGGTTAGCGCCTTGAAAATTAACACCGCAGAGGATCGCTTTAATCAGGTTGGCCTGGGGAAGTTGGGCCTGCACAAACACGGCCCCACTCAAATCGGCATCGCGCAATTGCACCTGGGTACAGTCAGCGGCGGTAAAGTTGGCCCCCCACAGCAGCGCCTCACTGAGGTCAGCCTGGGTAAAGTTACTTTTGACAAAGTGGGTGCGGCCCAGCCGCGACTGGCGCAAATCACTACCGCTAAAGTCGGCCCCACTCAGGTCCACTTGCAGGAGCTCAACTTCCAGCAACCTCAGGCCGGAGAAAATGCGATCGCCCGCCCGGTAGCGCGCCAACAGCTCCCTTGCATCCATGAATTTGCCATAGCCAACAACATCAGCAGTGTACTGTATTTGCTTTTTCATCACCTAGCCGCTGACAGCGCCGATGGTGAAACAGCAGTCGTTAGGAGCGAGTACCAACCCCCTGGAAGCGGCGTAGATACAGCTGGGAGCGGCCCTGGTTTTGTCGCCCACCCAGCCCAGGGAGGTCTGGCCAAGCCCTCATTTGCGGCAATCTACCGCAAATGAGGCCAAATTCTCAGGAAACTCTCAGGAAACTGGCTATCATTGCCGCCAATATTGTCCTACTGTTGGCACCACTGATGCTGACTGGTCATTCTAAAAAGGGATTCATCCATGAAAACTCATTACTTAGGCGCGATCGCGATCGCCGGTCTGTTAGCCACTGGTACCGTTGCTTGTGATGGGGTCAACCCCTGTGCTGGGGTTACCGAGCAGCAAGGGGATCCCTGTGCCGCTGACCCCTGTGCCGCTGACCCCTGTGCGGCCGATCCTTGTGCCGCTGACCCCTGTGCTGCCAACTAGGTGAAGCTAGGGGGCTCTCCAGTGAAAGGTGACTAGACCCCCTGCGTGAGCACCTGCGCCCATACCGCTGAGACCTGAAAGCTTACTATCTTTAGGCAGCTATCAGCTGCCTAAAGTCAGGAGCCAAGGGCAAACCACCTTCTGGCTCCTGACTGATTTATGCCCAAAGCACAGCTGTAGCCCACAGTCGCCAAGCTTACCGCCGGGTAACTATCACAGAGCCTGAGCTTCCGGAGCCTCGGCATTGGCCAACGCCTTCTCTTTATCCAACCGACGCTTGCGGGCATAGAGTTGAATCGTTGCCGCCATGAACACCACCAGCCCAACCATCAGCCAAGTGGTTGCCCCGGTCGGGAAATTATTTTTAAAGATCACCAGCATCACGATCGCCACCAACAGCAGAGTAGGGGCCTCATTCAACGCTCGTAACTGCTGACTCGACCACTGGCATTCTCCCCGATGGAGCTGACGCATTAAACGGCCGCAGTAAAAGTGGTAGCCCAACAGTATGGCCACCAGGCCGAGCTTAATGTGCATCCAGCCATCTTTGAGGTACTCGGGCATTTGTACCAGCAAGCCAATGGCCATGGCCACTGTTACCACCATGCCAGGGGTGGTAATGATGCTGTACAAGCGTTTTTCCATTAGCTCGTACTGGTTTTTGAGAATACTCTGGGCCGGTTCTGGCTCAGCCTCGGCTTCCACATGGTAGATGAACAACCGCACCAGGTAGAACAGGCCGGCAAACCATACCACTACGCCGATAATATGAAACGCTTTAAACCAGTAATACGCCATAGTGTTTCCTTAAATCCCGAGGGTTAAACGCTGGGGGATGTTTCAAACCGTTAAGTACGCTTTTCATTGTTATGCAAGGGTTTGGCCTTGAAAAGGTAAGCGCGACGGTTCTTAATGTTTGGGGCGCTGCCCATAACCTTGACCAAGGCGGTTGGCCAGGCGGAGGGGAATGCTGAAAACCATGGCATCTGAGGGGCATACCTGAGAAAGTGGTCAGGAGTTGTGTTTGAATCACCTGAACCTAGCCCTGGACGCATGTTTCTATAACCGTCGCAGCACCTGAGGCAACAATTCCCCAGGCACCTGGGACAGGGCCGCTTGCTGCCCAGCAATGCCCACAATTTCAAAATGAAGGTGCACGGTGTAGACCAGGGCCGTCACCAACGTATCTAATTGTTCAGGGCTGTCACGCCAGCCTTCGTAGGCGAGCAGACAGTGTTGTAGAGACACCTGCAAGTGACTCTGGCGCTGCGGTAACTCACCTTCGGGCAGTGCCTGGGCGATGTAAGCGTGCACCACCCCAAAGCTGTGGAAGGTGGCCCACAGGTCAAAGCCCAGAGGCTGCGGGTTAGAGGACCGGAGAGCGTTATCGGCCGCTTTGAGGGCCGTCTCATAGGCCCTGGCGGCATGCTGGAGGGCCTGTAGCCGGTTGGGTACATGCTCGGCTAAATCAAACCAGGCCGTGCCCAGGTTGTTGTGGGTAGAGGCACAGCCGGTTGGGGTTGTAGCCATGGTGCGGTAGGACAGGGCCGCCGTATAGGCGGCAATGGCCCGCTCTAACAGCAAAACCGGCCGCTCATGCTGGGCCAAACTCCAGTAAGCAATCCCCAGATTATTCTGGATCATGGCGTAGGTCTGAGGATCCGCCTGGGGCGATTGCTGGTCCAGGGCGGCTTCATAGGCCTTGATGGCGCTGGCCAGATGGTGCTGGGGATTCTGGTATTTGGCCAACTCCCAGTGGACTGTGCCCAGACCGTTTTGCAGGTTGCCATAGTCTTGGGGCGATCGCGCCCCTGGATCACAAGCCAGCGCTTGATCATAGGCATGCAGTGACTTTTCCAACCAAGGGAGTGGGTCATCGTGATTAGCCAGTAAACCATACACCGTGGCCAGGTTGCTATAGAGCCGCCCCAGGGTATCTGCCGGAGCGGTGTGCTGACAGTTGTCCAAGGCCGTTTGGTAAGTGTCAATGCTGCGGTGTAGCCAGGGGACGGCGGCCGATCCAGTCTCCTGCTGCGATCGCAACCAGTAGAGACTGGCCAGGTCATTCAGCGTGTCACACCAGTCGGTCTCCCCCGCCAGCAGCCCGGTGCTAGCCCGCTCATAGGCGGTCACAGTAAAGTCCAGCAGAGCTGGGGACGCCGGAGTCTGATCAATAACATTGCGACTCATTTGCCCCAACGCCAGATAGGCCCGAGCAATGGTCAAGGGTCCAGCCTGCTGACGAATCAAGGTGTGAATGTACTGCCACAGACGGTTAATGTCGTCGCTAGCTGCCAACTCTGAGGGCAAGGGCGGCAAAACAGAGGTATTGGCCCCAGTCGCTGCCGCAGGAGGATGGGGAGGCTGTGTTGCCGCTGCCGCTTCTGCCTCGGCCTGGCGCAACTCCTCCAGTACGTCCTGGGGGACCGTGCCCAACGGGGGCATGACCATGGCCGAAAATGCCTCATGGTCCGTGGCTGCAAACGTGACTGGGACGGTTGAGGCCGTCTGGTTCGGCGGCACAGCCCCCAGGGATGAGGTGGATGTCGCCCCCTGAAGCTCAGTCCCAGCAGGGTCAGGTTCAGCGGTAGCCGAGGTGGCAGCGGTGCTTTTCCCAGAGGTATCTGGCTCCAAGGTGGCTAAGTCTTGCCGCAAGACAGTCCACAGATTTGGTTGATCAACAGGGTCATCTGAATCGGCCAGATCGTCGCACTCATCGGCTTCCGGTGGGGCAGAGACAGTAGCAGGGCCAGTAGCAGGGCCAGGGGCCGTCGGAGCACGGCTGGGGAAAGGATCCGGGGACATCGGTTCACCGGCAAATTCAAACAGACCACTGCGCGATCGCCAAAAGGTAGGTACCGACTGGCGAATTTTGGTCAGCCAGGGCCGAGGCACCCACACCAGTAGACGGCAGTCCAGCTGGGTCAGCAAGGCATCGACCCGAATCAGGGAGGCCAGAAACCGGTTTTGCAGGGTAGGGGACTGGCGGGTAAGTTGATCGACCCCCACAATTTGAAACACCGGAATGATAGGACTACTGGCTTGCAGTAATCGCTGCTGCTTTAACCAAACCAGCACCTCCCGCACCAGGTCAGGATGCTGCGCATCCAGCCGTAGGGTAACGATGGGGGACAACCGCGATCGCACCGTATCTGCCAGGGGCACCGTCTCGGGATAGGGACTAAAGTGAGCTTCTAACTGCTCGGCCAGTTGGGCTTGTAAGGCCCCATTGTCACAGACCGCAATCAGCAACTGGCGACGCAAATTCAGCTGCAGGGCCAACCTCAGCTCTTGGTAGGTTTCTTGGTTATGGCCCAAGAAGGTTTGGGAATCCAGATGCACAGCAACGGTCATGGTGGATAAGATGCAGGGCGGGGGCAGGCAGAGTCGGCAGTCTTTATCTTAGTTATGCCCTTTTTCTATTACACTTCATTCCCCGGCCAATGGTTTCAGGAAAACCCATGATTTCAAGTCATGATTCAGGTCTCCTCGCCCCTTCCCCGCCCACCGTACCATTCCCCTGCCAGGGCGGACACCTCGGTCCGCCCCTACGTTATTTCTTCTAACACCCACCCACTGTGCCATTCCCCTGCCAGGGCGGACACCTCGGTCCGCCCCTACGTCACCCCCATTACCCATCCACCCATCCTCGACCGGTGCATTGCGGCCCCCGGTTGATCACCAAGGCCCAGCCCCCGACCGCTAATGCACCCTTGTATGTAAGGGTTGGCCCAAAATAGACCTAGGAGTGACTCTGGATGCACCCTAAAGCCCTTTAGAGCTTGCACGGTAGAACAAGAGCCTCCCTCATTTTGCCCATCGGATCGCGACCAGCAGA
>NZ_SMDQ01000021.1 GCF_012911975.1 Nodosilinea sp. P-1105 | reverse complement strand
GGCGAGGAGGGCGTTGGTGGCGACGATCAGGGCGGTGAGGGTGAGGGGGCCGGAGAGGCGGGCCAGGTGCAGAATCCAGAGGTTGTTGGGGCTCTGGGTGAGGCTGAGGGGGGACCAGTCGAGGGGGGTGTAGTTGCGCAGGGTTTCGAGCAGGCACCAGAGGGCGGTGGCGCCCAGAATGTGCAGGGACGGAGTGTTAGGGCGGTGATGCATCAGCCAGCGCAGCCCCACGGCCCAGAGGGCAATGCACACCGAACCCCACAGGGTAATGAATACCCAGGCAAAGAGGGCGATGGCGATGCTACCGGCCCAGGGGATGCCCATCCACATCAGGGGGTGCAAATGGGTAATCCACACCAGGGAGGTGCCGTAGTACACCAGGCCCCACAGCAACCCATAGGCGGCAGCCAACTGCCACGCCCCCGCCACCGTCGACGCCACCACCCACCACAGGGGCACCAGGGCCACCCAGGCCAGGGGCCACCAGCTCAGGGGGGGCAGGGCCGCCGCCATGGCCAGACCACTGAGGCCGACAAAACCAGCCCGCCGCCAGCTCCAGCGAGTGGGGCTAGCGGCGGGCTTGAGCATGGCTAGGGTTGGGGGTGGGGAAAGGGGCGATCGCATGACACCATCATAGTTGGGAAGACGGGCCAAAGGCTTCCCAGCCCGGATTTACCCACCCCTACCCCTCCCAGGAGGGGACTATCAGACGATTGGATCCAGATTTTGTCTGTATCCCAGTTTTGCAAGTTGGCCCACCCTGCGGGAAGAGCAAAGCTCTACATCCCTCAGCCCCTTCTCCCATTTTGGGCTACTTGATACACATAAGTCCTGTGAGACCCTTGTGGGCAGGGCTTTCCCTCCATCCCCCAGCCCCTTCCTCCCAAAATGGGAGAAAGGGGAGTAGAGCTTTCAAAGCTCCTCGCCCTTCTGGGAGAGGGGTTTGGGGAGAGGGCCAAGATGTGTGTACTTAGTAGCCCATTTTGGGAGAAGGGGGGCCGGATTCAAAGTCCCTCTCCCGCTCTGGGAGAGGGATTTAGGGTGTAGACGCGGAGCGGCTTCTCTTGAGTGGGCTGCAAAACTGGGATGCACTCTACTCGGCGGTGGCCAGTTCGGTGCTGCCCCGGCGACGACGGCTGGTCAGGGTGTTGAACAGCATCTGCCCGATCGCTTTGATCAAGTTGCCTTCCAGCTCTTTGAACATTTCCATGTTCATGCCAAAGGCGGCGTTGGCCTCCTCGACGATCTGGGCGATCATGGCGTCATCCACGGGGGCCGCATCCATGGATTCGCGGTACTTGGCTTTGAAGCCTTTCTCGTCGGGGATTTCCGGGAACTCGTAGAAGGCGGTGCCTTCGCCATCGGCCAGGTTCATGGCCCGCTGGGCAATGCCCTTGAGGATTTGGCCGCCGGACAGATCACCGATGTAACGGGTGTAGGAGTGGCTGACCAGCAATTCGGGCTGGGTGTTGGCCACCTCATGGATGCGATCGCGATAGGCCCGACCACCGGGGGTCATGGAAATCTGCTCTTGCCAGTTGGGGCCGTAATAGTAGGCCAGATCTGACTCCAGAGAGGCCTTACGGTGCAGCTCTGGGAAGTAAATTTTAGATACCACAGGATGGTGCTTGTGGCGCTCCAGCTCTTCCTCCATGGCGGCATAGGCAAAGTAGAAATTGGCCACCAGCTTGCGGTAAGAGTTCTTCTCAACGACTCCGCGCAAAAAGCAGCGCACAAACCCCATGTTCTCGGCCATGGTGTGGGCTTTCTTGGTGCCTTCGCGAAGCTCGGTGGATAGGGTGCTACTCATGCTTTAAGGTCTCGCTTTCAACAGGTGTTCTATATCAAGTCCAGCTCGGGATTTGGAGTTTTCCCACAGGCAGAACTCTAGGTCTGGACTTGGATTTGGTTTAAGGGGGTCTGAAACAGATACTTAAATAGCCACAATTGTTAACTTAGACTGATTTAATCCCTGTTTCTATTACGAATGTTTACGGATAAGCCCTACGGTTAACCGGCCATCCGGGTCAGCAGCACCGGGCACGGGGCATAGACCCGCACATAGTCAGACAGGGATTCGCCCACCAGGCGGTCCAGGTCAGGCAGCCCCTTGGCGATACTGGGACGGCGATCGGGGGAGCCCAGCACGATTAGATCAATGTTGCGCTCGTCTGCCAACTGGCAGATCCGCTGGCCCGGCTTGCCCTCTGGGGCCACCAGCTTATAGCCAATGCTATATTTTTGAGCTTCGCTAGCGGCAGCGGTCAAAATCGGGTCTTTGCTGGGGTCGGCACTAGCCACATCAAAGGGTTTGGCTTTCAGGCTGGAGACGGTGTGCACCAGGGTTAGCTCGGAACCCTTCACATCTCGTAATAGGGAGATGGCAATGTTCAGCCCTTCTTTAGCGGAGTCTGACTTGTCCATCGCCACCATCACCCGCTTGATCGGGCGAATGGTGTACAGGTCATCTTTGACCAGCAACATCGGTCGCGACGACAGCTGAAACACATACTGGCTGACGGAATTTTCCAGAATCGCCTTCAGCCCCTGCAATCCCCGGGAGCCCATGATGATCAGGCTGGCGTCGATTTCGTCCGCCACCTGCACCACCACGTCTTTAGGATCCCCCTCCCGCAGCATGGCGTTAACCCGGCTGGGGTCCAGGTTCAGCTTGGTAATGGCTGTGGCCAGGGTGCGCCCCCCTTCTTCCCACTTGGCGGCCATGGCTTCGGCAGACACCTGGGACGGCACCACATGCAGCACGGTGACCGCCGCTCGCTGAATCAAGGGGATATCCATCAGTACTTTCATCATGGCCTCGGTGTTACCAATGCCAGAATCGGCTAAAAGAATTTTTTCAATCATGGTGTCCTCGTGTGATGTGCCGAACAGAGCTGGAGTCTGGGTTAAAGTCAGTCCACAACCATCATAGGCACCTGTTTTGAGCCTACTTTGGGGCGATTCATAATTTGTAGTAGAGCGGGCGGGGCACGATAGGCTGGCATTGCACTCTAGAGATAACCCATGGCTGCTAACGCTTCTCTTCCCCCCTGGTTTGAGTACCGGGTGACAATCCACCCCCACCACACCGACTATGCTGGCATTGTCTGGCATGGCACCTACATCGCCTGGATGGAAGAGGCCCGGGTGGCCTGGCTGGCGGCCCATGGCCTGACTTTTGCCGACTGGCTGAAAGCCGGGGTGGATCTACCGGTGGTGGATGTGGGGCTGCGGTACCGGCGATCGCTCACCCTGGGGGACACGGCCTTAATTAGGGCGCGCCTTGAGCCCAGCCGGGGGGTGCGGCTGGTGTGGCAATACGACATTCAAAATGCGGCCACCCAGGACACCTGTGTTGAAGGGCAGATCACCCTAGCCCCAGTGGATAGGGCGACCCGGCGAGTGCTGCGGCGACTGCCAGAGCATTTGCAGCTTAAAATCAGTCCATAGCGTCCTAAATCAAGAGACTTGGAGATCAATCATGGCTGGTTCGTTCGGGAGGATAAGTAGGATGACGGGTAAACGGTCTGTGACCGCACTGGTGGCCTGGGTCTGTGCCCTGATCGTTGGGCTGGGGGGCTGGCTGGGGTGGGGGGCAAGCGCGATCGCCCAAGAGAACGCCGTCGACTACACCCTCACCGACCTGAGCTTCCGTGACTTTGCCGGTAAGGATGTGTCGGGCACCTCCTTTGCGGCGGCGGAGATGCGAGAGGCCAACTTTGAAAACGCCGACCTCAGCCGCACCATCCTCACCAAGGCTTCGTTTGTGAAAGCCCACCTGGCTGGGGCCAACCTGTCGGAAACCTTTGCCGATCGCGTCTTATTTGACGAGGCGGATCTATCCAACGCGCTATTTATTGACGCCCTGCTCACCAGCAGCACCTTTAACGACGCCATCCTCACCGGAGCAGACTTTTCAGGGGCGATCATCGATCGGTTTCAGGTGAGCAAAATGTGCGCCTACGCCGATGGGGTGAACCCGGTGACCGGGGTGGCGACGAGGGATAGTTTGGGCTGTCGGTGAGGTGGGGGGATGGGGGGATGGGGGGATGGGGGGATGGGGGGATGGGTGGATGGGTGATGGGGTGGGGAAGGTGGCGTAGGGGCGGACCTGGGTGTCCGCCCTGGCGGGGAAATTGGAAGAGGGGAATTTTGGAGTGGTGTAGGGTGCATTCGCGAAGCAATGCACCGCTTTAGGCAAGAATAAACAGTAGACAGTTTTCGTTCTTCTCTTTTCTTTTTTCGTTTTTCAAACTATTCCCCAGAGAAGGCTGTGGCCCAGTGCTTTTGCAGGGTCTCTTTGGGTAGGGGGCCAGCTAGATGATCCCAGGGCAGGGGTTGATTCAGCTCCCAGTCCTGGTGCACATAGAACGCCAAGGGGGGCAGCTGACCGCGCAGGTCCTTGAAGGCGCGCTTGTAGCTGCCCAGGGAGTCACCGTAGTGGCGGGCTCGCTCTAACAGGGGGGTGAGGCGGCGATCGCCCCTGGATATCAACGCTTGAATCACTGACCAACTATAGCTTTCGGGTCGAAAGTCGATGCCTTTGGGCCGCAGTTGCTTTTGCAGGTACTTCAGCCGTTTTTCTGCGTCCCGGTTCACCCCGCACCACTGAAAGGGGGTATGGGCCTTGGGCACAAAGGTGCTACAACCCAGGGTCAGCCGCAGGCCGGGGGCCGCTTTTTTCAAATGCACCATCAGGGCGGCGGTTTGTTCCAGATCATCCATGGTTTCCCCCGGAATGCCAGCCATGCCATAGAGCTTCATGGCACTTAGGCCTCCGGCTTTGGCATTGATCGCCGCCTGCTCAATCTCGGCGGTGGCCAGCTTTTTATTCACAATCTGCCGCACCCGTTCCGAGCCACTTTCAATCGCAATGGTGATTGAGCGGGTGTCGTGGCGGGTGAGGGTTTCGGCCAGTTTGGCATTGACGGTGTTGGTGCGCACCGAGGCGATGCTCAACCGCACATGGTCAAACTGGGGTTGGTTTAAATAGTCCAGCAGGGCATCGAATTCCGGGTGTTGGGTCACCGAAGCCCCCAGCAAACCAATGCGATCGGTCACCTGCAGCCCCCGCTCTATGGCCGGAATCAGCGACCCTTCCAGGCTGGCGGGGCGAAAGGGTAGGGTGAGATAGCTGGCCAGGCAAAAGCGGCACATTTCCGGGCAGCTGCGCACCACTTCTACCATAAAAATATTTTCCCAGGCGGCCCGGGGAGTGACCACCGTTGAGGTAGACAGCACATTCCCCCGGTAGGTTTGCTTGGGCACCCGGGGAGGAACGTCGGCCTGCTTGGGCGTGATGGTGGCCACAGGCCCCTCAGGCCCGTCATAGGTGACGTGGTACAGCGATGGCACATACACCCCCGGCACCTGGGCCAGCGCCAGCAGCTTTTCTGGCCGCCGGGCCGCTTTGAGGGCCACCATCTGGTCTAAAAAGTCGTCGATCAGGGTTTCCCCATCCCCCAGCAACACCAGGTCAAAAAACGCGGCAAAGGGTTCGGGGTTAGCGGTGAGCACCGGGCCGCCCCCAAATACCAGGGGATGCTCGTCCCCCCGTTCAGCAGCGTGTACCGGTATATCCAGGGACTCTAACAGGGTGAGCACATTGCTGTAGTCCAATTCCCAGGAGAGGGAGAACCCCAGCAGATCAGGCCGCAGGGGAAGGGGGTCACCGCGATCGGTAAACAGGCGACTGACACTGACATCCGCCCGCCGGGCCAGGGTAGCCCACACCACCTGGTAACCCAGGCTGGTAATGCCGACACTGTACTCGTTGGGAAAGGCGAAGACGACCTCTAAGGCCCCGTCGGCAGGGGGGGTGGGGTGAAAGAGGAGGGTTTCGTCTGGGTAGGGCATGGGGGAGAGGGGGGGATGGGGGGATGGGGGGATGGGGGGATGGGGAGAGGGGGGGATGGGGGGATGGGGAGGGGGAATTTTGGATTTTGGATTTTGGATTTTTCGTTCTTCGTTCTTCCATTTTCGTTCTTCGTTCTTCCCTCTTCGTTCTTCCCTCTTCGTTTTTCGTTCTTCCCTCTTCGTTCTTCCCTCTTCGTTCTTCCCTTGTGGATTGCAGGTAAAAAATTGATGAAGCTAGAATCGAGGTGTCTGGGAAAAAGGCGGGGGAAGCGGGCGGCGATCGCACCCATTCAATACCATCTTCTCCGTTAATTCTCGCATAATCCCCCCAGGAGTAGCCTGGGGATAGGGTGAAAGCACGGTGTTAACCGCTTCAAGATAAACCTATGATGAAGAGATTAATGCCCCTGTTTATCGTCCTGGCTTTGCATCTGCCATCCTTTATTCTTGTATTTCGCATCGATTGTTAACTTGGGTGCCGGGACAGTAGGGACCGATCCGAATGTAACCGCAGGGTAACTGCGACCTCGGCTTATGACTTCTCCAATTCCCCCTACTCCAAAACCAACTCTGATTCTGGCGGATGAACCAACGGTTCAGCTGCCTCGGGATGCGTCGCTACTAGCCCAGGCAGAGGCCGTAGCCAGCCAATGTCGTCAAGATCAAGGGGCCGAGGCGGCCCAATGGTCACGCCAGGGGCTGACCTATTTCCGTCAAGGGCACTACGGTCAGGCCCTGGCGGCCCTGCAACAGGCCCTTTACGCCTATCGCAACCTGGGGGATCAACCCCGGGAAGCGCGGGTGCTACAACTGCTGGGTAGCTTGCACTATCGCCTGGCCGACTATCTGTGGGCGGCAGACTATGGGCGCCAGTACCTGAAGGTGGCCCAAAGCCTGGGCCATAGCCAGTCGGTACAACAAGCCCTAGAGCATTTAGGCAATAGCTACCGCCACCTGGGGGATCTTAAGCGAGCCCTCGATTATATGAGCCAGAGTCTGAACCTGGCCAAGCTAATCGGCGATCGCCATGGGGAGATGCGCTCCCTCAACAACCTGGCTATGGTCTACCGGGCCAAAGGGCTGACGCGCCAGGCGGCCACCCTCTATGAGGCCAGTTTGCGACTGGCCGCAGCCCTAGAGGAAACCACCATTCGCCTACAAATTTTGCAAAACCTGGGTAACACCTACCTGGCGCTACGGGATTTCAAAGGGGCGATCGCCTGTTACGAAACCTTTCTGCACCTCAGCCAGGCGGGCACGGTGGGGGCGATCGACAATCACACCCTGCGACGCACCCTCACTTACTTGACTCGGGCTAGCCTAGCGATGGGGGACTACGATCGGGCGATCGTACACCTGCAACACCATCTGAGCGTGGCCTGCACCCTAGGAGACACCCCTGCTGCCACCCTTTTGATTGACGAAATCAAGCAGTGTTACGCCGCCCTCGGTGAAATTCGCATGACCTCACTGGGGCTAGAGTAACTAAAAAGCCCGGGCCTAGGCCCGGGCTTTTAGAGGATTCCGTAACCTATTGCCACTTGGCGGCAACCAGTTCAGCCAGATCAACCACCCGCTGACTGTAGCCCCACTCGTTGTCATACCAAGCCACTACTTTCACCAGGTCGCCGCCCATCACCATGGTCAGGCTAGAGTCAACGATGGATGATTCATCGGTCTTACGGTAGTCAATTGACACCAGGGGCAGGTCGCTATAGGCCAGAATTCCTTTCATCGGACCTTCGGCGGCAGCTTTGAGCACGCCATTAACCTGCTCGGCGATGGCAGGCTGCTGTACCTGCACCACCAGGTCAACCACAGACACGTTGGGGGTGGGTACCCGCAGGGCAATACCATTGAGTTTGCCAGCCATGTCAGGAATCACCAGTGACACTGCCTTGGCAGCCCCTGTGGTGGTGGGCACAATGTTCAGCGCTGCGGCCCGAGCCCGACGCAGGTCACGGTGGCTGGCATCTAGCAGCCGCTGGTCACCCGTATAGCTGTGGGTGGTGGTCATGGTGCCTTTGATGATGCCAAAGTTCTCATGCAGCACCTTGACCACAGGTGCCAGGCAGTTGGTCGTGCAGCTGGCATTGCTCACCACGTTCTGCTTATCGTGGCTATAGTCTGCATGGTTCACCCCCATCACATAGGTACCAATATTGCCTCCCTTGCCCGGAGCCGTAATCAGCACTTTCTTGGCCCCCGCTTCAATGTGGCGAGACGCCCCTTCTTCACTCACAAAGACCCCGGTTGATTCGATCACAAGGTCGATGTCCCAGGCCCCCCAGGGCAAATTATTAGGGTTGCGGTCAGAGTAGCACTTGATAGTTTTGCCATTGACGATCAAGCTATCTTCCCCAGCTTGAACATCGGCATCCAGACGACCTAGCATCGAGTCATATTTCAGCAGATGGGAATTGGTCTTTGGATCGGAGGTATCGTTGATAGCCACAATCTCAAGACCACTGTTTTCCCGCGTTAGCCAACAACGTAAGAAATTACGACCAATGCGGCCAAATCCATTAATTGCTACTCTAATCACTGCGTTTAACCCTCTGTTGTACTCGGACTAGGTATCTATTCTTAGTTAGACGAAACCATAATATCGCAAAGCATGTTCATCTTTATAGGCGTACCCCATTGATCTAAGTCAATACTCTTGAGAAGGATGCTCGGCTGTTTCTATGGAAGTCGCCGCTGGCATGGAATTCCTGGGGGCCAACTGTGGCCATCGTGTCATAAGTATTTTTGCTGATTCAGTTTAATTTATATAGAGGATTTATATGATGTACTTAGGCC
Source organism: Nodosilinea sp. P-1105 (assembly GCF_012911975.1). Classification (GTDB taxonomy): domain Bacteria; phylum Cyanobacteriota; class Cyanobacteriia; order Phormidesmidales; family Phormidesmidaceae; genus Nodosilinea. The sequence continues at coordinate 67,880 of NZ_SMDQ01000021.1, read as the reverse complement.
AACCCCTCCTGTCGTGGGCCTTTGAGCACCATTGACAATTCTCTGGGGCGCTACACTTGGGACGCCACACTGAAGGCGTTACCCTCGGGGACCGTTATGCTGCTGTGGGTAAGCTAGAATCGCTGTCCCGGTGTCTTAACGTAGGCAGGCAAACAGGGATTTAAGGCGATTTGACCGGAAGCAGCGCTGTTCTCCACGAAGTCTTAGTTACAACGGCTTAGGAGGACAGACATTTAGGCCAATCTGGCAAATCTTGCTATGATTACGCCTGACACATGGTGTGGTGTGGTGTTCTAAGGAGTGAATAATGCCGATTTCCGTAGATTTTAGCGGCAGACCGTTCCATTTTATTGGTGTGGGCGGCATAGGCATGTCGGCTCTGGCCTACATCTTGACCAAACGACAACTGCCAGTGTCTGGGTCTGATTTGCGCTTAACCCACATCACCCGTCGGTTGCAAGACGCGGGGGCGCACATCTTCTGGCAGCAAGACGCCAATAACCTCAAGTACTTTTGCACCGCTTCAACCCCGGAGCTAACCTGCGGCAAAAAACTGAGCCCAGACTATCCTGCTCATCTGGCGGATACGCCCATGGCCGCATCCATCGCTACTTACGACGTGACCCCCCAGGTAATTTGTTCCACCGCCATTGACTTACGCAACCCCGAGTACCAGGCGGCCCTAGCGTTAGGGTGTCCTGTGCTGCATCGGTCTGACCTCTTAGCCGCGCTGATCAAAAATTATCAAAGCATTGCGGTGGCTGGCACCCACGGCAAAACCACCACCAGCAGTATGATTGGCCACCTTCTCTTAGGCGCTGGCATTGACCCGACCATCGTGGTCGGTGGTGAAGTGTCCAGTTGGGGCGGGAATGCTCGCTTGGGCCAGGGACCGTATCTGGTGGCTGAAGCGGATGAATCTGACGGTACCCTGGCCAAGCTATCAGCTACCATTGGCATTGTCACCAACATCGAACTTGACCATACCGACCATTACCACGACCTCCAGGATGTGGTGAGTATTTTCCAAGCTTTTCAGCAACAGTGCGACCTACTCGTGGCCAGCCTGGACTGCGAGGCCGTATGCCAAAACCTGGAGCCAGGGATTACCTACAGCTTGAGAGCTGAGGCTGGCGCCACTTACCACGTTACCGATATCCAGTTCCATGGCCAGGGCACAACGGCGATGGTGTGGGAAATGGGGCAACCCTTGGGTCGTCTAAAACTTAGTTTGCTGGGCCACCACAACCTGAGTAATGCCCTGGCGGCGGTAGCGGTGGGGCGACACCTAGGTGTTGCTTTCACCGACATTGCCGATATTCTGGGGCAGTTCCGGGGGGCTCGACGCCGGTTTGAGCAACGGGGCCACTATGGCGGCATTCAGTTTGTGGATGACTATGCCCACCACCCTAGTGAAATTAGAGCCACCCTGGCGGCAGCCCGGCTACGGGTAGATTATCCCCTGCGGCCAACGGTGGTTGATCGCGGTATGAGTGGCGAATCAGGCCGAGTCGTGGCCGTGTTCCAACCCCACCGCTATAGTCGTACGATGGCCCTGTTGGACGACTTTGCCTCAGCCTTTGGAGATGCTGACCAGGTGATTGTCACCGATATCTACAGCGCTGGGGAAACCAATAGCTTCCAGGTTTCGGGCAAGCAGGTGGCAGAAACCATCGCCCAACACCATCCCCAGGTGGCCTATGGCCCCACCCTCAGCGATGTTCAGGCTATGCTAACAAGTAGCCTGAAGGCGGGTGACCTCGTATTATTTATGGGGGCAGGTAACTTGAACCAAATTATTCCCCAGGTGATGGCTTTTTATGCCGAAGCTGAGGCGCATTCGTTGCAGGAAGCCTGCTAAAAGTTGGGGTTATCCGGCGAGGCTGAGGCCATGAATCATACCCTCTTGATGACTAACGGCCAGACTCACAATCTGTCCTGGCTGAAGCCACAGGTTTCTCTACGAAAGTTGACGACCTTTAGAGTAGGGGGCACCGCCCAATGGCTAGCCACCCCCCGCACGCAGGAGCAGTTTGTTTCGGCGCTGGCCTGGGCTAAGGCTGAAGCCTTACCAATCACCCTCCTGGGGGCCGGATCTAATTTACTGATTAGCGATCGCGGTTTACCGGGGCTGGTGGTCTGCTCTCGCCACTGGCGAGGTTGCCGGTTTGAGGACCACACCGGTCGGGTAACGGCAGCGGCTGGGGAACCCCTGCCGACCCTAGCCTGGAAAGCCGCTAAGCGAGGCTGGCGGGGGTTAGAGTGGGCCGTGGGCATCCCTGGCACAGTGGGCGGTGCGGTGGTGATGAATGCGGGTGCCCATGGGGGCTGTGCGGCCGACCTATTGGTGTCCGCCACGGTGCTACACCCAAACCAGGGATTGGTCAGGCTTACCCCTGAAGAGCTAGCGTTTCAGTATCGCACCTCTGCCCTACAGGGGGCCGGGCAGCTGGTGCTTGAGGCCCAATTTCAGCTGCGCCCTGGCTACGATCCTGAGGCGGTGTCGGCGGACACCCTAGCCGGACTCAACCAGCGGCGGGCCACCCAGCCCTATGACCTGCCCAGTTGTGGCAGCGTTTTTCGCAACCCCTATCCCCACACAGCAGGCTCTCTGATTGAGCAGGCTGGGCTCAAGGGGTATCGCATTGGTAACGCCCAGGTGGCCGATCGCCACGCCAATTTCATCCTGAACTGCGGCGGTGCTACCGCCACCGACATTTACCGGCTGATTCACCACATTCAGGGGGAGGTGGCCGATCGCTGGTCCCTCTGGCTACAGCCAGAGGTCAAGTTTTTAGGGGAGTTCCCAGCCCTGTGATCCCCTCAGGGACTAGCCACAAAAAAGGGAGGGAACCCACCAACGTGTGTCCCCTCCCCTTCCAGAGGCTGCTTAGCTCATAGCGGTTGAGCTGCGGTCATAGCCGCCAAAGTCATGGGGCATTTTGCCCTGAATGTGACTTTCGTAATGGGCGGCTTCGTCCACCGGTAGCCCCACTTCCGACGCTAGGCGCACCATCATCCCCTGTTCGCGCTTGCGGCTACGCTGGTGACGGCGGATAAACAAATTGCGAGCTAACTCGGTAACCCCTAGAGCAGGCTGAGGGGCCACCGTTGCCGCTGCATCCTGTTCAATCGGAGCTGTGCTCCCCGCCATGGGGGCGGCTGAGGCTGCGGTGGCCGGGGTCGGTTCTGTCACAGTGGCTTCGATGCCGCTGCGGTAAGGCACCCCACGCCAGGTCAAATCGGCACCGGGTTGGGCTGGCAATTCAGCCATGGCATGGAAGGTGATGGGAGCACCTCGATAGGTACCCATATCGTAAGCAGGTCCTAGCTTAGGAGCAGGATTTGGAGTGTAGTCGTAGCTGACGCCGCGATAAGTGAGTTTCATAATGTCGCCTCCTTGAAGCGAATGGCGTTCTGAGGCGCGTTCCTTCGGGAGTGTCCCTACTTCCGTCCTTCCACCGGGATACAAACGTTATCCACGAGTAGAAAGATGAACGATTTATCTCTATGTCTGTATCATAGGCTACGGTTTTGTCAATTTCCTAGAATTTGATTTTTCTACATACAAAAACCCGCCCTGACCGGCGGGTGTCAGGGCGGATTTTGAGCAGGACCGGTTACGGATTGTGCGCCAGCAGGGCTCTTTACATGGTTGTGAGCAGAAAACTAGGCCACAGCTTTGCCCCCCCGCCCCCGAATTCTGGGGGGATCTGAAGCCCCCAAGTTTGGGGGCCAAAGCCCGTACAGGCAATATTTTTTGTCTTCCTTCTTCCTTCTTCCTTCTTCCTTCTTCCTTCTTCTTCCTTCTTCCTTCTTCCTTCTTCCTTCCTGTATTAGGCCGCTGTCGGCCAGTTGGCCCAGTCCTGGGGCTTGAGGAAAATGTCATACAGGCGGGTCTCGGGACTGCCAGGTTCGGGGGTGTAGCCATATTCCCACCGCACCAGGGGCGGCAGGGACATCAAAATTGACTCGGTACGACCATTGGTTTGCAGGCCAAAAATGGTGCCCCGGTCATACACCAGGTTGAACTCCACATAGCGGCCCCGGCGATACAGCTGAAACTGGCGCTGGCGATCGCCGTACTCGGTGCCATGGCGCTTTTGCACAATCGGTTCGTAGGCGGGCAGAAAGGCGTTGCCGCAGTCTTTGGAGAAGGCGAACAATTGGTCCCAGGAGCGCTGGGGCAGCTCACCGATCCCCTGGCTGGTTTGGTCGGCGGTTTTGCCCTGGTCTGGCCCCCGATACAGGTGGCCGCGCCCATCTTGATAGTCAAAGAAGATGCCGCCCACCCCCCGGGTTTCCTGGCGATGCTTCAGGTAGAAATATTCGTCACACCAGGGCTTAAACACTTTGTAGTAATTGGGATCATGGCGATCGCAGGTGTCCTTCATGGTGCGGTGGAAATGCACCACGTCTTCCTCGAAGGGGTAGTAGGGGGTGAGGTCAATGCCGCCACCAAACCACCACACCGGGCCCGCCTCGAAATACCGATAGTTGAGGTGCACCGTTGGTACGTAGGGGTTGCGGGGGTGTAGCACCATCGAGGTGCCGGTGGCGTAGAAGCGATGACCAGCCGCCTCGGGCCGCTGCACCAAAATCGACGGGGGCAGGTGGTCACCCCACACCTCAGAAAAGTTAACGCCCCCCTGCTCAAAGACGTTCCCCTGCTTAATCACCCGCGAGCGACCACCGCCGCCCTCCGGACGCTGCCAAGAATCTTCCTGGAATTGGGCACCACCATCGAGGGTTTCCAGACGCTGGCAAATGCTGTCCTGGAGCTGTTTCAGCATGGCGCTGATGCGATCGCGGGAATCAGCGGGAGGAGGGGCCGTTTGCCCCTGGGCAGTGGGATTAGGTGCAGAAGAAGTAGTCATAGAGTGGTGTGAATCTGTCTAGGGACAGTGCCGTGAACAGCTTATCCACGCTACCTTGAAACCCGAACCGAAGAAAAGTGAGTAAACAAATATTGAGCATTTATGTTGCAAAACCTAACGTTTTAAGGCAACACATTATGAATGCTCCCTGCCCTTGATCCCCAGGGGATTTACTAAAAAGATGAGCAAAATGGCTGTGCAGCACATCATGATCACCGTTTTTGCGATCGCAGTGGGCGATGCTGATCGTCAGCAGGAGGGCTGTGATGTTTCGTGAGCGCACCTTTCCTCGTCCTTTTTTATCGTTTTTGCAACTGGTCAAACACTGGGTGCAGGTACAACAGCGGTTAGAAAAGTCCTATCTAGCCGTCAGTACGGCCTCCGTCGATACCCTCTGGCAAACCATGATGAACCTGGCGGATGTCTCCTGGCATCCCCTGCTCAGTAGCACCAATGCCCCCCAGGGGTTACGACCCAAACCAGGTCTGATTTACCAGGCGTTTACCCGGTTGTTGCCCTTACCGGTGAATATTTTTGTCGAGCGCGTCCAGCCGCGAGAGTTGATTAGTATCCGGGTGTTCCCAGTTCCTGGGTTGGAAGAACGAGTCACGTATCACTTTAAGTCCACCCTAGGGGGGACTCAAATTGCCTATTCCATTACCCTGCAGGGCTGGTTATCGCCGTTGGCCTGGTCGCTGATGCGGCCCTACGCCGCCAAAGTGGCCTCCGCCCTGGCAGAAGCGGCAGAGCATCCCAGTGCCTTGAATGGCCAGAATCCTCGATTTCAATTGTGGTGACGCGATCGGTCCCTGGCCAGCAGCACGACGACTCTGCGGGATCGGTCGGCAAACCATTCCTGATACCCGCCCCCTGATACCCGACACCCGGCCCCCGAGACCCGACACCCGCATCCCCCCCAAGAAGGGATGCCGACGCCCTCGTGGTCATCGTCTCCCACCCAGTACTAGGGTGATCGGCGTGTGGGAGCTAGTGGGTCAATGGCAGCATCTGTCGCGCCCAAGACTTTCAGATTAATCACCTGCGCCGAAGAGAGCCCTGTTGCCCCGGCAATATTCACCCCTTCGTAGGGTTTATCTAGGGAAACAGTCCCTAATCTTGTTTTGGTCTGGCTATCCCAATGGCAAATAGATTGGTTGCCGCTGCTGTATAGGTCACGGCCTTGGGAGCCAAACGCCACCGCTGACACATAGCGGGTGTGCCCGGTCAAGGGTAGGCTGGGTTGTCCCGAGGCCAAATCCCAGAGTATTACCGTTTTGTCGTCGCTACCGCTGGCCAAGTACTGGCCCTGGGGGTCAAAGGCGACGGCTCGAACCGGAGCCGTATGCTTGGATAGGGTATGGACCAAGCTGAAACTGGCCACATCCCAGACATAAATTTGCTTGTCTGCCCCGCCGCTGGCCAGGTAGGCGCCATCGGGGCTAAAGGCCACGGACAGCACCTCGCTGGCATGTTGGCGGAGAGTCTCTACACAGCGTTCGGTGTGAATATGCCAAAGTTTGACGGTCTTGTCTTCACTGGCGCTGGCCAGGTGGGTGGAGTCGGGGCTAAAGGCCACCGACAACACCCCGGCCCTATGCCCCTTGAGGGTAGTCAACCATTGGCCATCCGGCAGACTCCACAGGCGAATGGTTTGATCATCGCTACCGCTAGCGAGAATTTTGCCATCGGGGCTAAAGGCCACCGTGCGCACCCAGTCTTGATGAGCCGTAAAGGTCTGGACACATTCCCTCAGAGTGACCGCCCAGACCTTGACCAATTGATCATCCCCACTGCTGGCCAGATAGTCCCCTGTGGGGCTAAAGGCCACCGCCCGCACCCGGTTTTGATGGCCACATAACTGGGCATAGGGGTGTTGGTCTTGGCTGCGCCATAGCCAGATGGCATGGTCTTCGCTGCCGCTGGCCAGGATATCCTGCTGCGGATGCACAGCCAGGCTTAAAATGCGGTTATTGCGGCCCTGTAGGGTGGCCAGGCATTTACCGGTTGCCGCACTCCATAGTTTGATCGACTGGTCTTCGCTGCCACTGGCCAGTTGTCTGCCATTGGGACTAAAGGCCACGGACCAAATCCAGTTGGTGTGCCCACTTAGGGTTGTGGGTCCTGTGCCTTGATCAAGCTCATTTACCCGATGCCAGATGCCCATGTGGCCCTTGTCGCTGCCGCTGACTAGGGTAGTGCCATCGGGGCTAAAGGCCGCCGTTCTAATCCGGTGGGAATTCCTGGGAAATCTATTTAGTAGAGTCCAGTGGTGGGTATCCCAAATCTGGATGATGCCAGCTTCATCGGTGCTGGCCATCAGATTCCCTTGGGGGCTAAAGCTGATGGCTAAGACTCGCCCCTGGTGCCCAGCCAGTTGGTGTTGGTGAGGGGCCGGTCGTTGGGGATGCTGCAAATCAACCGCCCAAATATCAATGGTGCCATCGTATTTGCCGATGGCGATAGTGCGACTATTGGGGCTAATGCCTAAGGACCGCACTTTAGTGCCCTGGTTTTGAATCACAACCACGGGCTGCTCGGTGGTGATGCCCGTGGCGTGATGGCTGTTGATCGCCCAGAGACGGACTTCACCGTCGTCGCTGCCGCTGACTAACCATTGGTCCTGGTGGTGGAAGGACACATGCCAGATGCGGGCATTATGGCGAGGAAACGTGCGGATGGCACTACCAGTTTTAGTGTTCCATAGGCGGACTTCGCCATCGGCGCTACCACTGGCTAACCAGGCATGGTCGCTGGCAAAGGCCAGAGCCCAGACCCAGTCTAAATGGCCGGTCAGGTTGTGCACGGGCTGTTGGTCGCTAATCTGCCAAAGCCGAATTTCACTGTTGGCCGCCCCAGCCGCCAAGTAATTGCTATCAGGGCTGAAGGCAATGCTGAGAATACTGCCAAAGGTTTCGCTAAAGTAGCAATGGCTAAATTGGGCCTTAGCAAAGTTGATGTGGTTTAAATTGGCCCAGCGCAAGTCAGCATGGCGAATGGTCAACCCAGAGAAATCGTAATGCCCTAAGGGGTGTTTGAGGGCAACCAACAGATTCAGTAAATTGCCAGCGGCGTAGCCCCGGGTTAGCTTGGCGTCTTGCCGCAGGTGGACCAGGGTCTGTTGGACCCAGGTGCGCAGATTAGCACTGCCGACTAGCATGCCGAGGTTGGCCACAATCGGCTGCAGAATCAGCCGCCGTTGCAGGTCTTGGATGTAGTCGCTCGTACTGGTATTGAGCAGGGCATGGCTGTTAAATACCTGGAACTGGTTGGTGGCGATTTCCTGGCACAGGGTTTCAATCAGGGTATCGGTGACGTATTCCATCACCACGTTTTGCAGGGTAAAGGCCCCATCAAACTTTTCAATCAGCGATCGCCGCCGCAGATCTTCCAATGCCCCTAAAATTTGGGCGGGGGGGCTAGATATCAATAGATCCTGCCGCAGCGTTGTCAAGGTCAAGGGTTCGCGACTCAGGGCCAGCCAGTACAAAATTCCCTTCTCTAGGGCTGAGAGGCGATCAAACTGTTCGTCGAGTAACCGCCGCAAATTGCTCACAACCACCGTCGGGGCAACACTGTCGGCCTCATCGGTTGGCTGATTTTGCTTGAGAAATTCAGTAATTTGGCCATCAAACAAGTCGTTGATGGCCGTAGCCACAATTTTGATCGCCAGGGGGTTACCGTCGTAACGTTGGGTCAGTTCCTGGCGAGCAGACTCAGGCCCAATCAACCCCTTATCCGCTAAGATCTTTTCGGCCGCCACCTGAGAGCCATTGAGCTGCAAGGCCCGAGTCCGTTGCAGGTCGCTCTCTAGGGCTGTGACTTCCAGGGGTTTTTCGCGACTGGTGAGCACCAGGCAACTCTGATGGTCAGACTCGCCAATGCGGCGCAAGAGCTCACCATAATTGGCGTAACCATCCCGGTACTCTCCCGCCCGAGTTTGCCGCTGCAAGATTGATTCAAAGTTGTCAAGCACCAGTAAGCACCGCACCGCCTTCAGCCGGTCCAGTAAGTAGGTGATTTTTTGACCTGGGGTATCCAGGGGTTTTTCTGGACGTCCGGGCAAACGCTGAAACCAGTCCTCCAGGATTTGATCGAGGGTCGGGGCTTCCCTGAGGCTGCGCCAGATCACATACTCAAAGTCGGCACTGACCTGGTCTGTCGCTTTCACCGCTAGGGTGGTTTTGCCCACTCCGCCAATGCCTAGAATCGCCACCAGTCGACAGCGATCGCCGGTAATGATCTGTCGCAGTTGGGCTAGTTCTGGTTTGCGATCGTAAAAGACGATGGCACTAATGGCTTCACCCCAATCTATTTGAGCTGGGGAGGAGGATGGGGAGATGGCATCCCCTCGCTGGCCACGGTACGCCGCCAGGTGCTCAGCTAACAGTCCTCGCAACGCCTCTAACTTGCCTGGGGTAGTACCCACAATGCCAAACTTCTGATAAACCGCCCCCAGTCGCTTGCGCACAGCGGCGGCGCTAATACCTAACTGATCAGCAATGGTTTCGGCGGTTTGCTTTTGGAGCGCTAACCTCAGAGTGGTTAGCTCTGCCTTAGACACCTGGTGCTGTTGGGCCACCGTTTGCAGAAAAGTCTCATCGTCAACCAGCCCGTCAGAAGTTTCAGCCATAGAACTCGGTGGCCTCCGGCCCAGGGAATACACTAAGGGTTTACACTTAGAGTTATCAATACTGTAAATCGAATTCTAGCCATCCTATCGGTAATTTCGGGTGGTTACAAGGGTCTAATGTCAGACTTCATGGGGATTTAATCACAATCGGGCGGGCCAATGGCACCCCGTTAACGTTTTTGCCCTAGCTCGCTATTACTCTCCAGGAAAAGGATAGGGACTTTGAGGCTATCTAGATCCCCTGAGATCCCCTGCGACCAACGCGCTATACCGACCTCGATATCAATCATCGTAGCGCAGGAGTTATCAACTTGATAACTTAGCTATCAAAGTTCACTCCAGGTCCTAGGGTAATCACCATTGTTAATCGCTGGGATATCGACCGCATGAGCTGTATAGGCCTGCAACAAAGGCACTTAGCCCCTTAGACGATTGGCACCCCTGCCCATCAAACCGCATGATCGGGGTCTAACTTTTGGCAGCGACCTTGACAATTATCAATAGGTATTGATAACATCGACCCAAGTCATTTTATCGTTTTGATAAAACTCCTGTAGATGGTCGAGTCAAATCAAGGATCGAACCAGGCCAGTGGCCGTTCGGCCAGATGTTTTGACGTTAGTTCGCTGTCTTAGCTCCGTACTGAGGGCCAAATCATGGCATTCTCTCCCACACAGCCCCCAACCTCCCAACCCCTGAGCAACTTTTTTGCCACGGCTGAACTTGTGCTCAGCAGCTATCAGCAAGCCTGCGAGGGCAAGCTGATGGTGGAGTGCAAGCGAGTCTCTGTCCAGCCAGTGCCATCGTATAAAGTTTCGCTCTGTGGTGCCCCCCAGCCCCCCAGCCAGGTCTCTCGCCAGCAATTAGACGCCTACCGACATCAACAGGATCTCGCCTTGGGACAGGCTGAGGTAGATACCCCCTTTAGCTTTCTGGAACGCAGTCTCTTCCAGGTGTTAACCACCACCGGCCACGGCACCGTCTGCTTAGAGTTTGAACCCCGACGTCGGGGCAAGGCCTTTGTGGTTGGCCGAGTCACCTTTTCCTATCGGTGGCCCCTGTCACCGCCAGAGATGCCCTAGTTGCACCTCTTCCCATCCATCATCTCAAGGCTAGATGGGCACTTTGTCAAAGACGACAGAACCATCTACGCCTCGATCCATAGAACTGGTCTTAAAGGTTAGTTACTAACAACAAGGCTGGTGCGGTGACTGAGTCACCCATCAGTCTTTTTTGTGTTTCAAGCGTTTTAAGCGAGGCATTCCTGTCATGTTTACAGTTCCTGAGCTTGAGTTTTTACCCCAGGGCATAGAAGCCGTTGTGGAGGAGGAGATTGCCGTCTACGAGCCCGGCTTGGTCAAGGTCTACGGCCAACGGTGGCGGGCCAAACTGTATGACCTTAACTGTCAAACCCGGCTACTGCGACATCAGCCAGTGCTGGTTGTCGCCAAGGAAGGCCATGTGCTGTTGGTGATTCCGCACCATTGCTTGCTGTGGGACCAGTACATCGATACCTATTGGCGCTATGTGTCTCCCGCAGAGATCACCACCATGCGTCGCCATGAGGCAGCTTGGAGGTTTTCAGCATGACTAGATTACCGCTGTTTTCGGTGCTGTGCTTAGCCAGCGCCCTGCTAGTTCAAACCAATCCCAGTCAAAAATCCGGTTATCTTGATGCGGCGACTACCCTGGTCCAGGAAACCTGCTGCCGTCAAGGGGCTGTAGCGTTGGTCTGCGATCGCGCCCAGCCCTCCTTAACATGCGGCAGCTTTAGGCCACTGGCCAGGCAAATGGTCAGGCAGGTGCTCAACTTCTATACCCCAGCCCCCAGGAACTACCTCTTATTTACGGTCTATAGAACTGAGCTACCCGAGGGGAATATCCATGCCCTTGGCATCGCTGGCCATCATCTCTTTTGGCCCCTGTCCCCTGAGTTATCCCAGGCCTGCCAGAGCTTAATTTAGATCCCTGTGGCCCTAGCTGGTCAGATTAACTGGGGTACTTTGAGGGGGCTTCTGGATCACAAAATCCTCCTGTAAGGTGGGCAAAGTTTTCGTGGCCACCGATTAATAGCCCTGATGGGCACGGGCACGGCCCTTTGCCCATCCTACGTAAAGGGAAAATCTTTCCTAGAGATCACCTGAGCAGATTTGCTCAATCGGGGTCAGTGCCCTTTAAGATGAGGGATAGTCGTTAATTAGTTAATGTCTTAATTGTAACTGTCACCTCAGCCCACTGACTGCAACCCCATGACCCTAACTTTAGATTCCAACTCCGTATTGGAGGTGCTGCGTCCCGTCCAGGATCCTGAATTACAAAAGAGCCTGGTGGAACTCAACATGATTCGCAACGTCGCAGTGGAGGAGGGAAATGTCAGCTTTACCCTAGTGCTGACCACCCCCGCCTGCCCCTTGCGAGAATTCATTGTGGAGGACTGCGAGAAAGCGGTGCGCACGCTGCCGGGGGTGGCTAATGTCAGCGTTGAAGTAACCGCCGAAACCCCGCAACAGAAGTCATTGCCCGATCGCACTGGGATTGAAGGGGTGAACAACATCCTGGCAGTGTCCAGTGGTAAAGGGGGGGTAGGCAAAAGCACTGTGGCCGTGAACCTGGCCGTATCCCTGGCCCAGGCGGGGGCCAAGGTGGGGCTGATTGATGCTGATATCTATGGCCCCAATGCCCCGATGATGATGGGGTTGAGCGATGCTAACGTCAAAGTCCGTCAGGGTCCCCAGGGGGAAGTGCTGGAGCCCGCCTTTAACCACGGGGTGAAGATGGTATCCATGGGCTTTTTGATTGACCCCGACCAGCCGGTGATTTGGCGCGGGCCGATGCTGAACGGGGTGATTCGCCAATTCCTGTACCAGGTGCAGTGGGGCGAACTGGACTATTTAATTGTGGATATGCCCCCCGGTACCGGCGATGCTCAGTTGACCCTGGCCCAGGCGGTACCCATGGCCGGGGCAGTGATTGTGTCGACCCCGCAAAACGTGGCGATCGCCGATGCCCGCCGGGGCCTCAAAATGTTCCAGCAGCTCCAGGTGCCGGTGCTGGGGGTGGTGGAAAACATGAGTGTGTTTATTCCCCCCGATGCCCCCGATCAGCGCTACGACATTTTTGGCTCTGGGGGCGGCGAAAAAATTTCCGCCGAACTGGGGGTGCCCCTGCTGGGCACCATTCCCCTAGAAATGACCGTGCGCCAGGGGGGCGACCAGGGGGTGCCGATTGTGGTGCAGTATCCTGAATCGGCCTCGGCTAAGGCGCTGTGGGCGATCGCCCAACAGGTGGCCGCCAAAGTCTCTATCGCCGCCCTGGCCTCTTAACTGAGGAATCACCATGCTAGATAGGCTAGATACACGGTGGCAAAAACAATGGCGTCTGTTTGCGGGTGGCTGGCAGGAAGTCGACTGGCTACTCATGACCCTGCCCATTGTCCTCACTGCGTTTGGGGCAGTGGTCATCCATAGTGTTCGGAACCATGCAGAGACCGCATACGGCTTAAATCACTTGTTTGTCGGGGTGATTGGTTTGGGCTTGGCCCTGTGGATTTCTCGCAGCCGCTACGAAACCCTAATGGGGTGGCGCTGGATTATCTACGGCTTAGCCAATCTGTCCTTGGTGGCAGTGATTTTCATTGGCACCGTGGGGTTGGGAGCCCAGCGTTGGATCACCATCTTGGGCTTTAACTTTCAGCCTTCTGAGTTTGCCAAGCTGGCGATCATCATTACCCTGGCGGCCATGCTGAGCCGGCGAGATGCCTCTAGCCTGTGGGGCGTGGTAACGGCGGTGGCAATTATTTTGCCCCCCTGGGCGCTGGTGTTCATTCAACCTGACCTGGGCACGTCGCTGGTGTTTGGGGCGATTACCCTGGGCATGCTCTACTGGGCCAACTGCAACCCGGGTTGGCTGGTGATTTTTATCTCCCCGCTGGCGGCAGCGATCTTGTTTCACCTGAATTTACCCATCTGGCTAGGCTGGAGCCTGGGCATGGGGGCGATCGCCTGGTTTACCCTGCCCTGGCGCTGGTTCAGCACCGTACTGGTGACGGCGATTAATTTAATTTCTGGCAAATTGGGCAGCGTCTTTTGGGGCCTGTTGCAGGACTACCAAAAAGATCGGCTGATCCTGTTCTTAGATCCCCACAAAGATCCCCTGGGGGGCGGCTATCACTTGATTCAGTCCCGCATTGCCATCGGGGCTGGGAAGCTCTGGGGCCAGGGGTGGGGGGAAGGCTCCCAAACCCAGCTCAGCTTTATTCCCGAGCAGCACACCGACTTTATCTTCTCCGCCATTGGCGAGGAGTGGGGCTTTGTGGGCGCCATAGCGGTGATTGTGGCTTACTGGTTTATCTGTTATCGGCTGGTGATTATTGCCCAAAACGCCAAGGACGACTTTGGTTCGCTGCTGGCGGTGGGGGTGCTTTCAATGGTTGTGTTTCAGGTGGTGATCAACATTGGCATGACCATCGGCCTGGCCCCGGTAACGGGGATTCCCCTCCCCTGGCTGAGCTATGGGCGATCGGCATTACTCACTAACTTTCTGGCCTTGGGGGTAGTGCAGTCGGTGGCCAACTTCCGCCACCGACTGAAGTTTACCGATAACTAAAGGCCTAAACGCGATCGCGTCTGTGGTCCGACAATGCCGTCAGACACCAGTCCTCGGCTAGTTTGATATTGCCGCACCGCCCGGTCTGTGGCAGGGCCAAATGCCCCATCCACAACCAGGGGAAACCCGGCCTGGGTCAGGGCTCGCTGCAAGGCTCGCACATCGTCCCCCACCATCAAGGGACTGGCCAGGCGCAACATCCGGGCCGAAGCCGGAGGGGATGTGGGCGACTGCTGCAGCCTGGCCCAGGTCTGGGGACCGACAATGCCATCCACCGCTAGCCCTTGTTGCCGCTGAAACTGTTCCACCGCCGCCCTAGTCGCCGGGCCAAAGACGCCATCTACGGTAATGGTGGCCCCCTGACGGCGCAGGGCCTCTTGCAACGTCCGGACATCATCACCCCGCATCATCGGGTTCGTCAGCAGCAGCAAGCGCTGCCCGCTAGGGGGTGGGGGGCTGGGCGGGGTTGGGGACGGGCCAGACCTCAACCTGCCCCAGGTTTGGGGACCGACAATGCCGTCTACCGCTATCCCTTGTTGCCGCTGAAACTGTTCCACCGCAGTTCGGGTGGCCGGGCCAAACACCCCATCGGCGGTAATGGTGGCCCCCCGGCGTCGGAGTTCCGCCTGCAATGCCTGGACATCGGCCCCACGCATAAACGGCGTCCTCAGCATTAACAGGCGATCGCCGGGGGGAGTGGTTGACTCAGCCCCTGTGCCCACCTGGGGCCGAACTGCCAAGTAAGCCTGGGCTTCTCGGCTGAGGTTGGACCCAGCCACCGGGGTGCGTCCCCCCGACAAATAGCGCTGACCGGCCGAACTTAAGGATATACCAGGGGTATCGGCCAAAAATACATTGGCCTCCGCCAGGCGTCGTCGCAGCAGCCCTTCTTCCACATTGCTGCCGGGGTTACGGTACAGAATCAGGGCCGCCTCAATATCCTGCCAGGCTTGCTGGCGTAACACGCGGGAAATGGTTTCAAATCCCCGGTTGCCGTAAAAATGAGCCCCCAGGTTGTAGGCGAAGCTCAAAATCGCCCCCTGTTGATTGTCATTCAGGTTGCCCCAGCCTGGAATGCGGGTTAGGGGAGGTAGAAAGCTCTGCTCAGTCTGCCCCATGAGCAGGTCATCGGCCTCGGCCCGGGTGATGCGCTCCCCCAGCCGAAACGGGCGACCATCTTGGCGGCGGGTGGATCCCCAGCCAATGGTAATTGGTTCAGCCCCGGTCTTGGGGTCTGGGTAGGCTTCTAGACGAAGCCCTTCAAAGGTTTTAATCAGCTCTAAACCGGGCAAAGGCACCCTGGCCATGTTCCGTGTCTCCTTGGTCAGCTAAGACGTCGGCTGCCATGCCGAACACCGCAAGTTTAGCGAGTTTCTGGATGAACGGAATGATCGATTGGGACTGAGGGGCGGGGAATAAAAAGGCAGAGCAGTCAATTCAAAACCAGAAGGTTAGACTAGAGGACAGCCCATCAGGTATTTGAAGATACCGGGCTCGAACACTCTGGTTTTTCCATTAGATTCCATTTAGATCCAGATCCCCTATGACTATGCCTTCCCTTGGTAAGCTGCGCCGTTCCTCCACCGCCACTGGCTTGGTGACCATCGGCTGGGTTTTATTACAAACCCTGATGCCCCTACCCCCAGCCTTAGCCGATGCTGACCCCGAGGAGCTCACCTACGGCCAGTTCCTCGAAAAAATCGACCAGGGCCAAGTGGAGCAGGTGGATTTAGACGAAGACCGGGGGGTGGCCTATGTCCGGCTAGAGGGGGATAGCGAGGAAGATGCCCCCCATCAGGTGGTGCTGTTTGCTGGGGAGCGTAATCCAGAACTGATTCGGCGGCTACGCAATAACCAGGTAGATGTAGAGATTCGTGATTCGGCTGGCAATGGCGCCCTCACCTGGCTGGCGACAAATTCGTTGCTGGCGCTAATTTTGGTGTTTGGGCTGCTGATGTTGCTGCGGCGATCGGCCTCTGGGGCCGGGAATGCCATGAGCTTTGGCAAGTCGAAAGCCCGCTTTCAAATGGAGGCCAAGACTGGTGTTGTCTTTGACGATGTCGCCGGAATCGAAGAGGCCAAAGAAGAATTGCAAGAGGTGGTCTCATTCCTCAAGAGTCCAGAGAAGTTCACAGCCATTGGGGCCCGGATTCCCAAAGGGGTGCTGCTGATTGGTCAGCCGGGGACCGGTAAGACCCTGCTAGCCAAAGCGATCGCCGGTGAGGCCAGCGTTCCTTTCTTTAGCATTTCCGGGTCAGAATTTGTAGAAATGTTTGTAGGGGTTGGGGCTTCTCGGGTGCGTGACCTGTTCCGTAAGGCGAAAGAAAGCGCCCCCTGCATTGTCTTTATTGATGAGATCGACGCTGTAGGCCGCCAGCGAGGGGCTGGCATTGGCGGCGGCAACGACGAGCGGGAGCAAACCCTCAACCAGCTGCTCACCGAGATGGATGGGTTTGAGGGCAATAGCGGCATCATTGTGATCGCCGCCACCAACCGGGTAGATGTGCTGGATCTGGCCCTGCTGCGCCCAGGCCGGTTTGACCGCCAGGTGATTGTTGATCTACCCACCTACAAAGGGCGACTATCCATTTTAGAAGTCCATGCCCGCAACAAAAAAATTGAGCCCGATGTGTCCTTAGAAGCCGTGGCCCGTCGCACCCCAGGTTTTTCAGGGGCTGAGCTGGCTAATCTACTGAACGAAGCCGCCATTCTCACCGCCCGGCGCCGCAAAGAGGCCATGGGCATGCCAGAAATTGAAGATGCGATCGATCGCATCACCATTGGCCTCAGCCTCACCCCCTTGCTAGACAGCAGCCGCAAGCGCATGACCGCTTACCACGAGGTGGGTCACGCCCTGTTAACTACCCTGCTCACCCATTCCGATGAGTTGAACAAGGTCACCATTATTCCGCGATCGGGGGGCATCGAAGGCTTCACCCAGTCTCTGCCCAACGAAGACATCATCGACAGCGGCCTTTACACCCGCAACTGGATCGTGGATCGAATTACCGTGGCCCTGGGGGGCTTTGCCGCCGAAGCCGAAGTCTTTGGCGACGACGAAACCTCCACCGGAGCCAGCGGTGACATTCAGCAGGTGACCAACCTGGCCCGGCAAATGGTGACCCTCTACGGCATGTCAGACCTGGGGCCAGTGGCCCTGGAAAGTATGGATAATCAGGTCTTCCTAGGGCGCAACCTCATGCCCCGCAGTGAGGTCTCTGAAGAAATGGCCAGCAAAATTGACGACCAGGTGCGCACCATTGCCCTCACCTGCCTGAGCCGAGCTCGCCAGATTCTGCGGGACAATCGCCCCCTGATGGATCACCTGGTGGACCTACTTCTGGAACGGGAAACCATTGATGGGGAAGAGTTTCGGCAGATCGTTGGTGAGTACACCGAAATTCCTGAGAAGTTTCTGGTGAAAGCAGGTAAGTAGACCCATACCAAGTCCAGCTTGGGATCTGGAGTTTTCCCACAGGCAGAACTCCAGGTCTAGATTTGGATTTGGTTTAGTCCAGCGTCAAGACAAGAATCAGGGCTTCGACAGGCTCAGCACTGGTAGCTGAATCCAGTCTGGAACTGATAGCGCTGGCCAGATAACTTACATGAGTAAGCACCGACCGGGATGCTCTCTATCTGGGGCTACTAAGTCCACATAAGTCCTGTGAGACCCTTGTGGGCAGGGCTTTCCCTCCATCCCCCAGCCCCTTCCTCCCAAAATGGGAGAAAGGGGAGTAGAGCTTTCAAAGCCCCTCGCCCTTCTGGGAGAGGGGTTTGGGGAGAGGGCCAAGATGTGTGTACTTAGTAGCTATCTGGGGGCAGGGGCCTGCGGCGGAGGGGGTCCCAAAATCTATGTCCTGGTTCTATGTCCTTAGCTTGATTTGGCTAGGTCTGCTGAATTGATAGAACGATTGAGTCTGACCCAAGCAAACCGGGCAGAGTCACGGTTGCGATCGCGATGTCTTGCCCAAAGCCTGTCAAACATCGTTGACATTCAATCCAGACCACCTCCGCCATAGATCAAGTGAAGCAATCGGTTGAACAAGCCGCCAAAGGACTCACTGGCTAATAAGGGACTCCCCAGCCAATCAAGTCCTAACCTCAGGTCCTCGCAAGCGGGAATCGACGCTGGGATAACCGCTTCAAGCAGTACCTCCTGATTAAGGCGTACTCCTAAGCACCTAACCGATTCAAACCTGCCGACTCATCAGATCTCCCCCATGCCCTAGATGACATGGGGATTTTTTGTCAGCCAGCAACCATAGCCTAGAGCACCGGTACAGTATGCCAAGATCCCAGGGTTCTTGGGCTGGTTAGCCAGGGATTTTGGGGTATCCGAGGGCAGAACCCTGGGATCTGTAACGGCGTTCTAGCCCAACGCCGCCCTATGTCACAGTTCGATGACTTCTTTATCAAGCGATTCAATACTCTAGAGCATCGGTACAGTATGTCAAGATCCCAGGGTTCTTGGGCTGATTAGCCACGATTTTTGGGGCATCCAGGGATAGAACCCTGGGATCTGAACCGGCGTTCTAGCCTTTCGACTGCTTGCTTATGCTTGCTTTATAACTTTGTGTTGATGTACAAGAAGCTAGCTCATGTTGTCAGCGGTGTTAAAGCATCATGCCGAAGGTGATTTCCATTCACTCCTACCGAGGGGGCACAGGCAAGTCGAACTTTACGGCCAACTTAGCGGCCACTGTGGCTGCTTTAGGCCATCGGGTTGGGGTGATAGATACCGATGTGCCGTCCCCAGGCATTCACAACTTGTTTTGCCTCGAACCCGAGCAGATGGGAATCACCCTGAATAACTATCTCTGGGGGGAAAGTCCGATTCAGGATGCGGCGTACGATATCAGTGCCAATATTGGTTTAGACGAGTCTGGGCGGCTTTTTCTGGTTCCCTCCAGTGTGAAAGCCGATGACATTGCCCGAATTTTGAAGGACGGCTACGACGTCAAGCTGATGAACGATGGCTTCCGCTCCCTGGTGAAAGGGTTGGAGCTGGAATACCTCTTCATTGATACGCATCCGGGGCTATCGAAGGAAACGTTTCTATCCATTGCCATTTCCCATGTGCTGGTGTTAATCTTGCGCCCCGACAAACAAGATTACCAGGGCACCGCTGTGACCATGGATGTAGCCCGCCAGCTGAACGTCCGCAAAATGCTACTGACCATTAACAAAGCGCACAGCAAACTCAACCTAGAGGCCTTAAAACAAAAAGTCGAGGCCACCTACGGGGAGACCGTGGCCGGGGTGTTTCCACTGTCAGAAGACATTGTGCAACTGGCTAGCGAAGGGGTGTTTTGCGTTAAATACCCAGAGCATCCGGTCAGTCAAGAATTTCGCAACGTTGCACAACAAATTCTATAAGAGCAGCATCATGGCAGATTTAGGCGATTTGCAATCTCTCACCAGTTCAATCACCGCGGTCACCTCCCCCTTTCGCAATTATCTCAATGATTTGCATGCCAAGTACCAGAGCCTCAATGATGGAGCGGTAGCAGACTATATCCCTGAGTTGGCCCTGGCCAAACCAGAGTGGTTTGGCATTTGTGTGGTAACCGCCGAGGGCCAGGTGTTTGAAGTGGGAAACTGCGACCAACTGTTTACCATTCAGTCCATTTCCAAGGCATTTGTGTTTGGCTTGGCCCTGGAAGACCATGGTCGGGACTATGTGAATAGCAAGGTCAGCGTTGAACCCACCGGGGAGGCGTTTAATGCCATTGTGCTGGATGAGGTGACTAATCGGCCCTATAACCCGATGGTGAATGCCGGGGCGATCGCCACAGCGGACTTAATTAAAGGCCATAGCTCCACCGAACGCCTCAAGCGCGTGCTGGCCATGTTTCAGCGCTACACCGGCCGAGAGCATGACATCAATGTGCCCGTCTTTTTATCTGAAAAAGCGACCGGCTTTCGCAATCGGGCCATGGCCTATCTGATGCTCAACTTTGGCATGATCAGCGATCGGATCGATGAAACCCTGGATCTCTACTTCCAACAATGTTCGATCATGGTTAATGCCAGGGACCTGGCCATGCTGTCGGCCACCCTGGCCAACGGCGGGGTCAACCCAGTCACCCAAGAGCGGGCGATCGACGAACACCATGTCCAGGATGTGATCAGCGTCATGCTGACCTGCGGCATGTACGATGCCTCTGGGGAATGGTGCTATCGCGTCGGCATGCCAGCCAAGAGTGGGGTGGGGGGCGGAATTACGGCGGTCGTACCTGGCCAGTTGGGGATTGGTACGTTTTCTCCACCCCTGGATGCCAAGGGCAATAGTTATCGAGGCATCAAAGTCTGCGAAGACTTAGCTAAGGATTTTGGCTTGCATGTGTTCAATGCTGCCAAACCAGAACGGGATATAAACGAGTGGATTGCTGGAGGCAACGACCTGAATGACTGGTAGACCCGGCGGTCAGCGGCCCTATAAGTTTCCCCTGCGCACCACCCTGGTGGTACCGTTTATTTTGCAAATTATGGCCGCCGTGGGGCTGGTGGGGTTTTTGGCCTATCGCAGTGGCCAACGGGCCGTGAACGATGTGGCCAGCCAGTTGCGCACAGAACTGACCAATCGAATCACCGAAACCTTGGCCAATTACACCGAGGCACCCAAGATCATCAACCAGCTCAATGCCAGTGCCATGGCCCAGGGGGATATTGATGTCGGTAACCCCAGGGGGGAGTATCAGTTCTGGCAGCAAATGCAGATCTATCCCACCCTCAGCTATGTCTACTGTGGGGATGAAACTGGTGCCTTCTTTGGGGCCAGTCGATCGGCTGGGGCCGACGGCTCTGAGGTGATGATGCACTTTAGCAACCCCTCAACTAACTTCATCCGTCAAGACTATAGCTTTGATCAGTGGGGCGATCGCACCGAACAGATCGGTACCCTGGATACTCCCTACGATCCCCGGGAGCGCCCGTGGTATGGGGCAGCTGAGCGCAGTGGTGAAGATGTGTGGAGCGAGGTGTACATTGCCTTTGCCTCCGGATTTCCCACGATTACCGCCAGTCGCCCCGTTTTTAATCGCCAGGATGAGGCTCTGATCGGAGTTTGTGCCGCCGACTTTTTCTTGCCCCGGGAAGTGAATAGTTTCCTCAACCAGCTGGAGATCGGCAAAACGGGTACAGCCTTTATCCTGGAGCGATCGGGGCAATTGATTGCCACCTCAACCACAGCGCCCACCGTAGATGACAGGGGCGACAGCAGCGAACGGATTCTGGCCACCGCCAGTCAGGATGACACCATTCGGGCCACGGCCACAGCCCTGGCCAGCCAGTTTGGCGACTGGGAAGCCATTCAATCAGTTCAACAGCTGGACGTTCAGTTCAACGGCACCCGGCAATATGTGCAGGTGGTCCCTTTCCGAGACAACAACCTCGATTGGCTGGTGGTGCTCACCATCCCAGAGTCTGACTTTATGGCCCAAATCCAGGCCAGCCAGCGCCAAACCCTGGGACTCATCCTGGCGGCCCTAGTGGGGGTCACTGGGATTGGTGTTCTCACCTCCCGCTGGGTGACCCGTCCGCTGCTGCGGGTAGCTCAAACCTCGAATCAGGTGGCCCAGGGGGATCTCGATCAACAGGTAGACCCCAGCCCCATTCTTGAAGTCGATACCCTGGCTGGATCGTTTAATCGGATGGCAGGCCAATTACAGGCATCCTTTGAGGCCCTCCGCCACAGCGAAGCCACCAACCGGGCCATTGTGACCGCCATTCCTGACCTATTGATTCGAGCCAAACGGGATGGCACCTATCTGGATATTGTGGGCAGCGATCGCCTCCAGGGAGTGCATGGGGTGCAAAACTTTAGCCCGGGCAACACGGTCTACGAATCCCTGCCTGCGGATCTGGCTGACCTGCGTATGCACCACATCCAAAAAGCCCTGGACACCGGGGAATTACAGGTCTACGAACAGCGGATTAGCCTGGGCGATCAACCCCAGGACGAAGAGGTGCGTATTCTGGTGCTGGGGGAGGATGAGGTCTTGATCATGGTGCGGGATATCACTAAACGCAAGCGGGCCGAAGAAGCCCTACGCATTGCCGAAGAGAACTACCGCAGCATCTTTGAAAATGCCCTGGAAGGGATCTTCCAATCCTCCCCCCAGGGAGCGTTCATCAATGCCAACCCCGCCCTGGCCAACATTTACGGCTACGATTCCCCCGCCGAACTGATCGCCAGTGTGACTAACATTGGCGATCAACTATATGTCGATCCAGAAAAGCGAGCTGAGTTTAAGTGTTTGATAGAACAGCAGGACGCCGTCAAAAACTTTGAATACCGCTGCTATTGCAAGGATGGCAGCATTGTCTGGACTGAGATCGACGCTCGGGTGGTGAAAGATAACAGCGGCAAGGTGCTCTATTACGAAGGAATTGTGCAGGACATCAGCGATCGCAAGCGACAAGAGGCAGATCTCAGGAAGCAACTCGAAGACTTACAAATTGAAATTGACCAGGCCAAGCGAGAGCGAGAAGTCGCCATGCTAACCGAGAGCAACTACTTCCAAGAAGTGCAGCAGGAAATCGCTGACGTTAATCTAGACGAGTTTTGGAGCTAGAGCATCAGTGCAGTATGTCAAGGTCCTAGGGTTCTTAGGAGATTTCTGAGAAAGACAATCCCGCTTGTTGTCAGCGATCGTGATTTTCGTAGGGTGGGCATTGCTCACCACTCGGCAGAAAGTTGCCTAGAAGTCACCTTAAGCTGATTAGCCCTGAGTTTTGGGGCGTCCTAGGGCAGAACCCTCCTAAGGAAACAGTGCTCCGATCGTCCGATCGTAGGGTGGGCTTTGCCCACCAGCCCCAGGAAACGCCCTTACAAGGTTTCCTCCTACTCCATCGAAGGGCACCGCCGTTAGTCACGTTAGTCAACCGCTGGGATCTGTACCGGCGTTTTAGCTCGGCTTGGTAGAACTCTGATCACCGCTGATTAAGATGTCAGAGGCCAGGTGCAAGGTGCAAGGTGCAAGGTGTCAGGCCACTAACGGATCCCCTTTGGCAGTAACCCCGGATCGTCTTGATAGGCGCGATCGGCCAACCAGGCTCAGCATGGCCGCATGCGTGCCTTAGCAACAGTCCAAAGTCTAGGAAATCTCAATGGAGCAACTTAATAGTTAACATTTATTAACTAAATTCTTGGCCATTCAGGCCTTGCCAGCAAAAAACACCGTTTCTTATTGAGTTTTGTTAATGAAAGCCATGGCAGAGTTCAATTTTCTGATCAGAGTAATTCCAGAAAGCCCGTGGATCAAGGGGTTTCGTAGCTTGAATTATTGTTAACCTAAGTCAAAAACGGTCAAACCACGAGACTATAATGCACATGAGCAGTCACCGTCTAAGTAACGGTTGTACCTGTAGACTCCCACAGTCAAAGGTATAGTTCTGACCAAAGACGATTGATTCTTGTTTTGCTTTGTCTAGAGAGAGGAGAGTCTCCATGACAACTACCCCGCGCGAGCGGGAGGCGAAGGCCAAAGTCACCGTAGATAAGGATCCGGTTCCTACTTCTTTTGAGAAGTGGGCTAAGCCAGGACACTTTGATCGGACTTTGGCTAAAGGTCCCAAAACCACCACTTGGATTTGGAACCTCCACGCTGACGCTCACGATTTCGATAGTCACACCAGTGATCTAGAAGACATCTCGCGCAAGATCTTTAGTGCGCACTTCGGTCACTTAGCCGTCATCTTTATCTGGCTCAGCGGCATGTACTTCCATGGCGCTAAGTTTTCCAACTATGAAGCCTGGATGACCAACCCCGCCGGAATTAAACCCAGTGCTCAGGTGGTCTGGCCAATCTTTGGTCAGGAAATTCTGAATGCTGATGTTGGCGGTGGTTTCCAGGGCATTCAAATTACCTCTGGGCTGTTCCAGCTGTGGCGGGCTTCCGGCTTCACCAACAGCTACCAGCTCTACTGCACCGCCATCGGTGGTCTAGTCATGGCTGGCCTGATGCTGTTTGCCGGTTGGTTCCATTACCACAAGGCTGCCCCCAAGCTGGAGTGGTTCCAGAACGTGGAATCGATGATGAACCACCACCTGGCAGGTTTGCTCGGTTTAGGCTGCCTCAGCTGGGCGGGTCACCAAATCCACGTCTCTCTGCCCATTAACAAAATGCTGGATGCTGGCGTGGCTCCGCAGGATATTCCCCTGCCCCACGAGTTCATCCTGAATAAAAGCTTGATGGCAGATCTATACCCCAGCTTCGCTGAGGGTTTGAAGCCATTCTTTACCCTTAACTGGGGCGTTTACGCCGACTTCCTCACCTTCAAGGGTGGTTTGAATCCCGTAACCGGTGGCCTCTGGCTGTCGGATACGGCTCACCACCACCTGGCTCTGGCTGTCCTATTTATTGTTGCTGGTCACATGTACCGCACCAACTGGGGCATTGGCCACAGCATGAAGGAAATTTTGGAAGGTCATAAAGGTGATCCACTGCTGTTCGGTGGCAAAGGCCACGATGGCCTGTACGAGAACCTGACCACCTCCTGGCATGCTCAGCTGGCGGTTAACCTGGCCATCCTAGGTTCCTTGACCATCATCGTGGCGCACCACATGTACGCCATGCCACCCTATCCGTACATTGCGACGGACTATCCCACTCAGTTGTCGCTGTTTACCCACCACATGTGGATTGGCGGCTTCCTGATTGTAGGGGCTGGTGCTCACGCCGCCATTTTCATGGTGCGTGACTACGATCCAGCGGTGAATATGGACAACGCCCTGGATCGGATGATCCGCTCCCGGGATGCGATCATTTCCCACCTCAACTGGGTGTGTATTTTCCTCGGCTTCCATAGCTTTGGTCTGTACATCCATAACGACACCATGCGGGCATTGGGCCGTCCCCAGGACATGTTCTCTGACTCCGCTATTCAACTGCAGCCGATCTTTGCCCAGTGGGTACAAGGTCTACATACAGCAGCGGCTGGCTCCACCGCCCCCAACGCCCTAGCTGGGGTTAGCCCCGTGTTCGGTGGCGATGTGGTGGCTGTGGCTGGCAAAGTAGCGATGATGCCCATGACCCTCGGTACCGCCGACTTCATGGTGCACCACATCCATGCCTTCACCATTCACGTAACCGCACTGATTCTGCTCAAAGGGGTGCTGTACGCTCGTAGCTCCCGCCTGATCCCGGACAAAGGCGAACTGGGCTTCCGGTTCCCCTGCGACGGGCCTGGTCGGGGCGGCACCTGTCAGGTTTCCGGTTGGGACCATGTGTTCCTGGGCCTGTTCTGGATGTACAACTCCCTATCCATCGTGATCTTCCACTTCAGCTGGAAGATGCAGTCCGACATTTGGGGTACGGTGAGCCCCGATGGCACGGTGTCTCACATTACTGCTGGCAACTTTGCCAACAGCGCCATCACCATCAACGGCTGGCTACGGGACTTCCTGTGGGCTCAGGCCTCCCAGGTGATTGGGTCTTATGGTTCGGCTCTATCGGCCTACGGCTTGCTCTTCTTGGGCGCTCACTTTGTTTGGGCCTTTAGCCTGATGTTCCTGTTTAGTGGTCGCGGCTACTGGCAAGAACTGATCGAGTCCATTGTCTGGGCTCACAACAAGCTGAAAGTGGCCCCAGCCATCCAGCCCCGTGCGCTCAGCATTACTCAGGGTCGGGCTGTGGGTGTAGCCCATTACCTCCTCGGAGGAATTGCCACCACCTGGGCCTTCTTCTTGGCCCGCATTATTGCGGTGGGATAGGTTTCCCGTCATGGAATCTCCTGGGGGCGAGTTGGAGCGCACCGCAGTGCGCCCCGACACCGCCCCTACCACCCGAATTCATGACTCAAATGTCGTACTAAATCCGTTTTGATTCATGGCAACTAAATTCCCAAAATTTAGCCAGGACCTGGCTGCCGATCCGACCACAAGGCGGATCTGGTACGGGATTGCCACTGCCCACGACTTTGAAAGCCACGACGGCATGACGGAGGAAAATCTTTACCAGAAGATTTTCGCCTCCCACTTTGGCCACCTGGCAATCATTTTTCTGTGGACCTCGGGCAACCTGTTCCACGTCGCCTGGCAAGGTAACTTCGAGCAGTGGATTAAAGATCCGCTCAACATTAAGCCCATCGCTCACGCGATTTGGGATCCCCACTTTGGCCAGCCTGCGGTAGATGCCTTCTCCCAGGCCGGTGCCTCAAGCCCGGTTAACGTTGCTTTCTCCGGGGTGTATCACTGGTGGTACACCATCGGTATGCGCACCAACAACGACCTGTACACTGGTGCTGTCTTTCTGCTGATTCTGTCGGCGGTCTTCCTGTTCGCGGGCTGGCTGCACCTTCAGCCTAAGTTCCGTCCCAGTCTGTCCTGGTTCAAAAATGCTGAGTCTCGCCTCAACCACCACCTGGCTGGTCTGTTTGGCGTTAGCTCTCTAGCTTGGACCGGTCACCTGGTACACGTGGCTATCCCCGAGTCTCGCGGTGTGCATGTGGGTTGGGATAACTTCCTGTCCATGAAGCCCCACCCCGAAGGCTTGATGCCTTTCTTCACCGGTAACTGGGGTGTGTATGCCCAGAACCCCGATACCTCTAGCCATGTGTTTGGCACGGCTACGGGCGCTGGTTCGGCGATTCTCACCTTCCTGGGTGGGTTCCATCCCCAGACCGAGTCTCTGTGGTTGACCGATATGGCTCACCACCACCTGGCGATCGCGGTGATCTTCATCGTCGCTGGGCACATGTACCGCACCAACTTCGGCATTGGCCACAGCATTAAGGAAATCCTGAATGCTCACAAGCCCCCCGCTGGCGGTCTAGGTGAAGGTCACAAGGGTCTCTATGACACCCTGAACAACTCCCTGCACTTCCAGCTAGCGCTGGCCCTGGCTTCCCTGGGTGTGGTCACCTCCCTGGTAGCGCAGCACATGTACGCGCTGCCCCCTTACGCCTTTATGGCTAAGGATTACACCACCACGGCGGCCCTGTATACCCACCACCAGTACATCGCTGGTTTCATCATGGTGGGGGCCTTTGCCCACGGTGCCATCTTCTTGATCCGCGACTACGATCCGGCGGCCAATAAGAACAACGTGCTCGATCGCGTGCTTCAGCACAAAGAAGCGATCATTTCTCACCTGAGCTGGGTGTCTCTGTTCCTGGGCTTCCACACCCTGGGTCTGTACGTGCACAACGATGTGGTGGTTGCCTTTGGCACCCCCGAAAAGCAAATCCTGGTTGAGCCCGTCTTTGCCCAATGGGTACAGGCCGCCTCTGGGAAAATGCTCTACGGCTTCGACACCCTGCTGTCGAACCCCGATAGCGTTACCCAAACCGCCAATGCTGTGTGGCTACCCGGCTGGTTTGAGGCGATCAACAGCAACGCTAACTCGCTGTTTCTGACCATTGGCCCTGGCGACTTCCTGGTTCACCATGCGATCGCTCTGGGTCTGCACACCACCACCCTGATTCTGGTCAAGGGTGCTCTGGATGCTCGCGGCTCCAAGCTGATGCCCGACAAGAAGGACTTCGGCTACAGCTTCCCCTGCGACGGCCCCGGCCGTGGCGGCACCTGCGACATCTCCGCCTGGGATTCCTTCTACCTGGCGATGTTCTGGATGCTCAACACCATTGGTTGGGTCACCTTCTACTGGCACTGGAAGCATCTGAGCATTTGGAGTGGTAACGTTGCCCAGTTCAACGAAAACTCCAACTACCTGATGGGCTGGCTGCGCGATTACCTGTGGCTCAACAGCTCTCAGCTGATCAACGGCTACAACCCCTACGGCATGAACAACCTAGCCGTCTGGGCCTGGATGTTCCTATTCGGACACCTGGTTTGGGCCACCGGCTTCATGTTCTTGATCTCCTGGCGGGGTTACTGGCAAGAGCTGATCGAAACCATCGTGTGGGCCCACGAGCGCACTCCCCTGGCGAACCTGGTTCGCTGGAAGGACAAGCCCGTTGCCCTGTCGATTGTGCAGGCTCGCCTGGTGGGTCTAGCTCACTTCACTGTGGGTTACATCCTCACCTACGCGGCCTTCCTGATAGCCTCGACGTCAAGCCGCTTTGGCTAAGGCTCTGCTAGTTAGGTAAATCCTTCAAACCTCCTTGGTGGTCTCCACCGAGGAGGTTTGTTTTATATTGTGGTACGCACTCAATCCAACTCTTGGCAAGGCTATGATAGTTAAGAGCATGCCTCTAGGCAATATTGATGCACTTAATCTCGATTCGTAAGCTGCGGAATGATGTAGCTAAATATCCTGACGTAAAGCAAGTGATCGAAGCCTGGTATAGCGTAGCTAAGAAGGCCCGCTGGGAAAATCTGGAAGATGTTAGGAAAATCTACCGAGACGCTGAAGCTGTTGGTAATTTCACTGTCTTCAACATTAAAGGAAACAAATATCGCTTAATTGTCGGAATTGACTATAGCAACCAAACTATTTTCTATAAATACTTCTTAACCCACGCTGATTACGATAAGGATAAGTGGAAAAATGACCCTTACTTTTGATCGATCTGTCTATACTGATTTGCTCTCACAGGTCACTCCAAAAGTTATTGAGACTGAAGCAGAATATGAGCAAACCTTAGCCATCGTAGAGTTGTTGGCTTTCAACCAAAATAGAACGCCTGAACAAACAGCACTGTACAAACTACTGGTTCTGCTAGTGGAAGCTTATGAGGCAGAATACTACCCCATTTCGGAGGCGTCGCCAATAGATGTTCTCAACCATATTTTAGAAGCTAGCGATACTAAGCCTGCTGATCTAGTGGGTTTGATTGGTTCTAGCAGTGTCGTGGCAGAGATTGTGAATGGCACAAGAGCCATTAATGAGGCAGAAGCAAAAATTTTATCTGATCGCTTCAAAGTTTCACCCAGTCTATTTATTGCTTAATCACGGAACGAGTACTGCAATCAGGGGATATTGTTATACTTGCTTTTTCGGAATAATCCCTAAAGGACGTGTGAAAAGTGAACTGTGTAGGAAATATTATAATTAGGTTAAAAAAATAGCAAAGAGCGGAATATATATGTCAACTATTTATTCTATTTTCAGTGTTTGTCCCCTGGGTGATGGCAATTGGCTATGGGCTGCCTGGAAAAGTCCTGAACAAGCAAAAGCTTTTCTGAAAAAGCCAGATAAGAACGCGATACTAGATTGCTATATTTACGCTGAGTCACCATCTAAAGATAAAGCTATTCAAGTGGCTCGAAAGCTTTTGGGTTCCTACACGAAACAAGCAGATAGTAGTTTAGCTCAAGAAGTTGCAAAGGCCATTTATGGTGACATACTTATAACTGATAGTTATGAGGGATCCATTCAACCTACGGATATAATTAATATTTCTGATCACTTGACGTCACTGATTGGACTTGATGCTGTCAAAGCGACAGTTCAAGAATTGGCTAACATTGCCCAGGTGTATAAATTGAGGGCAGAAAAGGGGATGCAGCGGCCTCCTCTGACTAGGCATCTGGTTTTTACCGGCAACCCTGGCACTGGCAAAACAACCGTCGCTAGAATTCTGGGTGAGATCTATAGCCAGTTTGGGGTCTTATCTAAGGGGCATTTTGTGGAAGTGGACCGGGCCGATCTAGTGGCTGAGTATCTGGGCCAAACGGCACCGAAAACCACCAAGGCAGTGCAATCTGCCCTAGGGGGCATTCTGTTTATTGATGAAGCCTATTCCCTAGTACCGGAGGGACGAAGTGATGTGTACGGCCAAGAGGCGATCAACACCCTCTTGAAGATGATGGAAGATCATCGGGAAGACTTGGTAGTCATTGTGGCTGGCTACCAAGATGAGATGGCTCGATTTATTGCCTCAAACCCTGGCCTAAAGTCTCGCTTTGGCAGAAAAATCCATTTTGAAGATTATTCCGCTTCTGAACTTGTGGAAATCTTTAAAGTGATCTGTGAAAAGCATGATTATGCCTTGGCAGATGGTACCTCGCAGTCTTTAGAAGTGCTGTTAAATCAGTTTTCAGACAATATTGGTAGCCTTGGCAATGGTCGCTTTGTGAGAAACATTTTCGATCGCTGTTTGGCCCTACAATGCAGCCGATTAATCGCTTTGCCTAACCCTTCTGAACAAGATCTGAAAACCTTTGTGCCTAACGATATTCCAACTGCTAATTATTTAAAGCAACACCTACTCTGAGAAGAGTAGGCCATCAAAATATATAAAAATATAGGAAGCCTACATCCCCTGCCTCTTCACCCACTCCCTCACCGATCGCCGCAGGGCCAACCTTCCAGCCGATCGCTGCGATTCAATCAACTGGGGCAGGGCGCGAATATCCAGCATCGGAAACACCTGGCTTTGGTCTGACACCCCATAGCGATCGCCTTGCAGCAAATAAATCGTCAGCACACCGCTGTCGTAGCACCAGATTTCGGGTACGCCCAGGCGGGCATAGATCGGAAAGCGATCGAGGGATTTGCTGGTGAGGTCAACTTCGAGGGCCAGATCCGGGGGCGGGTCGCGCTCTAGGTCAAACTCTAGCTTGCCCCGCACTAGCGCCTCGTTTTGGAAGTAAAAGCAGTTGTCGGGTTCAATGCCCGCCTGCTTAGCCTTGCGCCGCCAGGTCGTGGAGCCGTAGCATTCGTAATCTTGCTGCAATACCTCAGCCATATCCTCAATGGCAGTGCTAATCGTCTGCTTAAAATACTCATGCTCTGGCAGGGGGGCCATAATTTCTAAAAAGCCATCGTCGTAGGCGATGCGGGTGCTGCGGTGGTTCCCCAACTCGGACAAAATGGCTTCGAACTCGGCCCAGCTCACGTCGCGCAGCACCAGGCTTTTGCCCAGGGGTACATCAATTTGGCTTAGCTCAAGGGTAACCATGGGTGCACTCACCAGTCGAGAAGAATAAGATGCTCGGCATCGCTAGCCTCTATTAAGGCTAACCTACCCTACTTAGCCAGAATAAACCCAAGCACTTTTTCAATGAAGAAATCTGGTGCCGTTTGCCTAGCCTGGTACTGTTGTCCGTGAATGCTCCGCTCATGGCGCTTTGCGCTCATAAGCGGCTATCAACTTAAGCCGAAACACCAAGAGCTGTCCGGAGTCGGCGATAGAGGAGGCAGAGCCTCCGGCAAGCGTTCCCACGCAGAGCATGGAACGAGAACAGGACAGGAACGTTATGGGCACAAATTTTCCCGCCTTAGGTGTTACCCTCAACAATTTCTGCGGGAATACCTGGAAAGCCCTTGGCTTTAGCATTTTGATAGGTGTCGGGAGAGCAACCCGAGAACGCGTGAAACTCGCGGGTGAAGTGGCTCTGGTCGCTGTAGCCACAGGCCAAGGCAATATCGCTGAGGGCTTGGTCTTGGGCAGTGCTGAGAAGCTGGTAGGCATGGGCAAAGCGAATCTGCCGAGCCGCAGCTTTGGGGGTGGTGCCAATGTGCTGGTGAAATTGGTGGATAAAGTGGCGATCACTCCAGCCAATCTGGCGGGCCAGCTCTCCCATTGCGATGCAGCCGCCGTGGGCCTCTATCTGTTGCCAGGCCCAGCAAATTTCTGGGCGCAGGGTGGGTTGGGAGGCCGCAATTTTTGCCGTAAGCACTCGATCAACGAGGGCAAACCGTTCTGCCCAGCTGGGCAACTCACCCAACTGCGACTCTAAATGACGGGCATCTTTACCCCAGAGATCGTCTAGGGCAACGGTTATACGGGCAAACTTAGGCGCGCCCCCCTTAAATAGTCGCTGGGCAACCCCAGGCATCAGCGGCACCGCAATGCAGTATCGCTCACCGCAGTGTTCTGAGACATAGGGTTGGGCATCGATACCGAGGACAAAAGATTGATAGGTTTGAGTGGTCGCCCCATGCCTGACCGGACGAGCGCTCAGGCCATCGCCCACGGCCAAAATCAGCATTACCCGAGCCATCGGCACATGTAGGCGAGAGACGGGCTGCTTTAGGTTTTGGTAGTAACCGCTGTAATTACCGACGATGCCCTGCAAGGCAGGGGGCGGTTTGCCTATCGCGTGTTCCCAGGTGGGTAGGCTGGATTCTGTTACAGTAAATGGCTCTCTGTGCGCAACCATCGGCCAGCAAGGTACCGAGCTGTTGTCCAGACACCGCTAGCTTAGCAAGATGATCAGCAGGCTGATGTCCTCAGGTGGTTTTCGATCGCCCTAAACACTGAGATGCCGTAGGGTTATTCACAAAATGTTATCATTCGTCGCTTCTACGGCGGATATCACTGGATATAGCGGTTCCTGGCCATTCAAGCGCCAGAGGCTGATGCAGAGGGCGGTGGCGATCGCCAGCCACACCAGGGACGGCAAAATCACCCACCCCGCCAGGGGCACAACCCGAAAGTAGCCCATCGTCAGCACCACCACCGACAGCAGCGGCCCTACAATCACCATAGGTACCGCCGCCCCCAGGCGGCCTTCCACGGTGAAAATCGTATTCCAGGTATCGCCTAAACTCAGGTGAATCACATACAGCACCAGGGGCCAGCTGAAAAAGGTTTGCCCCAGGGCCGACCACACCAAATAGGCCGAGACTACTCGCAGCACGGCAATGCTCATCCAGACGATGGGGAAGGCCAAGGGCGGCGGTGCCCAGCCCGGCCGCTGCAGCGACTGGTAGCGACCGCTATTGCGGGTGTTGTCGAGCAGGGAAAAGAAGCGCGATCGCAGGGTGACCACCGCAAAAAATCCACAGGCAATCGCCGTCATAGCTCCCTGGGGCAGGGCAGCGGTATCCAGGTAGCCCAGGGCCAAATCCATCACCCACAACAGGCCGGTCATGGCCGCCACCTGGGCCAGGGTGGCCCCCAGGTAGGTGAGAGTGGCGGCCTTGTCCCAGCGGGGGTTAGCCAAATCGGTCTGGACGGTGGTGTCGTGGCTGGGGTCTTTAACCCCCATCACGGTATTAACGCTGCTTTTGACAAAATTGTTTTGGCTCATGGGGCAAATAATAGGGAAGGCAGAGGACAGAGGACAGAGGACAGAGGGCGGAGGGCGGAGGGCGGAGGGCGGAGGGCGGAGGGCGGAGGGCGGAGGGCGGAAGGCAGAAAGGGGATCCAGCTCTATGTCAGGGTTTATGTCTACCTCCTGACACCTGTTACCTAACACCTAACACCTAACACCTGACACCCTCAGCAGCGGTAGTCATGGTTCTGGCAGGCAGTACTAGAGCATCGGTACAGTATGGCAAGATCCCAGGGTTCTTGGGCTGATGGGCAACGAATTTTGGGCCATCCAAGGATAGAACCCTGGGATCTGTACCGGCGTCCTAGGCTGAATCTTGATCTTATAGGTTTACGTTAGTTCGGAGGAGACAACCGATGGCTGCCCCCGTCATTTGCCTGGGAGAGTATCTGGTCGATCGCCTGTTTGAGGGGGATGAGCCGCCCCAGGCATCGGGTGAAAACTGGACCGACTACCCCGGTGGAGCGCCCGCCAATGTGGCCACCGCCCTGGCTAAGCTGGGTACTCCCAGTTGCCTGGTCAGTGCCTTGGGCCAAGATCCCCTGGGTGACTGGCTGCTACAAATTTTAGACCAGCAGGGGGTAGCAGGCCAGATTCAGCGAGTAGCCGGTGCCCCGACCCGTACGGTGCTGGTGCAGCGGGATGAGACCGGCGATCGCCAATTTATCGGCTTCAGCACCCCCGATCCAGCCGCCTTTGCCGATGCCCACCTCAGCCCCGACTGGGTCAATACCGTAGACTTTAGCGGCGTGTCCTACCTGGTCATGGGCACTCTGGGCCTGGCCTATGACTCCACCGCCCGCGCCATGGCCCGCGCCCTGGACCTGGCCCACCAGGCTGGCACCAAACGGGTGATTGATGTGAACTGGCGGCCGGTCTTCTGGCCCGATCAGACCCTGGCCGCCGCCAAAATTCGCGACCTCCTGGCGATCGCCGACTTGATCAAACTTTCCCGCGACGAAGCCCTCTGGCTGCTGGGCACTGACGACGCCACTGCCATTGTTCAGCAGTTCCCCCACTGCGCCGCCGTCCTCCTCACCGACGGGGCCAACGGCAGCACCTGTGCCACCCAACACCACTGCGTCACCCGTCCCGCCTTTCAGGTGGACAGCATTGATACCACCGGGGCCGGAGATGCCTTTCTGGCTGGGGTGATTCACCAATTGGGCCAACGGGGATGGCCCAGCCTGCACCAGCCGGATGCCCTAGCAGAAATCCTCCGCTACGCCAGCGTTGTCGGGGCGTTAACGACGCTCAAGCCAGGGGCGATCGCGGCGCAGCCGACGGCGGTGGAGGTGGAGGGGTGGAGGGGTGGAGGGGATAGGGAGGGTGGGGAGGTGGGGAGATTGGGAGTGGATGGGTGATGGGGTGGATGGGTGTAGACGCGTTTCGCAAGCGACATGGAACGCGAAGCGTGTGCAGCGCACTTAAGCGGCTTCCCGCAGGGTAGGGGGGTGATGGGGTGATGGGGAGGGTGAGGAAGATGGAGAGGATGAGGAAGGTTAGGGAGTTTTGTAGCGTGGGTTAGGCGGTCGGGGAAAGGGCGATGGCCAGGTCACTCAAGGGCCGCCGTAACCCACGGCTGGGAAACATAGACGCGGCATGGAATATGTCCGGGAGGGGATGGGGGTGTGGGACGATAATATGAAGAAAAGTTACGGAGACCCAAGGCCATGGCAGCAGCAGACACCCAACCCAAACAGGTGATCGTCGTCGGTGCCGGGTGGGCCGGTCTAGGCACAGCCCACCACCTGGCCCAGCAGGGCTATGCTGTCACCCTGCTAGAGGCCGGCTCCTACCCCGGCGGCCTGGTGGCGGGGTGGCAAACGCCCCAGGGTCGGGCGGTGGAGGCGGGTATCCATGGGTTTTGGTACCCCTATCGCAATATTTTTGCCCTCACCGACCAGCTCGGCATTCAGCCCTTTACCCCCTGGACCCGCTCGGCCCAGTATTCCCCCCAGGGTTTAGAGGTAGAGTCCCCCCTGTTCCAGGCTCAGCCCTACCTGCCCACGCCCCTGGGCACGTTTCTCTACACCGATTTCAAACGGCTGCCCCTGGGCGATCGCCTCTCAGCCCTACCCCTGCTGCAAGCCCTGATCGACTTCGACAACTCTGATCAGGCCTGGCAAAAATACGATCGCATCACCGCCCGCGAACTGTTTCGCCAATATGGGGTCTCGGCCCGGCTCTACCACGAATCCTTTGAGCCGATGTTGCTGGTGGGGCTATTTGCCCCCGGCGAGCAGTGTTCGGCGGCGGCGGCCCTGGGCATGCTCTACTACTTCATCCTGGCCCACCAGCCCGACTTTGACGTGCGCTGGTGTCGGGGCACCGTGGGGGCGCAGATCTTTCGGCCCTGGACCCAGTCGATCGAGCAGGCGGGGGGCAAAATTTTGGCCAATCACCGGGTCAGTGACGTCAAGGTCGAGCATAACCAAGTGACGGCGGTGGTCTGCGGCGACCAGGTGTTTGAGGCCGATGCCGTGGTGTTTGCTGTGGGTATCAGCGGCCTGAAAAAAATTGTGGAACAATCCCGCGCCTTAAAAGACCGCCAGGAGTTCCGAGACATCCGCAACCTGGGGGCGATCGATGTGCTGGCCACCCGCCTCTGGCTCGATCGCAAAATTTCGATTCCCCGTCCGTCCAATGCTTGCTTTGGCTTCCACCCCACCACTGGCTGGACCTTCTTTGACCTGAATGCCCTGCACGACGAGTACCGGGAC
The DNA here is from genome assembly GCF_012911975.1 of Nodosilinea sp. P-1105. Classification (GTDB taxonomy): domain Bacteria; phylum Cyanobacteriota; class Cyanobacteriia; order Phormidesmidales; family Phormidesmidaceae; genus Nodosilinea. The sequence continues at coordinate 32,135 of NZ_SMDQ01000021.1, read as the reverse complement.
GAACCGGGCACCGTGGTGGAGGCCGACTACTACCACGCCAACCAACTGCTGCCCCTGGAGGATGACCAGGTTCTCCAGCAGGTGCAGCAAGATCTCGCCGGGTGCATCCCCGCCTTTGGTGAGGCCCAGATTATTGACCACAGCATGGTGCGCATTCCCCAGGGGGTGACCCACTTTGCCCCCGGCAGCTACCGCTACCTGCTGCCCGCCACCACCAGCTTTGATAATTTGTTTATGGCCGGAGACTGGATTGTTAGCCGCCATGGGTCCTGGTCCCAGGAGAAGGCCTATGTCACCGGGCTGGAGGCCGCCAACCGGGTAATTGCGACCTTGGGCCAGGGGCAGCCTGCGGAGATTTTGCCCGTGATTCCGGATGAGCCGCATATTCAGGTGATGCGAGCCGCTAATCGCTGGGTAAGAGAAGGGTTACAGGGGCTGCCGAGCTTTTGGCTGCCCTAGTATCTGGTAATCACTGCCTATCTACACCAACAAGCGATCACGCATGCGCACCAAGTTCAACGCTGCTCGCGCCCTTGCGGATGAGTGCAGAGGAGTAGGCGTTAATGCGCTCCGGTTGGAGCAGCATAAAATCACCAAATTCTAGTTTCCACACCAGCCCAGGCCCAGACAACAAGCCCACTACAGCCCGTAGCTCTTCCATAGTGAATGTTTCGTCGGTTAGGCGAAGTTCAAGCTGCTGCTTGAGTTCCACCATACGGAGGAGTACTTTACCTTCATCTCGCAGCTTGATAATTTCTTCTTTGAGGGTTTTGAAGGTTTGGGTGGTTGCTGTCCAGCGAATTGAATCCCAGTCAATGTTTTCGATAATGACCTGACGCAGGTCGTCACAACCGGCACCTGTCTGGGCACTGGTTTCTAGATAAGCCGAAAATCCTCGCTCCGTCTGGAATTCTTCGATACTCTGTTTGCTGACCATCAAGCTGCCCCGGTCACAGCGACCTGCAACCAATAATTTATTGAATGCGCGACGGGAAGCTTTTTCTAGATCACTGTCCCATTGCCCCAACCCTTCAAATGGGTTTTCTTGTTGAGGGTTGAATACCAACACAGCAAGTTGAGTCTCATCCATAAACAGACGAATCTTAACCTCGGCACCGCTGGCGTTGGTTCAGACTGGTCCTTTGGGCCATTGCATCTTCCGCCCGTTCCAGCAATTCCCCAGTTACATCATCACTGAGATAACATTCGCCGCAGTTGTCACAAGCATCAGCAGGCACCCGCTTCAACTTTAGGGACCAGGTGCCTTGAAGGCACCTGGTCCCTGACTTACTCAAAAAGAAGATGTTGAATTGAGTGGAGAGGGATTGTATCTGGCAATGTCACAAATTGGTGATATTCAGCATGTATGCCGATTTGCTCAGATACATACTCCAGCTTTGGCAGAGTACCTCGTCGAATTCCCACATACTCGTGATAGCTAGAGAACTCCCAGTCCTCGGGCTTCTTTACAAAACCAGCGGTAACTGGGTTGAGATGGATATAGCGGGTCAGATGCAGAAGATAGTTGTCGCTATCAACGTGAAGGGTTTGAAATCTGCCCTGAAATAAAGATCCGCACCTTTGATAACGACGATTTATGGCATTGGTATAGGACATTGTGAACCGATGCATTGCTACTGATAGAGAATCATCCCGTAGATAAATCAGGATGTGATAGTGATTTGGCATCAAGCAGTAGGCAATGACATGGGCTGTCCCTTCGGCAATGTAGTAACGAAATTGCTTGAGAAAATACAGATAGTTGTCTCTCTCAAAAAAGATATTCTGGCGGTTGTTTCCACGATTGTAGAGATGGTAGTAATTCCCAGGCTCTAGGCTTCTTGAACGTCGTGGCATAGGGCTACCTGCTGAGTGCCATAGGCTGTAGAGTTCCCCAACAGCGGCAAAAAACTCCTCAATCTAGGGACCGGGTGCCTTAGAAGCACCCGGTCCCTTTGGGACGCTGGAATTGTAAACAATCTGCTCTACTCTAGCCGCTCGGCGTACTGCACCAGATGCAGGTGGTTAATCACCCCCTGCACCCCCTACATCGGCTGCCCTAGGCCATTAGGCCGGGATGGGAGCAAGCTGGCCGCTCCAACGTCGCTGCCCGTGGCGCTGGAGCTTTCTCTTGCGCCGCCGTCGCTTGGGTGGCCCAGTCAAAACAGCCAGGCTGTAGACCACCAGATAAATGCCTGCCCAAATACTGTACAGGTGAATGGACACAGCCCACTGGGGGCCACCCAAATAACCAGTTACCGTAGTCGAAAAATCGGCAACATAAATCCCCAAAATAGCCCAGCGAATGATGGGAAAATGCCGCCTGGCCCAGGGGTAGCGGGCAGGGCCAACAAATAGCACCGGGTATTGCAGATACATCAGCGAGAAAAACGCCATAGCGCACAACATGCCGGTTGCAGCCAGCAGGGAATGGGCGCCCCCCAGAGTGTGCAGGATGAGTCCAGTGGCCAACAGGACAGCAGCTGTGTAATTAATCATGACTTGGGTCGCGGCCCATAACGAGAACCGCTCGTAACATCTGTCCCTTAAGGTTCCCTGCTCAAGCCATGGAATGAGTCGGTATTTTCACGCCATGGTGTAACCGGCGGTGCTCTAGGCTAGTGGTTTGTCAAGCCAGAAGTGACGGGTCAACCGGGTCTGCGGTACACGGTACACGGCTCGCCTTAAACCGCTTACCGTGAACCGTGTACCCTAAGTCACATCTCCCGTCATTATTGTTTTGACTGAACACTAGGGCCATCTCCAGGCTCACCCACGAAACATAAAGATTATTGAAAAACCAAAAACCTCTTTTGCCATACCCATACTTTCCAGTACAATAGCCTCCCAAAAGCCGCGCGAACAGATTAATGCCCCGGCTGGTGTGATGTTTGGTCTAGGCCAAGTCACCCAGGCTAATCTCTGTCATTTCAGTTAGGACGCTCCATGACCTCTGTTCTTTCTCGCTCCACTGCAGACCCTAAGTTGGCCAGCCTGCCAGAAGAGGTTAGGGCTCGGCTGCAAGACCGCTTCAAACTTGTAGTGCCAGCCAAGGGCCTCTCATCATCTGATGATCCAACTATGACCTCCAGTCAGACCGTCACCCCTGACCGCCCTAGCGACCCTGCGGTTCGCCCCATTGTCTGCCTAGACCAGGTCGAAAAAGTTTATGCCAATGGCAGTAAGGCTTTAGCCGGGGTTAACCTCTCTGTTAACCCCGGTGATTTTTTGTTTGTTACCGGTCCGTCTGGGTCTGGTAAGTCCACCCTGCTGAAGTTACTCTATGGCTACGAGCGGCCCACCAGCGGCAAAATTTTGGTGGCAGATGAGCCGATTTCTGACCTGCGGGGCGATCGCCTCGCCAGAATGCGTCGCCGCATCGGGGTGGTGTTTCAAGACTACAAGCTGATCCCCAAGCGCACCGTGGCCGAAAACGTGGCCTTTGTGCTGTGGGCCCAGGGCTTTACCCGCAAAGAAATTCACCGTCGCCTCTGGCCCACCCTGAAAATGGTGGGTCTCCAGGCCAAAGCCCACTGCTTCCCTGACGAGCTGTCTGGGGGTGAGCAACAGCGGGTCAGCATTGCCCGGGCCGTGGTCAATACCCCGCCCCTCTTGCTAGCCGATGAACCCACCGGCAACCTGGACGCCGACAACTCCCTACAGGTGATCAAGATCCTGAAAAAGCTAAATTCCATTGGCATCACAGTGCTCGTCACCACCCACGACGAGCATTTGGTGCGCATTTCTAACCATCCAGTGGTGCAACTGAAGCAGGGTCGTTTGCATCAGTTGCGACGCTAACGCTACATTCCTTAACATCCTGCGCCTGCGCTGATCAAATCAATAGGATAATGATCAGAGTCAATTTTCAGGCGACAGTGTTCCTGGCTTACCGTTGGTTGGCCAGGGCAATTTTTGGTCACCTGATGCGTTGACATTCAGGGAACACTCTCGTGGCTTTTGGTCTGTGGCCGCTGATTGCCCCTGTCGTTAAATTAGGCCATTGAATTAGGTATCTGAGAGGAAAGTGCTTTGGTCAGTGCAGCTCCATTAAAAACCGCAAAATCAGAAGAAATTTTTAACGCCGCCCAAAACCTCATGCCTGGCGGCGTTAGCTCACCAGTGCGGGCGTTTAAGTCTGTCGGCGGTCAACCCATCGTGTTTGACCATGTCAAAGGTGCCTATGTCTGGGATGTAGACGGCAACCAATATATTGACTATGTCGGGACCTGGGGGCCTGCCATCTGCGGCCACGCCCATCCTGAGGTGCTCCAAGCTCTGTCCGCCGCCCTGGAGAAGGGGACCAGCTTTGGGGCTCCCTGTTACCTCGAGAATGTGTTGGCCGAAATGGTGATCCAGGCGGTGCCCAGCATCGAAATGGTGCGCTTCGTGAACTCGGGCACCGAAGCCTGTATGTCGGTACTGCGGCTGATGCGGGCCTACACCCAGCGGAATAAAATCATTAAGTTCTCAGGCTGTTACCACGGCCATGCCGACATGTTTTTAGTCCAGGCTGGGTCTGGGGTTGCCACCCTGGGACTACCTGACTCCCCTGGGGTACCCAAGTCTTCAACCAGTGACACCCTGACGGCCCCCTACAACGACCTGGAGGCGGTGAAGCAGCTGTTTATCCAAAACCCTGGGGAAATTGCCGGGGTGATTCTGGAGCCAGTGGTAGGCAACTCTGGGTTCATTACCCCCGATGGTGGCTTCCTAGAAGGGCTGCGGGAAATCACCCAAGAAAACGATGCCCTGCTGGTGTTTGACGAGGTGATGACGGGCTTCCGCATTGCCTATGGCGGGGCCCAGGCCAAGTTCAACGTCACCCCAGACCTGACCACCCTAGGTAAGGTGATCGGCGGTGGCCTACCGGTCGGGGCCTATGGCGGTCGGCGGGAGATTATGGAGATGGTTGCCCCCGCAGGGCCGGTGTACCAGGCCGGTACCCTATCCGGCAACCCCCTGGCTATGACCGCTGGAATCAAAACCCTGGAGCTTTTGCAGCGCCCCGGTACCTACGACGAACTCGACCGCATTACCGCTAAGCTTAGCCAGGGCCTGCTAGAGGCCGCTCGGGATGCAGGCCATGAGGTCTATGGCGGCCACATCAGCGCTATGTTCGGCCTGTTCTTCCATCCAGGGCCGGTACATCGGTACGAAGATGCGAAGCAGTCTGACCTGGAGAAGTTCAGCCGCTTCCACCGGGCCATGCTAGAACGGGGGGTCTATCTGGCCCCATCCCAGTTCGAGGCTGGGTTTACCTCCCTGGCCCACACTGACGAGGATATTGAGAACACCCTTGCCGCTGCCCGCGATGTGTTCGTCACCCTCTAGCCGCTGGGGCCTAAAGCATCGGTTCAGTATGGCTAAAGGGTATCAACTTAAGCCGGGACAGGTTGCGTCAGTAATGGGCTTGCTCCCTCTGGGAGCCACTTCGTGAACGACAAGCTCAGCCCGAGTGCGCTGAAACCGTTCGCCCTGAGCCTGTCGAAGGGCATCGTCTAAGACTGATACACAGAGCGATCAGTGTGTATGCTTCCCGCCTTGCGTTGGTACCCACGACATAATCTGCTGTCTAGCCAAGAAATCGGGTTTCTGTACCGGCGTTCTAAGCGCAATCACTCAATCGCATCAGGCTCGCCATAGCGAGCCTGATGCGATTGAGTTATGCCCTACCGATGACACCAAATGGCCAGCCGTCGCTATACTGTCGGTTGGTCATTTTTTGGTCGTGCTTATGGAGTCGAGATGGCTCATCGCTGGCGCACTAGCTCCCATCAGTGCTTTAGTCATAACTGTCCCCGTCAGGGCAGCTACCCTCCAGTCCTGGTGGTTTGACGCCGAGGCGAATCAACTGGTGTTTACCACAGATAGCGGAGTGCAGCCTACGGCCCAGATGCTGTCAAACCCCACTCGCATCGTGGTTGATTTGCCCGACACCCGGCTGGGGGGCAACAATACCCGCCAGGCGGTAGGAGGGGCGGTACGGGAAGTGCGGGCTGGGCAGTTCGATAGCCGAACCGCTCGCCTAGTGATTGAACTATCTGAGGGCTATGCCGTGGCTCCTCAGGAGGTCAGAGTTCAGGGAGTACGGCCTAACCAATGGGTGGTGCAGCTACCGACTCCCTCCAGCACTGGAGCTGCACCGGCAGGGGCGATTCCTACGCCTAGTGCCAGTGCTAACCGGGTGCAGGGCCATACCGGCGCTGAGGCGGCCGCCACCTTGACGGGCGTCGTCACCACTGGCGATGGGTTTTTGATTCGGGTGAGGGGCGAGTCACCGACCCCCTCAGTGCAAATCACCGGGGAGGGGCTAGAGGATCGAATGGCGGTGATCGATCTACCCAATACGGTTGTATCCGAGTCCTTGCGTCCTGAAGATCTGCCCAATTACCGCTACAGCATTCTCACCTGGGACATTACCCAGCAGGACACCAATCCCCCCTCCACACGCATTGCCCTGAAATTGGGACCCACCAGCCCTGACTGGCGCGCCCTGCGAAACAATAGCGGGGTGGTGGTCTTGCCCCCTAGCGGAGTCCCCATCAGCAGCGTGCAAGACGAGCCGCCGCCCCCCCAAGCTGCACCTGCCGCGCCAGCGGCGGCGCAAGCCCCTCCAACGGCGGCGACCCCAGCTCCGGCCACCCCAACCCCGGCTACACCGCCCCTCGCTGAGCCTGCCCCACCCCCCAGTGGTCCTGTGACCATGCCGCAGGTGCCCAATGGCCGGGTGGTGGTAGCTATCGACCCTGGCCATGGGGGGCGTGATCCAGGGGCCGTAGGAATTAGTGGCCTGCAAGAAAAGCAAGTGGTCAATCCCATTTCCCTGCAAGTGGCGGAAATTTTGGAAAGCCAAGGGATTACAGTGGTGATGACCCGCCGGGACGATCGCACCCTCGATTTACAAACCCGCACTCGGATTGCCAACCAGGCCAATGCCCATTTATTTGTTAGCATCCATGCCAACGCCATCAGTATGTCCAGGCCAGATGTGAACGGGGTTGAAACTTATTTTGCCTCTGAATCGGGGCGGCGGCTGGCAACGGCCCTCCAATCCAGTATGTTGGCGGCCACCGGCATGAACGATCGCGGTGTCAAGCAGGCCCGGTTTTATGTACTGCGCCATACCACCATGCCAGCCGCCCTGGTGGAGGTGGGCTTTGTTACCGGTGCCCAGGATGCTCCCCGCCTAGCTGACCCGGCCTGGCGTAGTACGATGGCCCAGGCGATCGCCCGGGGAATTTTGCAGTACATTCAGCAGGGGCTGTAGGGGAAGAGAGAAGAGGGATGTGTCTAGATAAAAAGAATTGTCTGAGCCTGAACTGAAGTTACGTTAGCTGCCTAGTTTGAAGGCTTCTACGGCCAGGGCGTAGACGGCTCCTAGCTTAAAGCTATTGATGCAGTCAACCCACAGGGGTTTGGGCACTTTTTTCAACAGTTCAGGATCGCGCCAACGACGGCTATAGACCAGCCAGTTGACAAACTCTGCCGCAATCACCAGAAAGAGGGAAATGACCACATCTTGGGCCGCCGCTTGGCCTGCGATCGCGGCGATCGCCACCGCAAAATAGTAGCCCAGCAGCAGACTAATCAACACCAGGGAAATCCTGCGCCAGGGGTTAATCAGCCATAGCCTAAGCTGATCACCCAGATCATCAATTAAGGTGCTAAGTCGAGTACGTTGCATAGGCCGTTACCTATTAGGCTGGTTTCTGCTTCAGGATATCAGCTCCCATCTACCCATTCTTCGGTGCAGGACAGACACACAGGGCAGACACACGGGTCTGCCCCTGCATTCTCATCCACCCATCCACCCCTTCACCCCTAAAACCCTGCACCACAGGACGGATGTAGCCCCCCTTGCAGGCAGATATACGTTAACTGATCGCCCCGCAGGTTGCGGACCTGGGAGAAGTCAACCCCAGTCAGGGCCTCCCCTTGCTCTGGCTCCCTAGACGTCGTGATGAAACTATCAGCCTGAGGGCGTTCCGGGGTAACAAACTGAGCCCCGTCAAAGTTGGCTCCAGCTAGATTAGCCCCCGTGAGGACGACTCCTTCCAGGTTTGTGTTTTGCAGGTTAGCGTTTTCGAGATTGGCGTTAGTTAAATCAGCCCCCTGGAGCAGGCTATAGCTGAGGTCAGCCTGTACCAATCGCGCCCCTGGCAAACGAGCCCCCATCAGGTTGGTATCCGTCAGGTCAGCACGACTCAGGTCAGCCTTGCTGAGGCTAGCCCAGGCCAACGTCGCTTCCCGCAGGCGAGCGTCAACAAAACTGGCCTGGTCCAACCTGGCTTTAGTCAGGTCAGCTCCCACTAAACTGGTGTCCTTAAATTGGCCGTGACTGACATCTGCCGCTATAAAGCGGGTGCTGCTGGCATTGGCCCCAGAAAAATTGGCATAGGCCGCCTGGGCATTGCTAAGGTTAGCCCGCAACAGGCTGGTATTGCGAAACAGGGTGTGCCGCAGCTCCGCCGCCACCAGGCTAGCCTCGGTCAGGTCCGAACCACTGAAGTCGGTAATCCAGTCGTCGAAGGTGTCTTTGCGGCCATCCGGTCCAGGGTCAAAAAAGATAGCCTTGCGCAACCGTGCCCCCGCCAGTAGGGCATTGCGCCAACTGACTCCAGCCAGATTCTGTTGTTCTAAGACCAGGGTAAAGGCGTCGGGGCTATCGACCACATAGCCCAATTGGGTACCGCTCAAATCCACATCCTGCAGGTTGCCGCTGTGCAGCACCAAAATTTTGGCCAGGGTGCGCTTAATCGTCCGCTGCCGCAACCGGGGAATCATTTGCTGTTCCGGCGGCAGGGACACAATATCATTGGCCAGGGCTAGGTTCAGCCGCTGCAAGGGGGGGATGGCGGGTAGGCCCATGGTCACCAGAGCCTGTTGCAGCGTATCCAGCAGGGCCGGGTCACCGGTTTGGGCCAGCATATCCACCAGCAGGGTAATGGCTCGGGGATCTTGGGTGCTGGCCAGGGCCAGGGCGGCCGCCTGGCGATCGCTAAAGGAGGTGGCATTTTGGCTCAGGTTTTCGACCAGGGCCAAAAATAAATCGTCCGGCTGCTGGGCCATGGACTGGGGGGCGCGATCGCGGGATAACCATAGCCCCCCCACCGCCACCAAGGCCAGCACCCCGGCGGTTCCTCCTACCACAGGTAGGCTCAGATACCGTCGCCAACCCTGGGACTGGGTCGCCCCTAAGGCTGGATCGGGTGGGGCCAGCACAATCGCCCGCAGGCCACCATATTCTTCGGTTATTGTTAGCAGCGATCGGGGAACCAGGGGCATGCCCCTGGAGGTGACAAATCCATTCGGCCCAAATCCATAGGCCGACGCCCCATTCATGCCAGGGGAATCCGACGGCTCAGGTCGATACTTCAGGGGGATTTGCCCTCCCCGTAACAGCACCACCCGAGTGCCCGCCAGGTGATCATGGAGCGATCGCCGACTGCGACTGGTCAGGGCTGTCATGCCTTGAGCTAGGGTGCAGACCACAACCAATCCCCCCAGCCAGGGGAGCGCAGGAAAAGCACCACTGCCGACCCACAGCCCATAGGCCACCACCGTCGGTAATCCCCAGCGGCTCAGCTCACGCTTAATGGTCGTCCCGTACCCTGGCATCGGGCTGTCTGGGGTAGTCACTTGCAGCCCCAGCCAGACTTTGGGCCAGGTTTTACCGGTTTTACTTAAGCTGTGAATTTGGCTACCGGCCAGCACCACCGGTAGCCCCAAAGCGCCCAACCAAAGTAAATTGGTCAGAGGTGGCACTTCAGTGATCAGCATTGGGCGAGACCAGCCCACAGTCCGGGCGATCGCTCCCTGAACCAGACTAGCAGCAGGATTAAGGGGCACCACATCAGCGTCAGACCGCTGGCGTACCGCCTCCCCCAAAGCCCAGGGCAAGGCCACACTGCCGACCAGCAAACTGGCCTCCAACCCCCAAGCCAACACCCGTCGCAGGGCCAAGCTCCGCTGGTCAGAAAGCCAGCCTTTGACCGTCGAGGTGGATGCCTGGGCCGAAATAGGCTGCCGTTGGGAGGTCTGAGCCATAATCAACGATTCACAACTTCATTACCATCGCTGCCTATGCCACAGCAACAGGGTCAAGCCCACTCAAGTCCTAAACTGAGCACTAAGGAAAAAGGGGCTAAATATAGCTCCTGTTGTACCACTCAATTCAGGTTATGGGCACGCTTTCTGCCAGGTTAGTCAGGAAAGCACAAAATCTTCCGATAGAGTGTAACCATTGCTAACAATTAACCGTGGCATTTTTAAAACTGGTCCATCCACTGTCACAGTTACCTGGCTGACTGGCTAGGATTAGGTTAAATCAGGCAGAGCAGCTTAGCCATTAGCCGCAATCCCACCCGCCCGCGTTTCAGGAGGTTAAACCATGAAGGTGTTAAAGCCGTTTCTAACCCTATCCACCACAGCCATGTTGGTGATGGGCGGTGCAGCTCTGGCCCAACCTGTAGCTCAAACCCCCCTAGACCAACCCGTTCAAGCCAGTGGTTCGATTACCCCGACTCAGGCATCCAGCTGTGGCTTTTTAGCCAACGACCCCACCCAAATTTTGCAAGTCACCCAAGATTTTGCCTCGGTCCATGTCAATGCCACTGGGGACAGTGGCCTCACCCTACTGATTGAAGGGCCTGGGGGCTTTAGCGAGTGCCACACCACGAGCGATAGCAACGGGGCGATTAGAGCCCCAGGGCTGTTAAATCAAGGGAGCTATTCCTTCTTTATCGGCAACGCTAACCAGACCACCACAAACTACACCCTGACCATTAGCGAAGACTAACGTTGTTCCCCTTCAGGGAGGCTTGAGGGGGGATCGGGGGTCACATCTACGGCCGTCACATCAATGGTGCCCTCCTCTTGGAGACGGTGGAATCCTTCGCCGTCGGCCTTGAGCAGGGTGCCACAGTTGGGGCACTGGGTTTGGGTACCCTTAATGCCAGTCAAGGTCGTGGTACACACCGGACAGTCGGCCTGGACCAGGCTGCGCTTGAGCCAAAACCGGAACCCTAGAAACAGCAACACCGGGGCCAGCATAATCAACAGCACCAACACCGCTAGGGACCTGACCAACCACCCTAGGCCCACCGCACCCAACAGCCAGATCACGCCAAAAAACGCAATCCAGCAGCCAAGCCCTGACAGATTAATCTGCATCTGTTTAAAGCCATTTTGATTCACGGTGGGTCCTCTCCCTCTCCCTTGTGCTGGGGATAGTCTGTAGTCAAATGATGCTGACGACATCTTATTGTAGCGTCCAGGGTTGTGGCCCCAGGAATTGGGTGGCTCACCGCTGGCGTCAGGGCCAAGGCTTGGCTCAGCCGGTGGGCTAACGCCGGGGGACTAAAGACCGCCAGGGTTTCCTGCCGTAGCCAAGCCCCCTCGCAGCGCCGATCACGACCGGACAGCATGGCCAGGCATGCGGTGGCAACGGCGTTGACATCTTGGTAAGGGACGCGCCAGCCCAGGCGACCGTCTTGCAGTGGGTCTGCTGAGCCGTCTTGGTCCCCGGCAAGCACCGGAATGCCGCAGGCGAGTGCTTCTAGATAGACAATGCCAAACCCCTCCTGGGAGGGCATCACATAGGCCTGGGCCAGGCGATAATGGGCGGGGAGGGCAGCGTTGGGGACAAACCCCGCAAAGATCACCCGGTCAGCTATCCCTAGACCCTGGGCCAACGCCTCCAGGCGGGGTTGGTCATCCCCACGGCCAATCACCAGATATTTGATATTAGGAATCACCTCGGCGATCGCCGGTAAGGCCCGCAGGGTGACATCTACCCCCTTATACCTGTCCCCTGACCAAAGCCGGGCCACCGTCATGATCACCCGGCTATCCCTGAGGTGATAGGCGTCCACTAACGCTGGGTTGGCTGGCCCCGGGCAAAACCGATTTCCATCAACCACACAGGGCAGCAGCTGCACCCGCTGAGGGTCCAGATGATTGGCCAGACAAGCGCGATCGCGACTGTAGCGACTAATGGCCCAAATTTGATCAGCCTGGCGTAAGGCTCGCTGGTCCCACCAGGGCAGGGGCGACCATACCTCCTTGCCATAGGTGATGGCGCTGTAGGGAATGTTGGCCCCAGTACACAACAGGCTGACCAGCCCTAACAGCCGCTGGTGGCCACAGATGATACGTTGAGGGCGCTGCTGAATCAGATATCGGGTCAGGGTGAAGGCCAGTCGCAGGCGGCCCCACATCGCCCAGGAGGTAGCGCAGTAGTGGAAGGTGAACGGTCCATCCTCCCAGTCATAGGGGTTTTCCACTGTGGGAGAATCCCGCAGCACAAAGACATCCGCCGGGGGAGCCTCGGCCTGAGCCAGGTAAGCCTGTAGGACATCCCTGACATAGGACTGAATCCCCCCCTCACTGGAGAACACTTCCAGGAACACAAAGCCATAGGTGGAGGTCTTGGATACAAGCACAGCTAAACCTTGTCCTCGTCCAGAAAGGCAGAAGGCAGAAGGCAGAAAGGGAATCCCGCTCTGTGTAAGGGTTAGTGTCTACTGCCTGACACCTGGCACCTGACACCGAACACCTGCTACCTATCACCTGTTACCTATCACCCTCAGCAACGGTTGTCATATTTTGCCAGACAGTCTAGGCCGTGCATTTCCCATACGTCACGATCGACAGGCAGTTGCGCCCATCCTGCAAGCGTCGATAGGTGACCTTATCGGCCAGGCGACGCAACAGAAACCAACCATAGCCGCTGTCTAATAACTCCCCAGGCTGGGGTTCCGGCAGCGTTTCAGGGTTAAAGGGATCCCCATGGTCCCAAATGCGAATTTCTAGATGATCACAGCACAGGGCCAAATCAATGTCGATATCGGTGTCGGGAGGCAGGTGGGCATGGGCGTGGCGCACAGCGTTGGTAAAGCCTTCCGTTAGGGCTAAGGTCAAGCGATCGCTATGGTGAGCCACCCAGGCTGAATCCTCATCCAGGGAACGGCATACCTCCTTAAACCAACTCTGCACTTGACCGACCACATCTAGACGACTGGCCACCTGTAGATGCTCATGTCGTTTGGGGTTGCCTCTCATGGCTTGGCCCTTGGGCTTTAGAGTCTTTGATCTAAGCAACATCCGCAGTGTAAATGCTGAACTCAGCCAAAGGCGTGAGTCTAGCCAATCCCCTGGATCATTGCTAGAACACGCTTATAGGCTGGTTCAAATACCTAGGCTGGCAAAATAACGGCCGTTGGCAATCGGTAACAAAACACCCAACTCGACTCAACCCTGTGAATCGGGCTTGCGGCAGACAAACACCCTTAGGGGTCAGATTACCGGAAAATTGCATACTCTAACTTCAGCTTATCGAAAAAATTGCCCACGAAAAAGCCTGTGTAAACCGTTGCCGATCTACACAGGCTGACAATGACAATAACAGCTCGTCCTAAAACAGACCCAGAGTCAGGGACTTGTCAATCGGGAAGGTAGCCCCAATGCCCAACCACAGGGTTACTGCTGTGCCAAACAAAAACACACTAGTGGCCACAGGACGGCGGAAAGGATTCTGGAACTTGTTGATGTTCTCAATGAAGGGAACCAACATTAGCCCCAGGGGAATGGCCGTCATCGCGCCAATGCCCAGCAACTTATTGGGCACAATGCGCAGAATCTGGAAGGTGGGGTATAAATACCACTCCGGCAAAATTTCCAGCGGCGTGGCAAAGGGGTCAGCGGGCTCACCCACCATCGCGGGATCAAGTACCGCCAGGGCCACGCAGCAAGCAATCGTACCCAAAATTACCACGGGGAAGATGTATAGCAGATCGTTGGGCCAGGCGGGCTCACCGTAGTAGTTATGCCCCATACCCTGCTTGAGCATTTCTCTTAACTTAGGATCGCTGAGATCCGGCTTCTTAAGGGTCGCCATTCAAAAATTCTCCTGTTACAGCCAGCTTGGGCTAGGCCCAATAATTATCAAACCTAAGAAAACCATTGGCCCTAGGGCTAGCAGGCTTTCTTACATCAGCACCTTCAACTCAACCTAGGTTGGGTCAACTTACAAGGGACCAGAGATACCCTGCTTGCGAATCATCAGGAAGTGCAGCAGCATAAACACCGCGATCGCCCAGGGTAGGACAAACGTGTGCAGGCTATAGAACCGGGTTAGGGTCGCCTGACCAACCGCTTCGCCACCACGCATAAGTTCCACCACGGTAGTTCCCACCACAGGAATAGCCCCAGGAACACCAGAAACGATCTTCACCGCCCAGTATCCAACCTGGTCCCAGGGGAGAGAGTAACCGGTTACACCAAAGGTGACCGTAATCACCGCCAGCACTACACCGGTTACCCAGGTAAGCTCTCGGGGCTTTTTGAAGCCCCCAGTGAGATAAACCCGAAATACATGGAGAATCATCATCAGCACCATCATGCTGGCGGACCAGCGGTGGATCGACCGAATCAACCAACCAAAGTTGACCTCGGTCATCAGGTACTGCACAGAGCTAAACGCTTCAGTGACCGTGGGTTTGTAGTAAAAGGTCATGGCAAACCCAGTGGCGAACTGGATCAGGAAGCAGGTGAGGGTGATTCCACCCAGGCAGTAAAAAATGTTGACGTGGGGAGGCACATACTTGCTGGAAATATCATCGGCCAGAGCCTGAATTTCCAGCCGCTCGTTAAACCACTGATAGGCCTTAGAGTCGGTAACTTGCTTGGTAAACATGAAGCGGAAAGCTCTACATATCAATAATTGCCATCAATGAAAAATGTAACATAGCCTTCATGGCCTAGCCGCATTTCACTGGCTCAATTCTACCGCCCTCTGGTTCCTTAATGGCGAACAAACCCCTAGGAGTTATACCCTTGAGAGTTTCTTGCTGCCCCCAGAAGGACGAAAAATCAGATGAGAGCGAGCCTGCCAATCTGTAACATAATGTTACATGAGCGCTGATTTGGCAGGTTTTCGCATGCGGAAACCTAGGATTGAAGGGCACGGTTATCTGCGATCGCGCTTCCGAGAGGCCTTAGGTAAAATTGTTGCTATCTGCCCTGGGATGACTACCACTATGATCAAAGCCTTGTTACGTCTGCTGGTGTTGGGGGTATGGATTGGCTCTATGGCGCTGGCCGGGTCTGCTCCGGCACTGGCGTTGAATGAAGAACAGGCCCTGGTCGCAGAGGTATGGCGGATTGTCAACCGGGCTTATGTGGATGAGAGCTTTAACCACCACAATTGGTGGTTTGTGCGCCAGCGCATGTTAGATCGCCCCCTGGCCAGCCGCTCAGAGACATACCAGGCGATCGAAGACATGCTGGCCAACTTGGAAGATCCCTACACCCGGTTACTGCCCCCAGACCAGTATCAGAGTTTGCAAACCAGCACGTCCGGCGAGCTCACTGGGGTGGGGTTGCAGATTACCAAAGATGAGGAAAAGCCGGGTTGGTTGCGGGTGATTGCACCGATTCACGGCTCGCCAGCAGAAGCGGCAGGCATTCAACCGAAAGATATCGTGCTGACCATTGATGGGGTGGCCACCACTGAGTTATCTCTAGATGAAGCTGCGGCCCGGATGCGCGGGCAGCGGGGCACCAACGTTACCCTGGAATTACGCCAGGGAGACGAGACCACTCCCCACCAGGTGTCGTTAACCCGAGATGTGATTACCCTTAATCCGGTGTATGCCGATGTTAAAACCGTGGGCGATCGCCCCTTGGGGTATCTGCGCCTGAGCCAGTTTAACGGCAATGCCGCTGACAGTTTAGCCCAGGCCATCCGTGACCAGGCGGCCCAAGGGGTGGAGGGCTATATTCTTGACTTGCGCAACAATCCTGGGGGGCTGCTCCAGGCGGGGATTGAAATTGCCCGCCTCTGGTTGCCCCACGGCACCATTGTCTACACCGTCAATCGCCAGGGTATTTTAGATAGCTTCGAGGCATTAGGACCGGCCATCACCGATGCCCCGCTGGTGGTGTTGGTGAACGAGGGCACCGCCAGTGCCAGCGAGATTTTAGCCGGAGCCTTGCAAGACAATGGCCGAGCCACCCTAGTGGGCAGCACCACCTTTGGCAAAGGGTTGATTCAGTCGTTGTTTGATCTGTCCGATGGATCAGGACTGGCGGTGACTGTAGCTCGCTATGAGACCCCGGCCCACCACAATATCAATCGCCTGGGCATCACCCCCGATCGCCTGGTGTCCAGCCAACCCCTCAGCCGCGACACTGTGGCTACCGAAGCAGATCCCCAGTACCAGGCCGCCCTAGAGGTGTTGGGGCAAGCCACTGTGATTGCCGGTATACCCTAGGAGGGGGATTGGCTAAAGCCACACGCTCATACCACGACCCCCTCCACGGTGCCATTACCCTCCATGCCAGTGATCCGGTGGAGGCGCTGCTGATTCGGCTGATTGACACCCCAGCCTTTCAACGGTTGCGGCGAATTCGCCAGTTAGGGCCGGCCAGTCTCACCTTTCACGGGGCCGAAAGCTCGCGCTTTACCCATTCCCTGGGGGTACTGGCGATCGCCCGCCGGGCCTTCGATCAACTGCAACGGCGCTACCCGGTGTTGCAACCCCACCGGGCCACAGTCCTCTGTGCGGCCCTGCTCCATGACATTGGCCATGGCCCCTTTAGCCATACTGCCGAAGAAATCTTTGGGCTACACCACGAAGCTTGGACCCGCCAAATCATCCAGCAGGATGCCACGATTCACCAAATCTTGGCCGACCACAGCCCAGATTTAGGCACCGCCATTGACCAGGTTTATAGCCACCAGCATCCCCTACCGCTGGCGTGGCAGTTGATATCGAGCCAACTGGACTGCGATCGCATTGACTATTTGCTGCGGGACAGTTATTTCACTGGGGCCAGCTATGGCCAGTTGGATCTAGACCGCCTGCTCATGGCCCTGGAATTTGAGCCCACCAGTGGTCAGTTGGTGGTGGCCCACAAGGGATTGGCAGCGATCGAGCATTACCTGGTGGTGCGCCACTTTATGTATGCTCAGGTGTACAACCATGCCAAGAACATTTCTGTCACCTGGCTGCTCGAACAAGCCTTTGAGCGCGCCCGTATCCTGCAGCAGCAGGGCCAGCTAGAGGCTGACGCCGTGGTTCAAGCCTGGCTACAGGCCTCCCACCAACCTCTCGATTTAGACACCTACCTGGCGGCAGACGATATTGTGATTATCTACCACCTACAGCGTTGGCGGCACAGCGGCGATCGCTTACTAACCGACCTCTGCCGCCGCTTTTTAGACCGAGACCTGTTGAAAACCTTAGACGTCACCCGGGTCCCGGCAGAGGCCCAAACCGAATTGTTGACCAAGGTGCGCCACCACCTGGGGCAACAGGGCTATCAGGGAGAAATCTACAGTACGTTACGGCCGATTTTGAGTCGGGGCTACACCCTCTACCAACAGGGCATTTATATGCACATTGACAACACCTTTGTCGATATCAATGGCATCTCCCCCCTAGTACAAACCCTCAGTCAGCCCTACGAGCGCACTTGGCTACTCTACCCCCGCTGCATTCAGCCCTGGTTGCAAGCGGTCTGGCAAGGCTATAGCCCTGGCTGAGCCGACTGGTAGCGTTCTAAATCTAGGGCTTGAAGTTTGGCGTAGGCCTGGTCGATACTGCTCTGCCCGCGCAAAAAGCCGGTATTAGCACCCGGGCAGATGTGGGCCAGGGTGTCGGGGCTATAGCGGGACTTGAGCGCCTCCACCTGTCGCAGTTGACGGGGCCAGTGAAAGGTTTTGGCAAAGCGCAACGGTTCTGGTTGCCCCTGGCGGTTGGGCAACAGGTGTCGCCCAGTAAACAACACCCCCCCATAGGCACTGTGGTACAGACAGGTTGAGCCTGGGGAATAGCCTGGGGTCCAAAAAGCCTCAGAACGGGGGGTAAATCTAAAAAAATCCTGAAACGCGGTTTTTGGACAGGTGGGCAGCAAATAGGCTTCCTGTTCCTGAATCACCAGTTCACAGTCGAGCCGTCCTTGCAGGGTAGCGGCCTGACCTAAGCTAGTGCGATGGGTGATCAGCCACCAGCGTACGCCTCCCTGATCTGCCAGAAATTGCTGGATAGTGTCATCCCACGGGGGGGCATCCACTAAAATATTGGCTGGAGTGCCATCTGACTGCGCATCTACAATAAGATAAGCGGTAGCGCCCAACGTGTCGCGATTGGGGGCAAAGGCGTAGATGGTCTCGAAAATCTGTCGTGGCGGCTTCATCGTTAACATCGCGACAGTGACAATATCCTGTGCAGAGGCCAGTGAAACGGGGTGGAATGCTTATACTAACAGTACATCTTGCCTGCGCTAGGCTGCGTGTTTATAGGTTGCGTTTTTAGCTGTGATAACGGCCGGTTGGCCCATTGGCTTAGAGATTTAAATGTTGCTTTTTTGGCTATTGTTGTTGGGTGTCTTTACCTTTGTCGTGGTGCGGCGAAGTGTCAGCACCATTACCCGCACCCCTATCTGGTTGTTGTGGTTTGTAATGATGCTGCCTGCCTTTATTTTGGCCGGTTGGGTGGTTGTGCATGGCACCGATGAGCCAGCCCCAGCAGGGTTGCTGCTGACGTTGTTTATTGTTTGCCCGATGTTGTACTGGATTTTGATCCAGTGGGGGCGCAACCCTACTCCTAAAACAGCCCCTTCAGAGTCAGGAGCCACACCGGAGCCTTTGGTGCCTCAACCTACCAAGCCCCAACTCCGCCCCATCGATAAAGAGGAAGAGGCGGCTTTGCAAGGTTGTTTTCCCTGGTCGGTGTACTACCTGCAAAATATAGAATATCGACCTCAAGCCATGATTTGCCGGGGGCAGTTGCGGGCTTCCCCGACGGTGGCCTATGAAACCGTTAAGGAAAACATTGGCCGTCACTTTGGCGATCGCTTTTTAGTCGTCTTTCAAGAGGGCTTGCAAGGCAAACCCGTGTTTGCCCTGGTGCCGAATCCCCAGGCCCAGACTGAATCCCCAATCAATTCCCAGCGGTTAACCCGGCCTGGATTGGCCCTGGGGCTACTGTTAGTGACCCTGTTCACCACCACGGCGGCGGGAGCTTATATGGCTGGGGTGACTGATGACCAACTCCAAGAGGCGCCAGGGCTGATTCTGCAAGGGGTACCCTACGCCCTATCCCTGATGGTGATTTTGGGCTGCCATGAAATGGGCCACTACCTGATGGCCCGCCGCTATCGGATGAAAGCAACCCTGCCCTACTTCATTCCAGTGCCGTTTTTCTTAGGTACCTTTGGGGCTTTTATTCAGCTCAAATCCCCAGTGCCCAATCGGCGCGCCCTGTTTGATGTGGGCATTGCTGGACCTTTAGCCGGTTTGGTGGTGGCTCTGCCGCTGCTGCTGTGGGGACTAGGCCATTCAGAGGTGGTGCCGATTCCCGAATCGGGGTCTAGCCTATTGAGTTTTGAGGCTTTAGATCCCACAGCGTCGTTAATGTTGACCCTGCTAGCTAAGCTGATGCTGGGGTCGGCCATTGGGATCGATCAAGCCATTCATCTGCACCCAGTGGCGATCGCTGGTTGCTTGGGGCTAGTGGTGACCGCCCTGAACCTGATGCCGGTGGGTCAGTTGGATGGGGGGCATATTGTCCACGCCATGTATGGTCAACGGATGGGGCAGGCCGTGGGGCAAATTGCTCGACTGTTGGTGTTACTCCTGGCCCTGATCCATTCCGAGTTGCTGCTTTGGGCCATATTGCTGTTCTTTATTCCGGCAGCAGATGATCCAGCCTTAAATGACGTGAGTGAGCTAGACGATCGCCGCGATATGTTGGGGCTACTGGCCTTGACACTGTTAGTTATGATTGTGTTGCCATCACCGGGCTTTTTGACCCAGTTGTTGTATTAGCAGTCTGTCAAGCTAGACGTGACGGGTTAGCAGGGTCTGCGGTTCACGGTAAGCGGTTTAAGGCGAGCCGTAGACCGCTTACCGTAGGCTGTGTGAACCCTAAGTCACATTTCCCGTCATTATTTTGTTGACTCAATACTATTGGTCTATCAGATTAAGGCCTTATCCCTATGTCCTCAGATATCACCCCAGAACTAACCCAGTGGATTACAGAGGTGCGCACCCTCCAACAAAAACTGGCGGAGGCTCGTCAGGAACGGGACCAGGCCTATAACAGTACAGCCAACTGGCGACGCCTCTACGAAATCGAAGCCCGCCAGCGTCGGGAAGAAGCCGCAGAGCTGCGATCGCAGTTGCACGTCCTCCAACAGCAGGTACAACACCAAGCCAACACTCACCCCTCGCCACAAACGCTACTAGACTCGATCACAGCAGCAGACAGCCTCGATACGGTCCAGGGGCAACTGGAAGCACTGGTCAGCCGCTGTCACCAATTGAGCGAGCAACTCCAGGCGGAGCGAGCGGCCCATGCCCAAACTCGCCAAAGTTTGACGGCCGCCCTGGGGGATACCTTCGACACCCTGAAGCCAGAAACAGCCTTGGCTTTCAAGTCCCAATCTGGGGCCTGACCCTCGTCCTATTAAGGAGATTTCTGAGAAAGACAATCCCGCTTGTTGTCAGCGATCGTAGCTTTCGTAGGGTGGGCAATGCCCACCACTCAGCAGAACATGTCTCAGCAGAACATGTCCTAGAAGTCACTTAAGCTTTCTATCGTCCCCTTCTACCGGAACCCTCTATCGGAAGATAGAGCCCGCAGCAGACCATAATCTATATCACAGTAGATGCCACTACCGAGCCTGGCCGCTACTGTGAAGGTCATTGTTTTAAAGGATGGTATTAGCCATGATGCTTCTACTCCAAGCCACAGAAGGCGCTCCCTATTTGTCTACGCTGCTCCTGTTGGGTGGTCTGGGCTTTGTTGCGGCTGTAATTATCGGCTCCATAGCCTGGTATAACTCGAAGCGGCCCGCCGGCTGGGAGGACAAGGAGCGTCCTGACATCGTGCCTGAGGTCAAGAAATAAATTGATCGGCACAGATGCACGTCATACCCATCGTTGACGACAGCACGACAACAACACGATCGACACTTTCCAGAGGGATGTTGGCCAAGGCCAATGTCCCGTTCATGGTTTAGGGCAAGCCATAGCTACCATGGCATACATCAAATCATGACGTACCCCTCCCAATCGCCGCTCCATCCCTCAAGATAAGAATAGCAATCTCCCCTTAGGATCTAGCCATGTCTCTGGACCGATGATCGTCCCAGGGCGATTGCTAGCCAGGTAGCTGGCCAGCCTGGAGCTATATGAGTCCAGTCATGGCCGTAGCTAACTATATATTCGGGAATCAAGATACTCGGGAATCAAGGAGAACATCGCCGTGGTAGCCCCTACCCAAACCCCTCAGACCAGCGCCCTGCCCTACGAAAGCCAGACCCAAGCCCTAGCCCGTGACCTGCTAGCAGCCACCCAGGAGAAGAAGAATTTGTTGGCCCAAATGCGCGACCAAATGCGCTGGGACGACAAGATTATGGACTTTGCCATGGGCAATCCGGGGCTAAAGGTGCAGCTGTTTCGTTTTATTGATGCCTTACCAGCCCTGCGCAGCAAGCCAGAAATCGCCCGCCACCTGCAAGAGTACCTCTCGGCTGAGGAAGTTGAGTTGCCCGGTGCCCTCAAGGGACTGCTGAACTTTACGAACCCGGACTCGGTACCAGGGCAGATAGCGGCGACCACAGTGGCCCCAGCGGTGGAAACCCTGGCCTATCGCTACATTTCAGGCGAATCCATCGACAAGGCGATCAAGGCGATCGAACGGATGCGGAAAGACAAGCTAGCCTTCACCATGGATCTGCTGGGGGAGGCGGTGATTACCGAGGCGGAAGCCGAAGCTTACCTGCAACGGTATCTGGATCTGATGGAGCAACTGTCCCAGGCGGCAAAAACCTGGAAGCCCGTAGAGGCGATCGATACGGCTGACGGTAAGCCGCTGCCCAAGGTGCAGGTGTCTGTGAAGCTAACGGCGTTTTACTCCCAGTTTGATCCCCTCGATGCCCAGGGGAGTCGGGCCAAAGTGAGCGCACACATTCGCACCCTGCTGCGCCGCGCCCAGGAACTGGGGGTGGCGGTCCACTTTGACATGGAGCAGTACCGCTACAAAACCCTCACTTTGGCGATTCTGAAGGATTTGTTAATGGAGGCCGAATTTCGCCAACGGGATGACATTGGCGTCACCCTGCAAGCCTATCTGCGGGATAGCTACAACGATCTGAAGGACCTGGTGCTGTGGGCCAAGAACCGGGGCACCCCAGTCACAGTGCGCCTGGTGAAAGGGGCCTATTGGGATCAAGAAACGATCATCGCCCGCCAAAACGGTTGGCCTAGTCCGGTTTACAGCCAGAAAGTGTCCACCGATGCCAACTTCGAGCGCATGACCCGGCTGCTGCTAGAGAACCACCTGTACCTCTATGGGGCAATTGGTAGTCATAATGTGCGATCGCAGGCCCACGCCATGGCCGTTGCCGAAGACCTGGCTATCCCGCGGCGTCACATCGAATTTCAGGTGCTGTATGGCATGGCCGATAAACTGGCCAAAGTGATGGCCAATAAAGGCTACCGGGTGCGGGTCTATACCCCCTTTGGGGAGTTGATCC
This sequence comes from Nodosilinea sp. P-1105, assembly GCF_012911975.1. Classification (GTDB taxonomy): domain Bacteria; phylum Cyanobacteriota; class Cyanobacteriia; order Phormidesmidales; family Phormidesmidaceae; genus Nodosilinea. The sequence goes on along the minus strand of NZ_SMDQ01000021.1, from coordinate 9,584 downwards.
CCGGCATGTCTTACTTGATTCGTCGTCTCCTGGAGAACACCGCCAATAGCTCCTTCCTGCGCCAGAACCAGGACGAGGTACCGGTGGAGCAGCTGCTAGCCGTGCCCGCCTTTGCCCCCGAGGATGAGCTAGACGACCATGGGACGCCCCCATCCCCCCCGCCCCCCTTTCCCAACGCCCCCGACACCGACTTTGCCATCGCCACCCAGCGTACCGAAGCCGCCGCCGCCCTCAAGGCCGTCCACAGCCAACTGGGCCAGCACTATAACCCAATTATCAACGGGGAAGCGGTAGATACCGAGGCCACAGCCGATTCGGTTAACCCATCGAAGCCGACAGCGTTAGTTGGCACCCTGGGCCTGGCCAGTCAAGATCAGGCCGATGCCGCGATCGCCGCTGCCAAAGCCGCCTTCCCCGCCTGGGCCGCCACCCCAGCCAAAGACCGGGGAGCAATTCTGCGCCGGGCCGCCGACATCATGACCGCCCGCCGCCACGAGCTGAACGCCTGGATGGTGTATGAGGTGGGCAAACCCCTGGGCCAGGCGGACCCAGAGGTCTCGGAAGCCATTGACTTTTGCCGTTACTACGCCGACGAGATGGAGCGGCTGGATGCGGGCTATGCCTACGATTACCCCGGCGAAACTAACCGCTACCGCTACTTCCCCCGGGGCATTGCGGTGGTGATTTCCCCCTGGAACTTTCCGCTGGCGATCGCCACGGGGATGACCGTCGCTGCCCTGGTTACCGGGAACTGCACCATCCTCAAACCAGCAGAGAACTCGGCGGTGATCGCCGCTAAGATCGCCGAAATCTTGATAGAAGCTGGCATGCCCCCTGGCGTATTCCAATACTTGCCCGCCAGGGGGTCCACCGTGGGGGCGCACCTGGTCCAGCACCCAGATGTGCATATGATCGCCTTCACCGGTTCCCGCGAAGTGGGCTGCCGCATCTACGCCGACGCCGCCCAGTGGCGACCGGGTCAGCGGCACCTGAAGCGGGTGGTGGCGGAAATGGGCGGCAAAAATGCGATCATCATCGACGAAAGTGCTGATTTGGACCAGGCGGTGCAGGGGGTGGTTTACTCCGCCTTTGGCTACAGTGGCCAGAAATGTTCCGCTTGCTCCCGGACAATTGTGGTGGCGTCGGTGTACGACACCTTTGTGCGCCGCCTGATCGAGGCCACCCGCTCCCTCCATGTGGGGGATGCGGCCCAGCCCAGCACCAAGGTAGGACCAGTAATTGACGCCAACGCCCAGGCGAAGATTAAAGACTACATCGCTAAAGGTAAAGCCGAGGCCACCCTGGCCCTGGAGATGCCCGCCCCCGATACGGGCTACTTTGTCGGCCCTACGGTATTTACCGATGTGGCCCCTGACGCCGTGATTGCCCAGGAAGAAATCTTTGGCCCGGTGCTGGCAGTGATTAAAGCCCAAGACTTTGACCAGGCCCTGGCGATCGCCAACGACACCGACTATGGCTTAACCGGCGGGCTCTACTCCCGCACCCCATCCCACATCGACCGGGTACAGACGGAGTTTGCCGTGGGTAACCTGTACATCAACCGGGGGATTGCTGGGGCGATCGTGTCGCGCCAGCCGTTTGGCGGTTTCAAAATGTCGGGGGTGGGCTCAAAAGCCGGTGGCCCCGACTACCTGCTGCAATTTCTAGAGCCCCGCCATGTCAGCGAAAACGTGCAGCGCCAGGGCTTTGCCCCGATCGAAGGGATGGATTAATAAACCAGATCCAAGTCCAGGCCTGGAGTTCTGCCTGTGGGAAAACTCCAGATCCCGAGCTGGACTTGGTAGAGTAGGCGCTACCTGTGGATGCTGCCCCTGATTAACGGCCCCTGATTAACGGCCCTTGATTAATGGTCCCTGATTAACGATCGGGGGGTAGCGCCTTGGGGTCTTTTACCACGGTTGCCTCTGAACTGTCGGCAAACACACTTTCGGAGACCACACGGTTGGTCACCTCTTCCAGGTAGCTGCGCAAGGTTGCGTCCAGCTCTTGAAACTCAGGCCACAGGGTTTCGTCCACAAAGGTTTGGGGCACCCTGGCCATGACGGTGGTGTAACGCTGGCGATAGTAGCGATAGGGCTGAATGCCGTAGCGACGCAGCAGAGCCACAAACAGCTTGCGCGACCATATATCGTGGAGGGTGAACCGATACTCCACAGGCGGATCAGCCTGCCGGGCCGCCTCTAGGCGTTGGCGAATGCGGGCGATCGCCTGGGCAGAGGCTTCTTTTTCGCCGGGGGTGGTGGCCCCCGAGTGGAGCCGTTCGATGCTCTGGAGCTTTTGGATCAGCTTTTGTTCGTCAATCACAGGGGCAATTGGGAATGTAACAACTTAATCCAACACCCCCCAGGTGGCGGGGCCAACAATGCCATCCACCTCCAGGTTATTGTCCGTCTGCAAACGCCGTACCGCCTCCTCAGTGAGCGGGCCAAAGAACCCCGTGATTGGCCCACTGTAGACCCCATTACTGGTCAGGGCCTGTTGCAGCTGTCGCACGGCGTCCCCTTCCATGCCTGGACGCAAAACCGGGCGGGCCGTTGGGGAGGTGGCTGGGGGTGTAGAAGCCGGAGGGGTAGAGGCCGAGGGCGTGGTTTGGGTGGGGCCAGGGGTATTGCTGGGGGTTTCCGCCTGGGGGATGGTAGCGGTAGGAGGGCTAGCCTCAGCCGGTGGGGTGGGAAACAACTGGCTCCAGGTGGCTGGCCCCACAATGCCATCAGCGGTAATTCCCGCCGCCGCCTGAAACTGCTTCACAGCGGCCTCGGTATCCTCTTGATAGACCCCAGACACGGGGCCAGAGTGATAGCCCAGCAGCACTAACATCGACTGGAGTTCTTTGACCGCATCTCCCTGGCTACCAGGCCGTAATGTGGGCCGCACAATGCGCCCCCCCGTGACCGTAGGAGCCGCATTGGTGTCCACCGTAGAGGGAGCACCCAGATTAGGCACCTGTCCTAGGGCTGCTCCGGCGGCTAGCCCGGCCAACACCACACCGCTGGCTAGGCCACTGCACCACTGGCGGTAGTTCAGCCGAAGCAAGCAAAGGGTTGGCGAGGCAGGGGCTAAGGGGATCATGGTCACCATCTCCAGCAGGACAGACGAAAGCATTATATAGTCGTTAGTTAATCCGTAAAGGCTAAGGCTATAACCATAGCTTGTGAGTGTTAGTTTCGTGTCTACCCGACAGCGGTTTTGGGCCGTTGTGACCAGTTTGCTGGCCTGCGATCGCTGGTTGCAAGCGGTCAATTTTGGCGATCGCCCCGGCAGATCGGCCCAACCAGCAGACCCCTGGTTTGCCGGTGGCTTAGCGGTGGCCCAGGCCTGTACAAGCACACCGTTGCCCCCCGCCGACCGCTGGGGCCAGTATTTCCAAACCCAGGCCCAGGGACAACCAGGGGCGCTGCTGCTGGCGGCCTTACCAGTATTGCTGGTGAATGCCGATGGCTATGGTCACCGCCGTCGGGCCATGCAGCTGTGGGCTGAATCCCTGGGGCTTCAAGTACCAGATCAGATAGCCTTAGACCAAGGGTTTGTAATCATTTGTGACTCAATCATTTGTAACTCATTGAGTCAAAACCAGTCCCAGGGCAGCCACTCCCTAGAACCATGGCATCTGGAACAGCGCCATGGACGGCCAACGTCTAACCCGTCATCGGGCTATGGGCTGGCCCAAGTCCTAATCCAGCAAAGTCAACAGCAATTTACCCTAGCTCTAGAGCTGGCCGATCGGATGGGCTGGTCAACAGCCATGATCGGCCTCGTGGGCGGTCTCGTCGCCTGGCAAACAGGGACTGTACCGTTGCGGTTAAGCTATCCCATGGGTTCCCAGGCCTTGGCCTGGGGTGCCTCCTACCCCAACTTAGAAACCTTGGCTCAAACCCTCTATGCCACTTGGGCCGCAGGTCATGGCCAAGCCCTGGGTCAGGGGCTGGCACCGCCACCGATTGAGGCGTAGGAGGCTGAGAAGAACTGTCTACAGCCACCACTGCGACTCAAAAAGGGACGCTTATAATAGCTGAAGCAGTGCTCTAGCCTTGAGGGTTGATTTAACCTATGTGTAAGGCGTGGTCATCGGTCTACTGTTGCTACATGGGCAGAGTTCGTTAACGTTCCTAACCTTTAACCTATGAAGGCGATTCAGGATTTAGTGGCAACGGTTGAGCGATGGTGGTCAGGCAGCCCGCCCTCGATTAACCCCAAGACCAATCCACTGACAGGCCAGTCCTGGGCCGGTAAGCCGGTACCAGGACTGAAGCCGCTGTCGTCGTCCTCCATCGGCCCTTCCTCCACGGGGCTACCCGGTGCCGGGGCTGAGATGTCCCCCAGAAAGGCGGATGATACTGGTATGGCGGCGGCCCCGGTGGCACCCGCCTCCCGGCCTGCCACCTGTCGACCCACTAAACGACGTCGCGGTGTGCGTCATCCGAGACTCGCCCTCACGGTTACCATCCTCGGTCTGACAGCGGTGCTGGGCCAGCGCTTTTATAACCAACCTAGCTTGCAGGTGGGTAGTGTTGCCCCTGAAACGGTAGTGGCCCCCGCAGATGCCCGGGTAGAAGACCGTGAGACAACGGAGGAACGACGGCGAGATGCCCGAACCGGGGCATTGCGAGTCCTGCGGATTGACGATGCCACCAATGAAGCCGTTTTGCGTTCCCTGGGAAATTTAACCGGCCAGGTAGGGGATGTTCTGCGTCAAGCCGGGCAGGTGCCGTTTGTTTCTACGGCCCATCTGTCTACCCAGGTACAGTACTATCTACGCCAGTCTGACGATGCCAGTTGGCTGAAGTTACGCAGTCTAGTAGCCCCTGCTGCCGATGTAGACGCTGGGCCGCGCTCCGCCGTGGAACTGGAAACCCTAATCCGGGGCCAAACCCTGACCCCGGATCAAGAAAAGGCGCTGCAAGAGTTATGGTCCTACAACCAGCGAGCCTCCACCCAAGCGTTTGCAGAGTTACTCGATCGGGTTGAGCAATCTCGCCAGTCCTATCAGCAGGCCATGGCTAATCTGACGTTGCTTGCGTCTCAGGTGGACGGACTAACCGCTAGTCCGCAGCTGTTTGAGGTGAGTACCCAAGAGTGGGCCAACACCCAAAGTGGCCTGCGCCGGGCGGCAGAACGGATGTTAGCCCAGGGAATTGCCCCTGGATTGCCCGCTGATGTGTTGACCGAAGCCACTGAAGCCCAGCTACGGGGATCGGTGCCCCGGTCGATGGAGGGGGTTTCTAAGCCCCTGTTACTGTCAGTAATAGAACCTAACTTGGTGGAAGACTCTGACCGCACTCGCATTCAGGCGGATATGGCCGCTGAAGCGGTGAGGCCCGTCTATGTGGAGGTACAGCAAGGAGAGCTAATTGTGGCGGCTGGGGATACGATTTCCCATAGTGACTTTGTGCTGCTGGATAGCTTTAACCTGAGTCAGCGCCGCTTTAACTACTGGGGTCTGGCCATGTTTGGCGGCCTCGTGGGAGTTGGGGTAGGGGTTTTCCTGTTGATCGAGCAGTGGGTGCCCCAACGCCTACGCCAGCAAGACTATGTCTTGATCACCGCAATGGTGGTCAGTGCTGGGGTGATGAAGATGGTCAGTGTGGTGGCCTATGGGCTACCGGCCATAGGCTTGTTAGCCGGTAGCTTTTATGGGCCGGTACTGGGGGGGACAGTGGTGGTTCTCCTGGCGGTGTTATTGCCAGTGGGCGCTACGGTCAGTGGTATTCCCTTTGCGGCGGGGGCGGCGGGGGCCTTGGTGTGCAGTATTCTGGCGGGGCGGATGCGATCGCGGGAAGAACTGGCTCTGCTGGGGGGGGGCGTAGGCTTAACCCAGGGGGTCGTTTATGTGTTGTTGACCCTGGTGGTCAGCCCAGTGTCGCTGCTGTCAGCCTGGGCCACCATTTTGACTGGGGCCGCCCTCCAGGGGGTCTACGGGGTACTGTCGAGTATTTTGGCCCTGGGCATTAGTCCCTATCTAGAGCACCTGTTTGATTTGGTCACCCCAATTCGCCTGGCGGAACTCTCTAATCCCAACCGCCCCATGCTGAAGCGATTGGCTTCAGAAGCACCGGGTACATTTCAGCACACGCTGTTTGTGGCTAGTCTGGCGGAGGCGGCAGCTCGGGCCTTGGGCTGCAATGTGGAGTTGGTGCGCGCTGGCACGCTTTACCACGACATTGGTAAGATGCACGATCCCCAGGGGTTTATTGAAAACCAGATGGGAGGGCCGAACAAACACGACGAGCTAAATGACCCCTGGGTGAGTGCGGCCATCATCAAAAAGCATGTCACCGAAGGATTAGTCATGGCTCGTAAGTGTCGCCTGCCAAAGGCCCTGCGGGCCTTTATCCCCGAGCACCAGGGAACGATGCTGATCAGCTATTTTCACCACCAGGCAGAAGAAATAGCCAAGGACGATCCTGGTTTAGCGGTGGAAGAGTCCGACTTCCGCTATGATGGGCCGATTCCCCAATCCCCAGAAACCGGGATTGTGATGCTGGCGGATTCCTGCGAGGCGGCCCTGCGATCGCTGACCAATGCCACCCCAGACGAAGCCCTGGCCATGGTCAATCGGATTATGCGCGCTCGCTGGAAAGATAACCAATTGGTTGACTCGGGCCTCACCCGCGAGCACATGGCCGTGATTGCTGATATTTTTGTGCATGTGTGGCAGCAGTACAACCACAAGCGCATTGCCTATCCCAAAGCGGCCCTCACCCCGCGGATTAGAGCCTAAACCATGCAGAATAGCTATCTATGCCAGCTCAACCTGAAACCAAGACCGTCTCGAGCCCTACCAAGACGGCTGGACTAGGTACATTTGGAGGCGTTTTTACCCCTTCGATTCTGACCATTTTGGGGGTAATTATGTACCTCCGCTTTGGCTGGGTCGTCGGCAATGTGGGGTTGCTAGGGTCGTTCCTGATTGTGACGTTGGCCGTCAGCATTACCGGCTTGACCGCCCTGTCCATTAGCGCGATCGCGACGGATCGAGTGGTTCGTGTGGGCGGAGCCTACAATATGATCAGCCGCTCCCTAGGCATTGAAACTGGCGGGGCAGTGGGCATTCCCCTCTACTTTGCCCAGGCCTTATCGGTGGCGCTTTACACCATTGGGTTTGCCGAGAGCGTGGTCAGCGCCTTTGGCCGGTTTAACCAAACCTATGTAGCGTTGATTGTGACGATTTTGGTGGCGGTCTTGGCCCTGACCTCGGCTCAGGTAGCCATTAAGGCGCAGTACATCATTATGGCCTTAATCGTGCTGTCCCTCTTATCCTTAGCCTTTGGGTCACCCCTGGAAGAAACACAGGTAGAACTCTGGGGAGCCGCCGATGGGGAGCCGTTTTGGCAGGTCTTTGCCGTGTTCTTTCCGGCGGTAACCGGGATTATGGCGGGGGTGAATATGTCTGGGGATTTGAAAGAACCCACCCGCTCAATCCCCCTAGGTACCTTGGCGGCGGTGGGGACCGGCTATGCCATTTACATGGTGCTGCCCCTGTTTTTGGCCACCCGGGCCGATGCCATCACCCTGGTGGAAGATCCGCTGGTGATGCAACGCATTGCCCTGTGGGGGCCAGCGATTTTGTTGGGCATCTGGGGGGCCACCCTGTCGAGTGCGCTCGGCAGTATTCTCGGTGCCCCTCGAATCTTACAGGCTCTGGCCAGAGATGGCGTCTTGCCCCGCTGGTTGAGCTTTTTGGGCCACGGCAGCGGTCGCAACGACGAGCCCCGCCTGGGAACTACCGTCACCCTGGGGATCGTCGTGGCTGCAGTCACCATCGGTGACTTAAACCTGATTGCCCCGGTACTGACGATGTTTTTTTTAACCACCTATCTGGTGTTAAACATTGCGGCAGGGATAGAAGGGTTTCTTAACAGCCCGTCCTTTCGGCCTATGTTTGCCGTCCACTGGTCGCTGTCGGCCCTGGGGGCCATCGGTTGCCTGGCGGTCATGTTTTTGATCAATCCGGTGGCTACGGTGGTGGCTGGGGTAATTGTCACCCTGATCTTTTTGTGGATTCAGCGTCGTGAGCTACAGAGCACCTGGGGGGATGCCCGACGAGGCATCTGGATGATGTTGCTGAGAACCAGCTTGTTTCAACTAGGCCATTATCCTGATACCAAAAATTGGCGGCCGAACATGTTGGTGCTGTCGGGAGCACCTATGCGCCGCTGGGGCCTAATTGAGCTGGCCAATGCCCTTAACCACAACCGAGGTCTGTTTACAGTAACCAGCATTTTGCCCAGTGGCTCGCGCAACATCATGCAACAGCAGGAGATGGAACTGAGCATTAGCCGCTATTTGCGGGAGCGGGGCATTCAGGCACTGGTCAGGGTCCTGACGGCCCCAGACCCCTTTGAGGGGGTAGAGCGCCTGGTGGAAATCTACGGGTTGGGGCCACTGGTGCCTGATACGGTGTTGTTAGGGGATAATGAAACCCCAGACAACCGCGATCGCTATTGTCATCTGATCACTCAGCTGTATCGGTCAGAGCGAAATGTGATTATCTACTGCGATCGCGAATCACAGGTCGTCAATCGCCGTCGCCACATCGATGTGTGGTGGGGGGGGTTACATGCCAATGGTGCCCTGATGTTAATTCTTGCCGAGTTGCTGCGGGATGGCATCGAGTGGCGCTCTGCCCAGATTCATCTGAAGCTGGTGGTGCCCGATGAACAGGCGGCTTCTACCGCCAAAACAAACCTGAAGACCCTGGTACAAAACCTCCGGATCGATGCCACAGTGAACGTGCTGGTTGCCCAGGATCGTTCGTTTAGCGAAATTTTGCACCAGTCCTCTCAACAAGCCGACATGGTGATTATGGGACTGGCTGAGCCCAAAGACGACTTTCGTGACTATTACAGAGCCATACAAGAGCGTATTGCGGATCTACCCTCCACCGTCCTTGTCCTAGCTGCCCCTAACTTTGCGTTTGTTGATGTTCTGGAGACAGAATCCAGTCATTAAAACCGCCCCTTAAAAAACGGCCCTAATGCCCCTCCATCAGGTTACTGGTTTCAAAATCAGCGCAGTCAATGGCGGCCTCTGAAAGGGCAACCTTGGGATGCAGTGGGCATTTCAAAAAGGCGCTGTTGGTGAAATAACGGCAGTTGGCACAGGGAATTTTATGCATCATCGTGGCCCGATTGACCCCATCACGGATAGCTGCTACCAGATTCCAAGCCACTAAACCGACCAATAACCAGGCCAACACAAAGCACAGCGGCACCAAAATGGGCTGAATTAGCTGGGTTAGCGCGACGGTGCTTTTCACCAGCAGCTGTACGATTGTATCCATAGTGTTCTTAGGGTCTTGGGGGCTTGGGGCGTGACTATAGGCCCAGTTCGGTCACTCTGATTGCAGCTAACTAAACCTAACCCCAGTCTAGAACTAAGGTTCTCTCTAGGGGAAGGCACCAGTTTTCGAGCTGGACTTGGTATAGCCTACATTCCGCACTTTCAACTGGCACAGCGAGAATTAACCAGAGACCTCAGTAGAGGAGATAGTATTTCCGGCAGGGCGCTCCAAAGAATTGCAGGATATGGCGACGCTCATCGGTGAGGTTGACCACCTGGTGAAC
>NZ_SMDQ01000020.1 GCF_012911975.1 Nodosilinea sp. P-1105 | reverse complement strand
CGATCGCGCTTTAGCCAGTCGTCAAGGACGTCGAACCATCCTCGCTGGGCTTGCGCGCGTCCCATTGCTATGGTCATACGCGAGTCTCCCTAACTATCTAACAACAGAATATATACACGGAAGATGATGGCGCTAGCTCTAACCCGTCACCAGAGACCTAACACACTGTCAAGCCTACTGATTACGAATTATGAGTAGTGTTTACTATTCTTTACCGTAATCATCATTATAGGGGGTCTTTTTAAGTATCCCCACCTGAAACCCAAATCATCTTTAGGTTTCAGCGTTTTTGGTAAGCATTTTTACTTATTTATTACGGAGGAAATCAGGATCGCTAGGCAGACGTCTAAGCGGCATCTGTCTCGTCCCACAGGACCTACCCTGTTCCAGGATAAAATACAGCCCTAAGTCTCGCTGGGCGGGGCTTAGGGCAAATAGCCAATCCCGTGGTCCAGGCTACTGTGCTGAGTCAAGTTGGTTTGTACAATGGCCTCTACTCAAAGGTAGAAATCTCCTTAGCGGAGCATCACCAACTTTTTATCTACGGAGCATTTGGCCATGACTATCGTTCCAGAATCCCCTCCAACAAGCCAAAATCTAGGCCATGAGGATTATCCGCTCAGTCCAGTGCCGATTGCTAGCCGGAAATCATTAATTTCTCTCGCACCGATTTTAATTGGCTTTACGCTCTATTCTGGCACCCTGTTCGCCGGGGGCTTGATTGGGCCATCGTTTCAGTTTTGGCCAAATTTGGTCGCGTTAATTGTGATTGGCAACTTGATCTTGGGCCTTTATGCCGCCCTGCTGGGTTTTATTGCGGCTGAAACCGGACTAACCACAGTTTTAATGGCTCGCTTTAGCTTTGGGGAGGTGGGCTCTCGTTGGGTGGACTTTATCCTGGGGTTTACCCAGGTGGGCTGGTATGCCTGGGGGTCGGCATTAATGGCAAACCTGCTGAATACCTTAGTGGGTATGCCTGAGTCGTGGAACTGGCTGGTCATTTTGGTGTTTACCTATGGCTTTTGCATAACCGCCTACCTGGGCTACAAAGCTATGGACTGGCTGAGCCGCATCGCCGTGCCTGCCATGGTGCTGCTGATGGGCCTCAGTTTAACCATTGCCACTGGGGATATGGGGGGCTGGGCTGGGCTACAAGCCGCATCCATTGACGATCCGCTGCCATTGGGGGCTGCAATCACCATTATTGTAGGAACGTTTATTTCAGGAGGGACCCAGGCCACCAATTGGAGCCGATTTGCCAAAAACGGCCGTCAGGGCTTCATTGCGACTCTGTTGGCTTTCTTTTTGGGCAATGGATTTTTGATTTTTAGTGGGGCTTTTTCAGCCAAGGTATATGGTAACCCTGACATTGTGCAGGTGATGGCCCAGCAGGGACTGCTGGTGTTGGGCTTAGTTTTGTTTTTCCTAAATATGTGGACCACCCAAGACAACACCATCTATGCGTTCTCAATCGCTGGATCCAACATGTTTCGTAGCCAAAAGCGCACCTGGTTTGTGTTGGGGGGTGCCACCTTTGCCCTAGTACTGGCCTGGGGCGGAATTTACGAAATGCTGGTGGACTATCTGATCTTGCTAGGTACGTTCATCCCACCGATTGGCGGCATTATTATGGCGGATTATTGGCTGCACCGGCGAGGCCAATTTCCCAGCCTGGACACTCCACAGCCTATCTTTAATTGGGCTGGAATTACGGCCTATCTAGTGGCCTCTGCGGTCGCCTACTTCACTGGGCAGGCGGGCTTGGGCATTGTTCCCATCAATGGGGTGGTGTCTGCCCTGGTGTTGTATGGGCTGCTCTCCAAGGTCATCCCCCAAGCTCGTGCTTGATTCAGTAAGGCCAGGGGGGATGAGGATCTCCCCAGATCCCAAGAACCAGGGCATTGCTCCTACTGGAGTGCCAGTGCAACGTAACAGTTCCCCCTATGGATCTGACGGCAAGGTCAGCTGGCACTGATACCCATCAGCTGGTTGGGCTAGACTCTGTCCCGACGGGCAACTCTAGGCAATAACCGGCCCCATACACTGTTTTGATGAATTTAGGATGCCTGGGGTCGGGCTCTAGTTTGGTGCGCAGGTGCCGTACGTGCACGCGAATGGTCTCAATGTCGTCATTGGGCTCGTAGCCCCATACTTCTTGCAGGATCTGACTAGGGGAGACGGTCTGACCGTGTCGCTGCAGCAGACAGTGCAGCAGCTCAAATTCTAGGTGGGTGAGTTTGACGGTCTGATCAAACCAGATGGCTTCGTAGCGCTCAGGAATTAACGTTAGCGGACCATAGTTAAGAATTTCGCTATGCTTGGCCGCTTGAGGAATACGATCAGTACGGCGCAGCAGTGCCCTGACTCGGGCCAGCATTTCGTCTAATTCGAAGGGTTTAGTCAAATAGTCATCGGCCCCAGCGTTGAAGCCGTCGACTTTATCTTGGGTCTGCCCCAAAGCAGTCAGCATTAAGACTGGAATATCGGCTGTGCGGCGATCGCGTCTCAGCCGCTGACACACCGTTAGCCCGTCGACCTTAGGCAACATCAGGTCGAGCATAATTAAATCTGGCATCAGTTGAACAGCGAGTGCCTGGCCCTTAACGCCATCCCCAGCTTGATTTACATCGTAGCCAGCCATTTCTAAGTTTACAGAAACCAGTTCTGCAATGGCTGGATCATCATCAATGACGAGTATACGCGGCATTACCAACTCAGTTTGACGACCTGAATAACCCTACTACAGCGCTGATAGCCCGCCACTGAACCGCCGGAGATGCCCTGAAGTCAGCGCACAAGCATACGAGCTATGAGTAGCCTAGCATCCTTATGTGAAGGGTAATGTCGGAATAATACAATTCCTGAATAAATTATAAAGAAAACGTCTGGGGTCGCTGCGCGAACAGGGCAGGCTTTATCCTGCTGCCTTTTGCTATAGGCGGTGGTTAGGGTAGCCGGCAGCTATCCACTAACCGCTCTGGGGTAAGGCTACTGTGTACACATAAGTCCCAGAACCTTTGTCGCCAGGGCTTTTCCTACCCTGCGGGAAGAGCAAGCTCTACATCCCCCAACCCACGACGGGAGAAGGGGAGCCGGAAAGCCTGGTCTGGCCTTCCCCACTCTTCGAGAAGCAAGCTACGCCCATTTTTGGGAGAGAGGGACTGTTGGCATAGCCTGCCCAGAGGGCTCGGGGATGAGAGCCGAGCTGTGTATACACAGTAGGTGGGTTAAAGGAGAAACTGCCTTGGCAGGCCCAAGGATGACGTGTAAGGCGAGTACCTTGACTGATAAGTTCACCTTTTTAATCTAAAACTCCCCAGGTAGGATTCGAACCTACGACCAATCGGTTAACAGCCGACCGCTCTACCGCTGAGCTACTGAGGATTAAGCGCGAAATCTATAGTAGCGACAAGTATGTCGTCTTGACAACCCTTTTGGCGTATTCCAGCGATTATTTTCTTTGGGCCATTGGCTAGACCCACCATTGCGCCTGAGTTCAGCCTCTAGACTATGGGCATGTTTTAGATGGAATAGGCTTAGGGAGCCGTTGCAGCTAACGTTTCTGCCATGGAATTTCTCGGCTAGCGCAAACCAAACCGTAGCTTGATCAGTTTGGCCCGGGCTTCTTCGTCTAACCCGCCCATGATAGAGCGATTAGCCACTTTGGTTTTGCGATAGGATTGCCGCTGCCCCTGGGCTGTGGTCAGGCGAATATCACCCTCTAGCTGTCGAGCAGACATCCACTCTGCCCCATAACCGACTACGGTCAACTGCTGGGCCCGATCTGAGGTAGCCACAATAATGCGATGGTTACGGGCGGATCGCTGCCTAAACTGCGAGCAAATTCTCTCGATATAACTATCGGCCGTCTGGCCAAAGGCGGTGTAGCATACCGAGAGATTTTGAGTAATGACATCCCGGGAACTAGGCGATCGCACCCCATGGGCATCAAACACTAGGTAGGTATCTAACCCTTTGCGCGCGCTGTAGTTCGCCAGAATTTCAATCAATTCTTGCCGAGCGGCGTCAAACCCGTGGCGTTGCTTAGTTTGTAGTAGGGTAGGCCAGGCTCCCACCATGTTGTAGCCATCCACTAGCAAGCGAGCAATGTATTTGGGATCTTCCATGACGGCATAGGGTCAGATTAATGATGGACGGCTGTAACAATACGAAATAATCTATTTGATTAATCTTACCGAGAATGCCCAAATCATGCTGAAAGTTTCGAGCCCTTGTCTAAGCCAGTCTTTTATGGCGTGAGTCGGCCAACCATTCCTGATACCTAGCACCTGATACCTGACACCTAGAACCCAACATCCTCAAGGCAAGGTGGTCGCATTGCTACCCGCCAATACTAAGCAGCATGGTTCCCCTGCAGCAGGTGTTTCAGTCGTTCAGGATCCCCTTCGTCGCTGACCCGGCCATCTCTCAGCAAAAAAGCGCGATCGCAGTAGTTGAGTTCTACCAATCGATGGGTCACCCACAGGGCGGTTAGGCCCCGTTCTTTGACCAAATCGCGGACCCGCTTCACCAGGTCAATCTGGCTGTCGGGGTCCAACAGGGCGGTGGGCTCATCCAGCAGTAGTACATGGCAATGACGGGCGATCGCTCCCGCGATCGCTACCCGCTGTTTTTGGCCACCGCTCAGGGCATAGATCGGTCGTCGCTTCAGGGCTAGTAAGTTAATGGCCGCCAGGGCATCATCCACCCGGTTGCGGATGTCTGCCAAGGGTAAGTGTTCATCCACCAGACCAAAAGCCACATCAGCCCCTACCGTGGGCATCACCAACTGATGATCGGGGTTTTGGAACACAAACCCCACGGGCTTCTCAATAAACCAACTGCCAGCCTGGGGCTGCAACAGCCCCCCTAGAATTTTCAGTAAGGTTGATTTGCCACTACCGTTATCGCCTAACAGCATGCAAAATTCACCAGGCTGCACCGTTAAGGAACAGCCCTGTAAAACCGGTTGTCCAGAGGGCCATTGAAACTGCAAGTCAGTTACCCTGATAGCGTCAGGATTAGTAGCAGCTACAGGGTTATCTGGCACAGGGTTAATCTCTCTGCGATGGATCACTTATTGATCGCCACTGAGGGCAAAGAAACCGGGGGGGCGACCAGAGGCCGTGGCCGTACCACTCTTTTCAAAAATCTGTACCGCCGCAATTTCACTACCCAAGACGCTAATGCGCTTGTGGGGTTGCTGGTCACAGGTGAGCTCAAGCAGTTGACCACTGTTGCTACTTAACGCCTGGGTAATCGAACCGTAAAGGGTTTCCGCGTCATCTTTTTCCTTTTTCTGAACCGAAAGGGGGACCGCTGTGTGCTTCAATGTCAGCTCAATCGTGAACATACTTGACTATTACTCATTAGGGATTAAGGATGCAGACAACTTACCTCAAATGACTGATCCATACCTAAAGTTTAGTGTAGAAGCTCACCAAACTGGCTGCATCACTGTCTGTGTAAGATCAAAGTAACACTGCAACCTCCAGGGGCAGGCTATGAAACGCATTGTTTTGATCGCTGGGTTTGAGTCGTTTAATGCCGACCTTTATCGCCAGGCGGCCCAGCAGGCCCAGGTCCGTTGCCCTGAGCTAGACATTCACGTCTTTAGCGATCGCGATGTGGCCACCCACCCCGAGCAGGTGGCAGCGGCGTTAGCCGGGGCTGATGTCGCCTTTTGCAGCTTGATCTTTGACTATGACCAGGTGCTGTGGCTGCGCGATCGCCTGCAGACCATCCCCATTCGTCTGGTGTTTGAGTCAGCCCTAGAGCTGATGAGCCTCACCCGCCTAGGCAAATTTGTGATTGGGGATCAGCCCAAGGGCATGCCCAAGCCGGTCAAGTTCATTCTCAGTAAGTTCAGTAGTGGGCGGGAAGAAGACAAGCTGGCCGGTTATTTGAGCTTTCTAAAAACCGGCCCCAAGCTGCTGAAGTATGTCCCGGTCAAAAAGGTGCAGGACCTGCGCCACTGGCTGATCATCTACGGCTACTGGAATGCTGGGGGCAGCGAGAATGTGGCCGCCTTGTTCTGGTTTCTAGCCGAAACCTACCTGGGGCTGACGGTGGGGGAGATTCCACCGCCGGTGGAAACCCCCAACATGGGTCTACTACATCCCGACCACACTGGCTACATTGAGTCTCCTCAGCAGTACCTTGGTTGGTACCGCCAAACCTATCCCCACACCCAGGACTGGCCGGTGGTGGGCCTGTTACTGTACCGCAAGCATGTGATCACCCAACAACCCTACATTCCCCAGCTCATTCGCCAGTTTGAGCAGGCCCAGTTGGTGCCCCTGCCAATCTTCATCAACGGGGTGGAAGGCCACGTAGCGGTGCGAGACTGGATGACCAGCGCCTACGAAACGGCCCAGCGGCAGCAGGATAACCGGGAAACCCTCTCCCTGTCGCCAGCGGCGGTGGCGGTGGATGCGATTGTTTCTACCATTGGCTTTCCCCTGGTGGGTGGCCCAGCGGGCTCCATGGAGGCGGGGCGACAGGTGGAAGTGGCGAAACGCATCCTCAGCGCCAAAAATGTGCCCTACCTGGTGGCAGCACCGCTGCTAATTCAGGATATTCATTCCTGGACCCGCCAGGGCATTGGTGGCTTGCAGAGTGTGGTGCTCTACGCCCTACCGGAACTGGATGGGGCAATTGACCCGGTGCCCCTGGGGGGCCTAGTGGGGGATAAGATTTATCTGGTACCGGAGCGGGTGCAGCGGCTTACCGGACGGTTACGGCGCTGGATTGCCCTGCGGCAAACGCCCCCGGCAGACCGCAAAATTGCTGTGATTCTCTATGGCTTTCCCCCCGGTTATGGGGCCACGGGAACGGCAGCGCTGCTAAATGTACCTAAATCCCTACTCGCTTTTTTACAGGCCCTAAAGGAACAGGGGTATACCGTAGGCGAGCTGCCAGGGGATGGTGAGACCCTAATCAAATGGGTCAAGGCGGCCGATGAGGCGATTCCTGGGGTTCAGATGCCTGGGACAACTCAGGAACCCAGCCATGTTGTCGGGAATCTGGAGACCCCAACACCCACCACAGTGTCGGTGCGACAGTTGGAAAAATGGTTGTCGTATGTTCAGCGCGATCGCATGGTCCGCCAGTGGGGCGATCTGGAAAAAGCGGACCTGAAAACCTTTGATCAGCAGTTTTTGTTGGGGGGAGTACAGCTTGGTAATGTCTGGCTTGGGGTACAACCTCCCCTGGGGATTGCGGGCGACCCAATGCGGCTGATGTTTGAGCGCGACCTCACCCCCCATCCCCAGTACGCCGCCTTTTACCAGTGGCTGCAAAAGGAACTACAGGCGGATGTGGTGGTGCACTTTGGTATGCACGGCACTGTGGAGTGGCTGCCTGGCTCGCCCCTGGGCAACACTGGCTACTCTTGGCCTGACATTCTGCTGGGGGATCTACCTCACCTCTATGTCTATGCCGCCAACAACCCCTCCGAGTCGATGCTAGCCAAACGACGAGGCTATGGAGTGCTGATTTCCCACAACGTGCCCCCCTATGGTCGGGCCGGGCTGTACAAAGAACTGATGAGCCTGCGGGAGTTGATCAGCGAATACCGGGAAGACCCAGCCAAAAATGCCGCCCTCAAAGAGGCCATTGTTAAAAAGCTGTTTGATGCTGGTCTGGATGCCGATTGTCCTTTCCCCGAGGCCCGCAAGCTGAGCATGGACTTTACCCCCGAAACCGTCAATTTATTTAGCACAAAGGTCTTCAACCAATATTTGGTCACTCTCTACGACTACCTACAAGTGCTAGAAAACCGGCTGTTCTCCAGCGGTCTGCATGTTTTGGGTCACCCTCCCAATGCTGAAGATCTATATAGCTACCTCAGTGCCTACTTCGGCGACAGCTTAAAGCCCGAACTTTTACAGGCCATAGCCCACTTCTCCCTTCAAAGTCACTCAGGCCAAACCACTCTCCCACTCCCCCACTCTCCCACTCTCCCACTCTCCCACTCCCCTGCAGACCTCCGCCAACACCACTACCGCCAGGTCACCGACCCCGACACCGTGGCCCACCTGGACAGCCAAATTCAGCAAGCCCTGGACATTGCCCACCGTCTGGGCCAAACCACCGACGAGCTCACCAACCTGCTGCGGGGCCTAAATGGCGAATACATTCCCCCCGCCCCGGGAGGGGATCTGCTGCGGGATGGGCCGGGGGTATTGCCCACAGGACGCAATATTCATGCCTTAGATCCCTACCGGATGCCGTCGCCAGGAGCCTACGAGCGGGGCAAAACCATTGCCGCAAAAATTCTGGCCCAGCACCTTCGGGACCAGGGTACCTATCCAGAAACGGTGGCGGTGATGCTGTGGGGCCTGGATGCGATCAAGACCCGGGGGGAGTCCATCGCCATTGTGTTGGCGTTGGTGGGGGCTGAGCCGGTGAAGGAAGGCACGGGCCGGATTGTCCGCTATGAACTACGGCCCCTGACGGAGGTGGGGCACCCTCGCATTGATGTACTGGGCAATCTGTCAGGGATTTTCCGCGACAGCTTTATCAATATTATTGAGCTGCTGGATGACCTGTTCCAGCGGGCCGCGGCGGCAGAGGAGCCGGAGGCTCAAAACTTTATTCGCAAACATGCCCTGGCCCTGCAAGCTCAGGGGGTGGACAATGCCACTGCCCGCCTGTTTTCTAACCCAGCGGGGGATTTTGGTTCCCTGGTGAATGACCAGGTGACCGATGGCACCTGGGAATCGGGGAACGAGTTGGGGAATACCTGGCGCGATCGCAATACCTTCAGCTATGGTCGCCAGGACAAGGGGCAGGCTCGGCCAGAAATCCTGCAAACCCTACTCCAGAGCACCGATCAGGTGGTGCAACAGATTGACTCGGTGGAATACGGCCTCACCGACATTCAGGAGTACTACGCCAACACTGGCGGGCTAAAACGGGCCGCCGAAATGCAGCGGGGCCGCAAGGTGACCGCTAGCTTTGTGGAAAGTTTTTCTAAGGACACCACCCCCCGCCAACTCGATGACCTGCTGCGGATGGAGTATCGCACCAAGCTGCTGAACCCCAAATGGGCCAAGGCCATGGCTGACCAGGGCTCCGGCGGGGCTTACGAAATTTCTCAGCGGATGACGGCCTTAATCGGTTGGGGCGGTACCACCAACTTCAAAGAGGGTTGGGTCTATGACCAAGCCGCCGACACCTATGCCCTGGATGCCGCCATGGCCGAAAAGCTTCGCCAGGCCAACCCCGAAGCCTTTCGCAATGTGGTGGGTCGCCTACTGGAAGCCCATGGGCGCGGCTTTTGGCAACCCAACCAGGACAAGTTAGAGCAGTTGCGCCAGCAGTATGACCTCACGGATGAGATATTAGAGGGGGTGAAGACGGAAGTCTAGTATGCCTGACAAAAATATGACCACCGCTGCTGAGGGTGTCAGATGTCGGGTATCAGGTATCCTGGGCTGACTTATGCCTTCAAGTAGTAGTAGTGGACTGTCAAAGCTAAAAATTAGGGTAAGCGCTTTGCAAAAGCCTTTTATCTTCAGGGAGGTTGCTTCAACATATCAGGACTTACAATCCCCTCCCACGGAGGGGTGCCCGGAGGGCGGGGTGGGTCTTTTTGGGCTTACTTGACCCACCCCTACCCCTCCAAAGGAGGGGATTTCGGACCTTGATACCACCAAATCTCTACATCTGCTAACCCTAAATTCAAGGCTTGACGCTGCACTAGCCTTAAAACGGTAGCTTTTTCTTGCTGGCTTTTTCGCGATCGTAGTCCAGCTCCTTCAGCTTCTTCATAATCCGGCTGAAGTATTCCTGCATATAATCTTCCAATGTGGTGATGTCTTCCTGGGGAATACCAAACACCTGGTACACCTCATCCATGGGAGCGTCCAGGGCTTGGCTACCGGCCACCACTTCCACAAACGCTAGGCGATCGGCAAAGTTCCAACCCCATTGAAAGAACTGAGCCACCTTACGAATGGTCCGTAGCAAACCCAAGGAAATGCGTGACACCTTGGCCGTTTGACCACACTTGCGCTCGCACAGGCGAATAATTTCGTAGGCCCCCCAGGCTCGGGTGCCCGCCAGGGGAAAGCTGCGCCCCACTGTTTCGGGCAATTCCAGCGCCTTAACGGCAAATTTAGCGATGTCTTGGGTGTCCATGTAGGCGATCGGGGCCGCTTCGCCCATCACCCAGATGGATTGCTTTTCTAGGATGGGAATGGCGTATTGGCCAATTAACCCCTGTAGAAAGCCGCAGGGTTGCAAAATCGTATAGTCGAGATCAGATTCTGCTAAGAACTTTTCGGTGCAGCGCTTCACATCCATTAGGGGGACGTGGGGGAATTTCTCGGCATTCAGAATTGAAACAAACACATACCGCTTGATACCAGCCGATTGAATAGCCTTGATCAAGTTAACCTTGCCACGCCAGTCCACATCCATGACAGACTCCGAGGGACGGGCGGTGGCCGCATCAATCACCGCATCAACCCCCTCCAAAGCTGACAGCAATGACTCTGGTCGACAGAGATTCCCTCGTACCAGCTCAACCCCCCATTCCCGCAAGAAACCAGCCCGCTGAGCACTACGGACAAGACAGCGAACATCGTGCCCCTCATCCAAAGCACGGCGGGCAATTTGTCTTCCTAAGGTGCCAGTGGCACCAATAACGAGTACTTTCATGAGGGGATTGATACAAAAGTTAACTTATTCCTCTAAGGATATCAGATGACTCCCCCGGAATTGAGCACGGGACTAAATCTACTCTTCGCCCCCCTGGACCCGTAGCATCAAAAAGCCCAGGCCCAAGCCCACCAGGGTTAAGGTAAACAGCAGAATTGCGGTGTTAAAAATTTCGCCACCCATGGTCTCTCCTCCAGCAGCACTATAGTGATTAAGGTCAGGGGCTGTGACTGCCCCTAGCCGCCCTCATTTTAGACCAGTTTGGTAATCCACCTAACCCGACCATGACCGCATCTCAGCCAGTTCCCAGGGCAACCGCTAACAGCCAATCTCCTAAGCCTCCTCGCCCCCGCCTGGCGATTCCCATTGGGGATCCAGCAGGCATTGGTCCAGAGGTGGTGCTGAAGGCCTTAGCGGCTCGAGACTGGAGCGCGATCGCGACTATCACCCTAGTCGGTACAGCCGCCTACCTGCATCAAAGCCAAGCGGTCCTGGGGTCGGCGAAGAGCCTTACCCTTCCAGATACCATTGAACTCATGGAGGTGCCCCCTCCCCGCCCCCTGGCCGACATTTCCTTTGGCCAGGAGAGTGCTGCCACTGGGGCCGCTAGCTTTGCCTACGTGCAGGCCGCGATTCAACACACCATGGCCGGGCGCTTCGATGCCATTGTCACGGCCCCCATTGCCAAATCCGCCTGGAAAGCGGCTGGCCACCATTACCCTGGGCAGACCGAGCTCCTGGCAGAGGGTGCCAACTGCGATCGCTTTGCCATGGCCTTTGTAGCCCAGTCGCCCCATACCGGCTGGCCTCTGCGTACCCTGCTGGCCACCACCCACATTCCCCTGGCCCAGGTATCCCAAGCCCTGACGCCCCAGGGGCTGACCCAAAAACTAGAGATTTTGATTCAGAGTTTGCACCAGGACTTTGGCTTGCCTCAGCCCAAAATTGCCGTGGCAGGTCTTAACCCCCACAGTGGGGAAGGAGGGCAGCTCGGTCAGGAAGAACAAGCCTGGCTGATTCCCTGGCTGGCTGAACAGCGGCGGCGCTACCCCCAGGTGCAGCTTGATGGCCCAGTACCGCCAGATACCCTATGGGTTCGCCCTGGCCAGGCCTGGTTTGGTACCGACCCCACCGCGATCGCCCAGGCCCACGACGCCTACCTGGCGCTCTACCACGACCAGGGGCTGATTCCAGTCAAACTGATGGCCTTTGACCGGGCTGTGAACACCACCCTGGGGCTCCCCTTTGTGCGCACCTCCCCCGATCACGGGACCGCCTTTGATATCGCTGGGCGGGGGATCGCTGATCCCAGCAGTATGGAGGCCGCGATCGCGTTGGCGGTGGAGTTGGCATTGATGCGGGGGAAGGTGGGGGTGGTGGGGTGGTGGGGTGATGGGGAAGGTGAGGGTGATGGGGAAGGTGGGGTGATGGGGAAGGTGGGGTGATGGGGAAGGTGGGGTGATGGGGTGTAGACGCGGAGCGGCTTCCCGCAGGGTTGGGGTGATGGGGTGATGGGGTGTAGACGCGGAGCGACTTCCCGCAGGGTTGGGGTGATGGGGTATAGACGCGGATCGACTTCCCGTTCGGCGGTGCCGTTCTCGAAGAGTAGGGTTGGGGTAATGGCGTAGGGGCGGACCGATGTGTCCGCCCTGGCAGGGAATGGGTAACGGAAGTACTCGTAGGGTGCATTCGCGGCCAGGGTCTAGGTATTGGCGGTCAACCTGAGGCTGCAATGCACCGCTTTTTGTGAGGAAATCCATGGGCCTGGTGGGAATAGGGGGCCGCAATGTTACAGGTGTGTTACGAGTTCAGAAGTGCCCTAGGGAAAAATTACAGCATTTGTTAATGGCATACCCCAAAAATTAAGGCGAGAATAAACCAGAGCTGACTAGCCAAATCCTAAAAACTATCAGTAAACTAGGATACGGAATCTAAAGATTCTTGTCTGGCTTATTTGACTTTTTGGCTTCGTGTAGCTCCTTCGTCATTACAGGGTTTAGGTATGCTTCAGTCCCTTCACTACTCAATTGATGTCATTCGTGATGAAGCCCGGCAGCTGGTTCAGCATGGGGTGGTCAGCCGTCAGCAACCCATTTATACGCTGTGTCGCCATATTCCAGCTCGGGAATGGGCGCTGGTTGAGGCAGAATTAGAGGCTTCAGGCTTTTTGCTACGCGATCGCGTTGGCGACCTGATGGGGCGTGAAGATTGGGAAAACGACTAGGGTAGACAGGCCCAAGTCAGCAGACAGAGGGATGAAGGGCTTTGCCCAAACATATGGCCTACTGGGCTTGGTTTAGCGCTCTGCGGCGAAAGTAACTTTGCTATGCTCCAAAGGCGTAACTCCTGGGATACCGAAAATCCCTTGTCTGCCGTTTGCCTGCTGCTTTGCACGGGCTGCGTCCTATTTACGTCTGCCTTCCGACGCTAGCCGGATCAAAACAAGCTGAGCTGGGCTGAGGACGATACGTCCTCAGCCCCTTGCTGTTCAACCCCATCCCACAGCAGGTCAGGGATATCAGTGCCAGCCTGTTGTAAGTGGTGGTAGACCTCGCGGGCGATCGCGGGGGATTGAGCCTCTTGGGGACAGTGGGCGAAGAAATAGACATCAGTTCCCTGGTGCAACCATTGGTGCAGCCTGGGCACCCAGTCCTGGACGTAGGGTTGATTGACCGCCGGGGTTGGATGGCTGATGTAGCGAACAATCGTAAAGGGGGCCGTAACCACAGGTTGCAGGGGCACCTGGGGCTTTTTTCGCTCAGAGCCTATCTGGGGATCCTCACACGCGGTATCGATCCCGTCATAAATGGGGCGCGTATCCAAGAGCACCCGCCCTACCCCCATGGCCGCTAGCATTTGGTTTAGGCGGAGGCCATAGGGATCCTGAAACCAGTCCAGGTGGCGCACCTCCACAGCGATGGGCTGCTGCTGTCGGGGCCACTGGGCCAAGAACTCTTGCAGGTCAGTGAAGTTTTCAGGGCTATAGGTGGGGGGTAGCTGTAGAAACATTGGCCCCAGGCGATCCCCCAGGGGGGCAAGGGTGTGAATAAACTGGTGGGCCGACTTGATATGGGGCACCAGCTTCCCTTGGTGGGAAAACAGCCGTGGCAATTTGGGGCAAAACCGAAACCCCGATGGCATGATGCTGGCCCAGCGATCGATGGTTTTGGCGTCAGGCAGCGAGTAAAAGGTGGTGTTGCCTTCGACCGTGGTCATGCGATCGCAATACAACCTTAAAAAATCCGCCGCTTTACTGCCCTGGGGATAAAAATCCCCTACCCAGTCCTTAAAGGCCCAAACAGCACACCCCGTAAAATATGCCCCTGCCATCCTGGTCTCTCAGCGTATCGACTCTGCTATCCTGCCATAGATGGCCGGTAGCAATAGCAACCCCTGGTCAGTACCCTGGCCCGACACCTATCACCTATCACCTGTCACCATAAAGACAGCCGTCTCCCTGGCAGCATTAGCGGTTATTGACGCACAACCGGTAGCTTTGCCTGATGCCAACTCAACATGCCCCCGCGCAAGCTAGCCGCTTCTTTGCGCCCCTGCTTTTTCAAAATTACCGTCGCCTGGGCCGATCGTCGTCCCGACTTGCACACGGTCACCACCGGCTGGTCAGTAGGAATTTCACTCACCCGATCGTCCAGTTCAGGCAAGGGTAGCCATTGGGCATCGTCAATGTGGCCTAGGTCGCCATTAAATTCATCGACGCCGCGCACATCCACCACATGCAGCCGATCGAGATGTTCAGCCACCCACTGGGGATCAATTTCTTTTACCCCGGCATAGGTCAGACGTACCGGGCCCCAATCAGCAATCACGGGCATCTTGCCATCTTCCGGACGACCACAAACACAATTAGCTGGAATCGCAATGTCGATTTTTTTCGGGTGGGGCAACCCCAGGTTTTCCATGTAGCCGACAAAGTCATTTTCGTCGGCCTGACCACCAATGCGGGGGTTATAGGCCTTCTCTTCTCGCACGCTGGAAGCGGTCCGGCCGCTGTAGTCGTGGGCTGGCCAGATTACGCAATCGTCGGGCAGGCTAAAGATTTGCTCGGTAATCGAGCGATACATGATGTGGGCATTACCCTGCTGAAAGTCGCAGCGGCCTGCCCCCCGAATCAGGAGACAGTCGCCGGTAAAGGCCATGGTTTGATCATCGAGCACGTAGGTAATGCAGCCGTCCGTATGGCCTGGAGTTGCCCGCACTTCTAGGGCGCGATCGCCGAATTTGATCACATCCCCATGATCCAGCAAGTAGTCAGCCCCGCTGACCATATCGCCATAGCGACCCGAAATACCGATTTTAGAGCCGACGGCTTGCTGCATCAGCCAAGCCCCAGTGACATGGTCAGCGTGACAGTGGGTATCCAAAGTAGCGAGTAAGGTCAGATCCAACTCTTCAATCAAAGCGCGATCGCGCTGATGCTGCTCAAACACTGGGTCAATTAACACCGCTTCTTTGCTGACGGGGTCTGCCAATAAGTAGGTGTAGGTGGAGGAATCAGCATCAAAAAGCTGCCGAAAAATCAAGGGCTTATCCACAGCGCCAGGCTCCTATTGAGGTAACAAGGGTAACAATCATCCCATTCACTATATAACTAAATAGTAAAGCTATCAACATTGATAGCCAGGCGGCGGCAAGCAGTTATGACCAGCGCTCCTACTCGGGCCAGTTGCTGTCTTCCTCGCCCCCAGAATCGATGGGATCAGGGGATGTGTGGCGATTGCGATCGGGCGACTCATCTGGGGAAGCAGGGACAGACGGTTCAGACGGTTCAGACGGTTCAGACGGTTCGGGGGAGGCTACAGGGCGATCGAGCTCACGTTCCACTGGGTCAATTGCTTCAGAAGCAGTTGACTCTGGACCGGTTTTGTCTGGGGCAGTTTTGCCTGGGGATACTTCCTGAGGGGTTATGTCTTCAGGAGTTGTATCTTCAGGAGTTAGGTCTTCAGGAGTTAGGTCTTCAGGGGCTGTATCTTCGGGGGTTAGGTCCTGGGGATCAGACCGATCCACCTGTTCAGCGGGTGGATCAGTTGAGCTAACGGCATCCTGGGTGCTATCGACGGCGGCGGTATCAATAATGGCGATCGCAGCATCCATCGGTGTCTCAACCGCATCCCCCTTCTCTTGGCGATAGCCCGAGCCAGGGGCATCTTTCTCTGTTTGGGAAGAACCACCCGACTTAGTCAAAGACGAGGGGCGAGGAGGAATGTCGATCACCGGTTTTTTGGGCTTGGGCGATCTAGCTGACTGCACCACCTCTGCCAACCAACCGACAATCACCCGCCCCTTGGTCCACCAGCCTTGGGGTTTGCCAACAGGATTGCTGGCTGGCTGAGGGGATAGCGGCTCAGCCTTCGGGGTAGGAGAGGACGGGCGAGCAGGACTGGGGGCAGGGGGGCGATCGCCATTTCTAAGCTGACTGGCTGGAGTAACTACGGTCTGTCCGGCAGCCATTACCTGGGTTGATGGTGCCCTCAGGTCCACTGGCTCTATATCGTCTACGAACTCGTAACCAATATCTTTCAGGGTAGAAGCGCGCAGTTCTCCAGGCTGAAGGGGAAACCGCTGATCCCTAGACTTGGGATCAGGCAGCCATCGCCCCAGAGGGGTAGCCTGCAACCAACCCAGCAGGACCTGACGACTGCGATGCCAAAAAGCAGGCCAGGTCTCTTCAGTCAGAGGAGTTTGGAACGCTACTGGCGTCCGCTTACGGCGTAGGGTCAAGGTTTGCCAGCCCAGCCAGCTCAGGAGAGCAACGCTGGCCAGATGACCCAAAAATTCTGTAAACGAAATTTGGACGGCACAGACCCAGAGTACTAAAGCGTAGAACAGGCCAACGCCACTCCAAAAAAAATCATGCCGCCGATGAATTTCTGGAAAGAAGAAGGCCGCCAAATACAGCCCCCCACTGCCCAACCCAATCACCACCGCCAAAACTTGAGCCAGCATGGCCTCTAGTCACCTACAGATCAATACCTTTACTGTATCGCGGTAGTCGGTTTCTAGAGGCCGACAGAGAGGCTTAAGAGGCTCCAGCCTGTTTTGAAAAGAGCACCAGCACAGTTTTAACAATTAGCTGCATGTCATACATCAGGCTCCAGTTTTTCTGATAAGCCAAATCGAGCCGAATCACGTCCTCAAACTTTTTCACCGTCGAGCGTCCATTCACCTGCCACTCCCCCGTCATCCCTGGCTTCACGTCTAAGCGTTGCCACTCGGGCACCTTGTACTGCTCAATTTCATCGGGAGTGGGGGGGCGAGTACCCACCAAACTCATCTCGCCTTTGAGGACATTCCAAAACTGGGGCAGCTCATCCAAACTCGTCCGACGGAGCAACCGCCCCACTTTGGTAATGCGGGGGTCATTTTCGTTTTTGAACAATGGCCCTTCCACTTGATTTTCCACCTGGGCTTTTAGAATCTCGGCGTTGGTGACCATGGAACGGAATTTCCAGATGTAAAACCGCTTGCCCATCCAAGAGCACCGCTCTTGCTTGAATAGGATCGGGCCACCATCTTCCAGCTTAATCGCCAAAACAATCGGAATGGATAGAACGCTGGTAATCGTTAAACCCACCAGGGCGCCTACAATATCGAGGCACCGCTTGCCCTTTGAGGTCACTGAAGGGTGGGTGGTCAACCCAACAAAGCGCATCTCGGACTGACTCGGGGCTACTGGCGAGCCTGCTGGAGTAGGCTCAAAGACAAACAGCTGATCTAAGCTAGTGAGCTCAAATACCATCCGGACCTGCTCCTGGACTCCCCGCAGCACCATGGCAATGCCTCGGCTTTGGCAAGCCCGGTAGCCAATAACGAGGGACCCTAGGCCACTACTATCAATGAAGTTGGTTTGGCTCAGGTCAATGATTAACGTCTCAGGAGCAGGCTGGGCCTGACACTTTTGCTGCACCACTTGCTCAAATTCCACCGCTTCTACAACGGTCAACGTAGACGGCACAGGCACGACGCAGTTAGCCGCTGAGGGTTCCTCCATGGACTGAGTCGACAACGTTTGGGAGTCCTGATCGGGAGCTATGGGTGACACCATGCCAGTAGTCCTCAGGTGAATAGTGCAACGGGTGGATCGTGCAGAGGCGATATCCACTCTTGCCAAACTATAGGGGGTATCACCTAGGGTTCTCTGTAGTTATCCCTCAGCTTCAAGGACTCTTAACAGGCAAGTAATGACTTGGTTAGGGCTGAGTACCATTGACAGCGCCAGGGCTACTAGAGCATCGGTTCAATAGGGTAAAAACCCGGTTTCTTCGTCGCTGCTCTCACAAGATAACTGCTGTCTGGCCAAGAAACCGGTGTTCTGTGCCAGGTACCGGAGTACCAGCAATGACCTCATCCAATCGGAGACTGTACTTCTTGTAGGTCACCCTTGGGGGAGGTCCAGGGCGACTGCTATGGCAGTGTCGCCCTATTAGGGGAGCGCCCTAAGCTGCTAGCAACTGACGCAGCACGTACTGCAAAATTCCCCCATGGCGGAAGTATTCCACCTCATCTAGGGTGTCAATCCGGCATAGCAGAGGTACCTGGGTGGTTGCTCCATGGCTACGGTGAATGGTGAGGGTGACCGTCATACCAGGCTGAATGCCACTGCTGAGCCCCGTTAGGTCAAAGGTCTCAGAGCCATTCAGGTCTAAGGTGTGGCGATCGCAGCCCGCCTGAAATTGCAACGGCAGCACCCCCATCCCCACCAGGTTAGAGCGATGGATACGCTCAAAGCTTTCCGCAATCACCGCCTTTACCCCCAACAGCCGGGTCCCCTTAGCGGCCCAGTCCCGGGAGGAGCCGGTACCGTACTCTTTGCCAGCAATTACCACCAGGGGGACATCCTCGGCCTGGTACTTCATGGCCGCATCATAGATGGACATTTCAGTCCCATCGGGCATATGTTGGGTCACCCCCCCCGAAGAACCAGGCACCATTTCATTCTGCAGGCGAATGTTAGCGAAGGTGCCTCGCATCATCACCTCGTGGTTGCCCCGGCGGGAGCCATAGGAGTTAAACTCACTGCTATTCACCCCGTTGTCTACCAGGTAGTGGCCAGCGGGGCTGTCAGCTTTGATCGCCCCAGCAGGAGAGATGTGATCAGTGGTAATACTGTCCCCTAGCAGGGCCAGGGGCCGAGCCCCATGGATATCCGCAAAGGCTTGGCCGTTGACCCTGGGGGCCATGGCCTCAAAGTAGGGGGGATTTTGAACGTAGGTGCTGTCGTTCTGCCAATCATAGGTTTGGCTGTCGGCCGGGGCAATTTTCTGCCAATCAGCAGTACCGGTAAACACATTGCTGTAGCGGCTGCGAAACATCTCGGGGGTTAAAGCCGCTGCCATCACCGTCTTGATTTCATCGGTGCTGGGCCAAATATCTTTGAGGTAGACCGGTCGCCCGTCGGCATCCTGGCCAATCGGGTCTGTTTTGAGGTCGATGGCCAGGTTACCGGCGATCGCATAGGCCACCACCAACGGCGGCGACGCCAGGTAATTAGCTTTGGTGTGAGGGCTGACCCGGCCTTCAAAGTTACGGTTGCCCGATAGCACGGCCCCTACCACCAGATCGTTGTCGTCAATGGCGTTGGCGATGGGAGCAGGCAGCGGGCCAGAATTACCGATGCAAGTGGTACAGCCGTAACCCACCAGGTTAAAGCCCAGGGCATCGAGATCAGCCTGCAAACCAGCCTTAGCCAAATAATCAGACACCACCTGGCTGCCGGGGGCCAGGGAGGTTTTCACCCAGGATTTGACCGTCAACCCTTTTTCCCGAGCTTTGCGGGCCACCAGGCCAGCGCCAATCATCACCGAGGGGTTAGAGGTGTTGGTGCAGCTAGTGATGGCGGCAATGACCACGTCGCCATCGGTGAGGGCATAGTCGGCACCGGTCACGGGCACCGACTGTTTTTGGCTGTAGTCTTTACCGCTAAAACTGGGGAAGTCCGCAGTTTTGAACTGGTGGGCCAGGTCAGACAGCAGCACGCGATCCTGGGGCCGCTTTGGCCCCGCCAGGGAAGGCTCAACCGTGTCCAGCTCCAGGGAAAGGGTATCGGTAAAGATCGGATCGGGGGTATCGGTAGAGCGCCACAGCCCCTGGGCCTTGGCATAGGCCTCCACTAGGGCCACCCGTTCGGGGTCACGACCGGAAAACTCTAGATAATGGATGGTTTCGGCGTCGATGGGAAAGAAGCCGCAGGTGGCCCCGTACTCAGGGGCCATATTGGCGATGGTGGCCCGGTCAGCCAGGGTCAGGTGGGACAGCCCGTCACCATAAAATTCCACAAACTTATTCACCACGCCCTTTTGGCGCAGCATCTGCACCACTGTCAACACCAGGTCTGTGGCAGTGGCCCCGTCCGGCAACTGCCCAGTCAGCTTAAAGCCCACCACCTCAGGAATCAGCATTGAAATCGGTTGCCCCAGCATGGCCGCTTCCGCTTCAATGCCGCCTACGCCCCAGCCCAGCACCGACAGACCGTTGATCATGGTGGTGTGGCTATCAGTCCCGACCAGGGTATCGGGGTAGGCCATCGTTTCACCAGCGTCAGTTTTGGTCCACACCACTTGGGCCAAATATTCGAGGTTTACCTGGTGACAAATACCGGTACCGGGGGGCACCACCCGAAAGTTATCAAAGGCATTTTGGCCCCAGCGGAGAAAGGCGTAGCGCTCAAAGTTGCGCTGAAACTCCTTTTCGACGTTTTCACTAAAGGCGGCCGCACTGCCAAAGGCATCCACCATCACCGAGTGATCGATCACCAGGTCGACCGGAGACAGGGGGTTGATTTTGTCGGGGTCGCCCCCCAGCTTAGCCATGGCATCCCGCATGGCGGCCAAATCAACCACAGCAGGGACGCCAGTGAAATCCTGCATTAGCACCCGGGCTGGACGATAGGCAATCTCGCGATCGGAGGTCTGGGTTTGTAGCCAGTCAGCCACCGCTTGCACATCCACCGCTTTCACCGAACGACCATCCTCGTGGCGCAGCAGATTTTCCAACAGCACTTTCAGGCTAAAGGGCAAACGACTAATATCACCCAACGATTTAGCCGCCTCTGGCAGGCTGTAGACCGTATATGGGGTATTGGCTACAGTCAGGGTGGTTTTGGCGTTAAAGCTATTCACAGGGAAGACTCTCCGGTGTCTACAGGATCCTAAGGCTGGGGCTGGGGCAAACCAGATGAAGCAAACCCGACCGCCTCACGCGTCATGGGTAAACGTCATGAGCATCTGAAGTAACGATCGTTGGCTGTCTAAGTCGCAACCAACAGCACAGAGTAGCGTCGTCTTAGCGTATTCCATCTAAAAAAATATCCGCAGCATGGACATCAACCTCAACTCAGTGGGCAGGCAATGGGCAGGCCTACATCCATGTTTTGGATAACGTATTAACTGGAACACTCTTATCCTAATCTGGGAAGGCGATCGCTATGTCGATGAGATTTTACCTTGTTTGCTAGACCACGCTGTAGCGTTGATACCCGATTTAGCTACTTAGAAAACATCCGGCCAAACAATGGGCGCTTAGCTGAGGATGGACTGGATTTAGCCTCGGCCCCCGGTTGGGGCTGGATAATGCTGGCGATATCTAGCTTAAGTTGCTGGGCATACTTCAACGCCACGGCATTTTTAGGGTTGAGCCGCAAGGCTTGCTTAAAGTGAACTTTAGCCATACCGGGTAGGTTACTGAGCAGATAGGCTTGCCCCATTAGGCAATGATATTTGTGATTTTTAGGATCAATCCTCAGGGCATCCTTTAGCTCTTGGATGGCGGCGGGAATCGCTTTAGCTTTGAGATACTCTTGGGCTCGCTGGAAATGGCGATCGGCATAGGCTACCCCAGATATGCCATTATCTTTCGGGAGCTCTGGGTTAGCCACTGATGTCTTAGGAACAGGGGCGGTGATCAAACCAGTGCGCTTTTCTCGGATGACCGGATCGCCCATTTTGCGGCGCAAGTAAACCAAGTTGAGCTCGGCAATGGGGGGGGTGTTGGCTTCAAACGCGCTTAGGGAGGCATATTGGTCGCCGATTAATTGCTCTAAGGCGTGTTCATAAAACAACTCAACCTCAGCCTCAGGGATATCGAGTAACTGACGACTGAGGTGATCTGACGGCTGCAGCTGCCCATCCCGCGTCAACCGCCTTACCTTAAACCGCAGGGTGGCCAACACTTCGCTGCGTCCCTTTTCTAGCTTCAACCGCTGATAGGCCGGGTTGACTAACTTTGAAAATACCTGACTGACAAACGCCTGCTGCTCCGCCGGAGTGTCAATATGAGCATCAGGATGCAGGCGCTTAGCCACAACCCGATAGCGCTTCAGGATGCGACGCTCGTCCGCAGCCACTGAGACCCCCAAAATGGCATAGGGGTCTGTATATCGATTTAGCCAGGCGGGGGAAAAAGCAGGTTGGGACATCCAGCGGTAGCGACAACAGCAAGAACTAAAGTAATCTTATCGACTCTAGCAAAGCCTTTATCCTTTGCTAACCCAATTCAAGGGTTGATGACGCTATAGTAACGGCACTCATCCGTATTTTTATTGTTGCGGATTCTCGGTCAGCTAGGGCGATCGCCTCGATACCCTGTCGATATCTTTACGGTCGGCCTATACTAGGCTCATAGGTTTGTTAGTAATTTTAAACTCCGGGTTGCGATGTCCCGGCTTGCGATGTCCATAGAACTGCGTAGCCGTCGAATTGCTGTTGCTTTAGCTTGGGCTGGGGCCCTAGCCCCGAGTCCTATTCCCCTATCAGGACTACATAAATTTTATCTGGGGCAGCCCGGATGGGGGATCCTGTACCTCCTGCTCAGCTGGACCCAGATTCCCCGCATTGCTTGTGCCATCGAGGGGGTCTGGATGTTAACCCAACCCCAGGAGGCATTTACCAACCACTGGGGACAGCAGGTGGGCTCTCAGGCTGACGCTAGCCCCACCATTGACCCCACCCGGGTCAACGCCCTGGGCGTGGCCCTGCGTGAGCTAGATACCCTACGGCAGGACGGCTTAATTTCTGAGTTTGAGTTTGAGCAAAAGCGTCGTCAACTGTTGGAACAGATTGGATAATGTTGGGGTAAACCATCAGGCAAACGGTACCGTGCTGCTTAAGCGTTGGCAAACTTTCAAGGCTCAGCTCCATCCCTTGGCCAGTCGGTTGGCTGAGGATCCCTACTGTCGGCTCCAGTCTTTGGCAGACGTGACCCTGGCTGCCCAGATGGGATTCATCATTGACGTGAACCAGGCCACCGTAGACGACTGGCTACGGCTGCCCGGCATTTCCATTCGTCAGGCCCAGCGGCTAGAACGATTGCGTCAGAGTGGCGTCCAGTTTTATTGTTTGGCAGATTTGGCAGCCGCTTTAGGGGTGGCATCGGCTCAGCTGCGGCCTCTGGCACCGGTGCTAGCCTTTTGCCACTACGACCGGGATAGTCCGATTACACCCCAGCCCCTTAGTCTGAACCAGGCCACCTCTCAGCAACTCTGTACGATTCCAGGCATGCCCCCAGATCTGGCCCAAACCATTGTGTGGGAACGCCTACGACGGGGAAACTACCAAGATTTAGCTGACCTACAAACCCGGCTGCAGTTGTCCCCAGACACAATTCAGCGATTGATGTATTACCTACAGACTTAACCCTCCCATGCCCGTTGCTCCCCTGACCTGGTCTGACCTAGACACCCGCACAGATTTCAGTATCGACACTGTTAACGGCCCCACCAATGCCCAGGCCACCCTGCGCCTGTTTGGCCAGCCCGAAGCTGATCTGCGAGTTACCCTCTACCGGGATAATCACGCCTGGTGCCCTTACTGCCAAAAGGTATGGCTGTGGTTAGAGGAGAAACAGATTCCTTACCAGGTCAAGAAGGTGACCATGTTTTGCTACGGCCAAAAAGAGGCCTGGTACAAGCAACGGGTGCCCTCGGGCATGCTACCAGCTCTGGAGCTAGACGGAATGACGATCACTGAAAGCGATGATATTTTGCTGGCCCTAGAGCAAGCTTTTGGCCCTTTAGGCCAGGGCATGACCGACCCAGCCGTGCTGCCCCTGCGCCAATTAGAGCGATCGCTGTTTCGGGCCTGGTGCCTATGGCTGTGCTACCCCAGCCGTTCTAGTCGTGCCGATCGCCGGGCCCAAGAGCAATTTGTCGGGGTGGTAGCCAAAGTAGAGCAGGCCCTGGCCCATACCCCTGGGCCTTATTTCTTAGCCTCCTTTGGCACTGCCGATGTGGTGTTCACCCCCTATGTGGAGCGGATGAATGCTAGTTTGTACTACTACAAAGGCTATTCCCTACGGCAGGACAATCCTCGTCTGAGCGCCTGGTTTGACGCCATGGAAAGCCGCCCTACCTATCGCGGCACCCAGAGCGATTTTCATACCCATGCCCACGATTTGCCGCCGCAAATGGGGGGATGCTATGAAAATGGCACTCCCCAGATGTTGGAGAATAAGGCGCGGGTAGACCAGGGCCCCTGGTTTGGCCTGCCGGATGTCACCTACCCAGAGCCAGACACCGCTAAGGAAGAAGCCCTATACCGGGTCATTAAGCACCGGCAGAATATCATCCGGGTTAACCCCATTGACGATGCTTTATTTGACCAAGCCCTGCGCTGTGCATTGACTGAGATGATTACAGGGGAGGATTGTCCCCCGCCCCCGGGGACAGAGGTAGGGCTACGGTACTTGCGCGATCGGATCAATGTACCCCGGGACATGTCGATCTATGCCGCCAAACACTTACGCCAGAGCCTGGAAGCGGCCGCCGCCCTAGCTGGAGATGGACAGCCACCACCCATTCCTCTCAGTCACCGCCGCGATCAAGATCCGGCCAATTTCAAATAGCCCGACAGCATAGACTGAGCAAAGCGCTAGTGAGCTGATAGATCATAGGTGGTCATCGCCAACCACCAAGCGTATCCACCCCGTAACCAGAAATCCTCCGCTCATGCTTGCAGGAAGGTTTTGACATAGCCCAAATACGTTTCAGGATCCTCCAGCATCGGGAAATGCCCTGTGTTTTTCACCAGGGCATACTCAATCTGAGGGTTCAGCGCTGCTGCCTTGCGCCCCAACTCTGCGGGGGTAATTTTGTCCAACTCCCCCGATACCAGTAGGGTGGGTACGCTGATTTTGGCAAACTCCACCGGCATCACCTCCGTTGCCCGTTTACTGACCGACGTGAAAATCGTGCCCAGGGCTGTAGCGTAATCGGCGGCGAGAAAGTCCTCTAAAAACGCCACCTTCTCGGCCGCAGGGATCGGGCGGCTAAGAAAGCGGGCCATAAAGAAGCGTGGTGCTAGGGGGATTCGGCCCAGCCATTTGGGCCGAAAGGCGACCACGTAACCCCCAAATTTATAGAAGGCTTCAAAGGCGACCTTGTCATACTCAAACACTCCATTACAGGTGAGAATCACCCGCTCCACCAGATGAGGGAATTGGTTCACAAAGTACACGGCCACTGAGGCTCCCATAGAGTGAGCATTGACCGACACCGACCCTAGCCCCAGAGCAGACAGCAGCTCAGCTAGGTCATGGGCATAGGTATCGAGCTCATAGCCCCGTTGCTCCATCGCCGCCTGCTGGTTGGGGGGAATCTGCGATCGCCCAAACCCACGCATGTCATACAGCAAACAATCATACTGATCAGCCAGGGCGACCGCCGTACTGCGCCAGTAGCGGGCCGACCCAGCCCAACCGTGGACGAATACCATCACCGGCCTGGTGGAAGCCGGATTACGGGGAGTCTCAGTACCAACCCACTCATAGTAGTGGTCAATGCCATTGACATTCAGGTAAGCCATGATTAGGCCGACTCAGGCTTAGGCATAGACGAAGGGTGTAGTAGCAAATCAGCCGTAGACCGCTGCTCGACCATCTCGCAGGTAATCGTGCAGCGCTTCATATCTTTACGGGAAGGCACTTCGTACATGATGTCGAGCATCAATTCTTCAATAATGCCCCGCAGCGCTCGGGCCCCAGTCTTGCGACGGTAAGCCTCCCGGGCGATCGCCCTGAGGGCATCCGACTTAAACTCCAGCTGCACATTGTCCATCCGCATCAGCTTTTGGAACTGCTTCACCAGCGCATTCTTAGGCTCAGTCAAAATCGCCATCAGCGACTCTTCATCCAGAGGATCCACCACCGAAGTAGCCGGAATCCGGCCAATAAATTCAGGGATTAGGCCAAACTTCACCAGATCATCTGGCTCTAAATGGCGCAGCACGTCCGCTGTCCGTTTTTCCCGAGAAAGCTGCCCTTCTCCAGGCTGGACAAAGCCAATCGACTTCTTGCCAATTCGCTGCTCCACAATTTTCTCTAAGCCGACAAAAGCCCCACCGCAAATAAATAGAATATTGCTGG
This sequence comes from Nodosilinea sp. P-1105, assembly GCF_012911975.1. Classification (GTDB taxonomy): domain Bacteria; phylum Cyanobacteriota; class Cyanobacteriia; order Phormidesmidales; family Phormidesmidaceae; genus Nodosilinea. The sequence continues at coordinate 51,019 of NZ_SMDQ01000020.1, read as the reverse complement.
TGTCAATCTGAATGCAGTCTTGATAGGGGTGCTTACGTCCCCCCTGGGGCGGCACATTGGCCACAGTACCCTCTAGCATCTTCAGGAGAGCCTGCTGCACCCCTTCGCCAGAGACATCACGGGTAATGGATGGGTTCTCGCTCTTACGGGCGATCTTATCAATTTCGTCAATGTAGATAATGCCTCGCTGGGCCTCTTCTACATCCAGATCAGCCACCTGCAGCAGCCGTAGCAGAATGTTTTCCACATCCTCGCCCACGTAACCCGCTTCGGTCAGGGTGGTAGCATCTGCGACCGCAAAGGGAACCTCCAGAATACGAGCCAAGGTTTGAGCCAGTAGGGTCTTGCCACAGCCCGTAGGGCCAATCAGCAAAATATTCGACTTTTGTAGCTCAATAATGTCGTCAGGGGCCTCTCCCTCTAGCTCCTGCAGATAGCTCAGGCGCTTGTAGTGGTTGTACACCGCCACCGACAACACTTTTTTGGCTTCGTTCTGGCCAATCACATGGTCATCTAAATAATTCTTAATTTCCCTCGGCTTAGGAATTTGACTCAGGGAGAGCGCTGGAGCCGTTCGGGTCCGCTCTGGAGTCGCCTCTCGTCGAGGCACAGGCTGGGCTACAGCGGTACCCGAGTCGAACAACTCTTCGTCAAGAATTTCGTTGCAGAGGTCGACACATTCGTCACAAATATAAACCCCCGGCCCCGCAATTAGTTTACGGACTTGCTCCTGGGACTTTCCACAAAATGAGCACTTAAGATGGGAGTCATACTTAGACATAAAATGCCCCTAGTTGAGTTCAGTCGCAGTAGGGTGAACTGAAAGCGCTTGCTGCTCGATAACGTCATCGATTAGCCCGTATTCTTTAGCCTCTACCGCCGACATATAAAAGTCACGCTCAGTATCAACTTCAATCCGCTCAATGGGTTGGCCGGTATGATGGGCAATCAACTCATTCAAGCGGCTCTTATGATAGAGAATCTCCTTCGCCTGAATTTCAATGTCCACCGCCTGACCCTGAGCACCACCCAGGGGTTGGTGAACCATAATTCGAGAACTGGGTAGAGATAACCGCTTGCCCTTAGCCCCAGCACAAAGCAGAAACGCTCCCATACTAGCAGCCAAACCAAAGCAGATGGTGACCACATCAGGGCGAATTTGCTGCATGGTATCGTAAATGGCCATGCCGGCTGTCACCGATCCCCCAGGAGAATTGATGTATAACTGCACATCTTTCTCCGGTTCTTCGGCATCCAGGTAAAGCAGTTGAGCCACGATCGAGTCAGCCACCTGGCCATCGACCGGGGTGCCTAAAAACACAATTCGCTCCCGCAGCAGCCGCGAGTAAATGTCGAACGCCCGCTCTCCACGGCCTGACTGCTCAACAACCACAGGCAGTACGTTGCGCAACGAGTTCACACTAACAGCAGAAGGATTCAAACTTAGGATGGGGTTAATGGGTGTATTCGATGCAATCATAATCACTTTGCGCAAGATTTCAAGGGCGTGGAGAAATATATATCACCACCTATCCGACATTATGCCCCAAAAAACTTAGGCTTCCTGGGGGATAACCCAGCACCAGTTGGAGTATAAACCAAATCTAAGCCCAGACCTGGAGTTCTGCCTGTGGAAAAACTCCAGATCCCGAGATCGGCTCGATATAGTTGGCCTACTCTTCCTCACCGTCGTCCCTGGCATCAGCCACTGGCTGACTCTTGACATCCACCGTAGCTTCACTAGCGGCTTCCACATCTTCGACAGCATCCTCTTCGATGGGGGTCAGGGTCCCCTCCGGCACTAACTCCACTGGATTAGTCTCTTCCAACCAGGCCAGAATTTTTTCCTGCAACAGTTCTTCATGGAGAACCTGCTTTAGGCGATCGGGATCGATTTGACTCGGATCTTCAATCTCTGTCATCGTCTCATCGATCTTGGCTTGCAGGGTTTCAGCTTCGATGGTGATACCTTCTTGCTTCGCCACTTCCCCTAGGGCCAGGGTTCGCCGTAACCGCTCTATGGCGTCGGGCTTGGTCCGCTGCCGCATATTTTCCACCAGATCTCGAGTCAGCATTTTGTTGACGTCAAGGCCTTGACGGCTCAGCTGCATGATGGTTTGGCTCAGCAGAAAATTGACTTCCTGCTGCACCAGGGTGTCTGGAATTTCTGCATCTAGTTGTTCAACCAACGCTTCAATCAGAGCCGCTTCCTTATTGGCCTTGGTGCTCTGCTCCGCCTCCTGTTGATAGCGCTCCTCTAGGGAGGCGCGCAGCTCTTCGATGGTCTCGAATTCGCTAATTTCTTGGGCAAAATCATCGTCGAGATCCGGCAATTCTTTCTCTTTAATTTCCTTCAGCGTGATCGCAAACCGGGCAGGCTTCCCGGCCAACTCCGCCTGGGGATAATCCTCGGGGAAGGTCACCTCCACATCCTTGGACTCCTCTAGGGCCATGCCGACAATCCCTTCCACAAAGCCTGGGATAAATCGTCCTTCCTCCAGCTCTACCTGAAAGTCGGTACCAGAACCACCCGCAAATTCTTCGTACTCGCCATCATCCCCTTCGGCTGTACCGACAAAATCAATGACAGCGACATCCCCCATCTGGGCGGGCCGGTCTTCAATCGGTACTAGGGTGGCTAGATTGTTTTGATATTGCTTGAGGGTGGTATCAACCTTGTCTGGATCGGGCAGAATTTCTTCCGCCTGCACCGAGAGCTGTTTATATTGCTTCAGGGTGACCCGTGGGGGCACATCCACCGCCGCCGTAATCGTCACAGCTGCACCAGGCTCGTATTGGCTGAGCAAATCATCAAAGGACGACTTGAGCTGGTAATTGCCAATCGCCTCAATCGACTCTTGTTTAATGGCTTGGTCGACCGCTGTTTGCACCAATTCTTCTAGCACCGCAGCCTTAAACTGAGCCACCCCAACCCGCTGCAAGAATACTTTTCGAGGTACCTTGCCCTTGCGAAAGCCCGGAACGTTGACGGTTTTCATCAACTTGTTGAGCACTTTGTCGTAGGTTTTTTGAGACAGCTCTGCCGGAATTTCAATTTCTAGGCCCAATTGGCTGTCGGGCAGTGCTTCCTGGGTAACTTTCATGGGGTGTGTTGGCTATCTAGACGGCTACTGCGCCAGCCCCAAACCGGGCTAAGCAACTTTTGGCGCAATTAATAAGCATACTCCAATCTCTCCAGTCTTGTAAGGCGTTGCCTCAATAAAACTTGTTGAGGTCGGTCAATAACTGGCTATTTCCCAGAAGCACAAATGTTAGTATCGGCAGATAGATTTTGTTGCCATTGTTTCTGTGAGGTAAAGCTGTGTCGAACGGGTTGCGGATTGCGGTGTTGGGAGCCACTGGAGCGGTAGGGGCCGAAATTTTAACGCTGCTAGAGCAGCGGCAGTTTCCCGTTAAAACGCTGACCCTCCTCGCTTCCCCCCGTTCTGCTGGGACCAAACTCACCTTTCAGGGGGAGACGGTTGACGTGCAGGTCTTAGATGACAACTGCTTTAAGGGCATTGACCTAGTGCTGGCGTCGGCGGGTGGATCAGTCTCTAAGCAATGGTTACCTAAAGCAGTCGCCGCTGGGGCGCTGGCGGTGGATAACTCTAGCGCCTTCCGTATGGATCCTGCCGTGCCTCTGATTGTACCTGAAGTGAACCCAGAGGCCACTAAAGCCCATCAAGGCATCATTGCCAACCCTAACTGCACCACCATCTTAATGGCCTTGGCCGTCTGGCCGCTGCATCAGGTACAACCGGTGCAGCGGATTGTGGTGGCCACTTATCAGTCTGCTAGCGGGGCTGGAGCCCGAGCTATGGAGGAAGTTAAACAGCAGGCCCAAGCGATGCTGAACGGCCATCCCCCTGTGACCGAGGCCTTTCCCTATCCCCTGGCCTTTAATTTATTTCCCCACAACTCCGATCTCAATGATCTGGGCTACTGCCAAGAGGAGATGAAAATGGTGAATGAAACCCGCAAAATTTTTGGGGATCCCAATATTCGCATTTCCCCAACCTGTGTGCGGGTTCCCGTATTGCGGGCGCATTCTGAGGCGATTAACTTAGAATTCAACCAGCCTTTTTCCGTGGCGCAGGCTAAAGTTGTTTTGTCTCAGGCACCTGGGGTGAAGGTGGTCGAAGATTGGGGGCGCAACTACTTCCCGATGCCCATTGAGGCCAGTGGCCAAGATAATGTACTGGTGGGCCGCATTCGCCAGGATATCTCTAATCTGAATGGCTTAGAACTGTGGCTCAGTGGTGATCAGATTCGGAAAGGAGCGGCCTTGAATGCGGTACAGATCGCCGAGTTGGTGATGACGTCGCCTGGGGTAGCGCCGTCCCTGACCGTTTAGGACGTCAGGCAAGACTTCAAGTCTAGCTTTCTAGGCGAAGTTGGTATAATCCAAAAGCGCTAAGTTAATTTGTGTCCCTGCCCTGGGGGTTGAACTCACGTAGAGGATAGCAAAGTCGGGTGATATATTTCGGCAGAGTGCTGACGGCCATGGTGACGCCATTTTCTGAAGATGGCTCTGTGGATTATGCTGTGGCAGAACGTTTGGCGGATCATTTGGTGGCCCATGGTAGCGATGGTTTAGTGGTGTGTGGCACCACAGGCGAGTCGCCCACATTGACCTGGGATGAAGAGTATCAACTGTTTAAGTCTGTTAAGCAGGCGGTAGGGGGGCGTGCCAAGGTGGTTGCTGGCACAGGGTCTAACTGTACCCGAGAGGCCATTCAGGCGACTCGTAAAGCCAGCCAGTTGGGCTTAGATGGGTCGTTACAGGTTGTGCCCTATTACAATAAGCCGCCCCAGGAGGGAATCTATCAACACTTTAGTCAGATCGCCCAAGCGGTGCCGGATCTGCCCATCATGCTCTACAATATTCCTGGACGGACGGGCTGTGCGATGGCGGTGGAGACGGTAGCCCGTTTAGCTCAGATTGATAACGTTGTGGCTATCAAAGAGGCTAGCGGTAACCTAGACCAAGCAAGCCAAATCCGGCATAGTACTCCCACTGGCTTTAGCATCTATTCAGGGGATGATTCCTTGACTCTTCCCCTAATGTCGGTTGGAGGCTCTGGGGTTGTAAGTGTGGCCAGTCATCTAGTGGGTGATTTGCTGCAACAGATGATACAAGCTTACGAGTCTGGGCAGCCTAAGCTAGCTACCAACTTGCACCTGAAGTTGTTACCTTTGTTTAAAGCGCTATTTGTTACCGCTAACCCAATTCCAGTGAAAGCGGCCTTGGCCATGCAGGGCTGGCAAGTGGGCTCTGTGCGATCGCCCCTTTCCCCTGCTGATGATTCTGTGCATATTTTGCTTAAGGGCGTTTTAGAACAGCTCTTCAACGAGGTGACCCAGCCCACCACCTAGCGACAGGAGGCCAGAGTCGAGAGGCTACCCTGCTTGCGTTATCAGTGTTTTTGACAACTGAATATCTGCATTAACCGGTTCAATTTTCGATTTTGTTCTTTTACCTAGTAATAATCACTATATGACCTGTTTTGACCACAACCTGTCCCCCTGGGCATCCGCCAACGGATCTTGGTTCCTAAAGGAGCTGATCAACGCTAAAGGGGACTTGCTCCAATCTCTGACGCTCCAGTCTCTGACCTAGATCCCTTTTTAGGGTCCTGGCAGCTAAGGCTAAAGCTATGCTGTCCTCGTTGGACATCTGGCTGTTTTGACCGCGATAGGCTGACCTCTCGCCTCATCTTGATTGTGTTGGCCAACTATCCCTAGCAGGCTGCTGTGTAGCTCTAGTATTTCAAATTCTTTCCTTATCCTTTCTTTAAAGAGATCGTTTATGACTTCCAAAAATCCGAATAATGCTCTGAAAATTGTTCCCCTGGGGGGATTGCATGAAATTGGTAAGAACACCTGTGTGTTTGAGATCAACGATGAAATCATGCTGCTAGATGCAGGGCTTGCTTTCCCTACTGACGGTATGCACGGCGTCAACATTGTGCTGCCCGACGTCACCTACTTGCGAGAAAATCGCCACAAAATTAAGGGCATGATTGTCACCCACGGTCATGAAGATCATATTGGCGGCATTGCCTTTCACTTGAAGCAGTTTGATATCCCCGTGATCTATGGCCCTCGGTTAGCCATGGCCCTGTTAGAGGGTAAGTTAGAGGAAGCCGGGGTAGTAGATCGCACAGAACTGCGTCGGGTACGTCCCCGTGAGACGGTGCGAGTCGGTAATTCGTTTTTAGTAGAGTATATTCGCAATACCCACTCCATTGCCGACAGTTGTTCGGTGATTATTCATACCCCGGTTGGGATCGTCGTGCATACTGGCGACTTTAAGTTTGACCACACTCCGGTGGATGGTGAATTCTTTGATATCCAAAAGCTGGCAGAAGCCGGTGAACGGGGAGTGCTTTGTTTGGTCAGTGATTCCACTAATGCTGAGGTTCCTGGTCATACTCCCTCGGAGCGATCGGTGTTCCCTAATCTCGATCGTGAGTTTTCCCAGGCAGATGGGCGCTTGATTGTGACCACGTTCTCGTCCTCGGTGCATCGGGTCAATATGATTTTGGAACTGGCCCAAAAGCATAACCGCAAGGTATTTGTGGTCGGCCGATCGATGCTGAATGTGATCGCCCATGCTCGCGATTTGGGCTACATCAAGTGTCCAGATAGTCTTTTCTTACCGCTGCGATCGCTTTCGCAAACGGCCGACGAGAACGCCTTAATTCTAACCACAGGCTCCCAAGGGGAACCCCTGGCTGCCCTCACCCGGATCGCCAATGATTCCCATCGACAAATTCGGGTCAAAAAAGGGGATACTGTGGTATTTTCGGCCAACCCGATTCCCGGCAACACGATCGCCGTGGTCAACACCATCGACAAGCTGATGATGCGTGGGGCCAACGTCGTTTACGGTAAAAATAAGGGTATCCATGTTTCCGGTCACGGCGCCCAAGAAGATCAAAAGCTGATGCTGGCGTTAACCCGGCCCAAATATTTTCTACCCGTCCACGGCGAGCACCGGATGTTGGTCAAACATGCCCAAACAGCCCAAAGTATGGGGGTCCCCGCTGACCACATGGTGATTATCCAAAACGGTGACATGGTTGAAGTCGATCCATCTGGCATTCGCATTGCGGGCCAAGTCCCCTCCGGCATTGAGTTAGTGGATTCTTCCCGAGTTGGCCTGGTCGGTCGTGATATTCTCAAAGACCGTCAACAACTGGCCGAAGACGGTGTCGTCACCATTGCCGCCACCCTGAACGACAAAGGCAAACTGCTAGCCGACCCAGTGGTACAACTACGGGGAGTAGCCCATTCCATCGACCCCGATCGCCTGCAAAAGTCGGTTAAGCAAGTGATGACCCAAACCCTAGATGCCCGGGGCGCCGAGCTACAGGCCAATGGGAGTAAAGCCCTGGATTGGCAGGACTTGAAAGGGGCGTTAGAGCAAGATTTGCGTCGGCTGCTACGACGGGAGCTCAATAAGCGCGATCCTCTCTTAATTTTGCTGCTGCAAGGGGAAGCCATTACCCCCAAGGCTAGCTCTAAGGCTAAACCGACGAAGACCGAAGAAGCCCCTGAACCGGAAGTAAAAGTACAGCGGCGTACCCGCCCTCGAGCTACAGCGGTTTCAGCCTCTTAACCACGTTCCCTTAACGTTACCGATCTGACATCATGGCCATCTCCGGGGTTAAGCCTGGAGGTGGCCATTGGGTATGAGCCTTGATCAGTACCCTGTCTCTCCTGAGGTTTCCCCCTGGAAGAAGGTGCATTTTCTTGAGCTGTATGCTACAAAGATACGCAACTATATGCTATAGCTTCTGCTTGAGGCTATAATGCAATCAGGCAGGCGTAAATGTGCATTACGCATGACACATGGTGCGTGTTTGAAGCAGCTACAAGATCTTAGCGCTGAATGCCTTCATATAGAATTTTGTTCGATTTTGTCGGTTGACTAACGCTAGCTTTGGCACGAACAAACATTCACAGGTAACCAGCGATAAGGGGTTCATGCCCGTCTGCATGGATCATCAGGTTAGAGGGTTCCAGCTAAATATCTATCCAAGGTTTTGCCGAGACCGGCCCGAGGGGCCGAGTTCGCGTTCCTGAAAGGGATATGTCTTTAGGTGGAAGACTCTTAGGCGCTGCCCTCAAACATTTGGTCGTCCAGCCTTTGCAAAATTAGTTTCCCCGGTGCCTGGTGGGGTCGTTGAATGGGTCAATGATGTGACCAAGTTCTTCACGTCGGGCCGGGAATCTCCAGATTTTATCCGCCCTAGTGAGCGTTGTATGAGGAATTTGAATGCCGAAGCAGATTATTATTGCTGAGCAGAATCGGATTGCTGCGGTTTTTTCAGAAGATCAGATTCAAGAACTGATTGTCGCCACCGGTAGCCATCAAGTTAGTGACATTTATTTGGGTACCGTAGAAAATGTGCTCCCTGGTATTGACGCCGCCTTCGTCAACATTGGTGACAGTGAGCGCAACGGCTTTATGCATGTGACCGACTTAGGTCCCCTACGTCTCAAGCGCATGGCTGGGTCGATCACTGAACTGGTGGCTCCCCAGCAAAAAGTGTTGGTTCAAATTATGAAAGAACCAACCGGGAATAAAGGCCCCCGGTTAACGGGGAACATTTCTTTACCAGGGCGCTATCTAGTGTTGATGCCCTCCGGGCGGGGGGTCAACCTCTCAAGGCGAATTCGTAATGAAAATGAACGCAACCGGTTGCGCGCCCTAGCTATTCTAATTAAGCCTGCAGGCATGGGCTTGTTAGTCCGTACTGAAGCCGAAGGAATTAGCGAAAACGCCATTATTGAAGATCTAGAATCCCTGCAAAAGCAGTGGGAAAGTATTCAACAACAGGCTCTGTCTACCCGCCCACCGGCCTTGTTAAACCGGGATGATGACTTTGTGCAACGGGTGCTGCGAGATGCCTACACCGGTGATGTCAACCGGATTGTAACTGATTCGAGCACTGGGCTGAAACGGGTCAAGCAGCATCTTGCCAGTTGGAGTGACGGTCAGGTGCCAGCCGGTGTATTGATCGATCAGCATCGAGAACGTACTCCAATTCTGGAATATTTCCGGGTCAATGCGGCTATTCGTGAGGCCCTTAAACCTCGGGTTGATCTACCTTCCGGGGGGTACATCATCATTGAACCAACCGAAGCGCTGACGGTGATTGATGTCAACTCTGGTTCGTTTACTCGGTCGGCTACAGCCCGTGAGACGGTGCTTTGGACCAACTGTGAAGCGGCCACCGAAATTGCTCGCCAGTTGCGACTGCGCAATATCGCTGGGGTGATCATCGTCGACTTTATCGACATGGACTCACGGCGCGACAAGTTGCAAGTCCTGGAGCACTTTAGCAAAGCGCTGCGAGCAGATAAAGCCAGACCGCAAATTTCTCAGTTGTCGGAGTTAGGACTGGTTGAACTCACCCGTAAACGACAAGGCCAGAATCTTTACGAATTATTTGGCCGCAGCTGCCCCACCTGTGGCGGGTTAGGTCATCTGGTGCATCTGCCGGGGGATACCCCTGGAGATAGCAGTGACGTATCGGCTAAGGTTGCCGTTGTATCCGGATCAGCAGAGCCCCAACTGTCTCCCGCACTACGGGAGACGCAACTGGATGGCATAGACACCCATGCTGACCTGCAAGAGCTAGATCTGGTTAACCATCCCAGTTATCAAGACAAATCAGGTCGTGGTAACCGGCGGCGGCGGCGCCGTGATCCATTGCCAGGACGGAGCAATGGTAAAGAAGCACCTGCCCCCAAGGATGGCCCCCCTGAAGCGCCTATCTTGGCCAAGGATGGGACGACTCCGACAACAGCAGATGAAAAGGCCCCTTCTCGCTCTGGGCGGAGTCGTTCTGGCGGCAGGTCTGAGAAGAAATCGGCTACCCCCACTCAGGTGGTGACGGTAGAAATGACCCCTGATGAGCAGCGGATTTATGCCATGATGGGAATCTCACCAACGGTGCTCGCTACCGAAGAGATCAAAGCAACCAGAGATGTAACCGTCTCAGTGGTGTTACCAGGGCAGCAGTCCATGGCGGCAGAGGGTGGCGATGACACCCAGGCTTCCAGTCCAGCCCTAAGCCATTCGGAGGCTCCACCATCATCCATATCTGATTCGGTGGCAGCAGCTGAGCAGCCCTCCCAGCAGGCTGCCCCTGAGGCTGTAGCTGTGGCGACTGTGGGTGGCGATTCTGGAGACAACGGCTCTGATGATGACAGGGCTCCTGAAAATGCAGGCACGGTTCGTCGCCGTCGCCGTCGCCGCTCCTCTGCCAATGGGGATGGATCTGACGAGTGATGGGGTGAGTGTCTTGCCAGACAATCTAAAGATGGAGGCTGCCGCTGCCTTGCCCATAGCGATCGCAGGGGTCGATGAAGTGGGGCGTGGGGCTTTGTTTGGGCCTGTGGTTGCAGCAGCCGTGATCTTGCCTCCCACGGCTAGGGCAGCTTTGGCGGCCTTAGGGGTAACAGATAGCAAGCGTCTGAGCGATCGTCGTCGTCGTCAACTGGTAACGCCGATTAAGACCCTAGCTGCAAACTATGCCATTGGGTTAGGGTCGGTGCACGACATTGAGCGGCTGAATATTTTAGGGGCCACCTGGCTGGCCATGACTCGAGCCATTACCCAACTAAGCCCAACTCCGAGCCTATGCTTGGTGGATGGCAATCGCCCCATTCCCAATCTGACTATCCCTCAGCAAGCGGTAACTAGAGGCGATCAGACCCACATCGAAATCGCGGCCGCCAGCATTCTGGCTAAAGTTTGGCGAGATACCCTGATCACCCGTCTCGATAGCCGCTATCCTGGCTACGGATTGGCCCAGCACAAAGGCTATGGCAGCGCCATGCATCGCCACGCCATTCAGGCCCTAGGGCCGACGTCCCAACATCGCCGTTCCTTTAAAGGCTGCCAGGGAGAGGGCTCGAGCCAACTGGATGGTTCAGGGTAAGGAGCATAACAGATTAGACGTACTATGGAACAATCTGGCAACCATCTATCCCTCGCCTATGACCGTTACCATTGCCTATTTGGGGCCTGAAGGTACTTACTCACAATTGGCCGCCTTGGCCTATAGCCTGGAACTGGAGCGACGCACCAGTCAATCGGTGGTGTTGCAAGATTTTCCCAGCATTCCCCAAGCATTAGAGGCTACCACCGACGGTATTACCACACTGACTTTAGTACCCGTAGAAAACTCGACGGAGGGTAGTGTGAGGACTACCCTCGATACCCTTTGGGCCTTGGGCACCCTAAGAATACATCATGCGCTAGTGATGCCCATTCGTCATGCTTGTTTATCACAGGCACAATCCTTAAGCGATGTACAAGCCATCTACTCACATCCTCAGGCCCTTTCCCAGTGTCAGCACTGGTTAGCCCATCACCTCCCCCAAGCAAAGTTAGCCGCGACCAATTCCACCACAGAGGCGTTGAGCCACTTGTCAGACAGCACTACGATCGCAGCCATCGCTTCCGAATGGGCTGGTCAGCTCTACAATCTGCCCGTTTTGGCCCATGACATCAACGACCACCAAGATAACTGCACCAAATTTTGGGTACTGCGACGGGAAGATACCGCTCAACTGGCTGACCAGGGGCACTATACATCGTTAGCCTTTAGCCTACCAGTGAATGCCCCGGGGTGCTTGCTGAAACCTCTCCAGATCTTTGCCCACTACGGCATCAACCTGAGCCGGATTGAGTCGCGCCCTAGCAAACGATCCTTAGGGGACTACCTATTTTTTGTGGACCTAGAGATAGATGCCGTCAGCGATCGCGGTCAACAAGCCCTAGCTGAACTGTTACCTTGTACGGAAACCTTGATTAATTTTGGCAGCTATGACCTGATGGCTGTTAACCATACGCTGGAGACCGCTAAGCAGAAATATATGGATCTCCAGAGCCACGACATCACTCCAAAACTTCTTTAAGGGCGGCGCGAGCTGCCAAATGGTTACGAGTCGACGTCAGAATTTCAGCTTCTCGCTCCAGGCGATCACTCGTATCTTCCATTTCCAGCAATAACTGCTGTTCCATGGTGACCCCATGTAGGTTACTGGCCACCCAATAAGATAACTCGATCGGAATATCTGGGATATTGTCAGGCACTTCCAGGGATTGACTAGTCAGTTTAGCCGACAAATGCACCACATCTCGCAATAGACGATCAACATTGGCCGCTAAGGGACGCAGGTCAGCGTTAGGGGCTTTGTCTTCTATCCACTCCACCATGCCAACACGGTAGGGCTTTTGACGCACGTAACTCAATACCCGAAAGCGCTGTTGGCCGAGGGTTAGAATCTTCATTCGATCATCAGGTAACCGTTGGTAGTGCAAAATTTCAGCACAACAGCCCACTTGAGCCGGTTCCCCAGTGGTGGGATCAAGCATCAGCACTCCGAAACGGCGATCGCTCTGCAGGATGGTGTTCATCATCATCCGGTAGCGAAATTCAAAGATATTGAGCGGTAAGTGCCGACCAGGAAATAAAACGAGTTCGGGTAATGGGAAAAGCGGTAGTTCTCGCACAGATATAGACTCGGAGAATGCCATTGTACTTGCCTGAAGTGTTGCCAGCCTCGTTTTGCGCGATCAAGGCGAACCGTAACACTTGTTAATATTCTAACCCAACACCGGGGCGGATGCTTGAAATGTAGCATTGGTAATCAGTAAATGAATTCAATCACCATCACCAAACCCGCTGATCTTTTTACCAGACCAACGGGCTTAAGTTAGCCATCGCTTTAATTTAAACCACGGCTAGAGTTTCACTTCAATGTCAACCCCAGCGGGTAAATCTAACTTCATTAGGGCATCAATCGTCTTAGACGACGGCTGGTAGATGTCGATGATGCGGCGATGGGTCCGACTTTCGAAGTGTTCTCGAGAATCTTTATCCACGTGGGGCGATCGCAAAACACAATAGATCCGACGCTTAGTGGGTAAAGGAATAGGGCCAATTGCTGTAGCGTTAGTGCGATTGGCAGTATCTACAATCTTTTCACAGGAGGTATCCAGTAACCTGCGGTCAAATGCTTTCAAACGAATACGGATTTTTTGCTGCTGAATAGTGGCCATGGGCTCTCGCTCGGATAAATTGTCAAGGTTCAATACAAGCAAAGACATTAGACAAGCTCAGGAGCAGGCCATTAACTGATCCTGCCCCTGAAAGCACTCCACCTAAGTTTATCCTTTCTGGATAGCTTTTTAGTTGGAATACCCTGATGTCTAGGAGTCTAACAAGACTAAGATAGGATCTTAGATACAACGCCAGCACCAACCGTACGGCCGCCTTCACGAATGGCAAAGCGCATGCCCTGCTCAATCGCAATAGGGTTAATCAGCTCTACGGTCATTTTGATGCGATCGCCAGGCATTACCATTTCAGCATCACTGCCATCGTCAGCGGTGAACGCTTTAATAGTGCCGGTTACGTCAGTGGTGCGCACATAGAACTGAGGCTTATAACCAGGGAAGAAAGGCGTATGACGTCCCCCCTCTTCCTTTTTCAGAATGTAAACCTCAGACTCAAACTGAGTGTGGGGAGTGATGCTGCCTGGCTTGGCCAGCACCATACCGCGCTCGATGTCTTCCTTCTGCACACCCCGGAGGAGTAGACCGACGTTGTCTCCGGCCATACCTTCATCCAGAGTCTTCTGGAACATTTCCACACCGGTTACGGTGGTATTACGAGTATCACGGATACCCACCAATTCAACGGTTTCACCCACCTTCACTTTGCCGCGCTCAATCCGGCCAGTAGCCACGGTACCACGGCCTGTGATGGAGAAGACGTCTTCCACAGCCATCAGGAAGGGCTTGTCCACATCCCGTTCAGGGGTGGGGATATATGCGTCAACACTATCCATTAGGTCAAGCACTTTATCAACCCACTGGTCATCGCCACGCTTGATGGTGGTGTTGGAGGTCAGAGCCTCCACAGCTAGCAGAGCAGACCCCGAGGTGATGGGAATATCATCACCAGGGAAGTCGTAGGAGCTCAGTAGCTCACGTACTTCTAGCTCCACCAACTCTAACAACTCTTCGTCGTCAACCTGGTCTTGCTTATTTAAGAAGACCACGATGCTGGGTACGCCAACCTGCTTAGCTAGCAGAATGTGTTCCCGAGTCTGGGGCATGGGGCCGTCAGCCGCAGAGCAAACCAGAATGGCACCATCCATCTGGGCTGCACCGGTGATCATGTTCTTCACATAGTCAGCATGGCCAGGGCAGTCTACGTGGGCATAGTGACGGGTATCCGTCTCATACTCCACGTGGGCTGTGTTGATGGTAATCCCACGAGCTTTTTCCTCGGGGGCAGCGTCAATCTCGTCATACTTACGAGCCTTAGCACCACCTGCAGCAGCCAACGCCATGGTGATAGCAGCCGTCAGAGTGGTTTTGCCATGGTCAACGTGACCGATGGTGCCGATGTTGACGTGTGGTTTTTTCCGTTCAAACTTTTCGCGTGCCATTTACGTTACGTGTCCTTTCCTTTCTAAGCGTTCCCACTGTTTTTAGAGATAATGGCTTCAGCCACATTTCGAGGAACCTCACCATAGTGGCTAAATTCCATCGAAAAAATGCCCCGACCCTGCGTTTTTGAGCGGATGTCGGTAGCATAACCAAACATCTCAGCTAAAGGAACATGGGCTGTGACCTTAGCAATATCAGCCTCTGTCCCCATACCTTCGATCTGGCCACGGCGGGAGTTTAAATCTCCCATGACGTCACCCAGAAAGTCTTCTGGAACTTCAACCTCGACCTTCATAATGGGCTCTAGAAGGACGGGAGACGCCTTCATGACGGCCTCTTTCATAGCCATTGACCCAGCAATCTTAAAAGCCATCTCTGAGGAATCTACATCATGGTAGGACCCATCTATGAGAGTAACCTTTAGATCGATTACAGGGTACCCAGCTAGGATACCAGATTCGCAGGCTTCTTTCATGCCTTGTTCGGCAGAAGGAATATACTCCTTCGGAATTGTGCCCCCTACAATTTTAGACACAAACTCAAATCCGCTGCCTTCTTCCGTGGGCTCAACCTCTACAACCACATGGCCGTACTGGCCTTTACCGCCACTTTGACGGACAAATTTTCCTTCAGCGGAGATAGCTTTACGAACCGTTTCCCGGTAGGCCACCTGGGGCGCACCAATGTTGGCTTCCACCTTAAATTCCCGCAACATTCTGTCTACCAGAATGTCCAGATGGAGCTCACCCATACCAGCAATTACCGTCTGATTGGTTTCAGGATCAGTACTAACTCGAAAGGTAGGATCTTCTTCCGACAGTGACTGGAGAGCTTTAGAAAGCTTATCCATATCTTGCTTGGTCTTGGGCTCAACCGCCACCGAGATCACCGGTTCTGGAATGTACAAGGACTCCAGAATAATCGGCTCATCGGGATCGCAAATGGTGTCCCCAGTGAAGGTATCCTTCAGCCCAATGGCGGCCCCTAAATCGCCGGCCCGCAGCTCGTCTACCTCAATGCGGTCATCTGCTTTGAGCACAATCAGGCGGGAAATGCGCTCCTTTTTATCCTTAGTGGCGTTATAGATATAGCTGCCTTTTTTTAGCACCCCGGAGTAGACCCGCAGAAATGTCAAGCGACCATAGGGATCAGCCATAATCTTAAAAGCTAAGGCTGCCAGAGGAACATCATCATCGGCCGCCCGTGCCGCCGTTTCACCATCGGGCAGCAATCCTTGGATGGGGGGCACTTCTATCGGAGAGGGCAAATAGTCAACCACTGCATCGAGCAGTAACTGCACCCCTCGATTCTTAAAGGCAGAACCACACAGCATCGGAACTATCTTGCCTTTAATGGTTCCCTGGCGTAGGGCAGCCACAATCTCTTCAGGCAGAAAGTCCTCGCCTTCCAGGTATTTCTCCATCAAGGCATCACTAGTCTCGGCCACAGCCTCCACCAGCTTGGTGCGATATTCCTGAGCCATCTCTAGAACGTCGGCTGGGATATCAGTATCCTCCATGTTCTGACCGAGGTCATCATGGTAAATACGGGCTCGCATTGAGACCAGATCAACCAC
This sequence comes from Nodosilinea sp. P-1105, assembly GCF_012911975.1. Lineage (GTDB taxonomy): Bacteria > Cyanobacteriota > Cyanobacteriia > Phormidesmidales > Phormidesmidaceae > Nodosilinea. Next base: position 34,955 of record NZ_SMDQ01000020.1, on the reverse strand, counting down.
CCCTTGAAAATCAGCCTCAGCCCCAATGGGAATTTGCACAGCAACCGCATTCGCCCCTAGGCGATCGCGCAACTGGTCATACACTTTAAAAAAGTTAGCCCCAGTGCGATCCATCTTGTTGACAAACGCAATTCGCGGCACAGAATATCGATTAGCTTGCCGCCAAACTGTCTCAGATTGAGGCTGAACCCCACCGACGGAACAAAATACGGCAATCACACCATCTAGCACCCGCATAGACCGCTCAACTTCAATGGTGAAGTCAACGTGCCCTGGGGTATCAATAATATTGATCTGATGCTCGCGCCAGTTAGTACTAATAGCAGCCGCTGTAATCGTAATCCCTCGCTCCCGTTCCTGGGCCATCCAGTCGGTAACAGCGGTGCCATCGTGCACCTCGCCAATTTTGTGCACAATACCCGAGTAAAACAAAATTCGCTCAGTTGTCGTGGTTTTACCCGCGTCAATGTGGGCGGCAATGCCAATATTCCTAACCTTCTGTAGGGGGGTTGTCCGTGCCATAGCGACCTCCTCAGCGTCACATTGCCAACCGGCTTAGAGGGTTCCAACTAAATCTTTATCCAAAGTCTCACTGCGACAGTCCAACGGACCCAGTTATCGTCCTGGAAATAGATGCTTTAGCTGAGATACTCTCAGAGGGCTCCAACCGAAACTTATTCAGAGTCTTGATGCAACTGGCCCAAAGGCCACATCCGCCTTTCAACAAGAACAAGTTTTTTCGGGGGAACCAGTTTGAGGTTAACCTGCGATAGTCTAACCTAAAGTAAACCAATGCCGCAGGCAGACCCCCTGACAATTAATAGCGATAATGGGCGAATGCTTTGTTAGCTTCGGCCATACGGTGAGTTTCCTCACGTTTGCGTACTGCCCCACCAGTTTCGTTAGCAGCATCCATCAGTTCGTTAGCCAGTTTGATGGCCATAGACTTACCAGCACGTTGCCGGGCAAACTGCGTCAACCAGCGGAGAGCCAAAGCAACCCCCCGTTCAGACCGCACTTCCATCGGCACCTGGTACGTGGCCCCCCCTACCCGGCGAGCTTTGACCTCGACCAAGGGGGTGGCATTACGTACAGCTGTTTCAAACACCTCTAGGGGATCGCCACCAGTACGCTCTTTAATGATGGCAAAAGAGTCATAGACAATTCTGTCAGCCAAGGACTTCTTGCCACTAGTCATTAACCGTCGACTCATCATCGTGATCAAGCGACTGTTGTAGACAGAATCTGGTGGAATCGGGCGTTTTTGAGCAGTAGTACGGCGGGACATGGTTTAAGTTCCAATCGATGTAGACTTGGGTAGCCGTGTCACAGGAGACCATTCGCTCAGGGACAACTGGCTTGGAAAGCAATAAAACTAGAAACTGACGTAGCCTAGGCTGGCCGATTTAGCCTACCTCAGCCCGCAACCAGGGCAAGGCAACAGAGGGAGCTAATCAGCCCATGCTACAGGGTGTTAACTCTCAAGACATTTAACCCTTAGGACGTTTCGCCCCATATTTAGAACGACCTTGGCGACGATCCTTAACCCCAGCCGTATCTAGCGTGCCACGAATAATGTGATAGCGAACCCCAGGCAAGTCCTTGACTCGACCGCCCCGAATCATGACGACGGAGTGCTCCTGTAGGTTATGGCCGATGCCTGGAATATAGGCTGTCACCTCAAACCCAGAGGTCAAGCGAACTCGCGCCACCTTGCGTAGAGCTGAGTTAGGCTTCTTGGGAGTCGTGGTATATACACGAGTACAGACTCCACGCCGCTGAGGACAGCTCTTAAGGGCGGGGGACTTAGTTTTCTTCTCGGCTTTCTGACGCTCACTCCGGATGAGTTGCTGAATCGTGGGCATAGTACGCTCTAAACACTACGGCTGATGACAAAATTTAAGTTTTCACAAGCTCTGATACTAACATCAAAAAAGTTCTTTAGTCAAATTGGTTGAGCCATAGAGTCATGGGACTCGAACGTTGCTGGGGGGGGCGTTGCCGTGCAATCTGAAGTGGTAGGCTCAGGGGTGGTAGAGAAGGAGTGGCCGCAACCGCAGGTGTGATGGGCTTGGGGGTTGGTGAAGCGAAACCCTCCTCCCATTAAGTCTTCTGAGTAGTCGATGGTGAGCCCTCTAACCAGATCAAGGGCTGTGTCGTCAACGACTAGGGTCAGACCACTGCCACAATCAAAGGTGGTGGTGGCCCCATCTGATAGGGGTTCGGCATTAATGCGATAGGCCCATTGGGCACAACCACCTGGATCAAGGGTGAGATAGATCGGCTGGGTTAAGTTGGACTGGCGCTGCCGCAGGCGATTGAGCTCCTGGATAGCACTGGGGCTAAGATGAATCATGGTTTTCAGGTCAGCGGCGGGACTGTCGTCCCTTGGGTCGTTTTATCAGGTTATCAGGCTGCCTTGAGTGTATCATCACCAACACCAATAGGCCGTTGTTAGTCTTTTATAAAGACTAACAACGGCCTGGGCCTAGGGAGAGCGCTAGAGCATCGGTACAGTATGGCTAAAAACTCGGTTTCTTCGTCGCTGCTCTAACAACATGACTGGCCTTCTGCCCCAGAAACCGGGTTTCTGTACCGGCGTTCTAGGGTAAACAACTGGTAAGCGGTGAGTCTATGGTGTTTCTACCCGGGAATAATCATCTTGGAAGCGGACAATGTCATCTTCCCCCAGATACTCACCGTTTTGAACCTCAATCAGGACTAAGGGAATCACCCCGACATTTTCCAGTCTATGCTGGGTGCAGGGGGGGACATAGGTGGATTGGTTGGTGGAGAGCAGAATTTCGTTATCCCCACAGATGACCTTGGCCGTACCGGAGACTACAATCCAGTGTTCGCTACGGTGGTGGTGCATCTGGAGGCTAAGGCGATGCCCTGGCTTGACCTCAATTCGCTTAATTTTATAACCTCGCCCTTCCTCAAGGACGGTATAGCAACCCCAAGGACGTAGACCAGATTCAGTAATGTCTTGGCCGTTGTTAGCGGCTAAGGCTAAGGCTGTCGGTGTAATAGTTTCATTTAATTTGGGCATGGTCGTGATTCTCCTAAAGCCGATAAACGCTGTCGCTAGGTTGGTTCGTTAGGTTGAGTTGAAGGTCAAACGAGGGGCCTAGACTGGAACGACGACGAATTGTCGTCGTTGGTTGCTGACGTGGCAGGATAGACACCCAAGAGGTCAATTCTAGACAGACATAAGTCTAGCAAGGGAATTCTGCGAACTTCAGCAAAACTACGGGCTGAGGGGCAGAACCACATGGAGTCTTTACCTGGGGCAGGGTGGCTTTAAGTTGTCCTGATAAAGTTGGGAGTTACTCGGCTGTAAACAGGCCAATGCCGTTGTGAACTCGACCAGCGGTGCGGGAGTTACGGTTGATTAAGCGACCTCCCAAGTAGAGGCTAGCGGAACCGCCGCCATCCAGGTTGAGGGCGTTGGTGCTGCCTAACTGGGCCATGATCTGAGCCAGTTGGTTGAGGGTGGGGCCAGGCCCCGCAGGGCTGTGGTGGACGGCGACCAGGAGGATATCGCCAGCGGCATTGGTGGCGATCGCGCTACGCGGGGCCGCCTGGGTGGCAAAGGCGCGGCTAAATTGCTCGGCCTCGGCATTGAGCACCATCGTCTGGTTACGGATCAGCAGCGGGCCACCGCCGACAATATGGCGGAAGGGTTCTAGGCTAGCGGGTAGGGTCTCGGACTGGATAGCCAGGTCGGTGCCAGGGGTTAGGGCCACCGCTGCCGTTGCGTAGGAGCGGTGGGCCAGGATGTAACCATTGCTGGGAATCGACACCGCGTCGCGATCAGTCACGGTTTGTTGGTTAACCACCTGGTCGTTGACCACGGTAACCACGATTTCATTGCCGGTAATGGGGCGATAGGTGGTTCCCCAAGCCGGGGTGTACAGACCGATACCGGCTTCCACATACCCGCTGTTGGTCCCTTGGATGGGAAAAGAACGGCCGTTGGCAGTGGTTAGGGTCTGCCTCAAGTGCAAGCGCTCCAGGGCCACCGAACGGCTGTCATTCCAGCCGATAACGCCACGGCTGAGAATCGGGCTGGAGAGCCAATTGGTATTGTGGCGAATGGCCCCAAGGGGGTACTGGTTGTTGCGGTTGAAAAACCCGGCGTTAATGGCGGCGATCGCTTGCCAGCGCTGCCCCATGGTTTGTAGGGGGGCAATACCTACCATGGTGCTGGGATCGGCCCAGATGGGGCGAAGGGAGAGTTGGTCTTGGTTGGCGGCAATTTCTAGCCAGTACACCGGGAAAGCCGTGCCACCCACCGAAATATATTGCTGTCGCCACCGCAGCCCCGGAGCCCAGGCAATAGTGTGGGGCTGCAAGTGGTCGGGCCGAAACTCCAGAATCACTTGGTTGGGCAACGTCTGGACCCGAGGGCGGAGGGTGTTACCCGTAAATCGCACAGCCAGTTCGGTCCGCTGGGAGGCGGGGTTGGCCTGCACCTGGGTGACAATTCCTCCTGACCGGTTTTGGGTAAGGGTGTTGGCCTGGGCAGTCAGGGATGAGGCCGAGGTAGCGCTCAGGGTGAGGGTGAGTTCTTCTACGCCCTCATTCAGCTGTACGGCAGGGCGACCGGTAACGTCCAAAATGATGCGATCGCGGCCTGGCTGGAGATCTCGCCGAATTGATTGCACTTGGGCTGGAGTAGTGGTGATGGCCAGGGTAGACCCCTGGGGGGTCACCGTCCAGCCAGCCCCCTGGGCTAGGGGACTAATATCCAAGAATCGATAGCCATTGTGATGCCAAGCAGAGAGCATGATCGGGCTCGCCCCTGGGACGGCAAACCACTGCACTGGCTGCACCTGAGGGTTACTGGTGCTAAGCAGTGTGGCCCCTAGGCGATCGGTCACCCCGTAGTCGACCAGCCCCACTTGGCCATTTACCTGCATCCAGGGCATTGAAAAGGTAGATCCATTAATGGCCACCGTCGTACCCACTTGGGCCGCTGCCAACATAGCTGTGGGAGCATCCCGAATTTCAGTGGCCGGGGGCGTCGTTAACGTCTGGGTTGAGCTAGCCTCCTGGGCCAGGGCCGATCGGCTCCCCCCAGATCCAACGCCCCCAACAGCAACTAAAGCAAGACTGAACGGCAGGACAACACGAGTCAGAGGGGCAGCAAGAGGCATGATCATCACAGTAGCTATAACCTTCATATAATCTCAGTACCAGCATCTTGCTGACGAGCCAGCACCAGATCCTAAATTGGACCTAACGGGGCCTGGAACATAACCCACAATCTTATGGTCGCCGTGATCGATTTGCTCAAGAAATGTTGAACAACAGCACTTTTTCACGGCGAGAATGACCGCTATGGGCTGGGGAACCGGTAAATTAGTGATAAGGTTTGTACACTAATTAATAAGGATTGATAACAGATCGAGTATCTCGTAACACAGATGCCCGGTCTACATCAGACGCAATATGGTGATGGACTTAGGCAGGCCAATAGATTGGCCTACGCGGTATCTCTCCATCGACGATCAAATATTGCGGGAAGTTGCCGATTGTGTCCGTTGTGCCCGGCGGGGATGATTCGTATCGGTTCATGTCTGGCCTTGAGCCTGGTCTCAGAGGCGCTAATTTTGTCTCCACGCACGGTTGCTTCTACCGGTGCGTTCTGTCCATCCACGTTTAAGTAAGTCGCTGCTATCCCATGGGAAATACACCAGTGAATCACCGTCACCAACCCTTACACCAAGAGCGTTCTACCTGGCCAAACTGGGGACCTAAGTGGCTGGTTGAAGAGCGGGACGCCTGCGGGGTTGGGTTTCTGGCCGACCAGCAGAATCGTGCCAGCCACGACTTGGTAGCCCAGGCTCTGGTGGCCCTCGATTGTATGGAACATCGAGGCGGGTGCTGTGCAGACCAGGATTCTGGGGACGGGGCTGGGGTGATGACCGCGATTCCCTGGGCCGTGCTCAACCGCTGGGCAGCCGATCAGGGCCAGGCACCGCTGGCTACCGAGCAAACCGGGGTGGCGATGATCTTTCTGCCCAACCAGGATGGAGCAGCCGCGTTTATTCGCGACACCTTTAACCAGGTGGTGCAGGCTGAAGGGCTGACGGTGGTGGGCTGGCGGCAGGTGCCAGTCCACCCCGAGGTGCTGGGCAGCTTAGCCAAGCAGTATCAGCCTCAGATTGAGCAGCTGATTATGGCCTCGGCTACGGCCACCGGGGAAGAGCTGGAGCGGCGTCTATACTTGGTACGGCGACAGGTCTTGCACCTGGTGGCTGAGGCGGTTCAGCAGCCGGACAGCCTCGATCCAGCGGTGGTGGCTGGCCTGCAGGAGTTTTACGTGTGCTCCTGTTCCTGCCGCACCATTGTCTATAAAGGTATGGTGCGGTCGGCGGTGCTGGCGGCATTCTATGCTGATCTGCGGGATCCAGACTACGTTAGTTCTTTTGCGGTGTACCACCGCCGTTTCAGCACCAATACCATGCCCAAGTGGCCCCTGGCCCACCCGATGCGGCTGCTGGGCCACAACGGTGAAATCAATACCCTGGTGGGCAATATCAACTGGATGATGGCCCGTCAGGAAGATTTGTCTCATGGGGTGTGGGGCGATCGCTTTGAGGTCCTAAAACCGATTGTCAATGCTGAAAATAGCGATTCGGCCAACCTCGACAACGTGATGGAACTGCTGGTGCGATCGGGGCGATCGCCCCAAGAGGCCCTGATGATGATGGTGCCCGAGGCCTACAACAACCAGCCCGATCTAGATCCGTACCCAGAAATCACCGATTTTTACGAATACTACAGCGGCCTGCAAGAGCCCTGGGATGGCCCCGCCCTGATTGTGTTCAGCGATGGCACCCAGGTGGGAGCCACCCTAGACCGCAACGGCCTGCGCCCGGCCCGCTATGTGATCACTGACGATGGCCTGTTGATGGTGTCATCGGAAGCGGGAGTGCTGGATGTGGCTCCAGAGCGGATTGTGGAGAAGGGTCGCCTAGGGCCAGGGCAGATGATCGCAGTGAACCTCCACTCCCATGAAATTCTGAAAAATTGGGCCATCAAGCAACGGGTGGCCACCCGGCACCCCTATGGCCAGTGGCTACAGGATAATCGGGTCAGCATTCAACCCCAGCTATTCACTGAGAAAACGGCCTACAGCGGCCATGAGTTACTCCAGCAGCAAAGCGCCTTTGGCTACACCGCCGAAGACGTGGACATGATTATTCAGGATATGGCGGCCCAGGGCAAAGAGCCCACCTACTGCATGGGTGATGACATCCCTCTGGCGGTTCTATCCGAGAAGCCCCACCTGCTGTACGACTACTTTAAGCAACGGTTTGCCCAGGTAACCAATCCGGCCATTGACCCCCTGCGGGAGCGGCTGGTGATGTCCTTGACCACCCAATTGGGGGCCCGAGGTAACCTACTGGACGAGAAGCCGAAGTATGCCCGGCTGCTGCGCCTGGAAAGCCCAGTGATTAACGAGGTCGAGCTAGAGCAGATTCACCAGTCGGGCTTTGCCACGGCCACCCTCTCGACCCTTTACTCCATTGCCGCTGGCCCCGCTGGTCTAGAGCAAGCGGTGGACCGCTTGTGTGAGCAAGCCGATGCGGCGGTGAAGGCCGGTAAGACGATTCTGGTGCTGAGCGATCGCGTGGATCGTCAGGGTCAGGCTACTGTCCTATCCGCTGAGACCAGCTACATTCCACCCCTGCTGGCCGTCGGCGCGGTGCACCACCACTTGATTCGCAATGGTCTACGCCTGCACACCTCCCTGGTGGTGGACACAGCCCAGTGCTGGAGTACCCACCACTTTGCCTGCCTGATTGGCTATGGGGTCAGCGCCATTTGTCCCTACCTGGCCCTAGAATCGGTGCGCCATTGGTGGGCTGACAGCCGTACCCAAAAATTAATGGAGACCGGCAAACTGCCCGTAACCACCCTAAATGGAGCCCAGGACAATTTCCGCAAAGCGGTGGAAGCGGGGCTGCTGAAGATTCTCTCCAAGATGGGCATCTCCTTGATTACCAGCTACCAAGGGGCGCAGATTTTTGAGGCGATTGGCATTGGCCCTGACCTGCTGGAGCTGGCCTTCCGGGGCACCACCTCCCGCTTGGGGGGACTGTCCCTGGCGGACCTGGCCCAAGAAACCGTCAGCTTCCACCAGCGAGCCTTCCCAGAACTGACCTCGAAGCGGCTACAAAATATGGGCTTTGTGCAGTCTCGACCCAGCGGCGAGTACCACATGAACAACCCAGCCATGACCAAGCTGCTGCATAAGGCCCTGAAGGAGGGTGAGTATGACCATTACCAGGTGTACAAGGACCAGCTGGAAAATCGCCCGGTGACCGCCCTGCGGGATCTGCTGGACTTCAACAGCGATCGCCAACCGATTTCCCTGGACCAAGTGGAATCGGTACAAGCAATTATGGAGCGATTCTGTACCGGCGGCATGTCCTTGGGGGCACTGTCTCGGGAGGCCCATGAGGTGTTGGCCATTGCCATGAACCGCATTGGCGGTAAGTCCAACTCTGGGGAAGGGGGGGAAGACCCGGTTCGGTTTAAGGTGCTCTCGGATGTGGATGGGGACGGCCAGTCGCCCACCTTCCCTCACTTGCAGGGGCTAAAGAATGGCGATACCGCTAGCTCGGCGATTAAGCAGGTGGCCTCGGGTCGATTTGGGGTGACCCCGGAATACCTGATGCATGCCAAGCAAATCGAAATTAAGCTAGCCCAGGGGGCTAAGCCTGGGGAGGGGGGCCAGCTGCCGGGCAAGAAGGTGAGCCCTTACATTGCCATGTTACGCCGCTCTAAGCCTGGGGTGCCGCTGATTTCACCACCGCCCCACCACGACATCTACTCCATTGAAGATCTGGCCCAGTTGATCTTCGACCTGCACCAGATCAACCCCAAGGCGGGCGTATCGGTGAAACTGGTGTCTGAGGTGGGCATTGGTACCATTGCCGCCGGGGTGGCCAAAGCCAACGCCGATGTGATTCAAGTATCGGGGCACGATGGGGGGACTGGCGCGTCGCCCCTGAGCTCGATTAAGCATGCCGGGGTGTCTTGGGAATTGGGCCTGACCGAAGTGCACAAGGTGCTAATGGATAACGAGCTGCGCGATCGCGTTACCCTGCGAGTCGATGGCGGCCTCAAAACCGGCTGGGATGTGGTGATGGGAGCGCTGATGGGGGCCGAAGAATTCGGCTTTGGCTCCATTGCTATGATCGCCGAAGGTTGTATCATGGCCCGGGTCTGCCATACCAACAACTGCCCTGTCGGTGTGGCCACCCAGAAAGAGGAACTGCGTCAGCGGTTTACCGGCATTCCGGAACATGTGGTCAACTTCTTTTACTTTGTGGCCCAAGAGGTGCGATCGCTGCTGGCTCGCCTGGGCTATCGCTCGCTGACCGAGATCGTCGGCCGGACTGATCTGCTCGCTCCTCGAACCGAGGTTACCCTGGCCAAAACCAAGGCCCTAGATTTGACCACCCTGATTGACTTACCCGATGTCAAGGAAAATCGCACTTGGCTAAACCACGAAGCGGTCCACAGCAACGGTCCGGTGCTAGATGACCAGCTCCTGGCGGATGCCGTGATTCAGCAGGCAATCCAAACCCAAGGCAGTGTCACCCAGTCCGTGCAGGTGATCAATACCGATCGCACCGTTGGCGCTCGAATCGCCGGGGTAATTGCTGAAAAGTATGGTAATGCTGGCTTTGAGGGGCAGCTCAACCTTACCTTTACCGGCAGTGCTGGCCAAAGCTTTGGCGCCTTTAACCTGCCAGGCATGACCCTGACGCTGGTGGGAGAAGCCAACGACTATGTGGGCAAAGGCATGCATGGCGGCGAAATCGTGGTCAAGCCCCCACTGGGCATCGCCTATGACCCCTCCACCAATGTGATTATCGGCAACACCTGTCTGTATGGGGCCACTGGCGGCACCCTCTATGCTCTGGGCACCGCCGGAGAGCGGTTTGCTGTCCGCAACTCCAAAGGCCAGGCGGTAATTGAAGGGGCTGGGGATCACTGCTGCGAGTACATGACTGGTGGGGTGGTGGTGGTGCTGGGCCATGTGGGCCGCAATGTGGGCGCTGGCATGACCGGTGGTTTGGCCTACGTTCTAGACGAAGCTGGCGACTTCCCGGTGCGGGTCAATCCCGAAATCGTTAAGGTGCAGCGGGTGATTACCCCCGCTGGGGAAGCTCAGTTGAAAGGACTGATCGAAGCCCACGCCGCCCACACTGGCAGCGCCAAAGCCCAGCGGATTTTGGCCCACTGGCAGGAGTACTTACCTAGGTTCTGGCAGGTGGTGCCCCCCTCTGAGGCGGAAGCCCCCCAGGCGAACCCCGATGCCACCGCTACCGAAAAGGTGCTGAGCTCGGCCCAGTCCTAGGGTGTCATTACCGGTGTTATCGAACCGGCTGGCCAATGGCAGGATGTTGATAACACCGGCGAGCACTGGCAGATGCTCTCTCAAAAGCTGGTAGTCCGTAGCACCATACAGGCTATGGCGTAGGCCGGATTGGAAGGCTTCTCGGGTTCTAAGCCTGAGGTTACTGGTGTCTTCACCGGACTGGTGACGGGTATCGGGAGAGCCCTATGGAAACTACCCCTCTCACCATTATTAGGGCCGGACCAAGGGGAGCTGCTGGTCCACTACTTGCCGCACCAGGGTAGGTATGGTTCCAGTCATATTTATGAACGTCGAGGGGATCCGCGATCGCAGACTCAGACTGGAGCCCGCACGCTTCCACAACGCATCGGATGCCTGGTAACAAGGTGTAATCTCAACAGTAGTCATGGTGGGAGCCGTCGTGGCTATCGCTTCAATCTTTTGGGTCGAAGTGCTCAGGGGCAGAATCTAGGGTGTCAGCCGCGTCTAATGTGGTGGATCGCCCACAGCAGCGATCAATCCCGAGGCTGTCGAACAAGAGATCGCCCACAGCGTTAGCCACCGTAAACTCCCCATAAAAACTATCTGAAAAATCAAAGGCTTGGAGTTCGGTCAAAATTGCCATTACTAAAGAGCCCACATCATTCTCGCCTTCCATGCGGTGGCGCACATATACCTGGGAAGCCCGCTGGGCGATGTCGTGGTTGGCTGGTTCTGGTAAATATTCGGCGTTCAGCCACCTGAGCAGAGCGGCTTCTAACCACTGCCCCTCTTGCTGAGCATTTTCGGGGGCAGGCAATGTCACTGGGCTCAGGGGATCATGCATAGGCCACTTTGCAAAAGATAGAGATATTCAAAAGTTTGACACAATGTTAGGGACATCCTAGCAGCCATGGCAAACAGAATGTATCACAACATTACCAAGGCTTGAGGGTTGCATTCCTGTTGATGGGTGAACATATACCGCCGTGACCATCTATAAATACAATTACGACCTTGACGCCATTATTCGTGGGTATTCCCAGGGTTATTTCCTCATGGCCGATGGCGATGGCAGTGATTTGGGTTGGTACTCTAGCCGTCAGCGCACGTTAATTCCCTTAGACGATCGCTTTCGCTATCCCAAGTCCCTGCGGCGGGTGCTCAACCAAAATCGATTTCGGGTCGCCATTAACCAAGCCTTTAAGCAGGTGGTCGACGGTTGTGCCGATCGCGACACCACTTGGATCTCTGGTGAACTTAAACAAATGTACTGGGAGCTATACCGGGCCGGGTGGGCCTACAGCTTTGAGACCTGGCAGGGGGACGAACTAGCTGGCGGCATTCTGGGCTTGGTGATTGGCGGAGCCTTTATTGGCGAGTCGATGTTTTTTCGGATATCAGAGGGATCGAAGGTGGCCATGGTGCGGTTGGTTGAACACCTGCGATCGCGCCAATTTAGTCTATTTGACGCCCAAATGATGAACCCCCACCTCGAGCGCTTTGGCGCCTATGTAATTTCAGAGCGCGACTACAAGGGACAGCTTAAGGTCGCTCTGAAGCAAAACTGCCACTTTCTCTAGAGCATTGGTACAGTATGGCTAAAACCCGGTTTCTGAGTTGCTGCACTAGCGGCATGATTGGTCACCTGTCGCAGAAACCGGGTTTCTGTGTCGACGTTCTAGATCTATGCGGATGGCAGGCAGTGAGCGGTAGCCAAGATCTTCTAAAGAAAGCCACCCGCGTCAGATAAATCCACCGGATTCCGTGGAACACTACTAAGTAGACCCCAAACGGCCCTCCAGGCTGATGCTGGCTATGGCTATACAGCGGGTCTAACCCCAGGGGATTGCATTCTACGGTCAGGTATGAGTCTTTGTATTAATCCGCTCTGCAGCCAACCCAACCATCCTGACAATGGTGTCAGCGCCACCTGCTGCGCCTGTGGTTCCGAACTCTTGTTGCAGGGACGATATCGGGTGATGCGGCTGATCAGCAGCCAAAGCGGTTTCGGCTGGATTTATGAAGCCTATGAGCGCAACCAGCCCAAAATTTTGAAGGTGCTCAAGCAAAGCTACAACAGTGATCCCAAAGTACTGGAGCTGTTTCGCCGGGAAGCCCAAGTGCTGAGCCAACTCAACCATCCCGGTGTACCTAAAGTGGAGGCCGAAGGCTACTTTCGCTATTGGCCCCAAGATAGCGCCGAACCTTGCCACTGCTTGGTGATGGAAAAAATTGACGGCCCTAACCTAAAGCAGTGGATGATTCAGCAGGGCAATCACCCTATCAGCGAAAAACAGGCTCTGCTGTGGATGACCCAACTGACGGATGTGCTGCACTTGATCCACCAGCACAACTATTTTCACCGGGATATCAAACCCGATAATATTATGCTGCGGTCATCAGGGCAGCTGGTACTGGTGGACTTTGGCGCGGCCCGTGAGATGACCCAGACCTATATGGCTCAACTCGGGGATAGTGATATTACCGCTGTCAGCTCGGCGGGCTACACGCCCCCGGAGCAAGAGCAGGGGCAAGCGGTGCCCCAGTCTGACTTCTATGCCATGGGGCGATCGCTGATTTACCTGATTACCGCTAAGTTACCGAGCGACCCAACCATCTATGATCCCCGCACTAACGGCTTTCGCTGGCGGCCCCTGGCCCCGCAAATATCCCCACCCCTAGCTGACCTGATCGACGACCTAATTGCCCCAGCCGCCGCCCAGCGGCCCCAATCGACGGGGGAAATCTTGGCCCGGCTGGCCCACATTCGCTCAGGTCAAAACGTCACCCTACCTCCGGCTAAAGCACCTCAACCGTGGGCAGAAACCAGCGTCGACCCCCATAAAGCCAAGACCCTAGCTGAGCCATCCCGCCGATTTTTACCCCCCTGGCTGGATCAACGCCCCTGGGTACTCGCTGGGTTGACTGGCCTTGCTTTGGCCATTCCCCTGGCCTGGTATGGCATCAGTCGTCGGGCTAGCCCCCCGCCGACTGGGCTGGAGCAGACCGCTGACCTGGCCACAGAAACCGTCACCTTCGACACTGCCCTGTCCGGGCACACCGGCGATATTTACGATGCCATTTTGCTCAAAGACGGTCACACGCTAATCACCGCCAGTGCCGATGCCACCATCCGCCTATGGGACTTGCAGACAAAATCCTCTTTGGGAACCCTTAGCGGCCATACCAACGTGGTAAAAACCTTGGCCACCACCCCTGATCAAGACATCTTGATCAGCGCTGGAGATGATCGCTCAATCCGCTTTTGGGCCTTACCCAGCGGCGAGTTTCAAGGGGAAATCCAAGCGGCCCATGGGGTACCCATTAATGCCATCACGGTCAGCCACAATAGTCGCTTTCTGGCCACCGCTGATGGTCTCGGCATAATTAAAATCTGGGACTTGATGGATGCAGCGGGCTACATCAATATCTCGGCTTTAGTAGACCAGGTGCCGCAGCCTGTCCACACCCTCCAGGCTGACGGGTCCATTAATGACCTCCGCTTTAGCCGTGACAACCAGTTGCTCATTAGTGGCGGTCAAGATCTACATGTGTGGGAGATGGCGGACCCCGATCAACCCACTACCCTAGAAGGCCATGCCCCTCTGACCTTCATTAACCGCTTAGAAGTCAGTGCTGACAATCAGCTGTTGATCAGTGCGTCCAGTGATAAAACCGTTGGTATTTGGCATTTGGCCGACCACCGCCTGAAGGGAATGTTGACCGGCCACGAAAGCTACGTTAACGATGTCAGGGTGGATGGGCCTAAGCTGTGGAGCGCTGATGAAAACAAAACTGTCTTCGTGTGGGATCTGAATCGAGCCACCCCGGTTGAACAACTCCAGGGATTTGACACCGATATTTGGCGATTTGCGGTACGGCCTAATGGTGACATTGTGACCATTGGCGGTACTGAGCATTTGATCAAAATTTGGTCCACTGACGCGGCCCAATCTGCAGTTCCTTAACGAGTGGTCTATCAAATTAAAGATGACGGGCTGACAAGAGGGTTTATGGTTCGCAGCACCCGTCATTAAGTACATGGACACAATTACTGCCTGATCCGTGATCCGGCCTTCGACTCCGCTCAGGCCTCGTCGCTGGTTGAGCGGAGTCGAAACCAGCAACGTTGAGCCTTTTATTTTTGTCCACTTACTTATCAGATTGACAGAGCACTAGAGGCCCCAGGTAGCCCCCTCCCTTGAGCCTATCGAGCGACGGTAACCACCTTGCCATGGCGCCAGTCAAAGCGATCGCCATGGGCCAGCAGATGAACCTGTAGCCCATGGATGCTGAGGGGATCGGAGGCCGCCACATCTGGCTCATTGGTATGGGTAACAGCGCTAGGATCCACCACAGTAATCACCCCCTTACCGATCACCCGAAAGCTGCCATCCCGCTCGAACAGGGCACAGGTGTCTTCGTCAATGCCCAACCCCAAGCGGTCAGGCTGCATGGCAATGGCGCTGATCAGCCGAGCCATGCGATTGCGGTTATGGAAGTGCTGATCGACAATCACCTCGGGCACAAACCCCAGGCCAATTGCCATATCTACCAGGGAGCGATTGGGAGACTCACCACTGCCACCACCAGCAATCATGTGATGACCCATGACCGCCGCCCCAGCACTGGTGCCCGCCAGGGCGATTTCTCCCAACTGGGCCCGCTGGCGAATCATGTCGATCAGGGGGGTGTCAGCCAATAGGCCACACAGACGCACCTGGTCACCGCCGGTAATAAATACTCCGGAGCATTGCTCCAACACGGTCTTCCAGCTGGGATCTTCCCCCTGGCTGCGATCGCGAATATCCATCACCTTAATAGCTCTGGCACCCATGTCGCCAAAAATCTGTTGGTAGCGCCCAGCAATGGCGACCGGATCCCGAGAAGCGCAGGGAATCACCCCAATGCAGGCATCTGGCCCACCACATCGGTGAAAAAAGGTCTGTAGAATTTCTTTGCCGTGGATTTTATCTTCGGCGCCACCGATAGCCATAATGGCGTGTTGCGTTACAAGAGACATGGGTCGCTCAACCAAGGGACTTGAATTGCTACCTAGGCTCTAATCCTGCATGATAGAGAGCGCTGTTGGTTTAAGGTCAGGCCTGGGGCCATGACAGTCTAGGGGATAACAATGTGCACTGACGAGACCGATCCAATCAGATTTGATGTGGTCAGCCTATTTCCAGACTTTTTCGCATCACCCCTACAGTCAGGGCTGATGGGTAAAGCTGTCACGCGCCGCATTGCAGAAGTTCATCTTACCAACCCTCGGGACTTTACAACGGATAAACACCACCGGGTTGATGATGAACCCTATGGCGGTGGGGTCGGCATGCTGATGAAACCTGACCCAATTTTTGCGGCCGTAGAATCATTACCCATATTGCCCCGGCGGGACGTCATTTTGCTGACCCCCCAGGGGGAACCCATGACCCAGGCCCTGTTTCGTCAGTTAGCCACCTATGACCAGCTAGTGCTGATTTGTGGCCACTATGAAGGCGTAGACGACCGCGTTAGCCATTTGCTCACCCGAGAAGTTTCCCTGGGCGACTTTGTGCTCACCTGTGGTGAGATCCCTGCTTTAGCGCTGATGAATGGCGTGGTTCGCCTGCGCCCCGGCACGGTCGGTAAACCTGACTCACTCAAATACGAAAGCTTTGAAACCCCCCTACTCGACTACCCCCAGTACACCCGCCCGGCCATGTTTCGGGGCTGGGCAGTGCCTGAGGTGTTACTGTCAGGCAATCATCAGGCTATTGCCCAATGGCGACGGCAGCAACAAATTGAGCGTACCAAAACCCGGCGGCCGGATTTGTATGAGCAATGGCAGAAGCAGGATGGTGGGGATGGGGTGATGGGGTGATGGGGTGATGGGGGGATGGGGGGATGGGGGGATGGGGGGATGGGGGGATGGGGAAGGTGGGGGTGATGGATTTTAGATTTTAGATTTTAGATTTTGGATTTTCCCTCTTCCCTCTTCGTTCTTCCCTCTTCGTTCTTCGTTCTTCGTTCTTCGTTCTTCGTTCTTCGTTCTTCGTTCTTCGTTCTTCGTTTTTTCTCCCTATGACCCTTCGCATTGGTAACGGCTACGACATTCACCGCCTTGTCCCCGATCGCCCCCTGATTCTCGGTGGTGTGACGATTCCTCACCACCTGGGCCTGGATGGCCACAGCGATGCTGACGTGCTTACCCACGCGATTATGGATGCCCTGTTGGGGGCCTTGAGCTTGGGAGACATTGGCTTATATTTTCCCCCTGGGGATCCGCAGTGGGCGGGGGCTGACAGTCTGAAGCTACTAGCTCAGGTGAATGAATTGATTCAACAGCGGGGCTGGCAGGTGAGCAACATTGACTCGGTGATTGTGGCGGAACAGCCGAAAATGAAGCCCCATATTCAAGCGATGCGATCGCGCTTAGCCGAAGTTCTGGCTGTGGAGCCCGATCAGGTGGGGGTAAAAGCGACCACCAATGAAACCTTAGGCCCCACGGGCCGCCAGGAGGGAATTGCCGTGTATGCGATCGCCTTACTGACCCAGGCTTAAGCGTCAGCAGTGCTTGCCTGGCTATCCCGTTAAAGATGATGGGCTCACAGGGTTCACGGTCTACGGCTGGCCTTGACCGCAGGTCATAGGTTGTGAACCCCAGGTCACAGATTCCGTCAGAATTAGATTGACTGAGCACCAGGTAAGATGGCGTCAAAAAAATCACCTGAACCTGAGCCAATCGAGGGAACTTTCGGAGAGCTTTACAGTCCCTTTATATAGATGAGGGACACCTGACCCGACATGTAAGTAGATATACCGAGAGAATAGGCTGACAAGGTATATCAGGGGTCGGGCCAATGGTGTCGGATGTTACATGTATCGAAGGTAGGCCACAAATGGCTCAAGGTGTGAACGTGTTGACCAGAGCAGGGCAAGTCGTGAATGGAGCTTACTACGCTACCGCCGAGCGCTACCCAACCCCTATAGCCGGGTTGGGTGCGATTCCCCCGGAACGGGTGGGATTGACTGGGGAATATGACTACTATGGATTAACTAAGCGGGTCCAGGCCGCTTTCTACAGCCGATTTGGGCGTCCCAACATGGCTCGATTAGTCCTGAAACAACGGGGATCGACGATCATCCTCAGTGGTCAGGTTGACAGCCAGGCCCTGGTGGAACCGATGGTGGAGCTGGCGGTGTCCATCGACGGGGCCACCCATGTGGAGGTGCGTAATCTTCTGGTTAATGACAGCCAGGCGGGGGACACTGGCGTTGGGCCCGCTATCAATCCCGAGGCAGCTGCTGTGCGGGTGGCCTAATACTATCTGGCAGAAAGATGTCTACTGTTGCTGAGGGTGTCAGGTTCTGGGTATCAGGTACCAGGCATGTTTGGCCGACTTATGCCGCAGGACATTGGAGCCAGTCTACTCAGACAGGGCTACGCCAGGGGTGAGGTGCCTCGGCCCCCAGCGGCCAGGCGCACGACTGACAACAGCAAAATCACCAAGAACAGCGCCAGCCCAATCGTACAGGCATAGCTGATTTCCAGCTTTTCAAACGCTTGTTCATAAATGTAATAGACCACGGTTTTCGAGCTATTGCGAGGTCCCCCTTGGGTCATGATAAAAACCTCCTCAAATACCTTAGTCGCCGCGATCGCCGAAATAACACTCACCAACAACAGGTAGGGGCGCATCAAGGGAATCGTGATATCCCAATGGCGTCGCCAACCATCGGAGCCATCTAGAGCTGCCGCCTCATACAAATCCTGGGGGATCCCCTGTAGCCCAGCCAAATAAATCACCATGTAGTAGCCCAGGCCCTTCCAAATGGTCACGATCATAACGCTAGCCAAGGCCAACTGAGGACTGGTTAACCAGGGAACACCCTGCTGAATCAACCCTAAATCTTGCAAAATTTGATTAAATAGACCATTTTCAGCATAAAGCCACCGCCAAGCTAATCCAGCCACCACCATCGACACCACTACGGGCGAATAGTAAGCCACCCGCAGCCAATGCATCCCCGGCAGGGAACGGTTGACTAAAATCGCCAGCAACAGCGGCGCCATGGTTAGCACCGGCACCACCCCGACCAAATACAGCAGGGTATTTCCCACGGTTTGCCAAAACACCGCATCCCCCATCAGCCGCTGAACATTAGCCCACCCCACCCAGGTAGGGGCGGCAGTCAGGTCTACCCCAAAGGTGGTAAAGCTAAGGTAAAACGCCTGCAAAGCGGGCCAAAATACAGAAATTCCTAGGGCCACCAGGGCTGGCAACAAAAATAAGTAGGGGATCGCCGCTGGGGGAATGGTTAACCCAGCCAGACCAGGGGTAGGGCGTTGAGAGACAGCCATAAAACGCCAGACTTTCTTTTCAGTTCTTTTCAGAGGGGGCACCGCCCCATCATATCGCTTCAACCCTGACTAACGGCACCCATGACAAAAGCGCCCCAGGGTCTGGAGCGCTTTGGGGTTAGATCAACCCTTAGATTAATCCTTGCGTCAGAGCGATTCAGGCCAGAGGTGATTGAATCATCTCTGGCCCGAGTTGCCCCCTGTGAGGCAGGCCATAACCAGGTCATGGCCTGCCCGGGCAAGGATTAACCGTTGATTACCGGAGCTTGCAGGGCAACCGGGGTGGCTTCACCAGCAGAAGCCAAGTCCAGCGGGAAGTTGTGAGCGTTGCGCTCGTGCATCACTTCCATCCCCAGGTTGGCGCGGTTGATCACGTCAGCCCAGGTGCCAATCACCCGACCCTGGGAATCCAGGACGGACTGGTTGAAGTTGAACCCGTTCAGGTTGAACGCCATGGTGCTGATGCCCAGGGCGGTGAACCAGATGCCGATTACAGGCCAGGCACCCAAGAAGAAGTGCAGGCTGCGGCTGTTGTTGAAGCTGGCATATTGGAAGATCAAGCGACCGAAGTAACCGTGGGCCGCCACGATGTTGTAGGTCTCTTCCTCTTGGCCGAACTTGTAGCCGTAGTTCTGAGACTCGGTCTCGGTGGTTTCACGCACCAGAGAAGACGTCACCAGAGAACCGTGCATGGCGGAGAACAGAGAACCACCGAACACACCAGCCACACCCAACATGTGGAAGGGGTGCATCAGAATGTTGTGCTCAGCCTGGAACACAATCATGAAGTTGAAGGTACCGGAGATCCCCAGGGGCATACCGTCCGAGAAGGAGCCTTGACCCAACGGATAGATCAAGAACACAGCGGTAGCTGAGGCTAGAGGAGCGCTGTAAGCCACGCAGATCCAAGGGCGCATGCCCAGGCGGTAGCTCAGTTCCCACTGCCGACCCATGTAGGCAAAAACACCGATCAGGAAGTGGAAAACGATCAACTGGTAAGGACCACCGTTGTATAGCCACTCATCCAAGGAAGCGGCATCCCAGATGGGGTAGAAGTGCAGGCCGATGGCATTGGACGACGGCACAACCGCACCGGAGATGATGTTGTTGCCGTACATCAGAGAACCAGCAACGGGCTCACGGATACCGTCGATATCAACCGCAGGGGCGGCGATAAAGGCAATCACGAAACAAGTGGTGGCAGTTAGCAGGGTGGGAATCATCAGCACACCGAACCAGCCCACATATAGGCGGTTCTCGGTGCTGGTAATCCACTGGCAAAACTGCTCCCACGCTCCCACGCTGTCGCGTGTACGTAGAGAAGTAGTCATAAATAAAAGGCCAATAAATAACAACCAACCGAATGGGAAGGTATTACGTATAAGTCCCATTCATCCTGTTAGCGTAAAGTTTTCGAAGCCACTGGCCAATCGCTCTATAACAATCTTTATTTCGTTGTACGAAAGTAAATAAAACAGTTAGCCTGGGGGCCACCCTAGAGCACGCCCCCCGAGCAGGTGCAGATGCAAGTGGAAAACCGTTTGCCCACCATCGTTCCCTGTGTTGATTACCACTCGATAGCCCGACTCGGTCAACCCTAACTGATCCGCAACAGACTTAACCGTTAGCAACAAATGCCCTAAAAGGTCTTTGTCGTCAGTGGTTACATCGGACAGCTTGGGTATCGGTTTTTTGGGAATCACCAGAATGTGGGTCGGTGCCTTGGGATCGATGTCGGAGAAGGCCAAGCAAAGGTCATCTTCGTAAAGGATATTGGCTGGAATTTCTTTCCGAATGATTTTGCCAAAGATAGTGTCGCCACTCATAGGTTGGATTGGACTATAGGTTGGATTGGACTAAGAAACGCCGCTATTGTGCCATGGGTTAGCGCAGGAGTGCTGAGAGTGGCTCTCCTAACCTAATGGTCTGTCAAGCCAGAAGTGCTGGGTCAACAGGGGCTGCGGCGCAAGGTCTAGGGTTCACGGTTTAGGGCGAGCCGCAGACCGCAGACCGTAAGCCCTAGGTCACATCTCCCGTCATTGTTTTGTGACTGAACATTAGTGCCTACGCTGAAAGGCATCCCCCCGGTGTCGCGAATGAGCGTCGCCGGGGGGATAAACAAGATATCGAAGGTAAGTCCCCTAGCTATAGGAACTTACGAATCAAGGCTGGACTAAGACGGGGTTAAAAACACGGTTAAGCCTCGGCGGTCAAAAGACTGAACCTTCCCCGCACTGTCTAGATCATCAACAACGCGCTTCAGTAATTCCGTAGCGCGATCGCGGTGCTGGTGTTCCCGGCCCCGTAGCCGCACTAAGAACTTCACAGAGTCACCCTTGCTTAACCACCCCATCGCCCGCTTAATACGTCGCTCGTAGTCTGACTCGCCAATGTTGGGGCGAAACTTAACTTCCTTGACCGAAGGACGAGCAGCCTGCTTTTGCCGCTTACTCTGCTGATATTGCAGCTTGCCATAATCCATGATTTTGGCAATGGATGCCTCCCCTTCACGCTGGGAGACCACCACAAGGTCTAACTTTTGGGCCTTGGCTCTTTTCAGCGCCTCTTGAGTATCGATCAGACCACAGTTTTCGCCAGTCTGGTCGATTAATACCACTTCAGGATCAGCGATATGGCGGTTAACTAAAGGCTTCTGTTTCTTAGCGATAGGACAAAACTCTCAATTCTACAATCATGCTACGGTTCAATCTCTGGTTGACTACCTATCAACCACGCTTTCACCAGAAGAATGGCGTAGGAGGCCTCAAAGACATGACCAGAGCCCTGTAACATGTTCCTCTAGTATATGTCGATACTCCCCTCAGCACACCCCCCTTTGGATAGGGTTCCGGAAAAATAACCGATCAAATCGGGATTGAGCCCTGAATCTTTAACTTAGATTAAACCGTATCCTAAGTCACAAACTACGCTCCCTCCTTTTGATCTGATTAATCTGATTAAATTGACTTGATCAATCAAAAGACCACCTCCAGTTGCATGCAAGGTTTTCTGGCTTATGGATAGTGCTTCGCCCACCGATGTTGCTGTGGCCACCGCTCTGGCCAAGGCCCGTACCGCCACTGATGTTGACAGCATCAAGCGAGCGTTTTTGAACAATCTATTCTATGTACAGGGCAAGCCCGTTTCCCTGGCCACCCAACACGACTATTACATGGCCCTGGCCTATCTGGTGCGCGATCGCATGTTGCACCGCTGGAATGGCACCGCCGAAGCCTATACTCAGCACAAGGCCCGTACCGTCTGCTATCTGTCTGCCGAGTTTTTGATGGGCCCACACCTGGGCAACAACTTGATCAACATGGGTATTTTGGAGCAGGTGAAGCAGGCGATGGCAGAACTGGGGCTCGACTTTGACGAACTGTTGGCCCAGGAGGAAGAGCCGGGCCTGGGCAATGGGGGCCTGGGGCGACTGGCCGCCTGCTACCTGGATTCTCTGGCTTCTCTGGAAGTGCCATCGGTGGGCTACGGCATTCGCTATGAGTTCGGCATTTTTGAACAGGGGTTGCGGGATGGCTGGCAGGTGGAGCGCACCGATAAGTGGCTACGCCATGGCAATCCCTGGGAAATTTCTCGCCCGGAATGGTCTGTGGAGGTGAAGTTCGGCGGCTATACCGAAACCTACACGGACGCTAGCGATCGCTACCGGGTGCGCTGGGTGCCCGATCGCGAAGTCTTGGGGGTTCCCTACGACACGCCGATCCTGGGTTACCGGGTGAATACCGCTAACACCCTGCGCCTGTGGAAGGCGGAGGCGATCGAATCCTTTGACTTTGAGGTGTTTAACCAGGGCAACTACTACGGGGCAGTGGAACAAAAGGTGGCCTCGGAAAACATCTCCAAGGTGCTTTACCCCAACGACGAAAAAATCGAGGGCAAGCAACTGCGCCTGGAGCAACAATTTTTCTTTGTGTCTTGCTCTTTGCAAGATATGTTTCGCATTCTGCATGGCCAGGGCCTGGCCGTGGAGCGATTCCATGAAAAGTTTGCCATTCAGCTGAATGATACCCACCCGGCGATCGCGGCGGCAGAGCTGATGCGCCTCTTGCTGGATGAGTATGGCCTGGACTGGGCGATCGCCTGGGAAATTACCCAAAAAACCCTGGCCTATACCAACCATACCCTGCTGCCAGAAGCCCTGGAAAAGTGGCCCATCAGCCTGTTTGGTAAGCTGCTGCCCCGCCACCTGGAGATCATTTTTGAAATCAACAGCCGCTTCCTGGACCTGGTGCGGATGAAGTTTCCTAAGGATGCCGATCGACTGGCCCGGATGTCGCTGATTGACGAAAGCGGGGAGCGCTATGTGCGCATGGCCAACTTGGCCTGTGTCAGCAGCCACACGATTAACGGGGTGGCGGCTCTCCACACTGACCTGTTGAAGCAAACGGTGTTGCGCGATTTTTACGAGCTCTTCCCCGAAAAGTTCTGTAACAAGACCAACGGTGTCACCCCCCGCCGCTGGATGGTGCTGAGTAATCCTCGCCTCAGCACCATGGTCAGTAGCCGCATTGGCGATCGCTGGATCAAGCACCTGGACGAACTGCAGCAGCTGGAACCCCTGGCCAACGACAGCGGCTTTCGAGAGGAGTGGCGGGGCATTAAGCAGGCGATTAAACGCGATATGGCCAGTCGCATTCATCAGCAATTTGGCCTGCTGGTGGACCCTGCCTCGATCTTTGACGTGCAGATAAAACGCATCCACGAGTACAAGCGCCAGCACCTGAACGTGTTGCACATCGTCACCCTGTACAGCCAGTTGAAGCAAAATCCCAACTTGGACGTGACCCCCCGCACCTTTATCTTTGGCGGCAAGGCAGCCCCTGGTTACGCCATGGCCAAGCTGATGATCAAGCTGATCACCGCCGTGGGGGACATGGTCAACAAAGACCCTGACCTGCGCAACCGCCTGAAGGTGATCTTTCTGCCCAATTACAACGTCACCAACAGCCAGCGTATCTACCCTGCCTCTGACCTGTCAGAGCAAATTTCCACCGCCGGGTTCGAAGCCTCGGGCACTGGCAACATGAAGTTTGCCATGAACGGCGCCCTGACCATTGGCACCCTGGATGGGGCCAACATTGAAATCCGAGATGCTGTCGGGGCCGACAACTTCTTTCTGTTTGGCCTGACGGCTGACCAGGTGGTGGACCTGAAGGCCAAAGGCTACGACCCCTACCACTACTACTGCACCAACCCCCTGCTCAAGGACGCCATTGATTTGATTGCCTCGGGCCATTTTTCCCAGGGGGATGGGGCATTGTTTAAGCCCCTGCTGGATAAGCTGCTGTACCACGATCCATTCATGCTGCTGGCCGACTACCAGGCTTACATCGACTGCCAAAGGCAGGTGGGCCAGGCCTACAGCGATCCAGACCACTGGACCCACATGGCTATTCTCAACTCGGTGCGGATGGGCCAATTCTCGTCGGATCGATCGATCCGTGAATACTGCGATCAGATCTGGAAAGTCACCCCCTTTGAGGTCAACCTGCAGGGCTACGACGGCGGTGAGGACAGCCCAGAAAACCAACTCACCTGTAAGCTGAGCTAAGTCGTCTAGCGGCAAGCCTGCTGAATCTGCTGTAGGCTCTAAGATCGTTACTACTCCTTTGCCAGGTTGCCGTGGCCCACGTTGCGATTGAAAATGTCTACAAAACCTTCCCGAGGTCTCACGCATCCCGTGAGGCTGATCAGCTGTTGACGGAAACCCCAGCTTCCCCAGGGGACCACGACGGGACGGCGGTGCTGAAGCGGATTAACCTGACGGTCAATGACGGCGAGTTTATGGTGCTGGTGGGGCCGTCGGGGTGTGGTAAGAGTACGTTGTTGCGATTAATTTCTGGGCTAGAAAGCATTACTGGCGGCAGTATCTGGGTGGGCGATCGCAAAGTCAATCATCTGCCCCCGAAGCAACGGGACACGGCCATGGTGTTCCAGAGCTACGCCCTATACCCGCACCTGACGGTGTACGACAACCTGGCCTTTGGCCTGCGCCGCATGGGGGCCGACCTGGGCCAAACGATGCCCCAGCTTCAGTCTGGGGAAAAGCCGTTGCCCATCAGTGACTCTGCCGCCAACCAGGAACTGGAACGACTGCTGGCCCAAAGCCACTGGTGGGAAAAACCCCTGGTGTCGATCACCCGGCGATTGCCCCCGGGCCTGCGCTACATGTCTGAAGCCGAGCGCTTGATCGACGAGCGCGTCAGGGCGGTGGCCAAAATGCTGCAAATCGATCCATTGCTGAACCGCTACCCGCGTCAGTTGTCGGGGGGGCAAAAGCAGCGGGTGGCCCTGGGGCGAGCCATGGCCCGCAACCCCCAGGTGTTTTTGATGGATGAACCCCTCTCTAACCTGGATGCCAAGCTACGGCTGGAAACCCGAGCCCAGATTGTCAACCTCCAGCGACAACTAGGCATTACTACCATCTATGTCACCCACGACCAGGTGGAAGCCATGACCATGGGCCACCGGATCGCGGTGATGCACCAGGGCCAAATTCAGCAGGTGGCCCCCCCGCTGGAGCTGTACCATCGCCCGGCCAACTTGTTTGTGGCGGAATTCATTGGCTCCCCCGCCATGAACTTTATTTCGGTGCAGGTGCAGGCCCCCTACCTGGTAACCCATGCCGAATTTCGGCTGGCCCTGCTCAGCGACTGGGCCGACCGGTTGCAGCCCTACGATGGCCAGACGGTGCTGTTAGGCATTCGGCCTGAACATTTAAGTCTGGCCCTGCCCGCCCCTAAAAATATTTGTGGCCGCGTCACCCATTTAGAAGCCCTGGGCAGCGAAACCTATCTGACGGTGACCAGCGAGAGTCTCTGCCTGCAGGCCAAAATTCCCCCAGATCCAGCGGTGCGGATTGGCGATCAGGTGTGGCTGGCGATCGCTTCTGAGCAAGTCCATCTGTTTGACCCGGTGAGCGAGCGATCGCTGATGGAGCCCTGATGCCGCCTGCCATTCCCCTGGATCAATTCTGGCAGTCCCCTGGGCCGATCTTAGATGTGCGCAGCCCCAGCGAGTACGCCCAGGGTCATATCCCAGGGGCGATTAGCTTTCCTCTGTTTAGCGACGACGAACGAGCCCAGGTGGGCACCTGCTACAAACAGGTGGGTCGCGATCAGGCCGTGGAGCTGGGGTTCGACCTGGCTGGCCCCAAATGTGGCGACTTCATTCGCCAGGCCAAGGCCCTGGCCCCCGATCGCACCCTGCGGCTGCACTGCTGGCGGGGGGGCATGCGCAGTGGTGGCCTGGGCTGGATTTTAGCCACCGCTGGCTTCCGGGTAGTGACCCTGGAGGGGGGGTACAAGGCCTATCGCCGCTGGGTGCGTCAGAGCCTGGCCACCCCCAAACCGCTACTGGTGCTAGGGGGCATGACCGGCACCGCCAAGACCCTGATTCTGCAGGAGCTGGCCGCCCTGGGGGAGCCAGTGCTGGATTTGGAAGCCTTAGCTAACAATCGGGGCAGCAGCTTTGGGGCCTTGTTGCTACCGCCCCAGCCCTCGACGGAGCAGTTCGAGAACCTGCTGGCCGATCGCTGGGGGGTCTTTACAGGCGATCGGCCGATTTGGGTGGAAGCCGAAAGCCGCCGGGTGGGCACCTGCCGGATCCCTGACGAACTGTTTCGGCAAATGGATACCGCCCCCACCCTGGAAATTATTCGCTCCCTGGAGGAGCGGCTAGACCTGCTGGTGGATATCTATGGCCAGGCCGATCCCCAGGATTTAATCATCGCCACAGAACGCATCCGTAAACGCCTGGGGGGGCAGCGCACCCAGGCGGCGGTGGCCCACATCCAGGCCGGGGACCTGCGATCGGCCTGTGCGATCATTTTGGACTACTACGATCGCACCTATCGCTACGACCTGGAACGGCGAGGTACCGTGATCCCCCAGGTGGATGGGCAGGGAAAAAGCCCCGCCGCGATCGCCCGCTACCTGCAAAACCACTGGCCCAGTGTGATTCAGCGATAGTTGCGATCGCCCTTACCCCCAGATCTCCGCCAGAGTAAGGATAAACCCAGGTAGGACGTCTTCCCCAGATAGCTGTTCCGGCTGAGCTAGGTACTCCGTGGGGCGACCCAGCCGGTAAATTTCCACCCGCTTTTCCTGGGGGTCAATCAGCCAGCCCAGCCGCACCCCACAATCCCGATACTCCGCCATCTTGCGCTCTAGGGTTGTGAGCTTATCGGTGGCAGAACGCAGTTCGATCAGAAAATCAGGAGCCAGGGGTAAAAACTGGCCGGGGTCTGGGGCAATGGCCTGAATGCGAGCGGTTGCTACCCAGGCCACATCTGGCGAGCGATCGGCCCCGTTGGGTAGGGAAAAGCCCGTAGAGGAATCAAAGACGATGCCTGTACCATCCTGCCTTGCCCATAGGCCTACCTGTAGATTGAGCTGAGAATTTTGACGACCAGATTCCCATCCGGTGGGGGGCATAAGAATTAAGTCTCCTGTGCTGCTGCGCTCTAGGCGCAGATCCTGATTAACCTTGCAAAGCTCATAAAACTGTTCACGGCTGAGCCGCATCACCGGGTCGAGGGTCAGGGTTAGGGAGGTCATGGCGCCGGGATAGCAACGTCCTTTCTATTTTGCTCTATTTATGGATTAGCCTGTGGACCAGCATAGAAGATCAGTCAGTCCCTGCCCCTGAGCGCTAACCCTACCTCTTCCCGTTAACCTTCCCTTTAAAAACATCCCCTAAGTTAGTAGGGGATTTAGCCATGGGGGATTTATCCTAAGGTTGCGTCCGGCTTACCTAGGAGTATGTTTTAGCCTATGAGTATTCAAACGGTATCCACTCAGCCCTATAGCGACCAAAAGCCTGGGACTTCTGGGCTGCGGAAAAAGGTACCTACCTTTCAGCAACCCCACTATCTACAAAATTTTATTCAATCTATTTTCAATAGCCTGGAGGGCTACCAAAACCAAACCCTCGTCGTTGGCGGGGACGGACGCTACTACAACCGTGAAGCTATCCAAATTATTCTTAAAATGGCGGCGGCCAATGGGTTTGGCCGGGTGCTCGTGGGCCAGGGGGGCATTCTCTCCACCCCGGCGGCCTCCTGCATCATCCGCAAAAATAAAGCCCTTGGCGGCATTATTCTGTCCGCCAGCCACAACCCCGGTGGCCCGGATGAAGACTTTGGGGTGAAGTACAACATCGGCAACGGCGGTCCCGCTCCTGAATCCGTCACCGATGCTATTTTCAAGCATAGCCAGACCATCAGCCAGTACAAAATCCTCGATGCCTCCGATATTGACCTGGACCGGGTGGCCAGCCACAGCCTGGGCCACACCACCGTAGAGGTGATTGATTCAGTCACTGACTACGGGGCCTTAATGGAAACCCTATTTGACTTTGGCCAGATCAAGCAACTGCTCTCGGGGGGCAAGTTTCGCTTTTGTATGGATTCCCTGCATGCGGTGACCGGCCCCTATGCCAAGGCCCTGTTCGAACGGCGGCTCAACGCTCCGGCGGGTACGGTGGTAAACAGTGAACCCCTGGAAGACTTTGGCGGCGGCCACCCCGACCCCAACCTGGTCTACGCCCACGACCTGGTGGAGGTGATGTTTGGGGACAATGCCCCTGACTTTGGGGCCGCCTCCGATGGGGACGGCGATCGCAATATGGTTTTGGGCAAAAACTTCTTTGTTACCCCCAGCGACAGCCTGGCTATTTTAGCCGCCAACGCCACCCTGGTCCCCGGCTACCGGAATGGCCTGGCCGGGATTGCCCGCTCTATGCCCACCAGCCAGGCCGCCGACCGCGTTGCCGAAAAGCTGGGCATCGACTGCTACGAAACTCCCACCGGCTGGAAGTTCTTTGGTAATCTGCTGGATGCCGGTAAAGCCACCCTCTGCGGCGAAGAAAGCTTTGGCACTGGCTCTAACCATATTCGGGAAAAAGATGGTCTGTGGGCGGTGTTGTTTTGGCTAAACATCCTGGCGGTGAAGGGGCAGTCGGTGGAAGCCATTGTCCGCGAACACTGGGCTACCTATGGTCGCAACTACTACTCTCGCCATGACTATGAAGGGGTAGACAGCGATCGCGCCAACACCCTGATCGACAACCTGCGCCAGAGCCTCGGTTCTATGGCCGGCAAAACCTTTGGGGCCTACACCGTCGACTATGCCGACGACTTTGCCTACACCGACCCGGTGGACAGCAGCGTCGCTAAAAACCAGGGGGTGCGCATTGGCTTCACCGACGGCTCCCGCATCGTCTTTCGCCTGTCCGGCACCGGCACCTCCGGGGCCACCCTGCGGCTGTATGTAGAAAGCTACGAGCCTGACCCAGCCAAGCATGACCAGGAAACCCAGGCCGCCCTGGCGGACTTGATCGCTCTGGCCGACGAGATCGCCCAGATTAAGACGCTGACTGGCCGCCCCGAACCCACCGTGATCACCTAAAACCCTGGTCCAGACCTCCGAGTTCTAAAGAACTCGGAGGTCTATCCTATCTTGAGCCTTAGAATTAGAATTACCCGATCAGCCAGCCCGGCGGGAGGCAAAACCCATGTACCTAGAGGCGCCATCCACCCCAACGGGGGAAAATCGGCTGGCATTTCGTTCCCTGGATTGGTCAGCCTTTCAGCAAATTCATCAACTGCTAGGAGAACGCACCCATGCCCGCTTTACCTATGACAATGGGACGTTAGAAATTACCATGCCGTTGGAGGGCCACGAGCGCCTGGCTCGGTTAATTGAACTGTTTATCCGCATTTTGGTGGTGGAACTGGGCCTGAAAATGAAATCGATGGGGTCAACCACCCTGGCTAGAGCAGACCTGCTGAAAAGTGCAGAACCGGATAACGGCTATTACATTCAAAACTATGGTTCGGTGGCCGATCATGAGGTAGATTTAGCCGTTGATCCTCCGCCAGATTTGGTGGTTGAGGTGGATATCACCCATACGGATATTCAGAAAAATGACCTCTATGCCAGCCTGGGGGTGCCTGAATTTTGGCGGTTTAACGGGCGGGAGTGGACAATCTTACAGCTGGTGGCCGGGCAGTATGAGGAGCGGCAGCGCTCACCCACCTTTCCTCTGGTGGCAAAGGCCGATCTTTACGGTTTTTTGCAGACCGCGATCGCCGATGAAGTCACCGCAGAACTGGACTTTCGCCAATGGGTGCGCACCCAAATTTAGCCTCTCCCATAGACGGTTATGCCCCGAAGGTAAAATTTGATCAGGATTTTCTTGGGAAGGGCCTTTTGGTTAGCCCTCCACCGCCAAACTGCCAAGGAGGCCGCTGGGCATGGTATCTGTTACGCAACCTCAGGTGCATGTGTGGACTCGCGATGAGTATCAACGCCTGGCCGATCTCGGCTTTTTTGAGGGGCGACGGGTAGAGTTAATCGAAGGTCAGGTGATGGATATGGCCGCCATGAGAAGCCCCCATGCCACGGCCGTTGACCTGGTGGATGCAGCCCTGAAAGCGGTGTTTGACGCTGGCTATTATGTTCGCCAGCAAAAGCCTTTTGTGATCAGCGACATTTCTGAGCCAGAGCCAGATGTGGCCGTGGTGCCCGGCACCATTCGCGACTATGCCACGGCCCACCCCACCACAGCGGCGTTACTGGTGGAGGTGGCCGATACCTCAGTCAGCTACGATCGCAGCGTGAAGGGCAGCCTGTACGCCAAGGCAGGGATTGCTGACTATTGGATTGTAAACCTGGTCCAGCGCCAGTTGGAGGTGTATCGCCAGCCCGTGGCGGATGATGAAGTGACCTACGGCTGGCGCTACGGGGAGGTGGTAACCTATCTGCCTGGACAGGCGGTTGCACCGTTAGCCGCTGTCAATGGGCGGGTGGCCGTTGAGGATTTACTGCCCTAGGGTTGCGGCTCATCTCTTTTAGCAGCAGTGGCGGAAAAAGGTCGGCTATCTTAGGGGTATATTTCGGGGCCAAGGCCAGAGTCAGCCAGGATTCAACCACCACCTCGCCAGGGTAAGCCAGCGATGAGCCAGCCGGTTTTTATTTCCCACTCGTCTAAAGACGACGATACCGTCAGGCGTCTGCGGGAAATTCTTGAAGCTCACGGTCAACTCCCCTGGGTGGATTCCCGAGAGCTGACCGGCGGCGATGAACTGACCGAAACCATCAAAACCGCCATTCGCACCGCCCGCCACTTTCTGGTGGTGATCAGCCTGGATGCCCTTAGCTCAGGCTGGGTGCAGAAAGAAATCCTGCTGGCGTCAGAGGTCGCCCAACAGCGCACAGATGGCTATAAAGTTATCCCCATCGTGTTGCCGGGAGTGCCAAGGGGCATTCTCAAACCTTTCTTTCCCAATGACCCCATCCATATTTTTGTCAACGAAGGTCCAAACGGGCTCCGAGAAGCCGTTCCGGCCATCTACGCGGCCCTGGGTAAAGAACTCCCCGATGATCTGAAACCGGGTACAACCGTCCCGGTCGAACCTGTCGAAGAACTCCTCCTGACCCTCACTGACCCCCACATTACCGAACGCGACAGCATTCGCCGCGCCACCGCCACCGCCGAACTTACCTACATTCCTGCCGATAGCCGCCGCGCCATTACTAGCCGCCGCTACCGCTTCGAGGCACCGCTAGGCCCAGTGGAACTCGAAGAAATCCGCTGGTACATCGAGAAGTACTACCAGTGGCCCACGGGCGTCTTTAAGGACCGGGCTACCCGCACGGAGCAAAACCTCCCTCTCTGGGGCAAAGCCCTCTACGATGCTGCCCTCAGCGGCGAAACCGCCTGCGAACCGTTAGCAGAATGGCGGCGCACTAACAGCAATCGCCGCTTTTCTGTGCAGGTAGACGGCGAACCCGTGGAAGGCACTCCCGAAGCAGAAGCCGCTCTGTGCCGAGAAGCGGCCAGCGATTTGCTCTCGCTGCCCTGGGAGATTTTGCATGATGGCAAGGGCTATCTGGCTCAAGGGGCAAGCGGAGCGCAAGTCCGGCGTCGTTTGCCGAATCGAGAGCCTCAACCTGTTACAAAAGCAAAGCTTCCGATTCGAGTGCTGCTAATCAGCCCTCGTCCCGAATTCGCGGATGATCAGGGAAATCCAGTTGGTTATATCGACCACCGCATCAGTGCCAAGGCTCTGGTGCAGGCTGTGGAGGAATTGGGGGAAGACCTGGTGCAGGTGGATCTGCTGCCATCCCCCACCTTTCCTGCGATGAAAGCAGCCCTGAAACAGGCTAAGGATAAAGGCGAGCCCTATGATGTCGTCCACTTTGACGGGCACGGGGTCTACGATCGCCGCGTCGGGCTGGGGTATCTCTGCTTTGAGGCCCACCGCGATCGCCACAAGCTCGGCAAGCGGCTACTCGAATTGGTAAATGCCCAGGAACTTGCCGCTGAAATGCGAGGCTATGGCGTGCCGCTGTTTTTTCTGGAAGCCTGCCAGAGTGCTCAAACGTCTGACGACCCAATGGCTTCCGTAGCAGCGAAGCTACTAGAAGAAGGCGTCGGTTCTGTGGTGGCTATGAGCCATTCGGTACTAGTGGAAACGGCCCGCCGCTTTGTGGAGCCCTTTTACCGCACCCTGGCGGAAGGCAAACGGGTGGGGGATGCCATGATGGCGGGGCAAGCGACCCTCTACGGCGACCCCTACCGCTTCAAAATTATGGGGGCAGGCATCCTGGAGCTACAAGACTGGTTTGTGCCCGTGCTCTACCAGGATGAAGCTGACCCCCAGCTCTTTACCGTTACCGTGGGGGAAGCGGCAGCCCGCCTGGCCCGAGAGCGACGCCAGACCCAACTGGGCCAGCTCCCCCCAGAACCGGAGCACCACTTTGTCGGTCGCAGCCGCCAACTGCTGCACCTAGAGCGCCTGCTACAGCAGGAACCCTACGCCGTGGTGCGCGGCAGCGGCGGCCTGGGTAAAACGGCGCTGACGGTGGAACTGGCCCGCTGGCTGGTGCAGTCGGGCCGGTTTCAGCGGGCGGCATTCGTCAGCGTGGAGCCGCAGAACGTGCAGGATGTGAGGGGGGTGCTGGATGCGATCGGTCGGCAGTTGGTGCCGGGGTATCTGGTGGCCCAGTATGGCGACGACTGGGCCGCTGCCCTGCAACCGGTGGAGCGCGCCCTGCGGGACTGCCCGACGGTAATTGTGCTGGACAATATGGAAAGTGTGCTGCCCGATAGCGAGGGCAACAACCCGGCGGGGGTGGCGGATGTGACGGAGCTGCTGGCCCTCTGCCAGAAATTTGTTGCCGCCGACCCCCGCTGCCGCCTGCTGTTTACCAGCCGCGAACCCCTGCCCACCCCATTTGCCAAGGCCAAATGCACCGTAGAACTGGGACGGCTGAGCAAGGATGAAGCCATTCAATTAGTGGAGCAGGTAATCACCGAGCAGGGAGGAACCCTTCCTGCCGATGACGACGGTACGACTCCAAAAGATAATTCCACTGATGTTCCACCAGCAGTGATTGAGCTGGTGGAAACCGTGAACCGCCACACCCGCGCCCTGGTGCTGCTGGCCAGGGAAGTGGCGCGAGGGGTACGGGCAACGACGCAGAATGTGGCGGGGTTGATGGCGAAGCTGGATGCGGAGAACCCAGGCGATCGCGAGAACTCGCTGTATGCCAGCTTAGAGCTGTCGCTGCGGCGCTTGCCGGAGGAGGTGCGGGAACGGGTGAAGCGGCTGGCGGTGGTGCATGGGGGAGCCAATCTTTTTGTTTTGAGTGAAGTACTGGGGCTTGATTCAGAAAATGCTCAAGCGGTTGGTGCCATGCTGATCGGGGTTGGGATGGCGGAGGAGCAGGAGTACACCTACCTGCGGCTGGATCCGGCGCTGCCTGCCTACCTGCAACTGAGGCAGCCTCCTGAGCACCTGGCCCAATTCATCGCTACCTGGGCCGAGGCGATGAGGCAACTGGTCGACTTCCTCTATGGGCAAATGTTCCAAGATAACCGACTGGCCCGTGGACTGATGCTGCTGGAGCTGCCCAACCTAATGGCCCTGCTGGACTGGCTGGGGCAGCGGCTGGCTGCCAATAGCGACATGGCTGAACAAGTGGTCGCTACGGCTGGGAAGATTGAACAATTGCTGACTCCCCTGAACCGCCCCCAGGCCCTGGCGCGGGTGGTGGCCCTGCGGGAACAGGCAGCGGTGGCAATGCCCGAGTGGGGCGAGGCTCGGTTTAAAAACGAGCGATTGCAGATTGAGCGATTGCTAGACCAGCGGCAACTGCAAGCGGCCTATACCCAGGCTCAGGCGCTGCTAGCCCAGGCTCAAAAGTTGGGGCCAACCGCTTATAACGGGGCGGATTATGATTTGGCCGAGGCCCATTTCCTGCTGGGCCGAGTGTTGAGCGATGGTGGTCAGGCAGCCTCGGCTCTGAAGCAGTTTGTAGAGGCTCATCAACAGTTTGAGGCCTTAGAGGAAGGGGAAGAACGTATGGTCTCTGTGACCCTGGCTGAGCAAGCCAACTGCCTTCTGGACCTAGGGCGGTTGGATGAGGCAGCGGTGAGGTATGAGGAACTGCTTGTCTTGGCTGAAAAGCGCGAGTCTTCCAGAGATGTGGCGGCGATCAAAGTCCAACTTTCCACGGTGCGAATGTATCAGGGACGGTATGGGGAGGCGATCGCCGGTTACCAAGCAGCCCGCACCCTGTTTGAACAGCAAAACGAACCCGCCTCCGTTGCCATTGTCTGGCACAAGCTCGGCATGGTGCATCAAGCGGCAGGCAACTGCGACGCCGCAGAAGCCGCCTACCGCCAGTCCCTGGCGATTCGGACCCAGCAAGGCGTTCGGGCCGGGCAGGCGAGTAGTTTGACCCAGTTGGGGAATCTTTACGACGATTGTTTGAACCGACCGGAAGAGGCGGTGATCTTTTATCGGCAGGCAGCGGATATTGCTGTTGAGTCAGGTGATCTAAAAGAGGAAGGTGTAGCCCGCAACAATATTGGCAAGACCTTGCTCAAGCTCCAGCGTTACGACGAAGCGCGAAGGGAAATCCGACGGGCGATCGAGTGTAGGCAACCCTTCGGTGCTGCAGGAGACATCTGGCAGTCCTTCTCCGTCCTGCACCAAATTGAAACCGCTACCGGCAACCCCGCAGCGGCTCGGGAGGCGTGGCAGCAGGCTCGCGATGCCTACCTGGCCTACCGGCAGCAGGGGGGCTATGCCCAGGGTGACGGCGGCAAGCTGGTAGACCACGTTCTGGGTCTGCTGGCTCAGCAGCAGACCGGTGAAGTCCAGTCGCTGTTTGCCGAGCTAACCAACAACCCAGAAGTAACCGACTC